>CAJXUS010000061.1 GCA_913060675.1 uncultured Rhodospirillales bacterium
CAGCAGCAGAAGGTGCTGGTGGGGCCCGTGAAGGTCGCCGCAGTCGTCGCCGCGCATAAAGCAAAGATTGTTATTTGAAAAAGGCGGCATTTATGTCGCCTTTTTTATTGTAAAATCGATTTAGACAAGTTGCTCTCTATCACAGCAGTTGCTCTTATGTTTCTTTGATACTAAAACCATTTCCAGAACATGGCCGGAGTTATACTGGCTCTTTTAAGCAGCTAGCTGTTGGAGTAGTTCAAGTGGTGAGCCTTTCTGAACGTATAGAACAACAGATTCTGAGTATTCCAGAAGATAGGCGACGGTCTTTAAAAGGGTCTGTACCTCTTGCTGGTGGTCGAGTAGAGCGTGGATCTAAGATACTTCTTAACTTCGCCTCGAATGATTACCTTGGTTTATCTCACCATCCTTTACTCATCGAGCGCTCGTCTGATTGGGCGAAATCCTATGGCACTGGATCTGGGGCATCGCGGCTAATTACAGGTAATCATTCTCTCTATGAGAATATAGAAAGACGACTTGCTGAACTAAAGGGTTCCGAAACGGCTTTAATCCTTAATTCCGGATTTCAAGCTAACTCATCAGTCCTTTCAGCTTTACTCCACCGATCCTTAAACGGTGGAAAAGAAAGCCCAAAGATACTCCTGTTTACTGACAAACTAAATCACGCCAGCCTGCATTTTGGTGCCCAAGCTGCCAATGCAAAACAAATTCGATTTCGGCACAACGATCTAGATCATCTGGAACTCTTGCTTTCTAAGCATCAAGACGACGATCAAGCAAAGATTATCGTCACAGAAAGCGTATTTTCCATGGATGGTGATGAGCTGGATGTCGCTGCCATTCGTTCTCTAGCCCAAAAATACGATACTTTTCTTTATATCGATGAAGCACATGCAACAGGGGTTCTTGGAAATAAAGGCATGGGGCTTTGTGCCGGGGGGATATCAAGTGATGAGCTTGTCATGGGGACCTTTGGTAAAGGGTTGGGGTCTTATGGCGCTTATGTTGCTTGTTCAAAAATTGTAAGAGACTATTTAATCAATGTTTGCAGTGGGCTGATCTATGCCACGGCTTTGCCTCCCCAAGTGTTAGGGGCGATTGATGCCGCATTGGAATTGGTTCCAGGGCTTAATTCAGAGAGATCACACCTAAAAGAATGCGGGGACCTGTTTAGAGGGATTTTGCAAAAAGAGGGACTGGATACGGGGCTTTCTTGTACACAAATTATCCCCGTTGTTATTGGCAGCGATCAACAAACTATGGCGGTTGCAAAAAGCCTTGAGGATAAAGGTTTTCTTGTTGGCGCTATCCGCCCCCCCACCGTACCTGAAGGTACCGCAAGATTGCGTGTAACTCTCAGTGCAGTGCACTCAAAAAAGCAGGTAATGGATCTGGCAAAGGCTATTGTTAACAGCTGTAAAGAGGTTGGTGTGTAATGCGTATACTGTTTGTACATGGATGGGGCTATGGTCCGAAAATATGGGATGCAGTGATTGCTCAGCTTGGTCATGATGTCGAATGTACTGTAGCTGATCTAGGATTTTCGGGAACCCAAGCCATTCCAGAAGAGGCGCATTTCGATATTGCTGTAGGACATTCTTTGGGAGTGTTATGGCTTTTATCCCAAGAAAAAATTACTTGGAACAAACTGGTCTCAATTTGTGGATTTTCTAAGTTCTCTGACGACAAGAGTTTCCCCCAAGGTGTTTCTCTTCGTGTGATAGAGCGCATGATCCGACGGCTTCCAATTTCAGCAGAAAGTGTGCTGAAGTCATTTCATGATTTGTGCGACCCCTTGGGGCAAATACCATTTGAAAATTCTGAAAAACGAGACCATGAGCGACTAAGCTGGGGGTTGGAATTTCTTCGAGATCAGGATGCGAGAACTCTTTTAAATCCTTCAAATACCTTTGTTCTTGCCGATAAAACGGATCTGGTTGTACCGGAAGATATGTCGAGAGCTTTTTTTGGCTCTAGTAATATTACCTGGGCTGATGGGAAGGGGCATCTTGTTCCTCTAACAGATCCAAAAGCATGTCACGATATTATTAAGCGAGCTATCCTAAGCCAATGATTGAAAAGGTATGGAAAGAAGGACTTGCGCGTCGTTTTGGGGCTGCTGCTCAGAGTTATGAGAGACAGTCAGAAGTACAGCAAAAAACCGCTATAGCTTTATCGGGCCTGATTAAAAAGGGCCTTGGGAATAGGACTCCTTTAAGGATACTGGAAATTGGTTGTGGAACCGGATACTTAACACGGGCTCTCTATGATCTCTACCCTGATGCGCAGTGGTTTGTAACAGATATTTCTCTGGATATGATCAAGCAATGTCAAAGCTCGTTCATTGAGGGAGATGCTGATCAATCTCATGATAAAGGTAACCTAACTTTCTCCGTAATGGATGGTGAAAATCCAGACCTTGAAGGACCGTTCGATTTAATTTGTTCGAACATGGCATTTCAATGGTTTCGTGACCTGGAAGGAAGTTTACACAATCTTACTGGCCTTCTCAGCCTTGACGGCGTTTTGGCTTTCACATCCTTAGCCTCTGATACTTTTGAGTTATGGCATAGATGCCAACAAGAGTTATCAATTGAAAGACTGGCACCAGAGTTTCCCTCGACAAATTTTTACGAAGACAGTTTTTCAAGCGTGGTCGTTGAAATTGAAAAGCAGTTATTTGTGCAGTGCCATAAAAGCGGTTTGGAATTTTTACAAAACTTGAAAGACATTGGGGCGCATTCAAGTGGCCTTGGCCGTAAGCCTTTGGGGACGGGCCAGTTGCGGCGACTGCTTAAAAAATATGAAAGTTACTTTACAGATGGGCCTATTGAAGCCGATTATGATGTGATTTTTGTGCTGTGCAGCAATAGGTAGTTGTTTTGGTTTTCGTAACGCTCAATGTATTTGGTGGAGTATGAGAGAAGATACTCATTATGTGAAGGCTAGTGGGAACTACCCTGGATTATTTGTCACCGGTACTGACACCGAAGTTGGCAAGACCTTTGCGGCTGCATCACTTGTTGCAGTATTGAGCGCGTCGTACTGGAAACCAATTCAGACCGGACCGTTTAAAGATCATGATACCCCGGAAATACAGCGATTGACGGGTATAGGTGAGAAATCAATATACCCCTGTTCTTATAGTTTTCCAGATCCGTTGTCACCGCATCAAGCTGCTATAAATGTAGAACAGACAATAAGTCTGAAGAACATTAAATTGCCGAACCTTGGGGAAGAAGAATTTCTTGTTGTCGAAGGCGCGGGTGGTGCACTTGTGCCTCTTAATAATGAGGACATGATGAGTGATTTGATGGTGCGCTTAAATCTTCCCGTTGTTATTGTTGCGCGTTCAGGGTTGGGAACGATTAACCATACCCTTCTCACAATTGAAGCCTTGCGCCGCCGGGGGGTGAGTTTGGCTGGGGTTATCATGAATGGACCTGAAAATACGGGTAACCGTAGCGCTATCGAGCAGTACGGGCGCATTGAAGTTCTGGCTGAACTCCCGCATTGTGAAGATGTGAATTTAAATACGATCGCTTCTCTTAAACCAAAATTACAAAGAGTGGCTGAACTTTTTGGAAGGAGTGTTAAGAATGACTGACAATTTTTTGGAGTTGGATAAACGTCACGTCTGGCATCCCTTTACCCAAGCGCAAACCGCGCCTGATCCCGTCGTTATTGATTCTGCCCAAGGGGTGTTTTTACGCACTAAAGACGGCCGTGAAATCGTGGATTATATTTCGTCTTGGTGGGTTAACGTTTTCGGTCATGCCAATCCAAAAATTGCAACAGCTATAGCCGAGCAGGCCAATAAGTTAGAACAGGTTATCTTTGCTGGATTTACTCACGAACCCGCGGTTAAGCTTGCAAAGGCTCTGAGTGACCTTCTTCCAGGTACGTTAAACAGAGTTTTCTTCTCCGATAACGGCTCAACAGCTGTTGAAGTTGCCATGAAGATTGCTTACCAGCATTGCCGCAATACGGGCCAAACCAATCGGACACGGTTTATGACTTTCGATGGTGCCTATCACGGTGATACCGTCGGTGCTATGTCGGCTGGGGTTGCCTCTCACATGTTTGATGCCTGGAAAGATCTTCTGTTTTCCGTCGATATCATGCCCTATCCCAATACTTGGGAAAATGACGAAAATATTGAAGAGAAAGAGGCCGCTGCGCTTGAAGCCATTGACCGCCACCTCGAAAGCTTTGGCGATGAAATATGTGCGATGATCCTAGAACCTTTGGTTCAAGGGGCAGGGGGGATGCGCATGGTGCGTCCAGAGTTTCTCAAGACATTGGTAGAAAAACTACAAGCTCGGGGCGTACTTGTCATTTTTGATGAAGTCATGACAGGGTTTGGCCGAACCGGACGTAATTTTGCCTGTGAAAAAATCGGCGTAACACCTGATCTGGTTTGTATTTCTAAAGGTCTAACAGGTGGTTTTTTACCCTTGTCTGTCACTGTTGCGACGGATGAATTGTACGACTCATTTCTTGGTGAGACATTTGATAAAGCATTTTGTCATGGTCATTCCTTCACGGCCAACCCCTTAGGTTGTGCGGCGGCTTTAGCCTCTATTGATTTACTGCAAAGTGACGAGACACAGAATAGTTTTAAGAGAATTGAAGCTGCGCACCATCGTGGGATGGACTATATTAGAGAGCTTCCTCAAACTCGACACCATCGCATTATGGGGACCATTGGGGCATTTGATGCGATTGTTGATGATGGCGGTTATAACTCTTCCCTTGGTGGCGATCTTAAAAAGTGGTTCTGGGATCGTAATATGCTCATTCGCCCGTTAGGAAATGTGCTGTATCTTTTGCCGCCTTATGTCATCAACGATGAGCAGATTGACGACGCATGGAAAGCAATGGCTTTGGCGATGAAAGAGCTTAACCCACTATAAAAATTCAAAAATAGAAGTAGGCTTCGTTTATTTGTTTCAGGTTTGTTTGTCCTCACAATATTTACAAGCGAATATTAAAACAATCTTGAACGAGTAAATTGCAGTAAAAGAATAACTCAACAGGCGCTTGTTGCTTGCCGAAATATCCTCGGACAGTTAGAACAACGCATAGGATTAAACATGGGAGCGCAGGTCGCCATGGAAAACGAAGCAAGTATTGTGTCTTCTGAAGTCTCAGGTGCTGAGATCTCAGGACATGAGGTTACAATTTCTTCTGTTGAAGCTATCGCTGATCAAATGGAAAATAAGACCAGTGAACTCTCCGCTGACGCGGATGTCCGCACTAACTGGACGGTGGAAGAAATAGAGGCTCTTTACGAACTGCCTTTGATGGACTTGCTATTTCGTGCGCAGACGATGCACCGTAAATACTTTGATCCAAATAAAGTACAGCTATCAACTCTCTTGAATATCAAAGAGGGTGGTTGTGCTGAAGATTGTAAATACTGTTCACAGTCTTCACGTTACAGTACCGACGTTGGTGCCAGTAAGTTAATGGATAAAGATACCGTTCTTGAATATGCTAAAAAAGCTCAAGCCAATGGTTCCGGTCGTTTTTGTATGGGCGCGGCATGGCGAAACGTCAAAGATCGTGATATCGGCAAGATTGCAGAAATCGTTACCGCGGTTAAAGACTTGGGCATGGAAACATGCATGACACTTGGTATGTTAAACCGAGATCAAGCTGATAGTCTCAAAGAAGCCGGGTTAGATTATTACAACCATAACATCGATACTTCCCCCGAATATTATCCTGAAGTTATCACCACGCGGTCCTTCGATGATCGCATTGAAACCCTGGGTAATGTTCGTGAGGCTGGCTTGAACGTTTGTTCCGGTGGTATTATTGGTATGGGTGAAGAGCGTAAAGACCGTGTTGGTCTTTTGATGGCGCTTGCGAACCTGCCCAAACATCCGGGTTCAGTTCCAATCAACATGCTGGTTCCGGTCAAAGGCACGCCATTTGGTGATATGAAGCGTCTTGATAGCTTTGAGATGGTGAGAACCGTTGCTGTCGCTCGCCTTATGATGCCGAAGTCTTATGTTCGCCTATCCGCTGGTCGCCGTTCTCTTGGTGACGAAGGACAAGCTCTTTGCTTTATGGCTGGCGCTAATTCTATCTTCTATGGCGATAAACTCCTGACAACAGCTAACCCGGAAGAAAACGAAGATATGGCTCTGTTTGAGCGCCTTGGTTTGAAAACAGAACAAAAAGGCGTAGTTGTTGAACAACAACACGAAGCCCCCCGTGGCTGTGGCTCACCTGATTGTGGCTGTATCTGATTAATATCGAGACATAGATTTACAATAAAAAACGCGGCTTTAAATTAAGGTCGCGTTTTTTATGGAAAATCAAATAGTTAATAGAATATTTAACGCTGTTTGGTTTCCCACTCTGGATGGATCCAAGTCAGTGCATTTGATGCTGGAAGTGGTGTGTTGCCGAGAATAATGTCGGCAGCCTTTTCCGCGACCATTATTGTTGGGCCGTTTAGGTTTCCATTAGTAATGGTTGGGAAGACGGAGCTATCCACCACGCGCAACCCTTCGATGCCTCTGACCTTACACTCATTATCAAGCACTGCCATCGGATCATCATCTGAACCGATTTTACAGGTACAAGATGGATGGTACGCGCTTTCCGCATTTTCTCTGATCCAGGCGTCGAGTTCCTCGTCTGTTTGAAGTTCTGCACCAGGTTGGATTTCATCTTCGCAATATGGAGCCATGGCATCTTGTTCCATGATCTCACGGCTTAGACGAATACAGGCTCTGAAGGCTTCTCGGTCATCTTCGTGTTCATTGTAGTTGAAGAGTATTTCGGGCTTGTCATTCACATCGCCAGATTTGATGCGGATATAGCCACGGCTTTTCGGTTTGTTAGGGCCAACGTGTACTTGAATTCCATGGCCATCAAAAGAAGCCTGTCCATCGTACCGCATTGCTGCAGGAAGGAAGTGGTACTGGATGTCAGGCCATTTCAGACCAGCTTTTGAGCGAATAAAGGCACAGGATTCAAAATGGTTTGTTGCGCCTAGGCCATCTTTGAAAAGGATCCAACGCGTCCCGATCAAAAATTTGCTCCAAAGATCAAGTTTACCATTTAGCGTGATGGGCTCTTTGCAACGGAATTGGAAATAGACTTCAAGGTGATCTTGCAGATTTTCGCCAACACCCGGCAAGTCATGAACAACTTCAACGCCAGCTTTCTTAAGGACTTCTACTGGCCCAATACCTGAGATCTGAAGGAGTTGTGGCGAGCCCACTGAACCTGAAGAGAGGATCACTTCGGTTGCGGCTTTATGGATTTGTGTCTGACCCCCAACTTCTATCTCAATGCCTGTGGCTTTCTTACCTTCCATAACAATGCGTTTGGTGAGGGCGTTAGAAATAACCTTGAGATTGGGGCGTTTTAATACGGGTTTCAGGTAAGCATTTGCCGTTGACCAGCGGACCCCGTCTTTTACCGTCATGTGCATCGGGCCGAAACCTTCTTGACGATAACCGTTATAGTCTGCCGTTGCGCCGTATCCTGCTTCTTCGCCTGCCTTGATAAAGGCAGAATAAAGCGGGTTTTTCATTTCGTTACCGTTGCAAGTAGCTAAGGGACCTTCGTTGCCGCGGTATTCATCCCGGCCGCCTTTCCACGTTTCGGCACGTTGGAAATAGGGGAGGCAATCTTTATAGCCCCAACCTAATGCCCCTTTTTCTTCCCATTCTTCAAAATCACAACCGTGACCGCGGACATAGACCATACCATTGATGGATGATGATCCTCCGAGGACCTTGCCTCGAGGGCAATGCATCCGTCGGTCATTCATCCAGGGCTCTGGCTCGGATTCAAACTCCCAATTGTAACGGGACATATTCATTGGGATCGATAGAGCCGTTGGCATCTGAATGAATATAGATCCATCACTTCCGCCAGCTTCGATAAGTAAAACCGAGTGATCAGGATTTTCGCTGAGGCGGTTTGCCAGTACGCAGCCAGCTGATCCGGCTCCTACAATGATGTAATCGAATGTATCATTCAACATGACTAGTTCTCTCTAACCCAGTTTGATATTGTTGTGTTGATGAAGAAGCATTTCGTAATATTGTTGTACGATTTCTCGTGCTTGTTCACAGTCCATTACGTTTTCTTGAAGTGATGTTCTTATCCAGAGCCCGTCAATGAGGGCGACCATTCCACGAGCGGCTTTCTCAGCTTGTTCAGCCGGGAGTAAATTCTTTAAGGCGTGCCGAAAGGTGCTCATTTGCCGCTTTTCATAGACTCGTTGTAACCGTTTGAGCCTGTCAGAATGAGGCACATGAGCCCAAAATGCGAGCCACGCTGAAACTGTTTCAGGTTCAAATAGGTGAGCGTCTAGGTAAGCCGAAATAAGAGCTTCTATTCGTTGTTCTGGCGAGGTTGCACCTTTCAAGTGGTGCAAGACAGATAACCTAAGATCTTCAAGCATTTTACGCATTGTTGCTTGTAAAAGGTCATTTTTATCCTGGAAATAGTGATGAACAATTCCAGCAGAAACGCCTGCTTTTTGGCTTATCATACGAATGGATATATCAGAAAATCCACGTTCATGGATCGATGAGATGGTCGCTTCGATAAGTTGTTTTTTTCTAATGGCTTCCATTCCCACTTTGGGCATCTCATTTAAATCCACTGTTTGGTTATCGAGGTATTTTATTTTAATTGGACGTCCAATCAATAAAAAAATGATGTTTGCAAAATTTTTCATCTAAAAAGGACGATATTAAGGAAGCATTTACCGTAATCAGTCGATTATATTGCTTTGAGTGCTGTCGAAGATAACCTTTGCTCTGGATCAGAGTTTCGACATTTTATTTCGGAGAAGACATGGAATTGGAATCGCTTCTTGTAACGAAGCTGGTATTGATGGCCTTGGTTGTCATTGCGATGTTGTCTGATCTCATCCAAATGCGGATCCCCAATGTCATTCCAATCGCGATAATTTTCTTATTTCCCGTAGCTTACCTGGGAGGGGAAGCCTCCACGCCTCTACTCGATCATATTGGGGCGATGCTGGTCGTGCTTGTTGCAGGAATTGTTCTTTTTGCCTTCAAAATTTTAGGGGGGGGAGATGTCAAGTTTATGAGCAGTCTTGCCCTCTGGACTGGTTTTGGGATACTGCCTTCTTTCGTGATTATTCTATCACTTGTTGGTGGGGTGCAAGTGATCATAATACTTCTGCTTCGAAAATACTCCCATGCGGTAGAATACATGCTGGCAAAATGCAAAATTCAATTGCCAGAATGGTTACACCGCGGCGGTGGGGTTCCTTATGGGCTCTCTATTGGTGTTGCTGTGCTGATTGTGTTTGAACGTTTGCCGTTTTGGCATCCATAAAATAACTATATTTCCTCTTCTATCCCCTGCCTTTCGATCAGAAGTAAATTCGCCCTTGGACCTCGCATGGTCGGATGAATTTCCAATACTTTTTTAAAGGCTCTTTTCGCGAGAGACCATTTGTTTTGTACCAAGTATATCAAGCCCTGCCCAGATAGTGCACCAAAGTGTCTGGGTTCAAGGATAAGGGTTTTTCTTATGTCGGAAAGGGAGGCCTCATATTGCCCCATAAGATAATGAGCAAGCGCTCTTTTATTCCAACCTTCAGCGTAATTAGGGTTCTACATAATTACTTGGGTGTAAGCATCCAAGGCATCTGAAAAATTACCGGCCTGGGTCGCGCGCTCTCCAATTTCCATCAAGTGAACGATGGTTTGGTTCTCGCTTTCGAGCCAAATATCCCATATTTTTCTTTCTAAAATAATGCTCCTGGCTCCGGGATTTACAGAAAGGAGGTTTGTAAACAACGCAGGCAGTCGAGGGTCTTTTTGATCCGCTTGGGCACGATCCGTTACCGTTACAATAGAGGCCAATAATAGAAAGTGGATTAGAATATTTTTCATTGTCAAAGTGTGAACTCTACACGATGAAAAATGAAATCACGTATCTGTGTGTTTTTATATATATGGCTTTCAAGTCATTTCTCGAAAGTAAATTTTAACTCTATCCATGTTAACTTACTGGCGGGGTTACATCTGTCTTTTTAGCTGGATGATAACTATGAATATTAGAGGGTTATGTGAACTCCCTGAAAAAGCAGCATCTGAAGAGTACTTTAATACTCTTTATAACTACTGGTATTCCCTTTCACCCGGCAGTGGATTGTTGCCAGGGCGTCAGCATGTAAATCCAGCAGAAATCATAGAAATACTTGGCCGGATTGCTTTGGTTGATGTGACTTTTTTGGATGGAAAATATGAATTTCGCTATCGTCTTTGGGGATCCATATTGACGGAAATCATTGGGCAAGATTGTACAGGAAAATCTATTGCAGATCTCTTCCCCCCTGAAAAGCTTGCTCTTGTTCAAAACGCTTTTGAATCTGTTGTTGAAACAGCTTGTCCTCATTATTGGGAAGTCGCATGGGGTGTCGAAGAGCGAGACCATGTTGGTTATAAGCGTTTGTTACTGCCCTTAGCTGAAGATGGTGAGAATGTTAATATGATTTTGGGAATGATCATCGAAGCGGATAAAGTACCTTCCTCTTCAAATGTTCACTTATACCGAATATTTGAGTAACTATAGATAATCTAAATACTAATTTCGCATTTTATTGTAATCTGTATTTCGTTTGTAATTACCCCTTCATAAGTAATTTCAATAAAATTTGTCTATACATGTTCTGGTGTCTTCATCATTTGTGTATTGTCTCGGTACAACTCATTTTGATCTTGCATTGTATTGTTATTACCATGGCTTGGGTGCGGGTTTGTGCTATTCAATCGGTGAATATTAGGTGGTTGTTATCGACTGTGAGCCACTCGATAATTATGGTCAGGGAAAATAGATCCCAAAGGTCCAAAGCTATTTGGTTCAAACGATGATCCAAGAGACTATTATGGATCAGTAATTAGGATCTGTGTCGCATTCGGAACAGCAGGTTAAGGTTCGAACTGGGAAATCATAAAGTAGGGTCGACCTTATGGGACAGTACAAATAAAAGTACTGGAAATACAAAAAAGGATAAAAGTTGTGAGTGATCTCGAGAGCAAAAAAATCAAAAGACTGTTAGTTGCTAACCGTAGCGAAATTGCTATTCGGATATTTAGGGCTGCTACGGAACTTGGTATTGAGACGGTCGCAATCTATTCAAATGAAGATCGCTTTGCACTCCACCGTTTTAAAGCAGATGAAAGTTATCTCGTCGGTGAGGGGCAAGGACCAGTACAAGCATACCTTGGTATCGAGGATATTTTACGCGTTGCTAAAGAAGCCAAGGTCGATGCTATTCATCCAGGATACGGATTTTTATCTGAAAACCCTGACTTTGCGGATGCCTGTAAAGAAGCTGGAATTATCTTTGTTGGCCCTTCTGGGGATATTATGCGCGGCTTGGGGAATAAAGTCTCTGCACGTAGTTTAGCTGAACAAGCCGGTGCGCCTGTTATGCCTGCGACCATAGCCTTACCGTACGATGATGATGAAGTCCGTAAAATGGCGGCATCCGTTGGTTATCCTTTGATGACAAAGGCGAGCTGGGGTGGTGGTGGCCGTGGTATGCGTGTTATCGAAAATGAAAGCGAAGTAATCGAACAGGTGGATGCTGCACGCAGAGAGTCCATGGCGGCTTTTGGGAATGATGAAGTCTATCTGGAAAAGCTGGTTCGTCGGGCAAGACACGTGGAAGTTCAGATCATCGGTGACAGCCATGGAAATGTTGTCCACTTGTTTGAACGTGATTGTTCTATTCAGCGCCGCAATCAAAAGGTCGTCGAGCGCGCACCTGCCCCTTACCTGAGCGAAGTTCAGCGTAAAGAGTTCAGTGATGCTGCCATCGCGATTGCGAAGACAGTCAGTTATTCAAATGCTGGAACTGTTGAATTTTTGATGGATATGGATACTGATAAGTTTTATTTCATCGAGGTAAATCCCCGTGTCCAGGTTGAGCACACTGTAACAGAGACCGTTACAGGGATAGATATTGTTCAGGCACAAATTCGTATTGCTGGAGGGGGGACAATTGGCGGAGATGATTCCGGGGTTCCTGCTCAAGAAAGTATCCGTCTGAATGGGAATGCGATCCAATGTCGTGTTACCACAGAAGATCCCGAGAATAATTTCATTCCAGATTATGGTAAAATCCTCGCCTACCGTGGCGCAACGGGGTTTGGTATTCGCCTCGATGGTGGGACGGCATTTTCTGGTGCTGTTGTTACCCGCCACTATGATTCTTTGTTGGAGAAGGTCACCGCCTGGGGCGGGACACCCGATGAAGCCATCGCTCGTATGGACCGTGCTTTGCGCGAGTTCCGGATCAGAGGTGTATCAACCAACCTCACTTTCCTTGAAAACGTCTTATCCCATCCAAAGTTCCGTGGTGGAGAATATACGACAAAGTTCATCGATGAAACGCCTGAACTCTTTCATATGCCGCGTCGCAGAGACCGCGCTTCACGGTTGTTACGGTTTATCGGTGATGTCATGGTAAATGGCAATGATGAGGTTACGGGGCGGACACATCCGACCAACCCTCACGAAACCCTGGTGCCTAAAACAAACAGTGGCTCTGTTCCCGATGGTGCGAAACAGCTTTTAGATCAAAAAGGGCCCGCGGCTGTTGCTCAATGGATGAAAGACGAAAAGCGTCTGTTAATAACAGACACAACTTTTCGAGATGCCCATCAGTCGCTTTTAGCGACCAGAGTTCGTACCGACGACTTGAATAAAATCGCCCCTTATTACGCGCAGAACCTAAGCAATCTATTTTCAATGGAATGCTGGGGGGGCGCGACTTTTGATGTGTCCATGCGGTTTTTAAAAGAATGCCCTTGGGAGCGTCTGGAGAAGCTACGAGCAGCAATGCCTAACTTGCTTACTCAAATGCTACTTCGGGCGTCCAATGGTGTGGGTTACACCAATTATCCTGATAACGTTGTGAAATATTTCGTTCAACAATCAGCAGATGCGGGTATGGATGTCTTCCGTGTATTCGATAGCCTAAACTGGGTAGAGAATATGCGCGTCGCTATGGACGCGGTATGTGAGACTGGTAAAATCTGTGAAGCTGCGATTTGTTATACAGGTGATATTCTTGACCCTAACCGTCCTAAATATGACTTGAAATACTACGTAAATATGGCCAAAGAGCTTGAAGCGGCCGGGGCCCATATTTTGAGTATCAAGGATATGGCTGGATTATTAAAGCCGGCCGCAGCAAAGACCCTTATCAAAGCGCTTAAAGATGAAGTAGGTCTGCCAATCCATCTGCACACCCATGATACCAGTGGTATTTCTGCTGCAACTGTACTTGCGGCAGCGGAAGCTGGTGTTGACGCCGTTGATGCCTGTATTGATGCGATGAGTGGTCTGACATCACAACCTAGTTTGGGATCAATTGCGGCTGCCTTGCGCAATACAGATCGTGATACTGGACTTGATGATGGTGCCTTACAAGAACTGTCCGGTTACTGGGAGCATGTCAGAGCTAATTATATTGGTTTTGAAAGTGATATCCGCAGCGGAACTTCGGATGTTTATCATCATGAAATGCCCGGTGGACAGTATACCAATCTCCGTCAACAAGCTCGCTCTCTTGGTATTGAAGAGCGCTGGCCTGAAGTATCCAAAGCTTATGCTGAGGTGAATGACATGTTTGGAGATATTGTAAAGGTGACGCCATCTTCCAAAGTGGTTGGCGACATGGCGTTGATGATGGTCACAAGTGATCTTACCCGCGAAGATGTAGAAAAAACAGATAAGGAAATTGCTTTTCCTGAATCTGTTGTGTCCTTTTTTAAGGGCGATCTTGGCCAACCTGTTGGCGGGTTCCCTCAAGAACTTCAAAACAAAGTACTTAAAGGCGAGGCTCCGATCACTGTAAGGCCAGGGTCTTTGATGCCTGCTGCTGATCTCGTCGTTGAAAAAGCCGAAGTTGAGAAAAAGGTTGAGCGTGCCATAACTGATCGTGAGTTCGCGTCTTACTTGATGTATCCGCAGGTTTTTACCGATTATGCCAAACATCAAAGAAACTTTGGAACCGTTTCGGTTTTGCCTACTCCGGCTTTCTTTTATGGTATGAATATCGGTGAAGAATTATCAGTGCACATTGCGCAAGGTAAAACACTGATTATCCGTTTTAGGGCGATTAGTGAGCCTGATGAAGAGGGTGTTTGTACCGTCTTTTTTGAACTCAATGGCCAGCCACGGAATGTTAAGGTTACAGATCGTAGCCGTTCATCTGCAAAGGTTGCACATATTAAAGCCGATGTGGGTAATTCAGATCACATTGGAGCGCCAATGCCGGGCTTGATCGTTACTGTGTCAGTTTCTGAAGGCGACGAGGTCGAACAGGGTGATGTTCTGATGTCTATTGAAGCAATGAAAATGCAGACATCTGTATTGGCTGAAAAATCAGGAAAAGTAACAGAGCTTTTGGTTAAACCAGGCTCAAAAATAGAAACTAAAGATCTGTTGGCCGTTATTTCAGATTAGCAACGAATTAGAGAGTGACGGTCACTTATGCGATAAGCGAAGTGACCGTCATTTATTTTATTCAGCTTGTCTTTCAATAGAAAGCTCAAGCCACTCTTGAAGACGTTCTTCAGGGCTGTCGTTGTAGAGAACATCTGTTACCACGCAGATGGTATCAGCCCCTGCATCATAAATCTCTGGAGCACGTTCTACGGAAAGACCCCCGATCGCGACGAGCGGGATATGCCCAACCCTTTCTTTCCAACGTTTTACGTTCTCGGCGCCTTGAGGTTCCCAGTGCATCTCCTTAAGGATAGTCGGATAAACCGGGCCAAGGGCGATATAGTCTGGCTCCAGATCAAGAGCTCTATCAAGTTCATTTTCATCGTGAGTACTGACACCTAAACTTAGGCCAGCCTGACGAATTTCTCCAATATCAGCATCATCAAGGTCTTCTTGACCCAAATGGATGAAGTCACACCCAAGCTCTATAGCCAGTTCCCAGTAGTCATTGATGACAAGTTGGGTTTGGTATTGGTTACAAAGTTCTTGAGCAAGTATAATCTGTTCGCGAACGTCTTCTTCTTCCGCGTCTTTGATACGCAACTGAACAAGCTTTAAGCCAACGGGGAGAAGGCGAGGAAGCCAGTTAGCGTTATCAACAATTTGGTAAAAGGGGTTAAGCATGTTCTTGGTTCCAGAAAGGGAGGCCAGCCACCGGAGTGGAGGGGGCGGCCATATCCCTTTTTTCAATTGGGTCAGCGACATAAGATAAGTGACCGCTTTCAATAGCCATGGCAAAAGCCTTGGCCATGATGACGGGATCACCTGCCTTGGCGACGGCTGTATTTAAAAGTACGGCGTCATATCCAAGTTCCATCGCAGCTGCTGCATGAGAAGGCAATCCAATCCCTGCGTCAACAATTAATGGCACTTTTGGAAAGTGGGCGCGAAGGCTACGAAGGCCATAGACATTGTTTAATCCCCGGCCACTTCCAATCGGTGCTCCCCAAGGCATAAGCACTTCACAACCTGCAGCGATAAGTTTTTCGGCCACAACGAGATCTTCTGTCGTGTAGGGAAAAACCTGAAAGCCATCTTCGGTGAGTATTTTGGCGGCTTCAACTAGGCCAAAAACATCGGGTTGCAGACTGTCATCTTCGCCGATTACCTCAAGCTTTACCCAGGGCGTTTCAAAAACTTCACGTGCCATGTGGGCAGTGGTGACAGCTTCTTTTACCGTTTTACAGCCCGCAGTGTTTGGAAGAATTTTAGCGCCAGTTTCTTTGATATAAGACCAAAAATTTTGACCAGCTTGTTCTTTTCCAGATTCTCTTCGCAGAGAAACCGTGACGATATCAGAGCCTGAAGCTTTGATGGCATCCAGCATTATCGAAGGCGAAGGATAAAGAGCGGTACCAATCAAAAAGCGTGATG
Source organism: uncultured Rhodospirillales bacterium (assembly GCA_913060675.1). Lineage (GTDB taxonomy): Bacteria > Pseudomonadota > Alphaproteobacteria > Kiloniellales > Kiloniellaceae > Kiloniella. Next base: position 15,916 of record CAJXUS010000061.1, read on the forward strand.
AAACCTGTTGATCATAAAATTGAATAGGCATGGTTATCCTCCCTGCATTGGGGCAACTACCTCAATAGCGTCGCCGTCAGTCAGTTCAGTTGCTCCTCTGAAGCTCGCAGGCGCAAGAGTTCCGTTTACGGCTGTGGCGACCTTTGCATCTCCATAGCCTTGCTCATCAAGCAGTGCGGCTAATGTCGATGTTTTTGTGATGATAGCCTCACCATTGAGCGTTAAGTTCATTAACTGTTTCCTGTGTACGAACTGGATGGAGGGGAATTTCCATTTCCAGATAAAGCAAGTTCAACGACCTTTTTTGCCATGGCGGGTGCCGCCAGATAGCCGTGGCGGTACATTCCATTTAAATGAATCGTCTTTCCCTTTTGTATGATCCGCGGAAGATTATCTGGGAAGGCTGGCCTCGCATCAACACCAATTTCAAGTATTTCTGCTTCACCAAAGGCCGGGTGGAGCGCATAAGCCGCAGATAATAGCTCTAACACTGATCTCACACTAGCTCTGGTGCGTTCTTCGTTTTCAATCATGGTTGCACCAACCATGAATACGCCATTGTTTCGAGGAACGATGTAAAGCGGAATTCTTGGGTGTAATAGGCGTACAGGGCGGGATAGCGAAATTTCGTTGCTTTGTATCAGCACCATTTCCCCTTTGACGCCCCTCAAGTCTTTCAACTCATCTTTTGCGGCGAGACCACGGCAATCAATTCTATAATCTGCGGTCGTCGGGCTTTTAAAAAAATCATCGGGGAGCTTTTTGTTGAATTGGAACATGACGCCTTTTTCTCTTAAATAGGCGACCAATTCAGGGAGTACTTCCCTTGGATCAAAATGTGCTTCTTGCGGGTAATATAGCCCCGTCGTAAATCTCCCCGCAAGATCAGGTTCAAGCGCCTCGATTTGCTCTTCTCTGACCTGTTCCCAGTTTTGAGTTCTGCGTCCAAAGCGTTTTAGATCAGGTACATCACGGGGACTGGCAACGACAAGTGTACCCTTTTGTCTGTAGGAGGATGTGAACCGAGACCAAAATGCCATGGATTCAACCCCAAGTTCGCCCACAAGAGGTTCGGCGCTTTCCATCTCGCACCAGGGGGATAACATCCCCCCGGCCCACCATGAACAACAGCTGGCGTCTGGCCCGTCACTGTCAGAAATAACAGTGACTTCGCAGCATCTTTCCGCAAAAGCTGCCGCACATGACAATCCAACAATACCTGAGCCAATAATTTCAATATGCATTATTCCGCAGGTTCCTTCACAACTTCTTTGGTCAACTCCGTATCAAGATAAAGCTGGCTTCCCATTTCTTTATACTTGTGGCTCATCTGAGCCATGCCCTGTGTCTTGTCGTTTAATTTATTCGCATAGTCTTTTACTTCCCGCGATATTTTCATAGAACAGAATTTAGGTCCACACATAGAACAAAAATGAGCAACTTTATGGGCTTCTTTTGGCAGGGTTTCATCGTGGAACGAACGCGCAGTGTCCGGGTCGAGCGACAAGTTAAATTGATCTTCCCAACGGAAATCAAACCTAGCTTTTGAAAGCGCGTTGTCTCTGATCTGCGCTGCCGGATGCCCCTTGGCGAGATCAGCCGCTTGAGCCGCAATTTTATAGGTTATTACACCCGTTTTGACGTCATCTCTGTTCGGGAGGCCTAAATGTTCTTTTGGGGTAACGTAACAGAGCATTGCGGTGCCGTACCAGCCAATCATAGCTGCGCCAATGGCGGAAGTAATGTGGTCATATCCCGGAGCAATATCTGTTGTGAGGGGGCCAAGCGTATAGAAAGGAGCTTCGCCACACTCTCTAAGTTGTTTTTCCATGTTAACTTTGATCTTGTGCATGGGAACATGGCCGGGGCCTTCGATGATTACTTGGCAACCTTTGCTCCAAGCCACCCGTGTCAATTCGCCGAGGGTTTCAAGCTCTGCAAACTGGGCACGGTCATTGCCATCAGCGTTCGACCCTGGTCTCAGGCCATCGCCGAGGGAGAAAGACACATCGTATTGACGCATGATGTCACAAATATCTTCAAAGTGCTCATAGAGGAAGCTCTCTTTGTGGTGGTGTAAACACCATTTTGCCATGATAGAGCCGCCGCGGGAGACGATACCGGTAACGCGATCAACAGTGAGGTGGATGTAGGCGAGGCGGACACCTGCGTGGATGGTGAAGTAATCAACGCCTTGCTCGCACTGTTCGATCAAGGTGTCCCTAAAGACTTCCCAGGTTAGATCTTCGGCAACACCACCAACCTTTTCCAACGCTTGATACATGGGCACGGTACCGATGGGCACAGGGCTGTTGCGGATGATCCATTCGCGGGTGTGGTGAATGTTTTTACCCGTAGAAAGGTCCATGACCGTATCCGCGCCCCAGCGGGTGGCCCAGACCATTTTATCGATCTCTTCCTCTACAGTGGAGGCGATGGCTGAGTTACCGATGTTGGCGTTAATTTTGACCAGAAAATTTCGGCCGATAATCATCGGTTCTAGTTCAGGGTGATTGATGTTTGCTGGAATGATCGCTCTACCCTGCGCGATCTCACTTCTGACAAATTCTGGGGTCACAAACTGTGGTAGAGATGCGCCAAAGCTTTCACCATCGTCCAGAATTTCCTGGGCATTATCCAAAGCCTTCTTACGTCCCAAATTTTCTCTCTCGGCGACATAGATCATTTCTTTACTGATGATACCCGCACGCGCCATTTCGTACTGGGTGAGTGGCTGTTCGCCTGTGCCACGGTAAGGTTGATATTCATGGGAGAAAGCATCTGCCAAATAAGAGCCTTTGGCTTGTCCATTATCTTCAGGTCTTAAATTCCGGCCTTGATATTGTTCAACGGAACGCTCTTTGATCCATGCTTCCCTATATCTCGGAAGTCCCTTATTGATGTCTATTGTATGGGTGTCATCGGTATAAGGCCCGGATGCATCATAAATTCGTACTGAGGATTCTTGAGGATCACTGGTTTTAATGTCTCGGAAGGGGACTCTTAAATCGTGATCGCTATCGGGTGTTGTGTAGATTTTGCTGGATCCCGTAAGGGCACCAGTGGTTAGGCTCGGTATCGTATTTTTGTCAGACACGTTAGATCTCCTATTGTCTAATTCACAAGGAGATCCGGGGAGCTATGGGAGGCTTTGGGCAGAGAGAGACACAAATACTCAATAAATCGAGTTTTGATTCTGCCGTGGGTCCAATCCCTTCGCCGGCATGACCCGGATCAGGTTCGAAGGGTCCCGTGCATAACAGCACAATCTCAGCCCCATATATGGGACACCCCTAGGATGATTCGCTTATAGGATAAGATTTAATGTGTTACAAGCAGCTAACGGCTGGATCTATAATTATACTGGTGTGGTTCAAAATAAATGATCGCTTAAAGTGATATCTTTGATTTGTATCAATGTACTTCCAAAATCATGCGGTATGCTTCAGTATCTATAGATAGTTTGATTTTAAGTGTTCATCGTATGAGCATATGGATTATCACTTTGGGAACAGAGAGAATTAAAGTGCAAAACACTCAAAATGCCCCAACCGAAAAAACCAAAGCGCAAGAAATGACCTTGTTTATGTTTCTGGCTGTTGGATTAGTTCCTGCAATAACACTTGGATTGGTCGTCGCTTACGGGTTTAGTATCTGGATGTACCAGGCCGTTATCGCTGGACCACCCACGCACTAAATTAAGTTATTGCTGTAAAGAATATGGCCCTACTATAACTGAGTGTGATACGCCAAACTCAGTTATAGTAGGGCCATATGCGTTTTAACTTTATGAAAATAGGCACGGTTTGCTCTGCCCTATCCTTTTGGATTGGTGGTGCTACACCGGCTGTATCGGTTGAGTTTGAACTCAAAGGCTATGATACATATCCCAGTGGCCTTATTCCTGTTTATCCATCTGATAGGCAGTGTCCGCAGCTGTCTTCGTTATACGCTTCGTGGGAAGATGTCGATGGTTCCAGACGGGAAAAACGGCATGTTGGTGTCGATGGCGGCGATTTTGGTGATGAGATACTCGCTCCTGCTGATGGAACCCTGATCGCAATCTGGAAACGGAACAGAGATTTGGGTGGGGATTGGAGTATTTTGATTACCCACTCTCCAGATGATTTAAATATTAAGAACAAAGGTTTTGTCTATTATTCTGAGTTTGATCATCTTCGTTTTGAGCAACTGTCCCATTTGAATTTAAATCAACACATATCCAGAGGGCAACGAATTGCCTTTGTTGATCGACCTGGTGGCAATCCAGCTTATCTACCTGAAGTCCATTGGGAAGTTTATGAAGTACCTGAGACTGATAAAGATGCTCTTGTCTGGAAAGTAGAAGAGAAAGGGGATGTGGTGTGGTGGAACTACTCAGCCCGTTTAATCGATCCGCTCTATTTTATGCCGAGAAAGAAAAAAAAGGATGGGCATAGTTTGGCTCACATCACTCCTTACTCAAAGGATCAGAACTATAGCTCGTTTGCTGGGTTCACATACATTTTAGGCTGTAGATAAAGTCTAAAGTGAAGGCCTATCTTAGGACGGGACACAGGACGCGGGACATAGCAAAAAAAAGGTGAGACCAAACTGGAACTCACCTTTTTTGTGTCATCTCGAAGGATTATTTCCAGCCTTCGACACCTGTCATATCAGGAAGTTCATGCGCGATGCCTTTGTGGCAATCGATGCAGGTTTTTTCTCCAGTAAACAGAAAGGTTTGGTGGGCTGTCGCAGCACGGGTGGATTGTGCCGTGATATCCATAGATGTCGTTGAGTGGCAGTTACGACATTCTAGAGAGTTGTTTGCCTTGAGCCGGTCCCACTCGTGACCAGCAAGGCGGCGCCTTTCAGCCAGGAACTTTTCCCGCGTATTGATGGTGCCAAACAGTTTGCCCCATACTTCCTTGGAAGCCTGCATTTTACGGGCGATCTTGTCGGTCCAGTTATGCGGCACGTGGCAGTCAGGACAACTGGCGCGGACGCCAGAGCGGTTGCTATAGTGGATGGTTGGTTTCAATTCCACAAAGACATTATCGCCCATTTCGTGACAACTGACACAAAACTCTTCGGTGTTGGTTAGTTCCAAAGTGGTATTGAAACCACCCCAGAACATAACGCCAGCAACAAAGCCACCAATTGTCAGGAAACCTATTGAAAGGTGTTTCGCGGGGCGGTTGCCATGGGACCAGATCCAACAGGCCATACCCCACAATTTTTTAAAAGGTGTCAACATGGTTTTGCCTATTCAGCCTTAAGGATGTGTTCAACGTCAATGAACTCGTTTTCAACAAGTGGTGGGGCATCAACTTGGGTTACGTGACATTGGTTACAGAAATACCGACGCGGTGATACCGTTGCAAGAACCTGATTATCACGATCCATATAGTGGGTAACGCTTACCATTGGCGCTTGAGATTCGCCGGTACGAGTTCTTGCGTGGCAAGATAGGCATTTGTTGGCATTGGTTGATATCTCATAAGATCTGACCTTATGAGGAATAGTCGGAGGTTGCTCAGGATAATTTCTGACCCGTTTTACATCCTTGTTCTCAACCTTGTTCATTTTTGGGGCTTCAGGTTCTGTCAGAATTGGTGTCCCTTGACGAAGAGTAGCTGCGCCATCAGAGTAGGCGCTTACACCTAGAGCAAAAAAGCCAATGACCGTGGCCATGCTAATAAGAAAGCTTCTCATATCACGCTCTCCCTGTTGCAATAACTTTAACAGCACACTTTTTGAAGTCTGTCTGTTTGGAAATAGGGTCGGTGGCATCCAGGGTCACTTTGTTGATCAACTGGCTTGCATCGAACCAGGGAACAAAAATCAGTCCTACTGGTGGTTTGTTGCGCCCTCTGGTTTCAACCCGGGTAATCATCTCACCCCGGCGGGATATGACTTTCACTTCTTGACCACGTCTCAAACCACGTGCCTTAGCATCATCCGGGTGCATGAAAGCAACGGCATCTGGAAAAGCTTTGTAAAGTTCAGGTACACGCTGGGTCATAGAACCGGAATGCCAGTGTTCTAGTACACGACCGGTAGAGAGCCACATATCGTATTCTTCATCCGGACTTTCAGCCGCTGGTTCGTAAGGAAGGGCGAATATAACAGCCCTTCCATCGGGCTTGCCATAGAAATCAAAATCACTGCCTGGTTTAGCGTAAGGATCTGATCCTTCTTTGAAGCGCCACTTGGTTTCTTTACCATTGACGACAGGCCATCTTAGACCGCGTTCCAGATGGTAACGATCAAATGGCGCAAGGTCATGACCGTGGCCGCGACCAAATTCTGCATATTCTTCAAACAGACCTTTCTGAACGTAATAACCAAAGTGATTGGCTTCTACATTTTCATAATCAGGATGCGCTTCTTCGAGAGGATATTTATCAACGTTTCCGTTTTTATAAAGAACCTCAAAGAGAGTTTTTCCTTTGAATTCAGGATTTTCAGCAAGAACTTCTTTAGGCCATACATCGTCAGTTGTGATGCGTTTGGAAAATTCCATAAGCTGCCAAAGATCTGATTTCGCTTCACCAGGTGCATCGACTAGTTGGTGCCAGAACTGAGTACGCCGCTCTGCGTTACCATAGGCACCTTCTTTTTCCACCCACATAGCTGTTGGAAGAATGAGATCAGCGGCTTCCGCGGTCACAGTTGGATAGGGATCAGATACCACGATGAAGTTTTTCGGGTTTCTGTAACCCGGATAGCCTTCCTCGTTCAAGTTCGGAGCGGCCTGCATATTATTATTACACATAACCCAGTAAGCATTGAGTTTACCGTCTTTGAGCATCCGGTTTTGCAGTACTGCATGAAATCCAGGTTTTGGAGGGATAATTCCTGCGGGAATTTTCCAGATTTTTTCTGCAAAGGCACGGTGTTTTGGATTTGCGACAACAAGGTCAGCAGGAAGACGGTGTGAGAAAGTTCCAACTTCACGCGCCGTACCGCAAGCAGAAGGCTGTCCAGTCAAAGAGAAAGGAGAGTTGCCTGGGGTGGATATCTTACCGACGAGGAGGTGGATGTTATAGATTAGATTGTTAGCCCAAACACCACGTGTGTGCTGGTTGAAACCCATTGTCCAGAAAGAGACAACTTTACGGTTGGGATCTGCATACAATTCAGCCAGCGCTATCAGGCGTTCTTCAGAAACACCAGATAACTTAGAGGCTTTCTCTACCGTGTAGTCTGCGACAAAAACTTTGAATTCTTCAAAGTTAATTTCTGTAGAGCCACCCGCTTTATCAGCATTTTTAGCTTTTTGCTCAAGCTCGTGTTCTGGGCGCAATCCGTAACCGATATCATCATTACCGCGACGGAAGTTGACGTGCTTTGATACAAAATCATGGTTCACTTTGTCATTTTGAATGATGTAGTTCGCAATGAAGTTGAGGATCGCAAGGTCAGTCTGAGGCGTAAAGACCATTGGAATATCTGCGAGGTCAAAACAGCGATGCTCAAACGTTGATAGTACAGCAACTTTGGTATTTGGTGCGCTTAAACGACGATCTGTAACCCGAGACCAAAGGATTGGGTGCATTTCCGCCATATTTGAGCCCCAGAGTACAAAAGCATCTGTGGCTTCGATGTCATCATAACAACCCATTGGCTCATCAATGCCGAAGGTACGCATAAAGCCACCAACCGCTGAGGCCATACAGTGTCGAGCATTCGGATCAATATTGTTGGTGCCAAGGCCTGCTTTCATCAATTTGGAGGCTGCATAGCCTTCCCAAACGGTCCATTGGCCAGAACCAAACATACCGACGGAAGTTGGACCGTTCTCTTTGATCGCGGATTTAAATTTATCTGCCATTGTATCCATGGCGACATCCCAGGATACCGGAGTGAATTCACCTTCTTTATGGTATTTGCCATCCTTCATCCGAAGAAGTGGCGTCGTCAGGCGATCCTTGCCATACATGATTTTGGATAAGAAATAGCCTTTGACGCAGTTCAAACCGCGATTGACTTCAGCTTTTACATCACCGTGCGTGGCAACAACTTTTCCTTCTTTAGTGCCAACCATGACACTACAGCCAGTTCCACAAAACCGACAGGGAGCTTTTGACCACTTAAGTTCTGTTTTTGAGCTGTCCGTTACCAAATTACTGGCAGAGACATTAGCTGTCATTCCGGCCACACCAGCGGCAAGTGCAACGGCATTTGCTTTGATGTAGTCACGTCTGGATAATTTCATGACATAGGATCCTTAGTTAACCTGGACTGAATTTAATCTTCCGAGATTATTCTTCTTGGTGTTGATAGACAGGGGAGAAGGAATAAATACCTTCAGTTTTGCTGATGCTATCGATGGTCGATATGGCATCTTTACTGCTAGGCGCATCAATCAGAATTACAATTTTGCCCTTGTCATCGACGAGGGGAACATCTGCGTAGGGATGTTTGAGAATCTCTTTCAGCGTACTTTCCAAATTCTCAGGGGAAATCTGAGCAACATGGCTGGAAATATACAGATCAGAATCTTTAGTCATGTCTTAAATTACCCACCGACCGGACTTTGAGCTTACCGCCAGATTACACTGATCTTGTAGCTTATCCGTTAAATTATGCATCATCTCTCACGCAATAGTAGTTCTAAATTGCTTCTGATACTAGTAACTATAAGAATTTGCTATTTCATGTCGTTGATATGGATCAAATTTATGGAGGACAAATAGAGATTATCTTGATTATTTTACTCGGTTATTAATTTTAAGGTAAATTTAGGTGTTAGACATAGAAATGGGCTAGTGCTCTTTTAACAAGAACCAGCCCAATATGTATTCTTTTATATCGCTTATTGTTTGTTTTAGACGTTTAATTGCGGCGCCGTGTATCGATTGTCAGTTGTCGTGCGGGAGAGAGCATTACCTATCGCGTCGAATACATGTACAGCAGAAAAGTCAGAACAAAACTCAACGATATCTCCTGGTTTTGTTGTACTGTGGCCATCTGTTTTGATGCATAACGGATCTTTGTCGCCGTTATCAAGGTAGAGGTAGCTTGCATCTCCCAACCGCTCAACGACGTTTACTTTGGCTTTGAGTTTGAAGGGGAGATCGGTTCCTTCTTGCATATGCTCAGGACGTACGCCTACAGTGACTTTGTCACCTATATTAGTCGTGTCTGGATGTGCTGGGATATGAACAGTCGTTCCGTCGTATTCCAAAGAAATTTCAATATTTTTATTGCCAACAGAGATCACCGTGCCTCTGTCTCTTATACACATCTGACGCTGCCGACGAAGAGGATA
>CAJXUS010000062.1 GCA_913060675.1 uncultured Rhodospirillales bacterium
ATCTACACTATCCTCTTCGTCGGCAGCGTCAGATGTGTATAAGAGACAGAAATAACATTTATCTAAAGGAGCGTGCCATGAGCTTGTCTGGTGCTATCAATACCGCTGTGTCTGGTTTAGCAGCTCAGAGTTATGCTCTGGGTGTTATTTCAGACAATATCGCTAACGCCTCAACGGTGGGATACAAATCCTCCTACACCAGCTTTTCTTCTCTGGTTACAAATAGTACTACATCGTCTAGCTACGGATCCGGTGGGGTTAGTGCATCAGATGTTTCAGGTGTCAGCCAGCAAGGTTTGATTTCCTCTACTCAGTCGATTTTAGATCTGGCGATTGATGGCAACGGCATGTTTATTGTGTCCAGTTCCCTGGATACTTCAGATGCGACCTATGCCTTTACCAGAGCGGGTGATTTTTCGGTCAATGATGAAGGGTACCTAGTAAATAGCTCCGGTATGTACCTGATGGGTTATCCAACTGATAGTGATGGATCTATATCTGTTGGAGCGACAAATAGCCTGTCTGCTCTAGAGCCAATTGACGTTTATGCAGCAAGTGGTGTGGCTGTCGCGACATCCGAACTTTCCCTCGAAGCAAACCTTCCTGCAGATGCTGATATTGGCGATACCTTTACAACTTCAGTTGAACTTTTTGACTCCCTAGGTGTTTCACAAACAGTGGATCTGAATTGGGAGAAAACTGCCGCGAACACATGGGATTTGACTTACAGTGATCCTGTAAACACACTTGATCCGACTGTGACAAGCGGCACGGCAAGTGGTGGACCTGTAGCAATTGTCTTTAATGACGATGGTACCCTGGCCTCGACAACACCCAGCCCACCTGTGTTGGATATAACAGGTTGGACGTCAGGCGCTGGAGACAGCTCGATTACGCTTGATTTGGGTACTGCAGGAGAAGCCAACGGCCTGTCACAAGCTGCGTCAAACGAGACCGATCCTTCTGTCGATTTGGGATCTATTTCTCAAAATGGCACCAGCTATGGCAGTTTTTCTTACGTTGATATTAATTCAGAAGGTGGGATCACTGCGTATTTCGATAATGGCCAGAGCCAGTCTATCTATCAGTTGTCTCTTGCCACTTTTGCTAATCCTGATGGATTGATCGCCGAAAGTGGCAATCTGTTTCGCCAGTCTTCTTCATCAGGAGATTTTATTCTCTCAACTCCGGGGGACAATGGTGCTGGTGTTATTTCACCCTCTTCTCTTGAGGAATCAACCGTTGATATTGCCTCTGAATTCAGTCGTATGATTGTGGCTCAACAGGCTTATTCTGCTGCTTCAACAGTTGTGACCACAGCAGATGAAATGATCAACACTCTTATTGCAGCCGTTCGATAACCCAAATGTTTAGTGCAAGATTAAAACGACTTGAGGCGAATGTATCCCACCTCTTGGATAATGGAGCAAACAGGCCAGGTGTATTGAGTTGCCTCGAAGAAGCGACCTCTCTTAGTAAAGCGCTTGAGCAAGAACGAGACGAATTGGGACAGGAAATTCTAAAACTACGCAAGTCTCGCTCAGTAACACGTTCGTACTTTCAATCTATCGAGATGTTTAAAGGAAAAAGGAATTGATCATGGGTAATGGAGAAGCAAGATTTCAGGCGGTTTTGGATACTTTAATCACCGTAATGCGTATGGAAAATCGTTTTCTGGAATGGCAGGATACAGAGAGTGTTTCCCGGCTCCAACCCCTGAAAAAAGGACTTGCTGATGAATATGAAGTCCTAAGCCCTCCAATCCTGGAAGACATGAAATCGCGAGCTGCGGTTGGGGATGTGGAAGATTTTAAAATCTTGCTCGAACAAATGCAGGATCTGCGTCAATTAACGCGTCGAAATATTCATTTGTTGAACGAAAGAAAAGTGGCTTGTGCGGAGCGTGTAGAAGCCTTGCTTGATGCTGCGGCACAACGTGGTCACGCCTAAACAAGATCATACCTGAGGGAGACTAAAGTGACACTGACATCCGCACTGCATACGGCAACAAATGCTCTTTTGGTCACACAATCAGGTATTTCTGTTGCGTCATCCAATGTTTCGAATGCTGGAACAGAAGGTTATACCAGAAAGACACTGTCGACTGACTCTGTCGTACTTTCTGGTTATGGTGCAGGTGTTACTTCGGGAGGTGTTACTAGCAGTGCAGATCCCTTCCTTTCCGCAAGCATTATTGAGCAATCTTCGGATGCAGGGGAAGCCAATGTCATTGCAATATATCTTGATCAGTTGCAGCAGGGATTGGGCACGACCTCCAGTGGAACAAACTTAACGGCGGATGTTGCTGCCCTGGTTTCAGAACTGCTATCCTTAAGTTCGACACCAGAAAGTAATAGCCAGGCAGCATTAATAGTTTCTGCGGCAGAAGATCTTGCTCAAGAGCTTACCAGCCAATCTGGAAATATCCAAGATCTCCGGGATCAAGCCAATAATGGAATTGCTCAGAGTGTCTCGGATATAAACCAATCACTCGCGGTCATTGATCAGCTTAATGAGCAAATTCTTTTGGCCAATAGTCAGGGAACTTCAACCCTGGATTTAGAGGACAAAAGAACTCTAGAGTTGGAAAAACTCGCCACAGAATTAGACATTTCTTACTTCACGACCAGTGATAACCAAACGTATGTTTATACCAATAGTGGTCAACCATTGGTGGACAGCCAGTTACACGAGCTTTCTTATGATCCTGCTGCCAATGTAGATGCTGCCCTGAGCTATCCCGGGGGTTTTGATGCGATCACCCTAAATGGCAAAGATATTACTGAAGATATTTCCGGGGGAGAATTGGCAGGGTTTATAGCTTTAAGAGATGATATCCTTCCCGAGCAGCAAGACACCCTGAATGTTATGGCGCAAAGCCTGATGAGTGAAATTAATGCTGTCTATGAAAATGGCGTTGCCTATCCCGCCCCGGAAACAGTTTCGGGTACCGAAAGTTTTACTGGACTGGATAGTTTTACAGGAACGGGGGACGTTCGTGTTGCTCTTGTGGATAGTGAAGGGAGCTTACAGGCGTATCAGGATATCGATCTATCGACGCTCTCTACCATAAATGATGTTGTGGCGGCTATTGATAGTATTGCTGGTATTTCAGCAAGTTTATCGACCGATGGAAATTTGATTATTGAAGCCGACGATCCTGCAATGGGAATTGGTCTTTCTCAACTAGATAGTGCGGTTGGGGTTGATGCAGAAAGCTTTTCCAGCTTCTTTGGGGTACAACAGTTTTTTACTGGAACAAGTGCCGCAGATATTGCTGTTTCTGAAACTCTACAAGATGATCCTGGATCTCTTGCAACTGGCCAGCTCGATACATCTGCTACTTTGACCGTCGGTGATGCTGTGATCTCAGTTGGCGACAGTTCTATCGCCGAGAGCCTTTATGATGCGATGACCACGAGCGTTACCATGGGGAGTTCCAGTGACACTTATGAAAGTTATTCCGCTGACTACATTGCGACTGTGGCGCAAGACGCTGCTAACGCACAAATTACAGCCGATGCGGAACAGTTATCTTTGGATAACTTAAAAACAGAACTCTCTAATAATACAGGGGTAAATGTGGATGAAGAGTTGGCTTATATAACACAACTGGAAAACCAGTATGCCGCCGCAGCTGCCATTATCGATACGCTGCAATCTCTATTTGATGAACTGCTTGGTACGGTTCGATAGGATTAGACTATGGAACGAATTTCGACCTTTGCCAATAACACTGCGCTGATGGCACAAGCACTTAAAGTTCAGTCGCAACTGGCTGAAAAGCAAATGGAATCTGCTAGTGGAGATAAATCTCAGGACTATAAAGGTGTTGCCCAAACCGCAAGCCAGATCGTAAGTCTTGAAAGCTCTCTCAATCGTTCGATGACCTATGTTGATAACGGGGAACTTGTCATCGGACGCATTGAAATTATGCAGTCCTCTATTACTTCACTTATCGATCTTGCCAATAATTTCAAGTCAGATTTAACTGCGACCCTCGGCGGAGAAAACGCGTCTACTGTGGGTATCAACACCATTGCCAACTCAAACCTGGAAGAAGCAGCCGCGACGATCAATTTACAGGTTGGCGGAAGGTATCTTTTTGCTGGATCGGCTACTGATCATCCACCAGTGTCTGTCGAAAACCCGCCCTATACCGCAATTTCCAGTCCTTCGACCGCGCAAGATAGTTATTACAGCGGCAACGATGACATCGCATCTGTTCAGGTCAACGATAATCTAAACTTAGAATATGGTGTTGCGGGCTCTGACACGGGTTTTGAAACGCTGTTGCGGGCGATGAATATCTCCGCAAATGCATCAGAGGATCCAATGGACCAGGCGGCATTCGAAGAAGCCTTTGAGCTTCTAAACGAAGCCATTGATGCGCTCTTGGTCGTTCAAACTGAATTAACCGTTGCCTACAACACAACTGAACGCGCTTTGGATGATCAGGTTGATTATCAACTCTATGCTGGGAACTGGCTGGATGATGCAAAAACGGCTGATGTGGGGCAGACAACGCTTGAGCTATCACAATTAGAAGCTCAGTTGGAAGCGTCATATTCGGCAACGACTAAATTGATTAACCTCAGTTTGACGGACTATATCTAATACCACCGGCCCTTAATATTGTCCCATCTGGATCTCGTCCACTTTCTCCCGAGAAGGAAGAAATCTGCTGGCGATACGGTGTATCGTCAAGGATTTTTGACGCGCGTCGGGGGGACGTGGACGTGACCGAAACGGCATATTTTCAAGGCTTTCGGGCCGCGTCGCACAAACTTTGCGATACACCGCATCGCGGAAGTCCGTGCTCCTCGCCGAAAATTTTGAAAATGTGTCCAGATGGGGTAATATTAAGGGTCGGTGGTATAAATTGCCACTGCACATGTAATGAGATACCCCTCACATATTGGCAGTGGCATTCTGATTTCGCTCTTTTAACTTCGTTCAATACCACCGTAGGAAACACCGGAAAGAGACGCCATGTCTTTTTTCCAGGTCGTTAAATCCTCAATAGAAAAATCTTGCAGAGAGCTGTGACCACACGCCCTTGCCAAAATTTGCATTAGTTCGACTGATGCTCCGAAGAAACGTGCCAGTCCTTCTGCTGCACTATCAACTTTAAGCCTTAAGCGGAGGTCTTCACGCTGGGTTGCTATCCCCACAGGACAGGTGTTGCTGTGACAAGCTCTCATCCCGAGACAACCAATGGCCTGCATTGCAGAGTTGGAAACAGCTATAGCATCAGCGCCAAGTGCAAGTGCCTTGGCGAAGTCTGCAGGAGTTCTCAGGCCTCCCGTAATGATCAGGGATACATCTTTGTCTTGGCTGTCCAGGTGTTTTCTTGCGCGTGCTAATCCGGGGATTGTGGGAACTGATATATTGTCTCTAAAAATAAGCGGTGCAGCGCCTGTGCCACCACCACGGCCATCAAGTATGATGTAATCAACACCTATTTCGAGAGCAGCATCGATGTCCTTTTCGATATGCTGTGCAGAGAGTTTGTATCCGATGGGAATTCCGCCCGTTTCTATCCGAACCTGGTCCGCAAACTCTTTGATTTGGGCTGGTTTTGTCCAATCAGGAAAGCGGGCTGGCGATATTGCATCTTCCCCTGGATTTAACCCGCGAACTTCGGCTATTTTGCCGGTGACTTTACTGCCCGGTAAATGTCCGCCTGTACCCGTTTTCGCGGCTTGTCCGCCTTTGAAATGAAAGGCTTGGCATTTTTTTATCTTCTCCATGGAAAAACCAAACCGGGCCGAAGCTAATTCGTAAAAATAACGAGAATTAGAGGCCTGTTCCTCAGGCAGCATACCGCCTTCGCCACTGCAAATTCCCGTTCCTGCTAACTCTGCACCCATTGCGAGGGCTGTTTTTGCTTCTTCTGAAAGTGCACCAAAACTCATATCAGATACAAAAAGGGGTATTTTCAACTTCAGTGGCTTTTTAGCTTTTGGACCGATGATGGTTTCTGTCAACACTGGCGCATCATCAAGTAAAGGTGCGTTCGCCAATTGGGCAGTAACAAATTGTATGTCATCCCATGAGGGAAGTTCAGCCCTCGGAACACCCATTGCCCCCATAGGCCCGTGGTGACCCAATTTAGACAAACCATTTTTAGCCAATTCTTGAATGAACTCAATATGTGGTTCGATAGGGTTATTACCGCTGAGAGAGGGGGCCGGACTTGGATTTGAAGACCCCTCGGGTTTGATATCTTTGTGGGTGCCATCACAAAAGGGTCGTTTGTTCGATTGCTGACAGCCACAGGCATAAATGGTTTTATCTTCTTCAAATGTCATCACCTGAGGTGTGATATCCGTGCTTGTGTGTGACCCGTCACAAAAGGGGCCATTTTTTGAAAGGCCACACATACAAAAAGCTTTTGTTTCTCCTTCTTGCACATCGATTGCAAAGGGTTCGTTCTGCCAACTTACCATGGTATCTCTCTATCTCTCATTACGGTCATTTAGATGAATAATTTGATCGCGACGTTTTTGTTTTTTGTTTTTATGATATATAGATTGGTACGAAAAAAAAGTCATGATGGTTAATTGGAGCTTTATTGTCTCCAAGTTGGAACAAATAGAGGCGAGTATGGATCGACTGTCTGGAATGGAAGCTTTCATTGCAGTTGCTGAAACGGGAAGTTTTAGTGCTGCTGGTAAGCGCCTTGATTTGGCTAGGGCTGTTGTCAGTAAACGCGTTGCTGCACTTGAATCTGTTATGGGAGCCCAGTTATTAAATCGGACCACAAGACGGGTGAGTATTACGGGGCCAGGGGCAGAATTTTATGAACGTTGTCGAGTAATTGTTGAAGAGTTCAATATCGCCGGGGATGAGTTAGCCAGAAATCAGGTTGAACCCGAAGGCCATATTAAGCTCAGTGTTCCCATGTCTTTTGGCCAATTACATATTGCGCCTGCTTTATTGGACTTTATGGACCGCTTTCCAAAAATTGTGGTCAATATGATCCTGACTGATCGATTTGTTGATGTTGTTGCAGAAGGATATGATTTAGTTGTCCGAGTTGGGAACCTTGAAGATAGTTCCTTGACCTCGCGTCACCTTGCACCAGTACAGCGTATCCTCTGTGCTTCACCAGATTATATAAGGGCGAACGCACCTTTGCATGAACCCGGGGAACTCGCCAACCACCGAATTCTACATTATGGGTGGCACCGAACTGGCACACGTTGGGATTTGGATAGTCAAAAGGGAAGGGTATCTGTTGAAGTGGCCGTGCACTTTAGTGCGAATAATGGTGAGGTGCTTGCAGCCGCTGCAAAAGCGGGTAAAGGGGTTGCTTTAATGCCAAATTTTGTCGTTGCAGCAGACATCAAAAAGGGTAACCTTGTCAGGGTATTGCCTGACTATGAAGCAACATCGGTAGGTCTGCATGCTCTTTGGCCAGCCAGCAAGTTACAGCCCACACGCGTTCGAACGTTGATCGATTTTCTTATTGAACGCTTTTCTGGGGAAGCCTATTGGGATCGAGACTAATGGCTTTTGCCATTGGAATTATAGCCATTGATCTTCTTCTGTTTTGATCGTGCTTTTATCTTTTTGTCGAGAGTTTCTTTTCTCACGACAGATAAGCGTTTGAGTGATTTTCCATAGGTTTCAAGTGAAGACATTAGCTCTTTAAGACGGAGGACGCTAACATGGTCCATAGGTCGATCACGCTTTTCAATCAGATACTGTTTTAACTGATTTTCAAGTTCAGTAAGGGTTTCTGGGTCTTGAACTTTGCCAGAACGAAAAAAGCGCGCCCATTTATCAATCTGACGATCTTCGTTTAAACCGAATGCTGATGTTTGATGTGTGTTTGACATTGTTCCCTCCAATACATTTCCACGTAAAAGAAGGGAAAAACTGTCATTTATTTTTTATTTGAGAAAATTTACAATCTCTTTTTGACCATTCAAATTCAGTTCAGCCTGTACTGGTGCTGTTTTACTTATGACCTTTCCCCGGCGAATAACAAACAGTCGGGCAGGGCGCAGGCGGATGGCTTCAATCGGGTCTTGGGCTTGCAGGATAACCAAGTCCGCGAAGTTGCCTTTGGCAATACCATAATCTTGCAGGTGCATGACCTTAGCTGAATTCTCTGTCACAGCTTTGAACATGGCTCTGGTTTCTGAGACGCCAGTCATTTGTCCGACGTGGGTTGCCATGTGTGCGACTTCAAGCATGTCATGACTGCCAAAGCTGTACCAGGGATCCATGACACAATCATGCCCGAGCGCGACGTTGATGCCCATGGCTGTCATTTCCTTGACCCGCGTCATGCCACGACGTTTAGGGTAGGTATCATGACGCCCTTGCAGAGTAATATTGATCAGAGGGTTCGGGATAGCAGTAATATTGGCCTCTTTAATGAGGGGAAGTAGTTTACTGACGTAGTAATTATCCATGGAGTGCATGGATGTTAGGTGTGATCCGGCGACACGGCCCTGTAAACCCAACCGCACGGTTTCACTGGCGAGGGTTTCAATGTGACGCGACATAGGATCATCAGTTTCATCGCAATGCATATCAACCAGCAGGCCGCGATCTGCCGCTATCTGACACAAAGCTTTTACGGATGTGGCACCGTCTTCCATTGTTCGTTCGAAATGAGGAATCCCGCCAACCACATCCACGCCCATATCCAAAGCGCGTTTAAGGTTTTCTGCAGCCTTGGAATAGCGAATGTAACCATCTTGAGGGAAGGCGACGAGTTGGATATCTATCCAGGGAGCCAGTTCTTTTTTGGCTTCGAGCAAAGCGCTAACCGCCAAGAGACGATCATCGCTGGTATCGACGTGGCTTCGGATAGCAAGAGTGCCGCGTGCGATGGACCATCGGGCGAGGGCGTGGACCCGTTCTTTGATTGCTTCGTGGGTCAGGTGGGGTTTGAGCTCTCCCCACAATTGAATACCTTCGAGTAAAGTACCGCTTTCATTTAACCTTGGTTGCCCGAGGCTAAGCGTTGAATCCAGATGAAAATGCGGATCAATAAAGGGTGCTGTTACAAGGTGACCTGCTGCATCTACGATCTCGGTTTTGCCTTGCTCAATGCCCTCAGTGATCTGAGGTGATATGTCAACAATACGGTCACCCTGAACTGCAATATCGACAGTACTCTTCTCATCAGAATTGTTACTCTCTGGGAGGACGGCGTTTTTAATAACAAGATCAAGCATGGGACTTCCGGTTTCATATGGTCGGTTATAAGTATTACGGGCTTAAGTCCGTTCACCCCGGCGAAAGGGCGTAAGCAGCGCTTTAGGATAACTGGCTTTACGGGCCATGATTACCATAGCTACTATACTTAGGACATAGGGCATCATCAGGAAAAACTGATAAGGAATAACCGCGCCTGCTGTTTGCTGTACCCGCACTTGCAAAGCATCCAGTCCAGCAAAAAGAAGAGCTCCGATCAGGGCTTTACCTGGACGCCAGGATGCGAAGATCACCAGAGCAACACAGATCCATCCACGCCCGTTGATCATGCCAAAGAAAAACGCATCAAAGGCTGACATGGTTATAAAGGCGCCACCCACGGCCATAAAGGCGCTGCCAACCATCACGGCCCCCGTTCTAATGCTGAGAACATTGATACCTTGAGCCTCAACGGCCATCGGGTTTTCACCCGCCATCCGAACAGCTAAGCCAACGGGTGTTTTATAAAGCACATACCAAACCATAGGAACGAGAATGAGTGCCAAATAAGTTAAAGGTGTTTGCGTAAAGAGGGCTTCACCGATGATGGGAATATCAGAGAGGAAGGGGACGGGATAAGGGTGGAAGGGATCAATCTTTGGCGGTGTGGTCGCATCAGGTAGTAACATGCGATAGATGTAGTAGCTAAGCGAAGACGCAAAGAGGGTGATACCGATACCTGTGACGTGTTGAGATAATCCAAGATAAACCGTAAAGCCACTATGCAGAAGCCCAAACATTGCACCAATGAAGGCGGCAAACATGACACCTGTCCAAAGGTCCCCGCCCATATAGACCCACATCCAACCAGACATGGCACCCATGGTCATAATGCCTTCAATTCCGAGGTTTAGGACACCAGCCCGTTCGCAAATTAATTCACCAAGAGTGCCAAAGATCAGAGGGCTGACAATCCGAAATGTCGCGGCCCAAAAACCAGCAGAGATAAGAATATCGAGTATATCCATCATAATTTTATCTCCACCGCAGACGGTATTTGGTCAACATGACACTGACCAAAATGGAAAGGACGGAAAGTCCTACCAAAACATCTGCTATGTAAGTTGGAATGTTAATCGCGCGGCTCATGGAATCAGCGCCAACATAGATCATGGAAATAAATATCGCAGACAGGATTACGGCGAGGGGATTAAGCTGCGCCAGCATAGCAACGGCAATACCTGTATAGCCATAACCGGGTGAAATATCGAGGGTCAGATAACCTTTGAGACCTGCGACTTCGCTCACCCCAGCAAGCCCTGCGAGGCCGCCACTGATAACAGCCGTTCTGATCACTGTCGTATTGACGTTGATACCGGAAAACTTTGCGGCGGAGGTATTGAGACCGACAGCACGGATTTCGTATCCCCAAACCGTAAACCTCATCATGGCCCAACAAAGCACAGAGCCAATGATGGCAAAGATAAATCCAAAGTGAAGGCGGCTTTTGTCAACGAGACTTGGGAACAGGCCTTCGTCAATGATTGGTTCGGCTTGTGGCCATCCCATTGACATCGGGTCTTTTAAGGGACCTTCAAGAAAGTAGCCAACAAAGAGCAGGATGACAAAGTTTAACAACAAGGTTGTAACAACCTCGTCAACTTTGAGATGGGTCTTGAGCATAACGGGGATCGCCAACGCAGCGCCGCCCGCAAGGGCGCCAATGAGCATGAGAAAAGGGATCATCAGGAGTGGTGGGAGAGTAATCAGCCCTGTGCCAAAGAATGTCGCAGCAAGAGCTCCACAATAAAGTTGTCCCTCGGCACCAATATTATAGAACCGTGCACGAAAAGCGATCGTTGCTGCAAGGCCTGTAAAGATCAAAGGAATAGAGCGCGTTAAAGTTTCTGTTAGGGCAAAGCTGGAGCCAACGGCACCCTTAACCAGAAGTAGATAAGCATCACTAACAGATGCGCCAACCCAAAGGATCAAGATTGATCCTAGGCCAAGAGAAACAATAACGGCGGCGAAAGGGGCAAAGGCAATACGCCAGGGCGCCACGTACTCACGTGGTTCAATCTGCATGGCTTGGCTCCTTAACGGGTGCGTTTAAATTATCAGGCGCTTGATCGAATGTTTGTCCCATTGTTTGTCCGGCCATCATCAATCCAACCTGACTGGTACTGACGGATTTTGCGTCAAAAGGCTGGGTTAATTTACCGTGGTACATAACGCAGATGCGATCGCATAGAGAGAAGAGCTCGTCCAGATCCTCTGAAATGAGCAGAATTCCTGCACCTCTTTTACGCGCGGCAAGAAGCTGCTCGTGTACATAGGCAATAGCGCCTTCATCAAGGCCACGCACAGGTTGATTGGCTAGAATGAAAGCAGGCTCGGGCGCCAGGGCTCGGGCAAGAATGAGTTTTTGCATGTTACCGCCAGAAAGCAGCTTGGTTTCTGCATCTGGTCCTTCGCACCGAATGTCAAATTTTTCAATAAGGGCATTGGTACGCTCAACACAAGCTTTGCGGTCAATGATAATACCTGCCTTGGAAACGGGCGCATTTCGGAGATCTTCGCTGATCAGGTTTTCCCATAATGCCATTTCGCCGACAACACCAGAACTGTGACGATCTTCGGGTATTCGGCCCACGCCGCGATGGACAATGTTTGAAGGAGACGCCTGAGTTACAGGGACATCCAAAAGCTCAAAGGTGCCTTGGTTTGGTATCGTTAGCCCCGAAAGAAGATCTGCCAATGCTGATTGACCGTTTCCAGCAACTCCTGCTATGCCAATAATTTCATGTTGGTGAATTGTCAGGTTCACTTGATCAAGTT
Source organism: uncultured Rhodospirillales bacterium (assembly GCA_913060675.1). Lineage (GTDB taxonomy): Bacteria > Pseudomonadota > Alphaproteobacteria > Kiloniellales > Kiloniellaceae > Kiloniella. The sequence continues at coordinate 11,998 of CAJXUS010000062.1, forward strand.
TGGGCACTTTACTCGCCTTGCGACCAGCATCTCTGAGGGTGACATTATTTAATCTCACGACTGGTTTACCGCATTCCATCGCCTCAAGGCTTGGACGTTCGACTTTCCGGCCGACCATCATTTCCGCAAGCATGGCTCTATCGGCGTCTTTTGTGGCAACGGAACCAACGATTTTTCCACGGCGTAAGACTTCTACACGTGTACTGATCTGTAAAATTTCATGGAGTTTATGGGAAATGAAAATTATGGCAAAGCCTTGCCCAGTTAGGCTTTTTAAGGTTTTAAACAGGCTGTCTGCTTCTTGTGGGGTTAAGACGGCGGTGGGCTCATCTAAAATTAATACGCGGGCGTCTCTGTAGAGGGCTTTTAAGATCTCTACTCTTTGTCTCTCACCGACGGAAAGATCAGCAACACGGGCATCAGGATTGATCTTGAGCCCATAGTCTTCGGACATTTTGGCCAGCTTGGCTTTGGCGGCGGATTGTTTTTGGGACAGAGACCAAAGGCTTTCGGTGCCAAGCATGATATTCTCAAGCACGGTTAGGTTTTCTGCGAGGGTAAAGTGCTGGTGGACCATGCCGATACCAGCTTTGATAGCGGCATCTGTTTGCCCTGAAGGGAGCTGTTTACCATCAACTTCGATGTGACCTGTGTCGGCGGTATAATGGCCGTAGAGAATATTCATCAGGGTGGTTTTACCAGCCCCGTTCTCCCCAAGTAAGGCGATAACGTCGCCCTTTTCCAGAGACAAGGATATGTCGTCATTGGCGACAAGAGGTCCGAAAGATTTTGTAATGTTGTGAAAGGCAAGCAAAGCCATTTAACGTTCCCCAGTAAAGGTCGTAACGAAACGCAGCATCGTAACGTTGCAAATTTGCCCAAAGGGTAGGCTCTTCTTATGGAACCGTTATTTCAGGATGCCCAAAAAAAAGACCCCCGACCTCGGGAAAGTAAGAGAGGTCAGGGGCCAGAAGGCGGCTAGTAAGTCGACTTTGGTTCGTTGTCGTCAATTTCAACAACGAACTTGCCTGAGAGGATATCTGACTTTATCTGTTCGACTTTATCCTTAGCGTCGGCTGGGATTTTTCCTTCGAACTCGTAATAAGGGGCAAGGGACGCGCCGCCTTTTTGCATCATGGTCCATTCTTTATAATCGGCTGCGGAGAATGATCCGGCTTTTACTTGATCTATCGCGTGACCAATCGCTGATTCCATATGCCAAAGCGCGGAAGTAACCACGACGTCTTTACCGTTTTCTTCCTTGTTCATGTCGTTCACGTTACCAAAGGCGAGTATGCCTTTGTCACGTGCGGCATCAACAACACCAGCACGTTCGGCATAAAGAACATCTACGCCGGTTTCAATTTGAGCGAAGGCAGCTTCTTTGGCTTTGGGAGGATCGTACCAAGAACCGATGAAGTTTACTTTGAACTGGGCGTTAGGATTAACGGAAAGGGCTCCGGCCATAAAGGCATTGAACAGGCGGTTTACCTCGCCGATAGGGTAGCCTCCGACCATGCCGATCTTACCAGATTTACTCATGCTTCCTGCGAGGATGCCCATGAGGTAACAAGGTTCGTGGATGTAGTTATCAAAGACGGAGAAGTTATCGCCATGTGGCTTGAAGGGATCTCCCATAAGGAAGGCAATATCTTTGTAATCGTCAGCAACTTTGCGTGCTTCACGGCTGATACCAAAGGCCTCACCAACGATGAGATCGGCTTTGCCTTCTGCGTATTCCCGAAGAACACGAACATAATCGGTGTTGGCGACTTTTTCAGAAAAGACGTATTCAATTTCGCCAGCTTCTTTTGCAGCGAGCAGTGCTTCGTGAAGACGTGCATCCCATTTTTGTTGAATGGGCTGGGTGTAAATACCAGCAACTTTTAAAGTTTTAGCAAAGCCTGGTGTGGAGCCTAAAGCAACACTTGTAAGTCCTGCGGCGGCAAGTGCGAGTACGGTTCTTCTGGATAAACCTGTCATGGTATCCCTCCCTGGATAGATGTAAAACAGCCCTGAAATTGCCCAAATACAAGTTCGGTATTTCACCGTTAGTCGTTGTTTTTTAATTGCTTTCAGAAACGGTTGCTTCTGTTGGTACGACTTGTACAGAGCTCTTTACTCTTACAGCCCGGACACATTGATGTGCCTCTATTTTTACTGATAGATGAATGCTAATTTTTTTTGATCAGTTGGTCAAATAAAACAGATAAAAAAGATGAAAATAATTTAACCATAACTGGTATGGAGGCTCTTTTTTAAACCCAATACAGCGCGAGCTGTATTTCAATAAATGAAGTTTATAACGTGAGTTATCCGAAAATTGCATGGAAGCTGTGCAGGGTCATAAGGCGGGAATACTTGACCTCAGCGCTCAAGTAGTTAAAAGAAGGCAACAGTTTTGGGCTTAGCTTTGATCGTGCAATTTTAATTGTGTTCATAAGAGCCAAGTGTATAAAGCCCTTAAGATATCGTCAGCGAGAACAACGTAAGGCCTGAGTTATGCTCGAAGCCCAAAAAGCTACCCAAAAAACCGCACAAATAGAAGCCTGTAAGAACTCAGCTAAGGTACCTGCAAAGGCTTCAGCTAAGGTCAATACTGGGGACAAGCTGGAAGCCAAGAACCTTTTTTCCTATCGCAAGTACTGGGCGCAGCGCTTCGGCATAGCTCCTTTCTTGCCGATGTCCCGAGAAGAAATGGACCTTCTTGGATGGGATAGTTGCGACGTTATTCTTGTAACGGGGGATGCCTATGTGGATCACCCGAGTTTTGGTATGGCAATTATTGGACGGCTTCTGGAATCCCAGGGTTTTCGTGTCGGTATCATCGCCCAACCAGAGTGGAGCAATCCTGATGCGTTTAAGGCGCTCGGAAAGCCTAATCTCTATTATGGGATAACGGGCGGCAATATGGATTCAATGATCAACCGTTATACGGCTGATAAACGAATTCGTCATAACGACAGTTACACACCAAACGATGAGGGCGGTAAACGACCCGATCGTTCGGTTATTGTTTATTCTCAGCGTTGTCGCGAAGCTTACAAGGATGTGCCGATTGTTGTCGGCGGTATCGAGGCATCGCTTCGGCGGACGGCTCATTATGATTATTGGTCCGACAAAGTCCGTCGTTCCGTCCTTATCGACAGTAAGGCGGACATCCTGCTTTACGGGAATGCAGAGCGTGCGGTTGTTGAGCTGACCCACCGGATAGCAGCCGGTGAGCATCCGAAAGAAATTCAGGACATCCGGGGAACCGTTTACGCACGCAAGTTTGCCCCTGAAGGCTGGACGGTCGCGGATATGTCGACCATCGACGATGAGAACGATCTCCACCACATTCCCGATCGCGCTGAAGCCCGTAAGAAACTACGTGAAGCGGATAAAGATAAAATTGCCGTGCGCCTACCTTCCTTTGAAGAGGTTATTGCGGATAAGGCTCTTTATGCTCAGGCATCGCGTGTTGTGCATCTCGAAAGTAATGCGGGCAATGCTCGGGCGATGGTTCAGGGCCATGGTGATCGTGATATCTGGATTAACCCACCACCGATCCCGTTGACCACTCCAGAAATGGATGGCGTGTTTGATCTGAACTACCAACGCGCACCACACCCTGTTTACGGCGATGCCAAGCTTGCTGCCTGGGATATGATCCGCTTTTCGGTCAATATTATGCGCGGATGTTTCGGAGGCTGTTCTTTCTGCTCCATTACCGAACACGAAGGCCGTGTAATTCAGAGCCGTTCAGAAGAGTCAATTCTTAAAGAAATAGAAGACATCCGAGATAAGGTTGATGGTTTTACAGGCCAGATTACCGATATGGGTGGTCCGACAGCTAACATGTACCGTATGGCTTGTAAGGACGACAATATTCAGAAGGTCTGTCGTCGTTTATCCTGCGTCTATCCTGATGTTTGTAAAAATCTGGACACAAGTCACGAAAGTCTGATCCAGTTATATCGTAAAGCCCGTAATATTGATGGCGTGAAGAAAATCTCCATCCAGTCCGGTTTGCGTTATGACATTGCGGTCAAAAGCCCGACTTACATCAAAGAACTCGTAACTCATCACGTCGGTGGTTATTTGAAAATTGCGCCTGAACATACTGAAGAACGCGCGCTTTCTAAGATGATGAAACCGGGTATCGGAACCTATGAACGCTTCAAATCTATGTTTGATGCGGCGGCAAAGAAAGCTGGGAAAGAGCTTTATCTGATCCCTTATTTCATCGCGGCACATCCGGGGTGTGAAGACGAAGACATGATGAACCTTGCGGTTTGGCTGAAACAAAATGGCTTCCGTGCTGATCAGGTTCAAAACTTCATCCCATCACCTATGGCGTTGTCCACGGCAATGTATCATAGCGAGCGCAATCCGCTGCGTCCGATCCGTCGCCACAGTGGAGAAGTCGTCAATACTGCTAAGGGTGTGAAACAGCGGCGTTTACACAAAGCATTTTTGCGCTATCACGATCCTGAAAATTGGCCGATTTTGCGTGATGCTTTGCGCGAACTTGGCCGTGCTGATCTTATTGGTCCGGGTAAAAAGCATCTGGTGCCGTCTTATCAACCCATAGGAACTGGCGACAACAAGCCTGGCGCCAAGGGCTATGCGAAGAAGAAGGATCAAAAGAGCTTCTTTACCACGCATTCTGGTCAAGGACGTCGTCGAGCTGATGATACGGCTGATAGTTCCGGGAGCCGCCCTGCGGGCGGGCCTTCAGCGGCACGGAACTCATCATCTGATAGTAGGCCAGGAACTAGCAGTGGTAATGGTAAACCTGCTGGAGCTAGAAAATCTTCTCGTGGTAAACCATCAGGACAAAGACGACGTATTCGAACCTAAGGGTTTCGAAATCGTGTCGTAAAAATAAAAAAGGCGTCCAGTCGATGAACTGGACGCCTTTTTCTTTGGTTAAATAGTACCCTCTACTGGCTTAAGTGTTTAGCCTCAACCAGATAAACGATTTCGGAATAGACGCCCTTGATTTCGACAAAGTGTGCGTCTCCCGTGCTACGGTTCTTTTCTACCCGATGCCAGAATTCGTGGTAATGATCCCTGATCTCAGTTTGAAAAACCCCGATGATTTTATAACTAAAGCCTTTTTCATGGGCGTAATTTGCAGCTTTGTTTACGGACGAAAGGCTGGTTTGTAGAAAGAATATTTGCCCACCTTGTTCGAGGTCTGTTTGGCAAAAATCAAACAAATCCTCGATCATGTCTATGCCGTAAATACCTCCAGAGAAGAACTCTTTACCCTCAGATTTAGGGGTCGGCAATGAAGCGGGATTGGAGAGTATTAGGTCATATTTTTGGTCGAGATCAGCGGTTTGAATTAGATGAGTTTCGAAGTTAGAACAATTATTTAGTATTATGTTTTCTTTGGATAATTCGATAGCCGCAGGATCTATGTCCAATCCTGTAACCTGCTTGGCACCACGTTTGTCAGCATAGATACCAAGTACGCCAGTTCCACAGCCAAAATCACAGATTTTCTCATTTTTGAAATCAATATTTTCCAAGTACAAAAGAAGAAATTCAGAGTAGCGGGTGACGCGTATTTTGTCGTTTTCCAAAATACCCAGTTCTTGTAAGCCAGCACTAAATTTCTTCATATAAATTGGTTTCCCTAATTGTTGTTATCCAAATTTATCTCCTAAAATATAGCACATAATTTTACCTGAAGTGTTAACTGCGACCTAAACGACACTGATCATTTGGGGGCGATCCAAAGGCGAGACCCTAATTGAGTTGTTCTTTTAAGGTCTCCTGAACCGCTTGATCAAAAGAGTCCGTTTCACTGTTAGTTTCAAGGGCTGCTTTGGTTTTCTCCTCAATGTAGCTGTCGTACTTTTTAATCAGTTTGCTCATGCCATCTTCCAGTTCTGTCCGGGCGGCAAGTTTGTCATCGATATAAGCTTGTTTTTCTTCCAAACTTAGCCCCTGAAGATCAGTAGGCAATTCTTTATCATCTACCTTGTCCAGGGAAATTACACCATTTCTGATATCGCCAATAAGATCTCCACCGCCAGTAATAACTTCCTTTGAGACTGTACGTTTGGAATAGAATTTTGAATTTTCAACCTGCACAGATTCTGGCGCTTCGGATTTAGTCGACATCTTTTCGCGCACGGTTGACTGCTCATCGTCTGACCCGTAGGGGATAACGGTTTCATCAATACGTTTTTGCAAGATGATAATGTCGCCATCAAACGGGGTTTCTATAACCGTGATCCTGCCGCCGTCCTGAGGAATAGGAATGTATTTCCCGTGACCCCGTTGCGCGATTTCTTTCCAGATTTTTTTCGTTTCCCGGTCGCCACCTGCTTGTACGGTATTGACGATGATATCGTGCTTGTTAGCGTATTTAATGATTTCCGGGTACTGAGGCGTATTTTCGTAATCCATATGAGGAGGGGCATCGCCAACCAAAAAGACGATCCGTTGGATATCTTCTCCCATGCTCCAATCTAAATCTCTCATAGAGGCATTGAGCGCTTCATTGACGGCCTCGGGTGTATCACCACCGCCATCGGCTTTAAAACGGATAAGATTGCCATAGAGCCCCTGAATGTCGGTGCTCATATCAAAGGTTTTAAGTACGTAATCATCGCCAATATCACGGTAACCGATTAGAGCCATATTAATTTCGGCGCTGGGGTGGATATCAACAATGGTATTGGCAATCGACCAGATCTTGCGTTTGGCCCCGTCGATGAGATCAACCATGGATCCCGTAGTATCCAGGACAAAAGCCACTTCAATACGCTCTCTGCCGCCTTGATTATCAGCGAATGTAGTAGAACTGTAAGATAAAAGTGATGCTGTGGTGACAAGGCCGGTAATAATTGTACGAACTGATTTTTTCATCAGATTAACCTATCTCTTTAGTGAAAATAGGCATTCAAGATGACGGGGTATTATGGTGTGAAAAGGGGAACAAAAAGGCGAGAAAAGGTGACTTTAGGGTGAAAATAAGGTCAGGAATGAATTTCCCGACCCTATTTTCTGATAGTATTTCCATTCGATAACGGAGCAATTAAGTCGCTGGACCTAAACAGAATGCGTGTTCAACATGGTTATTCGCTTCAGAAATTTCATTTATATTTGCATGATAGTCTGCAAAAAATCCGAAACTCACGGATGGATGTCCTGTTGGGGTCCACGATACAGCCGCTATGGGGTGGGACATTAAAAACTGCTGACCAGGGGCTAGAGCAGGCACATTTAAACTTTGTTGAGCTGGATAAGTGTTATTCCACGGGAGCCCAAGAGGTACATCAAATCCAACGCTGACAACACTCGCCGGGGCTAGCGCGGTACCATTGTTTCGAATGATCCACCGAATTGATTGGTTCCCGCCATTCCAACTCCCGCAATAGCCGTTATTTGGCATACCGTTTGATCCGCTAGAAGCGGGTAAGACAACCAGGTCAGGCGTACCTATACCTTCGGGGAGACCAAATACAGGTCCAGTACCTGGTTTCTTAAAAGTTTTTGTAAGAGCACGAGTTTGTCTCTTTGGAGCGATTGTTTTAGAGGCAGTGGGCCTTGTTGGAACGATAACTTTGTATTGTGTTTTTTTAACGGTCTTTGGTGAACTAGTCGCTGCAGGAGGAGGATAGCGACCACAATATGTTTGACCATTACCAAGCGGCACACATCCCGCCATGGCGGGTGCCGCAGACAGAGCAAAATAACCTGCAGTGAATAGGGTTGCAGTCATTGTGCTGAGGCAGGTTGTCTTTAGCATGTTACTCATTGTCTCAATCTCCAGATTTAGTTGTAGGAGCGGAAATTTTGAGCACCAGGAATTTCATTTTAGAATGCTTGATTTCCGCGAGTTATCTGATTTGTCGAGATCGAAGGAGATAAGGTTCAATTATTTTTTCTGGTCTATGTACTATTTTGTTTTTGACCAGATCTTTACCCCTGTCTTTTTAAAGGTCTTTGTCCAGAATTTTGCAGGAACCCCTAATCTGCTTTAAGACTATTTACCTGACCTATTCAAATTTGTGGAAATCAGATGAAACTTTGTGGAATTGAGCTTAAGGGCAACGAAGCTGTTCTCGTGGTGTTAGAAATTACAGTCGAGGGACCAAAGCACATCGATATTCCCACGCGTAAGATCTCTATGGGAGATGGCGATAATGCGGCGGATGTAACGAACTTTAAAACAAGTATTGAGAGCTTCTTCAAAGAAAACGAGATTAGTAAAGCCCTAATCAAAAAACGCGCTAAAAAAGGCAAGTTCGCTGGCGGACCAGATTCATTTAAAATGGAAGCGCTGATCCAGATAGTGCCAGATCTAGAAGTTACCCTGATCTCTCCCCAAGCTTTGGCTGCAATGGAAAAAAAGAACGATATCGTGGTTCCCATAACGCTTAACAAATATCAACATGTTGCGTATTTGGCTGGAATTTATGGAACGAAATGAGAGAGGGGTCTCTTTAGATACTCTGAATACTCAGCCTTCGAATACGATCACCATTATCCCAACGACGATTACCCCAGATGCTATAAGACGGTTTTTAAATTTTTCTTCTTTGAGATATAAAGCTGAGAGGACGACGCTCAAGGGAATTGACCACAGTCGAAGGGACGTCACGGCAGCTACGTTTCCGCCCCCCTGATAGGCTTCCAAAATAAGAACGTATGATGCGTAGGACAGTGCTGATGCACTCAAAAGGCGCCAGGGATGGCGTTTCCATAATAAACCGATTTGCTTGCCGAGAGGTATATAGGAGTGCGTGGTTATCGAAAATGTAATCCAAAACATGACTGATAATACTGCGTAAACCCAAATCAGAAATGTCGAGGCGGCCAAATCCGGAAAGGTTTGTAAGTCTGGCATTGCAGAGGCATCCGCCGCTTGCATGGCATAAGAATCAACCAGGCTATAAATACCAGAACCTGACATGGCAATCAGTGCGAGTATCATAACGAGGGGTTGAGTGAGAAATTGGGCCTGCTTGTGTCCCCCGCGTTGAATTAAAAAGACCCCGACAAGGACCGTAGCGATGCCCGCAATTAATATCCAGGAATAGGAAAGGTCCAACAGGGCCCAACCGACGATAACAACAAAAAGGGGAGATGACCTTATGATCGGGTAGTAGACGGACAAGTCGCCCTTTTTCAGCGTCAAAAGCGTGCCGTAATAATAAGCATATAGACCAGCAGCCGAGCCTAAAATGTAGGGGAAGTATTTTGCCGATATCATCAAGGGGGCATCAATGATAAGCGCCTGAAAAACGGCCAGAATCATCCAGGTCAAACTAATGGATAGATAGCAAAGATCTGGTGAATATAACCCTTTTAATAAGAGATCTCGAAAGGGATGCAAACTTGCCGACAACAAAACAAGTATGAAGATTTCAAGTGTCATTAATTCGCCGTCCATACTGGGTGGTCGTGCACAAGCTATCACCCAGCCCACCAAATAAGATTTTTGGTGGGCTCGAAAATATTGCCAAAAAGGTTACTTAATCGATGCCTAAATTATAGGTAAGTTATCTTCTAGAAAGCTGTGGTCGTGAATGACAACTTGATTGTCTTCAATTAAAACAATCCCAAAAGAAGGGGGCTCGGCTATAAACTTTGATTTGTCATCTTCCAGATCTAGTGCGACTTGATGCGCCGTTGAACGTACGATGGAGAAGGGAATGCCATGCCAGGACCCGTGAATTGGCCGATGGACATGTCCGAAAAACATGTGCCGGATATTGTTGTATCTGTTGAGAACAGCGGCCAAATCTTCGCCATTATCCATTCGATAGAGACGGTCCAACCAAGGGATGCCAATATTAAATGGAACATGGTGCATAAACAAATAGACGTCTTTTTTGTCTTGTTGCGCAACGCCAAGACGTTCGTCTAACCATTTGAGCTGATCTTCATTGAGATAGCTGGTATCCATATCCACAAGAGAGTCCAGAACGATAAACTGTCCGGCAGGGGTCTCAAACTCGTATTGCAGGAAGCCATCTGAATGCCAGGGAAGATCCCCAAGGTTTTCCCGAGCCACTGATCTGATATCGTGGTTGCCCAACAGTGGGTACCAAGGCATCGGCAATCGATCGAGGATCTTGCGGAATTCCCGATAGGATTGAGCATCTCCCTCGTCGGTGAGATCTCCGGTCACCATGCAAAATGCGGAATCAGCAAAGTTTGCATTAATACTGGCAACCGCGGCCTCGAGGCGTGCACAGGCATCAATCCCCATAATCGTCCGTGGACGTGGAAGCAGGTGGGTATCAGAAAGATGTATAAATTTCATGCTATTTCTCATAATTTGCTTTATTCGGAAACTCTTTTAACAGACAGTCACATAGCTTATAATTATTTCAAATAACGACAAATACCAAATTGCAATAAGATAGATAACCTATGTCTATGAATGTGTCTCAGTTACGATGTTTTCATGCGGTCGCGACAGAAATGAGTTTTACAGCGGGCGCGGCTCGTCTGAATATCAGCCAGCCCTCCATTTCCGTTCAAGTGAAGCGCCTGGAGCAAGCTTATCAGGTCGAGCTCTTCCATCGCCAAGGTCGCCGGGTTGAATTATCGGAAGCGGGCTTGGGGTTACTTGATATTACCCGGCAGCTTTTCCAGTTTGAAGAAGCCGCGCAACTGTATTTAGAAAGTGCGGCCCGGGCCATCAATGGACACATTCGCATTGGCGGCGGAAGCCCTCCCTATGTCATGCCGATCATTGCTGAGCTGCAAAAATTCCATTCAGGGCTCACTTTCAGCCTGGAATTTGGCAACACTCATGACATTTTGGGCGCTTTGATTGATAACGAGATCGATGTTGCAGTGACCCCAGTTGGAGACCGTTTTAATGAACGGTTGGATTACACGGTTTTGGTTGAAGACAGCTTGGTAGCTTTAACTTCCGCGGGCCACAAGTTTGCACATCAAGAGTGGGTCAATCTAAAGGACCTTCTGGAAGAACGTATACTTGTCAGAGAGGAAGGTTCCGCAACCCGCGTGGCATTTGAGCGCCTTTTGGCGAGTGCTGGGCTTTGTCTTGATGAAACTCAAACAATTGTCAGCCGCGAAGCCATTAAAGAAGCCGTTGCCTGTGATCTCGGCGTTAGCGTTGTGCGTAATCTCGAAACCGGAAAAAATCCCAAACTTGTTCGACTGAAAATTGAGTGCGGTGATGTACCGGATAACATGATGATGATGACCGAATATGTTATCTGCTTAAAGAAACGAAAAAACTCAACCGTAATCCAAGCATTCCACCAAGCCGCCCGCGCCACTTGGGCTTCCTTGTAATTGCCTGTAACAATGGTAATGACATGTTAAAGAACGGCTTTTGTCTTTTCCATCTCATGTGTTTGCTCTGGCGTTAAGTGTTCTATCAGTTGAACCATAGAGTTGAGCTCAATTTCTGGATAGTGTTCCTGCATACCTTCGAGCATTATTTGATCTGTCCATTCAATCTCTTTACCAAGATACTTAGCGACATCTGATAGTGGCATATCCGTGCATTCAGTTACCCGAACGACAGTAGATTGGCTTGGGTCATCCTCATTCACGTAAGTCATCAGACCTGGTTTAATCCGAAGCTCGCGCCATCTGATAGTCGAGGTTTTCTCGCCCGATAAAATTTGAGGGAAAAGCCGCCGGACAACGTTAAGTTTTTGCATCTTTTGCATCTTTCCATTGTCTCATCACGTAGGACGCAAAGTTTTGATATTTATCTGGAGAATCAAAATAAATTTTAGGAATATAGGAAGATTGAACAAGGTTATACTGAAGGTATATAAAGGACTTCATGTCCTTTATATTATTTATTTTATTCCATTTTATAGTACTTTCGCAGATGGAAGTTTTTATAAGTAATCCTTCTGTGTTTGCTTCATAAAAAACTTGGTGAGTGTTATTTGTTTTTCTTGGATATCTTGAGAAGGTACCTATTATTAAAAAAATGAATGAACAAACAATCGTTCCAACACATGCAATTATAGATATTTTAAAAAGCAAGAACCAATGATCTGCAGTTTCAGGAAGTCCTATTTTAAATAATAATAGAAGACCAACTGCGATAGTTACGACAAACAATCCAATATATAGAGGCTTCGTTTTTAGGAATAGAGCACAGTTACAGGAGAAGGCTTTTGTTCTATTGATGGCGACTGAAATACTCATTTCGTGATTTGTTTTATTTACGGTGTCATTCTTAGGTTTATACTTTTTTGCTTCGTTCAAGAGAGACTTTGAATGATTGATGAAGTTTTCAAACTCTTCTGATGATTTAAAACAATGCTTAGGGATAAAGAAGCTTTTAGAACCACCCAGGTCGTAGAGTATATATGAATTGATTAAGTGGACTTTTTGAATTCCGCCCCATTTTATATGGGTCTCTCCTGATGTGCCATTAAAACATATCCCTTCAGTGCTTATTTGGCACTCATAGCCTTTTAGGCCCCCATAATTCTTCTTAAATAAAACCATAAGAGTGAAAATGCTTAGAATATATAGGGAAAAAATTCCTCCTACTGCAATTGAGGTTGAACTTTGTATGTAAGAAACAAAATTAGGCATAGAGATAGGAAGCCCGTGTTTAAAACTGATTAAGCCAAACACAATTAGAAAAATACAAAAAACAATAACGTAGGTAGATTTCGCACATAGTGTCTGGATTAAATGTAGCTTGAAAACATCTGTTCTTTTTATATGTACGGCAATTTCCAAACGAAAGATCCTTTTCTGCATTTAAAAAATACTGACAACCAATAATTTTATTTAACAATAATTGAGAGGGTTTTAATTTGTGGAAAATTTCTCAACCAGAATAATAGAGGTCCATACTTTTAACGTTTATTGATATCTTCAATGTGTATATCTTTATAAATTTATCAATTCCTCATTTAACATATGATTACCCATAATTGTAAAATGATCCACACATTACGTTTATGAATTAAATTAAATTAGATGTAATATGTGTGAAGAAGCTGTCTCTTATACACA
>CAJXUS010000063.1 GCA_913060675.1 uncultured Rhodospirillales bacterium
AGGCCGATATATACTCAAAATCTGTAGAAAAAACCCTCTCAACTAGTCATGACCCAAATTTTAAATAAAATTTTCCTGTAAAAAAATCATAAATACGATATAAAGTTGATAAACTTACTTTCAGAGATGGATATATATCAGGACTAAAGACCCCGAAAAACATCATGGCTTTAGTCGCAGAAATCTGACACCCCGGCGCCAAGATCAAAATAGGATCTCTTGGCTACTTTTACCGTTTTAAGAGCACCCTTTTCTTCCCCAAGTGTTTTATGGTCGCTTACAATTTCATTACTTTGGAAAAGCAAAAGCGGCGTGTCGTCCTGATCATGAAGAACAGGCAGTCCGACGGCCTCCAGATAGGCTGTACGCCCGCTTTTGAGTTCCTGCTCTAAAAAGGTATGCATCCCACAGGGCTTTTTTGCTTGCGACCAAAATGCTTGCGAAGCCTTAGGACGTCGGTTGTACTCAACCAGATCTAGATAATTAGTGCCGGTACTATTTTGGCCAAACCGATCTTCAACGCTGGTTCCCAGCAACCGTATTTTTATAAAATCGTCAGAAACAAGTTCATAAATCATCATGTTGGGCAGCAAAGAAGGTACGGCTTCAGGCAAAAAATTACGTCGATGAGGTAAAATACCCTCCCTCGGTAAACTTAGCCAATAATCATAAAAAGCCTGATTTCTAGTGTGTTTGAAATCAACCATTCCGCCCCTGAACCCCACTCTAATTCCCCTGCAAAAATTGATTTTTATCAATCAAGCCACCGAAGGTAACATGGTTAACAAAAGATTAACAAAGCCTTTATTTATATTAACATCAATGGTGGCATTAGCATTTCAGAAACACACCAATGAGGTGATTTTCAGCACAAAACATAAGAAAATACGATGCAAAATAATAATTTCCATCAAGTTCACCCCTAATTTCCAGTCCCGTTTTCATAAATTAATTTAAACATGCGACAGATTTATCTCTCTCGAGCGTATAATAGCCATGAGCAAAATAAATCCAAAGACGAGTGCCTATATCATCGTTACACGGGATCAAAGAATATGAGCCTTTCTTCTGCTAAAGAAACTGATGCCTTTGTTGCCGCACAACGTTTTGGCATGGGCCCCTCTGGTTCTCGAGGCAAAATCGGTTCAATGAAGGCCATTGTGTCTGATCCGCACGGCTGGCTAGAAGCTCAAATAAAAAACCCGCCTGTATTCACTTCTGGTCTCACTTCTGGGCTTGCGAACCAAGCACAACTTGAAAGCAGCACCAGCATCATCAAACAAGTCTCTGGCAAACGGGGAGATAGCGAAGCCGCCAAAAAGGCGATTAGATCCCTAGCAAAAAAACACTACTTAAACGAAAGTGTGGCCCGTCTTCATCAGGCGGTAATCAGTGAGCAGCCTTTTTTTGAACGACTGGTACTTTTTTGGAGCAACCACTTCACAGTCTCGGCCAACAAGAAAAACGTGATCCGCCCCATTGTAGGCGCCTATGAGCGCGAAGCCATTCGCCCTCACGTGCTCGGCACCTTTCCCGAGATGCTACGCGCCGCAGTTCAGCACCCGGCCATGCTGCTCTATCTCGATAATGCGAGCTCTATTGGACCAAACTCCAAAGCAGGAAAACGACGAGGTAAAGGCCTGAACGAAAACCTGGCCCGAGAAATCATGGAGCTCCATACTCTGGGTGTGAACGGAGGCTATACTCAAGACGATGTCATCAGTTTGGCCAAGATCATCACAGGCTGGACCCTCAACCCACCCCGACAAGGAGGCGGTGGGTATCGTTTTATAGACCGTCTGCACGAACCCGGCAGCCACCAATTGCTTGGAAAGACCTATGGTCAAAGAGGCGAAGCCCAAGGTCTCGCGGCACTAAATGATCTTGCTCTCCACCCTTCAACAGCCAAGTTTATTGCCACCAAACTGGCACGACATTTTATTACCGATGAGCCCGACAAAGAAGACATCCGAACTTTGAGTAAAACCTATCTCGCAAGTGATGGCGACCTGAAGGCAATGTATAGCACCCTCATAACGATGGAGGCCCCATGGCGCCCCCCCCTAAGCAAAGTAAAATCCCCTTACGAATTGATGATATCCTCCGCCCGATTGATGACGGTTCAATCAGGAACTTCCGCCTCATCAAAATTCCCCTTTGACGATCGTGCTTATCGACGCTTGATAAAAACTTTGGCAACGTTTGAGCAACTGCCCTTCAGTGCTCCATCGCCCGCGGGCTGGTCAGATCGTGCAGCGGACTGGATCTCGCCCAAAGCAACCCTGAACAGGATCGAGTGGTGCCATGCTTTTGCGCAAGCCTTGCGCCCTCAGCTCAATCCGCTGGAGCTTGCCCGTGAGGTCATTGGTGCCGTTTCTGGTCCCGAAACCTTGCTCTGGATTGAACGTGCCCCAAGTCCCGTCGAAGGTCTCGCTCTCCTGCTTGCGAGCCCAGAGTGGCAAAGACGATGAGGATACAAGTATCCGTTAAGCAAAAGAGCCAAAAGATAAAAAGGCGTTTGGCCCAAGACGGAACCCAGGACAGAACTCAGGATAGAACCGATGACTGATCAAGAATTCACTCCTTCTTCCGGATTATCCTACCAGATGACCAGACGGCGTCTTTTGGGCACGCTTGGGATTTCGACTGCCCTAGGATTAGGTGCAAACCTTTTCCCAGGGCAGGCTTTTGCAGCGGCCCGCACCGATAAGAGGTTGGTTGTGATCATCCTACGTGGCGGTATGGACGGCTTGGCGGCGCTCGCTCCCTATGGAGATCCAGCCTATCGTCAAACCCGGGGTGATCTTGCACTCGACCAGGATGCCCTGCTCAAAATCGATCCCTTCTTTGGCTTGCATCCCTCACTCTCCCCCCTGGCTTCCCTCTACCAAAAGGGTGAAATGATCGCCCTGCCCGCCAGCGCCACGCCCTATCGCAACAGATCTCATTTTGATGCTCAGAACGTGCTCGAACTCGGATCGGATAAACCCCATGCCCTGAACTCTGGTTGGCTCAACCGTTTGGTCGGAGCGATTAATGTGCTCGAGGGCAATGCACGCGAGGGCAACACCAGATCTAAGAATAAGACAGAAAACCCTGCTTCCCCATCGGGTGAGCTTGGTCTGGCTTTTGGTTCCGGCCTACCGTTGATCATGCGCGGAGATCACGACGTCAACGCCTGGTCACCCTCTGCCATGCCCGATACCAGCGACGATTACATGTCAATGGTTCAGCGTATCTATGGTAACGACCCGTTGCTGTCCCAAAACCTGAACAAAGCCCTCGACCTCCAGGCGAGAAGTGAAGACATGACGGGTAACGAGCAAAAAATGGCAAAACAAAATAACCCGAACAAATCCTTTCTTAATCTCGCCTCACTCGCGGGACGCTGGCTTGGTGATCCTGATGGGCCGCGTATAGCCACTTTGGAACTTGGGGGATGGGATACCCACGCCCGGCAAGGCACAGAGGGCGGACGCCTCGCGAATAACCTGGATATCCTGGCCCGAGGAATTGCCTCTATCAAACAGGAAATGATAAAGTCCGCTGACCAGTCAAGCTACGGGTCAAGCTGGTCCAAAACCGTCATTGTCGCCCTGACAGAATTTGGCCGTACCGCCCATCCCAATGGTAACCTTGGCACTGATCACGGCACTGCTGCCACCGCGTTTCTCTTTGGCGGCGCTTTAAAATCTGACGGCGGCAAGGGCCGTATCATTCACAACTGGCCTGGCCTCGCCAAAGCCCAACTCTACGAAAACCGCGACCTCAACCCCACCACCGATCTGCGCGCCATTATGCTCGGTCTGCTCTCCGATCACTACGGCCTCAGCCAAGCTGTCCTCACCCGCGATATCTACCCGGGCAGCCAGGGACTACGACCGTTTATGGGGTTGGTGTGAAGGGCAAGATCAAACTCTCTATTCAAAGAAAAAATCGAAGTCTCTATGCACAATATCCCTTGTAAACACGTCGCAATTTGTTGCCGGAATAGCATTGATTAATCTTGGGTAACAAGCATCTGTCTTGCTGCGATGTATCTGACCACCAGTAATCGTCCCCTTATGGGGTGGCTTACGTTCAGCATCTATACGATGTAAAAGCACGACATCATCACCGCTCAGGCCTCCATCAACCTTAACATTACTGGTACCCGTACTTCCCTCTGCAATAATCACAGCTGCTTGCACAGAATCATACCCGTACCGGGGTACATTTTTCAGCATGTGTTCCAGATCTCGGCACTCAGGAGAAGTAGGCCTCACATAACCAGGATTGTTTGGGTCTGGTGTCCCGACAAGTAAAGGGAGACATGCCGGGTCGCGTGAAGAATAGAAAAACACACATTCAGTACTGGTAAAGCCGATACATTCCGTATCAGGAATACGTAAGGCACCATCATCCCCAATAAAAAGGGCCTCTAAATCCCCATCTATTTCACCCCCAAAGGCAAAATGAATACTATCTCGACCATGATCAGGAACATTATCTTTCGGGTCTAGAACTTTGTCGCGTGTATCCCCAACAAGCTTCAGGAAGGTACGGCTTCCTGTCTTCGCAGTTATACCGTTATACATATCTATAAAAAAGTGATCATCCCCGCTGCTGCCATCCAGATCGAGAACAATCTCGCCCGCAAGAGTTGATCTATCTCGAGTAATCCAGGACATGCCGTCATGACCACCCCCAAGAGTTCCCCTCAAAGCCAAACTCGAGCGATTTGTCGTATTATTGAGCCTGACTTCGACCTGATCTTGGCCGCCCCCCAGATCCATATCAATATTTATAACAGAATTGAGCTCAACTCCGTTTCGTCCAGAGCTGTTGCTACCTAATTTGAAGGATACATAGTCAAAGCCTTCTTTGCCTTTTATCTTGAAATTTCTGTTGGCAGTAAATTCAAGATTGGGGCCTTTCAACTTATAGGTAAGACTGTTTGAGACGCCACAAAGCTTGATATTAAACTCAAGAATACTGTCTTGTGACTTTGTTTCACTTAGATCATTAATTGTGATCCTTACTTTTTCATTGGCCGGGTCTTCTTCAATGATCACACTTGTATTGTCGTCTCGGCACCGCACACTATACCGCTTTGACCTTTGCTCGTAGGCCCGAAACTCACCCAGTCGAAACTGATCTATAACGCGGCCAGGCAACTCAGGTATGATCGGTTTAACTGGCTCTATCCTTGGGGGAACTACAATTTGCGAAAAAGAAGGTGACCCTAAGCCTAAAGCCACCAATAAAGCCAAACCGCCGATTTTCATCCAGCGACAAGAGGGTATTTTTTTGAGAGGCATCAGCCGGACCTGGTGCAGGCTTGCATTGATACTCGTAAATCCCCGGCGGTTATTTCCTCTGGATAAAGAAAACAAACCCGCCTTACGCCCACGCCGGAGACAATAATTTCTCTTTAACGTCAAAGTCATAATAATTGCTCCTCTAAAAATTATTCAAACTAAATAGGCAAGCGTAGGGCATCTATAGAACCAAAAAGAAAACGACCTCTAAATCCCTTAGGATTAAAACTCATTTTGACATCAAGGGGTTATGAATAAAGTGTGAATAATGCGTCCTTTGTTGTAACAGAACACTAATTTCCACGCCCTCTAAAATCACAAGTTTCTATAGACAAATAACGTAACTCTTCATCCAAAAAGCAGATGAGTTAATTCATATTTCCACACATTTTATACGGGTAATTTAACTTCATTTTAACCGACTCTACTATACCTATGATTGTAGCCTGTTGCCGCAGTGCACACCATAATCTCGAATGGATGAGCTCGTGAAAAATTATCTATACAACCGAAAAATATCTACACGTGTACTACTATGCCTTGTATTGCCAATTCTCGGATTTCTTACCCTTTCAATCCTATCTTTAATTGATTCTCGACAGCGTCTAACCGGGGCTGAATCCGTTGAGAAACTAGCTCATTTAGCACCTGAGGTTTCCGCCCTGGTTCATGAGCTCCAAAAAGAGCGCGGTACTTCCGCAGGCTTTACGGCCAGTAAAGGGCAAAAGTTCAGCAATGAACTTTTAGCGGTCCGAAAAGATACCGACACCAAACGAGCAATACTTGAGAATGATTTGAAAAAATTTGATTTCTCTGGTTTTGACACCGTACTCAGTTCTCGGGTCAACCAAGCGCAAACCGCCCTCAGTAATTTGGAAAATATCCGCACCAATATATCCGGCTTTAAAACAACAGTGCCAGAGCTCGCCAAGTACTATTCTACCACCATTCAAAACCTGCTTTCCGTCGTGGAACTGATGGCCGTTCTTGGTCATGACGCCGAGGTTAACCGCAGCATTACGGCCTACACCGCATTCTTGCAATCCAAAGAACGTGCCGGGTTAGAGCGGGCAATGGGAACCACCGGGTTTTCTGCTGGGCGGTTCAATCCGACCATTTATCGCCGTTTTGTCCAATTGATCGCAGCTCAAGACGCCTACCTCAAGACAACAAATCAGTTCTCAACCCAAGAACAGATAGAGTTTATAAAACGGACCTTACAAGGCGATACTATCGCTGAGGTCGACAGATTACGCCAGATCGCCATTGAAAGTGTTGTGAGTAAAGATACAAAAGGTATCCAGGGTGGTCACTGGTTCGACGCGATTACGTTGAAAATTGAACTCCTGAAACAAATCGAAGACCACTTTGCAACAGATCTCAACGCACAAGCCATAGACCATAGGCAGTCTGTTGAAGCATCCTTTTACACTCTTTTGGTCGCAGTTGTTGGCATGATCATTATCACCACGCTTGTTGTCAGCGCCATCGTCAGATCTATCGTCAAGCCCATTATCCACCTAACCAGTACCATGACCCGGCTGGCCGAAGGTGATAAAGAAATCGATATAACTGGTGCCGGGCTTAAGGATGAAGTCGGGGACATGTCCCGTGCAGTCCTGGTCTTTAAAGAACATGCCCTAACCACTGATCGATTAAAAAAAGAAGAAGAAGCCCAGCGTGCCGCCTCTCTGGAACGCGCCAGTAACATCGAACGCTTGATCCATGGCTTTGAAGAAAAGGTCAGCCACCTGTTGAGCAGTTTCTCTGGTATGTCGGATACCCTGGGTAATTCGGCAACAACAATGGCTGGCACTGCCCAAAAGACCAACGAGCAATCCTCGTCGGTTTCTGCCGCAGCCGAACAGGCATCGAGCAACGTTCAAACCATGGCCAGTGCCGCCGAAGAGCTTTCAAGCTCTATCTCGGAAATCTCTCATCAAGTCAGTAACGGATCGGTCTCCGCGCAAAAAGCCGTCGACGCTTCCAAACGTTCGACCGATACACTGCAAGGCCTGTCACAATCAGCCGATGACATTGGCGCCGTGATTAACCTGATCCAGGACATTGCCGAACAAACCAATCTACTGGCCTTAAACGCAACCATCGAAGCAGCCAGGGCCGGTGAATCTGGCAAAGGCTTTGCCGTCGTCGCCAGTGAGGTTAAAAACCTCGCCAGCCAAACCGCCAAAGCCACCGAGGAAATTGCCGCCAAGATTACCGGTATCCAGAAAATCACCGAAGATGCCGTCGGATCTAACGTCTCGGTCTCAGAGCAGATCAACAATATCTCGGAAGTTTCAGCCGCGATCGCCTCTGCCGTCGAAGAGCAAGGCGCCGCAACCTCTGAAATCGCCCGTAACGCCCAACAGGCCGCGGTCGGAACAGAGGAAGTGACACAGAACATCACGCTGGTCAGCGCGTCCTCTAGCGAAACCGGCCAATCCGCCGGCGAAGTTCAACAACTCGCCAGCAACCTCAACGAACAAGCCCAAGCCATGGAAAACGAAATCTCCGGCTTTCTCGCTCGCGTTCGCGAGGCTTGATTTTAAGAGATGTTTGATAACACTGGTTAGAGGGTCTCAACGAGGCCCTCTAACGGGTTCTAGGACACAATAACCTAGATTATTACTCTTCTGGCTTCCAATGTGGTTGCGCCTCAAAAGTCATCAGAGCTTCATCCATGACATCCCAGTGTTTGCGATTACGGGCAAAGACCACGACTTCTGGTTTGAAATCTGAACTATTATCAAGCGTACCCAGCGACACTGTAACAAAACCCGGCATTCCCGTGTTCTGGCCATGAATGGGACTTCCACAAGCGGGGCAGAAAACCCGGGTCACGATATTACCGTTCTCGGACTTAAGATCGTATTTCCCAACTACGCCATCAAGCCGGAAGTTTTCCTCCGCATACATCGCCCCGGTAGAATGCCCCGCCCCGGTGAGCCGTTGGCAATCCTCACAATGACAATGCGCCACAACAATCGGCGCGCCTTGCACTTGGTATGTAACAGAACCACAAAGGCAGCGGCCTTGATGTATTTGTTCAGCAGTCATAGAAAACTCTGGTTATTTAAAGAGACCTAAATCTTTCAAGTGCTTCTCTTCTTTCGATCGATAGATAACCGCGACCAATAAAGGATAAGCAACCAATGTTGAAAAACCTATGTAAAAATATGATAAAACATAAACACCAGCAGATGAAATATCTACTACCCCTTTGAAGAGAATTACAGTAAATGCAGCGGCAGACACACTAACGACAATCGTAAAAGTTTGTTTACTAAAATATTTCTGTTTCAGATATTTTTTTAGATACTTATAAAGCGCGTAGCTCACCAGAAATAACACCAATGTGTATAAAATGACTACGCTGTCATAAATATAAACTGTTTCTGGTACGCGTAGCACATCACAAATAATCAATGCCAATATACAAACGAATATATAGATAAATCCCACCAAAAGATGGTGAAGTATATTCTTGAACATCAGAGTTTAATCGCCCTCAAACTTCACTTCACAACCAAGCATTTAAAATTAAACAGCATTATCAATTTATACTGTAGCAATTCACCGATTTAAACACTAAAGTTTGCTCAAATGTAATCTGATCTCACAGGAAATCCATGGCGACACCAGTGCGAAGGCCGGAAAGACGGAACCGTAAAATCGGTACAGCCGCGGCTGGGCATGGACAAAATAACAAGATGTCCATTCCGCAGTCACGGATTGATCGCTTTGGTAATTCAAGCGAATTCTATGATCGTATGCAAATAGACGATGTTAGAGAGTTCAAAGATGAGCTAACGGACATCACTATTCTCTATGAAACACCCAGAGATGGTTATAGCTATGGCTGCTCGCCAGCTGATATCCAACATCTACTCACAAAGATATCAGATGATGATCGCTATCTTTTAGAGCTAATAGTTTTTAGACAACCTACGATCAAACAAACCCAATTACGTCCTGTTTGGGGGAGGTTAGTTTACACAGCGGAAATAAGACAACACCTAGGTACAGCGATCATACTCGAAGCCCAAAAGATCAATTGCTTTTCCAATTGGCCCCGGAAGTTAGATCCTGAAGATCACCTTGAAATTGAAAGGCTAAAAGCCGCAGGATTCCAATACAAACTCAACAAAAGAACACATAGTTTCAAAATAGAAGAATCCCCCTTAAGGAACACACTCCTGTATCGAACTTTTCTTCACGAACTCGGCCATTTAAAACAATATGAACTAGAAACCCTAGACGAAGATACCTGTCTTCACGAAGATCACGATATTGCCTGGGATCTATACCGAGCAAAACCCCAAGTCGAACGGGAACAATATGCTAATCGTTATGCTGATGAATTGTCAGAAAAGCTGAGAGCGGAAGGACATATTCCTTTTCCTCCCAAACCATTTGAAATCCCACAAAAAAAGAACCCTGATCAATGAGACAATCCCTTCGACAAAAAATCATCGAGGTCTGTGACCTCAAAATAGAGAAGAAGGGCGACAACGTCGGTCTATCGTTCTACGCATTTTTTGCCAATAGAAACGATGACCCCGTGTTATTGATGGAAGCGGCAATCTGGTGGATAGAAACGCATAAGCTTGATCATTTTGAAAAGGCCGTGAAAATCAAGCAGATGGTTGAGAGAGGGGATTAGGCCCGGCGTGTTTCACAAGAAGCATCTATACCTTATTGGACTTGATAGTGTAAGAAAGGCCTCAGCTAGGCCTGTAATATCCAAGATTCTTAGCTTTAAACTAATAAATCTCGACGAAGAATATTCCCTCATCACACCGTTATCATGACTAAAAGTTCGATTAAACGATCTTATCTAGACTGGCTGAAACGACCCTTTCTCATACCCACAATATTGACACCCGTTACGCAATATCTGGTGCAGCGCCATATTTTATTAATTTTTTTATGACACTCTCGATTTAAAGGTTGCTACAAATACAGAAGGAATAGGTCATGAAGTATTTCAAGTTATACACGACTGTATACTGCTTATTCTTTTTTTTCATCTCAAGTACTGCCTTTGGACAGACTATTGAAGTCGTTACAGAAGAGTGGCCTCCCTACAATTATACGGTTGACGGCGAAATAACTGGCTCGTCGACCAAAATCATAAAAGAAGCGCTTAAGGCTGCGAATATCAAGTATACAATAAGGTCCTATCCTTGGGCTCGAGCATATAAACTTGCTCAAGAAAAACCAAATGTTCTCATATACACAATTGTCCGTACAGAACAGCGAGAACCCTTGTTTAAGTGGGTCGCAGAAATTCAGCCCCCTGTTCCAACTTATTTATACAAACGCTCAGACCGTAAAGAAGTAACCGCTACAGATCTTGAAGAGGCATTAAAGTTTTCAGTGGTCGTTACCCGTTCCGCATACAGTGAACAATATCTCAGAAAGTTAGGTTTTAGTCATAATACAAACCTTATCGTGACTTCCTATCCATTTCGAGGATTACAAATGTTAATGAGTGGTCGAGCAGACCTATTAGCAGAATCTTCTGAAAACCTAAAATCAATCCTCGCCGATGCAGATATTAATCCAAAAGATGTATCTCCTGCTGTGTTCCTTAAAGATTTCAAATTTTATGCTGCTTTCAGTAAGGGTACCGATGACAAACTCGTTGCCCGGCTTCGTACAGCACTAGTGCAAACCCTTGCTCGCGAAAGAGCGTCCAGTCCGACAATAAACTAGCCTAACTCAACAGTATCCACACTTCGTATCTGCCCTTTGACAAACCGCTCAAGTATCCTTTTTCAAACTGTTCTTTCCAGAGAAAAAACAGCTTACAGCGAGAACAAACCAGGCCGTAACCACACTCCAGTACAAGGTGGGATTATCCTCTCGGTAGATTAAATCCCAAAGTAGGGTATAGCCCCAATAGAGGTCCCAAGCGACCCACCCAAGCAGAGCAACCCCAATCCAAATCCAGATATTATTCATTTCAAACGCTTCCTGACTTCTGCCGTATTTTTGGCAACATCCTCGTTCTTGGTAACATCTTCGTTCGTGCTACCCGGCACCTGTTCTGATGACTGTAATCTTGATGGGGACAATCCTGAGGGTTGCCAACCCTGGGGTTGCCACCCCGGAGGCTGGATTAGGTAGGCCAGCTTGTTACCCAGTCCCTTGGTCTGCCACATTTTTGCGGCCAGCCCCGTAAAGCCATGACAGAAAACCACGAGTGGATTAACCGAATTAATCGCTGGAGATACACCATAGACAACCTTTTCCTGTTCCTCGGCAAAGGAGCCAAACATCTTGTCCCAGATAATGAAAATTCCGGCGTAGTTCTTATCGATGTACTGAGGGTTAGAGCCATGGTGAACCCGATGGTGAGAGGGCGTGTTCATCACAGCCTCATAAACCTTCGGTAATTTTCCAATGGTCTCGGTATGCAAGATAGTTTGATAGAGCTGTACAATGGTTGCTGCTAGGATCACCAAATAAGGATCAAAGCCAATCAAGACCAGCGGCAGATAAAATGGCAACCCAAATATGGCATCCAACGGTCCATGGCGATAAGCAACCGAGATGTTAAAAAAGGGTGAGCTATGATGGACGGTATGGGTTGCCCAACCAAGACCGATACGATGTGCAACACGGTGTTCCCAATAATAGGCGAAATCCGCCAGGACGATACATATTGCTATTGTCCAATAATTGGTCGGCAAAAGCTCTAGTATATAGTTAGGATAAATCAGATAGAAGGCCCCGAGATATATCCCTGCAAACAAAGCAGCCAAACCTATATGAACCGCTAAGGTGATGAAATTGGAGAGACTATCCCCTATGGTTGTCCAAGACATTTCATGCTTGAGGACCAGCCGTAAAAGTTCAAAGACAAAGAACAGCATCGCAAAGACAAATACCCAACCATCTGCAAACTGTTGTAACTCATAGAGTGCCCACTCGTCGAACATGTGTGTCCAAAAATCCATGATTATGCTCCCACATTGGAGTTATCTGGACTTGAATTATCTGGACTTGAATTACCACGGCAGGAATCACCAGTACTAGAATTAAGTGACATCAAGAGGATCCTTGCCGCCCGGTAAGATCTTTTCTGAAAATCAACGTCGCCTTTCTTGATCGGGAAAAGCGCATCAAGATTGAAATAGATACCAATCAAACCAGAAGCTATAGAAGCGACCTCTTCCTTTTCAGCACTTGGAAAAAGACCTGTCAGGACCTGCTCGAATTTGTTTTGGATATCATCAAACCAATCAGACATTATTGCTTTGATCCGCTCATCGGTTTGCGCCACGACGATGAGCCCGGTTGCAATCATGGTATCAGCCGGACTGGTTACATCTGAGTTATCCAAAAAGAGAACATCCAATAGTCCTTCGAGGCCTGAAAAAGGATAATCAGCCAATTCCTGCATGCTCACTTTACAACGCTCAGCATATCGACGTGCCGCTTCAAGTAGGAGTTCTTCATTATTGCCGACATGATGACGCAATAGAGGGCGGGCAATCCCTGCTTCTTCAGCAATACGCTTTTGGGTCGCGCCCTCTACACCATAAAGAGCCATACAGCGTTCATAGGCTTGCAGGATCTCTTCCTTGCGCTCTGATTTTATACTTGGTCTTGGCATCTATCATCTCGCCGCATTAATTGTCACTATGGACAATATATAAAGCAGAATCGTTTATTGTCAACAATGACAATTTATAAATTACCAACACATTATTGCTTTTTGTAGACGTAATATCACTGTCTGCCTTTAAACTCGCCTCCACTCTGCTATCTGCCTCTGTATCAAGACTGGACCAAATCCACACAAAGGTCGCCTTCCCCGCAGTAAGTTACAAAAAGCCATGCCCCTCGCCAACAATTGCAAGGACATGAGATGTTAGGATCTCTGTTAGAGAAATTATTGTTCTCCTCCCTCCACTTTATGGTAAAATAAATACTCACCCCCTGCGACACTTGATCCACTGTTTTCATTAACCTTTCCCCGTTATTCTCAACAAAAGCAACGGAGTAACGCACCGAATAATGCACGGAATAATACAATGAAATTAGAACACGACCATTCGGCCGAGGCCATTCAGGAACGCTTTGCCCAGGGCCACAAGGCGAGCTATCTACAAGACTGGGTTTATGGCTCTATTGATGGTGCGGTGACGACCTTTGCGGTGGTATCCGGCGTAATCGGGGCGCAGCTTTCTGTGCGGGTGATCCTGATCTTGGGGGTTGCCAATCTTCTCGCGGATGGTTTTTCCATGGCGGCGGGTAATTACAGTGCAACCAAATCAGAGCTAGATGACGCCGAGCGTCTGCGCGAAATCGAACGCAAACACATCAAAGAAGTTCCAGAGGGCGAGCGCGAAGAAATCCGCCAGATCCTACTCGCAAAAGGGCTCACCGGTACCACTTTGGAAGAAGCCACGAATGCGATCACCTCGAACGAAGAGCTCTGGATTAATACTATGGTGACAGAGGAATATGGCGTCTCCCCCATTACCCGCGCTCCTTTGAAATCTGCGATGACCACCTTCGCAGCGTTTTTTGTCTGCGGTGCGATCCCTTTGTTGCCGTTTATCTTTTCTCTGCCTAATGCCTTTGAAGTCTCTATCGGCATGACCGCAATCGCGTTTTTTGCCACAGGAATGTTCAAAAGCCGCTGGTCCCTCGCACCATGGTGGCGCTCAGGCAGCGAAACTCTTGCCATCGGCACCCTCGCAGCTATCGTATCCTATGGCGTTGGTTATCTCTTACGTGGCATTGTCGATTGATATGAAGGCGTTTGGAACCAATTAAAGTTTATCGATCTCTTCCATGGTGCGGCCGGGTTTTCCTTTGTAAGTCGGCAGTGACCAACCGTAGTGCAAAGCTCCCCCCCGGATCACCATGGCAACGACAAAGCCAATACTCGACCCCACAACCGGGCTAAGCCCTGCGTGATGACAAACCACCCAAGCAAGTGCGCCAAAAAGAGCGGCAGTGAGATAAATCTCGCGGCGCATCAGCACGGATTGCTCACCAGAGAGAAGATCGCGTAGCACACCGCCAAAGGTCGCGGTCAAAATGCCTGTGACGACCGCGATGACTGAAGATCCGGTAGCTAATAAGCCGATCTCGGCTCCTTTTACGGCGTAGGCCGCCATCCCGATGGCATCGAGCCAAAGTAGGACCTTATAACGGGATTCAAAACGGTGTGCGGTAAAGAACACTATGGCACCAACCGCAGCACAGATTAACAGGTAGATATGGTCTTGGACCCAGAACACCGGGGTTTGGCCCAAAATAGTATCTCTAATGGTTCCACCACCGATCCCGGTAACGGCTGCCAAAAACAAAAAGGCGATGAAATCAAGCTGCTTACGCGACGCCGCCAGGGCACCTGTAGCTGCAAAAACTGCAACCCCGGCATAATCCAAGCCCGTCAGGATATCCATCGTTCAACTTCCTTTTTGTTTTGATGTCGTGTCGCGAACAGGCTGAAACTCAAAGTCCGAAAGGTCAATGACTTTCATGACTTAAGTTTTTCAAAAGGCACAAGTTTTTTTAATCGGTGCTTATCTATTTGGTATCTGGCTAGTCTTTAGCGTGCCTAATCCACAAACGCTGGTGCACCCTTGCCAATATCAATGATGTGGCGTTCTATTACAAAAATCAGTTTCAAATGGCCATCATTTTTATGTTTAAGCGGATCATAAGTTTCGATTTCATTACTCTGATACATGATAATCGGGTTTCCACCGTTATCGTTTTCAAAAGGAAATCCGATGGATTCAACAGTGATTTTCCGGCCACTGGACAGAGCGTGCTCCAGTATCGCAATAACACCGCAAGGTTGTTCCGCCATAAGCCAAAAAGCACTGGACGCAACAGCTCTCCGATCAGCCTCGACATAATCCAGATAATTCCCGCCGGTCATATCCTGACCAAAACGCTCGTTAATTGCGGTTCCCTGAAGTCGAATTTTGATATTTTCTTTGGAAATGAGCTCATAAACAATCATGTTTGGGAGCAAGTGCCCGATATCTTCAGGCATAAAAGAACTCTTAAGGGGCAAGACACTCCCCCCTTTTCTTTCCAAGCTCTGCCAGTAATCAAAAAATTGCTGGTTTCTGGAGTTCTTTATCTCAATCAATACCCGACCCTTTGGTGCTTACGCACTGTACATACACCCCATATCAGCACGGTTATAGTACCTTGTAAATTGTTTTCAAACCATGAAGATGAGTTAAAATTCCAATGTAATTGAATAACTTGACACCGAACTCAACTATATGATTTTTGTTTATTTCTTGACCTCAACAATGCCAAATGGTTTGATGCGGTTGCACTTCACTAAAAGCTTGCTTGTATTAGCTGCACTGATTTTATTGGCGCAACGTAACAAACAGCCGACTGGCCCCCGCCCCGCTTATCAACTCCTACCTATGAGTTGATATCGACAGGAACTGGACCCCAGCCAAAACCTAAAAATGTGAACAGTAAGACGGATCTCCTTTGCGGGATTTCGGATGATAGATAGGCTCTCCTTTTGAGAATAACTTATCTTGGTCTCAGGTATTCCTCTGGGTTTCTTATGACCTCCTCCTTGTGAGGCATCCATCTAAACTGTCCCACTTAAACCGTGGTCTAGACTGATCAGATTTCTCTTAAGATACCTAGAGATAATCGTTAATGATCAGATTTGTGAACGACGGACTTTATAAACTTTCGCGATCAAAATAGTCGCTTATTTAAATACTGATCCTCTCCTAAAATTTGGGAGAGAAAACTGGAGAATTTAACTATGTTATCGCTTTTTCACGCACCAGGAACCTGTTCTTTGGCCTCTTGCATCACACTCGAAGAAATCCGGGAAGAAAATGGTGCTGAGTTTGAGGTCAACAAGGTCTCTTTTGCGAATGGCGATCAACACAAGCCTGAGTATCTCCGTATCAATCCCAAGGGCAGGGTTCCAGCTCTACTTACAGAAGAGGGTATTCTCACAGAAACCCCGGCTATCTTGCTCTATCTGGCCCAACGTTATCCAGAGGCAAGTCTTGCGCCGCTCGATGATATTTTTGCTCTGGCGCAGCTTCAGTCCTTTAACAATTTCCTCTGCTCTACGGTGCACGTTGCTCACGCGCACCGCTTTCGCGGCAGTCGCTGGGCGAATGAGCAGAGCTCACTGGATGACATGAACGCCAAGGTCCCAGAAAACATGACGGCTCTTTTTATCCAGATTGAAGAAACCTATCTCAGCGGTTCTGAAGATAATCCTTGGGTAATGGGCGCAAACTATACGGTCAGCGATGCCTATCTCTATACCATCGCGCGTTGGCTAGAGGGAGACGGTGTTGACGTCGCCGCTCTCCCACGTGTCAACGCGCATATTAAACGTATGGAAAATCGCCCCGCAGTTCAGCGCGCCATAGCTAGATAACCATTAGATAAAATTCCAGCTATGGCCTCACCGGATAGGACCAAAGTGCCAAATCCGGAAGCCATAAGAGATTAAACGTGAGATTATGAATAAGAGCCCATTACGATTACCTGAATTTATTATCCTTTTTGCCCTTCTAACCTCAATTACGGCATTGAGTATCGATGCCATGTTACCTGCCCTGCCCCAGATCAGCGAAAGCCTATCCATATCGGACCCGCTCGACAGTCAATTGATCATCTCACTGTTTATTTTCGGGATGGTTTTTGGCGAGATTTTCATAGGACCAATCTCTGATGCTATCGGGCGCAAGGGCGCCATCCTTATCGGCATCGGCATTTATGTCGGTGGCACTATTGTCGCTATGACTGCGTCGAGTTTTGAGATCCTAATCCTTGGTCGTATCATTCAGGGCATTGGTGCCTCTGGGCCAAAAATCGCCACACGCGCTGTGATTAGAGATCAATATGAGGGTGCGGATATGGCCCGGATCATGTCCTTTATCATGGTGATTTTCATCATGATCCCAATGATTGCACCGGCTTTTGGTCAACTGGTTCTGGCTGTTGCTGAATGGCGCTATATCTTCTTCTCGTTTTTGGTTCTGTCCTGCTCAACCGGACTGTGGCTCTTGATTCGTCAACCGGAAACCCTGATGCCTGAGAACAGAATCTCCTTATCGCCAAGAAAATTGATGCGTTCCACTGGACGTATTCTCAAGCACGGAAAAGTGATGTGCTATTCTGTCACCGGTGGTATGATCTTTGGAGCGCTTCTGGTTTACGTCAGTACCTCGCAATCGATCTTTGAGGATCTTTATGGCGTGGTTGATAACTTCCCGCTTTATTTTGCTGTACTTGCGTCCTCTGTTGCACTGTCTTCGCTGATTAATTCACAGCTGGTGATGCGCTTTGGTATGCACAAGATGGTGGTAGCAGCGCTGTGCGGGATGATCTTTTTCACCGGCACTCTGTTCCTATTTTCCCTGCCTTATAAAGGGGTTCCGCCTTTTCCGATCTTTATGATCAACGGCTTTTTTATCTTTTTTTGGATCGGCATTCTTTTTGGTAATATCAATGCCATGGCGATGCAGTCCCTTGGAAAGATGGCTGGTCTGGGTGCGTCGGTAATCGCTTCGATTTCTAGCCTGGTGGCGGTCGCGGTGTCGGTTTCAGCCGGTCGTCTCTATGACGAAACCGTTATGCACATGGTCATTGCACTGTGTTTTTGTGGTGTTGCTGCGCTGATTTTGGTCCTCGTCGCCAACAAGAGTAAAGCAGGTGCCCTCTCTCCGGCTTGATTACCGTATAATCGGGCTTATATATAAAGAAGATAAAATCATTACTCTCTTAGGTTTTGAGCAATCGAAACCTGACCGATGGGGCCTGTCAGATACCCCCCTTTCTGACGGGCCCCATCCCTTTTTGCATCACCGTAAAATTTCCATCCGAACTTCACCGTAAGTTAAGATATCAGATGGCAATGTGTATTTCCCAAAGCCAATAAAACTTTCACGAGTACCAAATTGCCATCAGAAACTAAGGCGCCGTTACCGGATCTTTATATCAAATACAGTAAAACGAAAATCGTTTTTTGTCTGGTCATGTATTTACTGATATTGGCTTTAGGAATTTGGATGCTTAGCCTCGACACCGAGAGCTGGCGCAGTTCCCAACGCTATGATTCCGTTAGTCGGACCTACAAACCAAAAATTGATCCTCAACATAGGAAAATTGTTTGGTATGCAATCTCTGGCCTTGTTGTTTCCTTCGGACTTCTAGGATTTTTTCTTTTTCTCTATCGGTTCTTTCGCAAGGGGGCGGCACTTACCCTCACCCATGAATTTTACCTCCCAAATAATGAATTCATAAGACACCGTCCCGTTTATTGGCAGAATATTGTAAGAATAGAGGAGATAAAACAAACCATTCACGTACCTAGGTTACTTTTCCCCATAAGAAATCGGGCGATCCGTATCATCTACAAACAATGTCGGTTCTATAAAAAAGGCACCGGAATATACGAGGAGTTAAGTGCTAGGAGA
Organism: uncultured Rhodospirillales bacterium; assembly: GCA_913060675.1. Lineage (GTDB taxonomy): Bacteria > Pseudomonadota > Alphaproteobacteria > Kiloniellales > Kiloniellaceae > Kiloniella. The sequence continues at coordinate 18,764 of CAJXUS010000063.1, forward strand.
AATAATCAAACTCCGGAAAAAGAACAATTACTCAGCAGTATTCTTATACCCCTTAATAGGCAACAACTCCTTGAGATAATGCGCCGCTATTGGCTTACTGCCCTTGGGGAAGACCCCTCAAAGATCCCCATTCCCACTATTGTGGAAGAAGTCATCAGTAGAAAAGAAACCCGAAAACAGTCCCGAAAATTTTTCAAGAGACTATTCTTCGGCAAAGAATAACTATTGAGCTCTCCAGCAAAAAGGCCGGGCGCTTTCCCCCTCACAGAGAAATTACCCGGCCTTTTCTGGTGCAACCGTACTGAACAGTTAGCTGCCGTAGATTTTCCCTTGCGGGAAACGTCCCGCGCCTTGCCGGGTTGGGTTGCGCTCGGCAAAGTATCCAAGCTCTCGTCGTTCGGCCTCAATAGTTTCCGCCTGACAGAGGATGTCTATCTTTGGCGTGGTACTACGGGGCTCGGTTCTCATAATTGTACTATCAGACATGAGTACCTCCAGTTTTATTGGCTGGTTTCAACCTTATAATGCTGGCCACACGTCGGGTAATAATAGGTGCCGCGACCGAGGTGCCATCCAACGCAACAGAAACTCCGCTACGCACACCTGATGCCTGAATTCCTCGGAACACTGGAGAACGATCGCTTTCAGCCGAGACCAAGGGGCCAATAGATGAAGCTGGATAGCCAACAGTCGCAGGCTGATTACCACTATAAACTGCAGGTTGCCCCGTACTTTCCACGTGGCCACCAACAACAATGGGCTCAACTCCTGTGGCAAGGCCGTTGTAAGACCCGCTCCGTTTAACGATGGAATGATTATCATCCAACTCAAGTTTGCCCATTTCGCCATAGACTTGATACGCAGGATCATCGAAATATGATTGTCGTCCCAAAGCCGGATAACCAAAGGGGCTGGCATCGCGTTGGATACGGGCGTGGATCGGCTCTGGCATTGCTTTATCCGACACCTTGATCAAACGCACGGTCCACATACCAGACGGGGCAGGCTTCAGTGGATTAACCGAGACATCCCCGTCGTTTCGCACCTCAGACGGAGCCAGCGTCAACATAAAGCGGCCGCGTTCGTCCGTCGTGGCGAGGGGCGTGTGCCGATCATAGGACAACCGAGCGATAGACCGGATACCATGATTGAGCACAACCGCCGTATTGACCACCCCTGAAAGCTTGTGGCTTGCGATGCCACCGGGCGGGATTACCTCAACCTCAATATCACCATCGTTGTAGTTTTCTTTAGGCATCCAGATTTCGAGATAGCTCGACGTCCGGTCATTGGGCTGCACCTGCCACGGCAGATCACAGGAACCAGTTGGCTCCCTACTTCCGGTTGGCTCTTCAAAGAAATTCCCCTCAGCCACCACCGCGTGAGATCGTTCAAGGAAGTGATTTCCCGCAGGCAGCACCACAGAAGTCGGAGCCACCCGTTCATTTCGTGCAGCAACCAACTCATCAATCGCCTTTTCAAGTAGAGCTGTACCATCGTGCGGTCCACCAAAAACACCATAACTGAAGTTGATCACCACGGGTAAGCCCGGCGCGATATGATCAGCACGCTCGAGGATATAATGCACGCCGCTGAGGATAAACATATCTAGCCCCATGCCCGAGGTATCCCAGGTCACAGCAGCGGGAACCTGAACCGTGATGATACGGTCCTCTTCCAGTACCTCAGCCGCGTGTTGATCATAATCAGCACCCACAGCAAGATCGAGCACGTGGCTCCCGTGCGAAGCCTTGCTATCTAGCGTATTGGGCATCACCCGCCTGCTGTCAGTCAGCCCTAACGCCCGATAAAGCGCAGCTTCGTCGGTGGAGCCCAGCGTGTCGGTGTGCTCGGCAATCGCACCCTCGATCTGTGCGCGAGTGTATTCGCGACCAAAGGCAACGCTCGATCCCTGGGCCGCATCGCCGTCTTGTACCCAGGCAAAATCAACCCGGCTTTTACCAAGTGCAGATTGAAAGCGTCGATTGACAAAGGCAATGCCATCATCAATGACACCAATGACAACCTTTGCCCTGCTCTCTACTAGGGGGCCCTCCACCAGAGAACTGGGCTCTGAAACTAAATCAGGGTTATAGCCCACATTCACGCTTGCAGCCCGAAGCGGGACACTTAAGCGTCGCTTTATGCTACTACCAGCTACACCATCAGGTGGAGCATCGGTAATAGGGCTATCGCGTAAAACAAACGGGCGAAAGCTCGGCTGAAAATCACTAGGCTGATAGAGCCTGGGATATATGGCATTGGGATCTTTATCCCCTGCAGTAAAGTCTGCACAGGCTTCAGTTCCGGTGTGCCAGTGTGTCTCCAATGGCGGGCCAAAGGGAAAGCCATAGCCCTTCCCCGTGTCCAGCAGCCAATCCTCGTAAGGATCAACGGCTTTCACGCCATCATCTTGCCATTGATAAATATCAGCCATGTGAGCCACCTGCTGCAGGAGCTTCCTCCCACTCACTCTTGGCCTTGAGCCACAGCCAACGGAACATATTATCCGGCTCGGCATGAACTTCGGATGTTCCCCACTCGGTCACTGGCGCAGAGCTGTCACCCGGAATGGCAGAAGCCTTAGTAAAGTCACCCGTCGCGTTGTTACCAATAAATTCCAGTGCCTGAACATCACCCTCTTCACCTGAAGCCATCTGAAGCAGATAGTTCCCAAGCGTCGTGCCGAGCGCTGCCCCCGCGGTGCTATCTGCAGGGAAATGCAGGCCAGCAACAGTGCGGTTTACCGCAATACGTTCCGCCACAGAAAGCAGCATATCTTTGATCGATGGGCTTTGCTGATAATCCATGTACGTATCATCAAACAAGGCGCCAAAGACTGTTGCGGTTGCAAAGGCCTCGGTGGAATGACCACTTGGCAAAGTACCATGCCCTGGTGTCGGTATCAGAGGCTGAATTTGCGCTGAATAGATATCAGGACGGCGGCACGCCAAACTGTGCTTAGTTCTCAAAACAACATGTGATGCATACTGCTGAACAAGACTGATGAGTTGCAAAGTATGTGCGTGAACTGCTGCGTTCAAAGGCACAACCGAAGTAAAGAACTCTGTCGGGTAACCGACCTGTGCCAAGACTTCTGCAGCTCGTTCCGCGCGTTGGTCGGCATAGTTACGGACGTAGTCCAACTGCTCACGAAATACGTCTTCGCTTGGACGGGTTAGTTTAACCAGTCTAGAATAAGCCGGGTGCGGAGCATGATCCAGTCCGCCATGAGAATGATCGTGCTGGAACCAAATAGAAATCGCCCCTTCTTCGCCATCAGCCTTAAAAGAAAGACGGGATAACAATTCAGTTACAATCGTTAGTTCACGAACTTGAGGAGCCCATTTTCCTAAATTTCCGACTTGATCTGCAGGAATGGGACGAGGTCCCACTCCCGGTTCAGGTAAGTTCCACGGGTTTCGAGTAGCGTCAGAAGAAGAGAGTAAAGCAGTAGTCGCTAACTCATTCGTTCCATTCGATATTCCAGCTATACCTGCAATTCCTGCGATACCAGCAATTCCCGCAATTCCTGCGATACCAGCCTGAGTTGAGTTTGTTGACATAGCACTCTCCTGTTATAGTATGAGTAAATTCGATATTACGTGAAACTAAATTTGTCTTAATTTTACACTTTTATGTTCGAGGAACACCCGATGATTGAAGTGCTTCAGCCCAGTCTCGTCCTGTTCGGAAAGAAGCTGCAGGATGATTTTTCAACCATCCATTAACTGTTAAGCTCGGCTCCAGAGAAAGTAACTTTTTTACTGTCTGTTCAGCCTCTATCTTTCGGCCCAAGTAGTGTAGTGCTACAATTTTTGATCGCAGGGTTGATGTATGCCGACTGTTTGACACCAAAGAATTCTCCGCCAATAGTAACCCCTCTTCATATTGTCTATTTGCAATCATTGCCGTAGATGAAAGTGATTCATAGAAATACCTATGAGGGTCAAGGGGGGATAACATTCTAGCACGTTCAGTGAAAGAAACCGCCTTATCGCCTTCATCCACAAACGCATGTAGGGTGCCTTTTAAGAGCCATGCAAGGGCATCATTTGGATTGAGCTCTACCGCCTGATCAAACCTATTAAGTGCTGTATCAAATTGCTTGTGCAAGTTGTTCAAAACGAGTCCGTCTACGGCGAGAGAAAAAGAATTATCAGGATCCAAATCCAGTGCTCGCGCAGTACAATCGCTGGCAAGCTGACTATCTTTTTTGATATCATGGCTCCAGCCCTGATGAACGGAAAGAACGTACCATTTACCCAACCAGGCATAAAGACTGGCATGTTTTGGAGACTTGCGAATAATTTCTTCGATTAACGGTCGAGCCCGGGCAAAACTTGCAAGTTTCAAACGGTGCATCAGAGTTACACCGGAAACCAAGAGTGCATGGCTAGCTACTTCTGATAAGGGTTTACTGGTTGCCAATTCTATAGATGTTGAGAGTATTGCCCGCCCTATTTGGCGAGAAATATCGGCGACAATTTCCTGACCGCCATGAAGAAAGTCGGACATCTTCGCCGAAAACTGCCGCGACCAAATAATTCGCCCACTTTCTGCATCTAAAAAATCGGCATCGAGATGAAAGCGTTCGCCATCCTGGCGATAACTTCCATGGATTACATACTCCACATTAAGAGCGCGTCTAACATCTGCCAGATTGAGCAACCGCATATTAAGGTTTCGAGAGGATAGATGCGAGATCACATCAATCAGTTGTGATTTTGACAACGCTCGTGAAACTTCCTCGGCCAACATATCGCCGAGGACATTATCTCCACCCTGATTAAAACTCTGCAAAAAAGGAAGTATTGCTACAGCAGGCAATATCCCTGTCACTTCAGAGGGAGTAAAATATTCAAGTCTAGGGGAAAGTTGTGGTTGGTTTTCTCGCTGATCATTCACCCAAGCTGTAAACCCAACTTCGGCAATGTTTATTCCTTCCAGAAACTCTCCTTCCGAAGAAACACCGACAAACTCGATCACATCCGGATAGAGCGCGACATCATCGTGGGAGATATCGAACAGCACATCAAAATCAGACCCTATTGCCCGTTTAAGGTCACTCAATCCACGTCGAAGGCTTGCCCTACCCAATTCCTGACCAGACAGGCTCCACAGTTTGTCTTGCAGCCATGACCGTGTACGCTTCATATCCGGCGCTGTTGCAAGCAAAGCAATCAAGGCCCGCAATTTTGTACTACGGATATCAAGCTTTCCTCCTCCAGTCCATTCGGCGGAGAAGGCTCCGTAAAGCCGTAACCTAAGTTTTCTGTTTTCAGGGCTATTTAGCATTTATATTGACCCAGACCCTATTCCCTGATTTTAGAGCGACCACAATTTGTGCCTCTAAATTACCCCCATAAGCTCACAGAGATTACCACTTCTCCGCTAAGTTAAAAAACTATTTACATTTTTTTCACGCTTTTTGGACGCTACCTGTACTGGTATCTGCTTCATAATGGACGATATAAAAAATAACAGTAAAATTGGCGGGTAATATAAATACCTAAACCCTGTTGAGCCTTCACCAAGAAGTCGACAATAGGAAACCATAGCAAAACGGCTATTTCTTATAAGGGTTTGGATTTAGAAGATAGGACAGTATTGTGAACAGAAATAATGACCCGACCCCAGGAAAAATATCAGAATTGATACCAAATCAAGATTCCCCAAATCCGCGAGATCTCAGCGATTTTTGCCAAAAGTGGAATGATCTGAAGATACACGCTAGCGAAGAACAACTTTCAAGCGCTCAGCTTTCGCCGGAAAGCAAAGAAGTTATATCTTGGCTCACCATCCTTGCAGACAAAGTCTGTCACACCGAAGATTTCTAGGTTGTACAACGAAGACTTTAACGTTTATCAATTTTCAATAATTTGATTTTCAGAAGAGCCCACTTATGTGGGCTCTCAGAACGCTGACAAACCCCGTCATATTTGGCGGGGTTTTGTTTTGTACTAAGA
>CAJXUS010000064.1 GCA_913060675.1 uncultured Rhodospirillales bacterium
GATAACGCCAACAAAACGGTTAACTGTCAGATCAAGTCGCGACTACTACACTTTATTCATCTTTCCGTATTAATCGATCTCTTGAGTACTCCAGTAGAAATATAAGCATTTTTTCTTCTGGCATGGGTTTCGCGTAATAGTAACCCTGGAGAATATGGCAGCCTTCTTTTTGGAGAAATACTTCTTGTTCTTTCGTTTCAACACCTTCGGCTATGACTTTCATGTTGAAGGCATTACCAAGCTGAATGATCGACTTAGTAATGGCAGCGTCTCTTGTATCGTTCATGGCACCAGCAACAAAAGATTTATCAATTTTTAATTTTTGAGCGGGGATAGACTTAAGTTGAGACATGGATGTCGTTCCTGTCCCGAAGTCATCGATTGATATATCTACCCCCATTTCTTTAATCAGCCAGAGAGATTCCAAAGCAATGGCAGGCTCGCTCATAATCGCAGTCTCAGTCACTTCAACTTCAAGGTGTCTTGGGTCCAGGCCCGTTTTTTCCAAGCAGACCTCAATATGGGATGGTAATTCAGGATTGGCGAGTTGAACGGCTGACATGTTTACAGCCATCCTCATGGGAGAAATTCCCTTTTTCATCCACTTGCTGTGGGTTTTGATGGCTTCTTCAAGGACCCATTGACCAATGGGGGCAATAAGTCCGGCTTGTTCGGCCAAGGGGATAAAGTCTTCAGGAGTTATCCATGTTCCTTGTTGGTTACGCCACCTGAGTAGGGCCTCCGTGCCAACGATTTGTCCGGTGAAAGCATCTATTTGTGGTTGGTAATTCAGAGAGAACTCTTTCCGCGATATAGCCGCTCTTAAATTCTGCAGTATTTGAGTGCGGCGGATTAAGTCACGACCATAGGTTTCATCATAAGATTTAACGGAATTACGTCCGAGTTCCTTGGCTTGTGCCATCGAAATATCAGCGTGATGAAGCAAATCTTCTGCCTTACTCGAGCTATCGCCTTCTTTGCTGATGACAGTACCTATGCTCCCGGTAATTCGGAGGCTTAGTCCGTCAATGTTAAAGGGATCCTCTAAGACTGATAAGACGAGTTCAGCTAGAAGCTTTGCGGTATTCTGACCACTATCTATGCGGCTAAGAACACCAAAAGTATCTCCACCAACTCTGGAAATTTGTATGTTGTTAACGGCCCAGCTACGGGCACCCTTTTGCAGTCGATGGGCAACTTCTTTTAGAACATGATCCCCGACTTTATGGCTAAAGCTATGATTAATATCACGAAACTTATCGAGACCAAGTAGTAGGATAGCGACACCTTTGTCTGGTATTTGTTCGCTATCAAGGGGGAGATGATCCGTTCGAAGAGCAGTTGTTTGGCTGAGGCTATTGGCTTTATCCGACGGGGCAAAGTCGAGGAATGATCCCAGTCGTTCGATAAAAGATGTTCTGTTGGGCAGTCCGGTGAGTGTATCATAGTAGGCAGTACGCCTGATGTTGGTAAAGAGCTGTAAATTTTCATGGAGCAACGATATACGCGAACAAAAGATCTCGACTAATTGTTGATCGTGGACGCTTAAAGGATGGCCCAGGTTTAAGTATATCGCCATCTCGCTTTCAGTTTCAGACTGAACATAAAGACAAGCTGAAGTGGGGAGGAATTGATGCTGTTTTTCTTTTAAAGTTTTGTGGACAAGAAGTGACAGATCATCTTCATCCAGAGAATCAAGGGATCTTCCTGTTGTATGTGCGTAGCTGCCTGCCGCGGCAATGATATCGATCTGGTTTGAGGATTTTATCACCGGGCTAAGGTTCTCACTGCAAATTATACCATCAGGGCTGCACCCTAAGATGGCGGCGAATTGGGTGAGTACGCCGCTGCAGAATAGAGTTATTGAGGGACTTTTCATCATATGCTCGGAAGCATTAATGATTCTCTTTAACCCGCGTCTGTTTTTTTCAAGCCGATCAATCAGGCTATAGGTACGAAGCGATGATATGAGAATTGAGAAGAGTTTTTGGGATGTGATTTCTGTTTTTAGATAATATCCATTAATGTTGTAATTATATATGATGTCGCGCTCTGGTGCTTGACCTGGTTGACCGGTTCGTAAAACAATCTGAACTTTGTTGTTGTTCAACTCGTTTCTTATTACGGAGATCAGCTTTATACCAGCGTCATCACTTTCCATCATGACATCGAGCAATATTAATGCAGTGTCTGGGTATTTTATAAGAAATCTCTTGGCCTCTTGCCCTGAGTAGGCTGAGTGGAACTGTAATTTCCGGCCCCCAAATGTAATATCTGATAACATCATACTCGTAAGAGTATGGATATCTTCCTCATCATCAACAATCAGGATATGCCAGAATTCAGGATCTCCTACAGTTCTGGTGCCCTTTATTTCTTCTTTTTTCTCTATTTCGTCCAGCTCGTCGGCAAATAGAAGCTTGTCACTTATATCATTTTGCATTCGAAACTTTCCGCTTCTGAAATTTATTAATTTATCTTTTGTATATTTTCAGAGGCATGTTGTTGGGATACCTATGTTAAAAGTGGTGTCTGTTCTCTCTACGCTATCGATCGAAACTGATATTTACCTTAATTGACATGTTGCTATCGGCATCTTTAAGGCTAAGGGCCTTGTCACCAGAGTACTTATCGTAGTGAAAAGGTTTTGGCATTATCCCAATAGTGTCTTTGGGAAGACCAGCGTCGTCGTTAGAATAACATATAACAGCCCAAATTCCGATCAGGTTTTGATCAAATTTTATTGTTATGATCCCCACTTAATGGGACGGCGTTAAGGTTTTTCAACCATACAATACAAGCTAAATAAAGCTAATTGGTTCTTGATCGACATCTTCATAGCTAAGAGTTCTGCTTTTAGGGAATTTTAAAGTGACTGTGGTGCCTTTGCCAACTTCACTTTCTACTTCTAAAGAGCCGCCAAATAATTTCATAAAACTAATGCAGAGATATAAGCCAAGGCCAGTGCCTTCGTGCCGACGGGGATGCAAACGGTTTGTTTGCTCAAAGGCTTCCAGAGCATGCTCTAGATCATCTTCAGACATTCCCATGCCGGTGTCTTTTACAGAGAGGACAATACCGTTCTCTTCATTCACCTTCGCACTAACATGGATTATTCCAGGGTTATGGGTATATTTTATAGCATTGGAAATTAGATTGTTGAGTATTTGAATGAGGGCTCGTTTGTCACCTCGTAAAGAGGGCAGGTCATGAGGCATTTCCAATGTTAGTTCTTGTTCGGCATCTTCGGCCATAACCTGTAACTGTCGAAATGAGATTTTTATCAAAGATTCCAAATTCATGGTTTCTTCTGCAAGCTCATATTTACCGGCTTCGATTTTTGAAAGATCCAGAATATCATTTATCAGACTAATAAGGAGGGTGCCGCTATTGTGTATATCACTTGCGTATTCATTATATTTGGGATGGCCAAGGCCTCCAAATGTTTTCCGCCGCATAATATCGCTGAAACCGATAATGGCGTTTAAAGGCGTGCGCAAGTCGTGGCTCATGTTTGCTAAAAATTCTGATTTCGATCTATTCGCTTGTTCTGCACTTTCTTTTGATTTTTCCAATGCAGCTTCGATGTTCTTTCGTTTTGTAATGTCTGAGGCAGCACCTCTATGTCCCATATATTTTCCAGCTTCATCAAACAAAGGAGTTCCATTGATAAGTGCATGAAAGATCTCTCCTTGGGAGCTTCGGTATTTGTATTCAAAATCTTTGATCTCGTGGTGGTTTAATATTGCGTCTCTATAGGGTTGCCACTCTTTCTCGGACATAAGATTACCTGCAAGATGTTCGCGAGTTTTTCCTTGAATTTCGGTAAAAGTTTTACCGCGATATCCAAATTTACGGCTTTCAGATTCCCAAATTATTCGCCCATGAGCATCGGTTTCCCATAACCAGTCTGATGCCGTGGAGGCGAACTCGCGAAAGCGTTCTTCACTTGTTTTTAATCGACGTTCAACTTTTTCCAGTTCATCGACCATGGAATTAAAAGAGTGAACAAGATCACTTGCCTCTCTTAGTACGAAGGAATGAAAGGAAGGAATCCTTGAATTGAGGCGACCAGCAGAAACATCACCAGCAGCCTTGACAACGGCTTGCATGGGCGTTGATAGATAACGCGCGAGCCACCAGCTGATTAAGGCTGCCGTAGCGATACCGATTGTGGCTATTATTAAAACGGCAAGATGAACACCATTCGCACGTTCTTCCAATTCTGAAACAGGTTGGGGGACCATAACACCCCAACCAACTTTGGGTAGGACGGTATAGCCTGCAATCATATCGCTTTTCAGGGATGGGGAATAAAAGGTGGTTACACCTGTTTGCTTTTCCATCATCATTTTTACGGGTTTGACCGCTGAAAGATCTTTTATTTCTGCGCGCCACTTGGCATTAGGATGAGCGAGTATTTGTCCTGCTTGATCAACAATTGCAGCATGGCCTAATTTTCCGAATGATATTTTGTTACCAATATCGACTATAAAATCTGTTTCCAAGCTACCAAATGCCAAGGAACCATCTGCCTCAGCCTTAACAAGATAAAGCGTAGGCTTTCCATTGGAATCATGAAATGCTCTTGAAAAAATAACACGACTGGGATTTGCTTTTGCTTTCTCTATTGTCTCCGCAAGTTTTTTTAGGGTTTGAGCTGGTAAGTGCTCACTCCTAAAGTTAGTGGGTATTCCAGGTTTTACTGTTGCAATGTTGTAAATCCTGCCCGTTTTATCCGTAATACAGATATGACCAAATTTTACAATTTTGAGAAGATCAGGAATATGTTCGGTAGATTGATTGCTTATCAAGCTTTCGGTTGAAATCCTAAAAATAAGTTCAGCATCTGAGGCGTAACGAGATAAAGCCCCAGAAATATTATTGGCAAGAAGAAGGTGTTTATCTTTTATCTCTGAGTATTCGTTATCGATTGCAGATTTTTGGACCCAAGCAGCGAGAAATAAAACTGGTATAATGGATATCAGGGTGAAAACGATGAAAAGAACATGGTGTAATCTTATTCTGTTAGGTGCCGTTTGGCGCGTGAATTTATCCATGCAGATTACCCCTCTTTTCCTTGGCCTTTTTTTGTGGCCGCCTTTTCGACGGCCGAACGTCTCTCTTGGTTTCACACCTGCGAAAAGTCTGTCGTGGAAAGCCTGTTCTTTTAAATTATACAACCATTAGGTTGTTAAAATATTAATGAGCAATCCATGGTGGTTGATGAGTGTGAGATTTAGAAAACTTAGACAAGGATGAATAATTAACTTCTAATATTCTATAATTAAAAAAATTGCTTAAGGCCTAATAAGGCTTCTCTAAACGTGATGTGGAGGAAGCTTCGCTTGCGATATTTTTATGGGATATTTTTAGCAGGACTAGTGACCATTTTGTCTTCAGCATTTATGCCGTATAAGGTCGGCGCTGAGGAATTAAAGGTGGCAACAGGTGAATACCCACCCTTTACTTCAAGTCAAATTTCAGGCGGGGGACTTGTATCCGAAATTGTCAAATTGGTGTTCTCTAGAATGGACTACGATTTGGCCGTGGATTATTTGCCTTGGAAACGAGGGTATGTTCTCACAAAACAAAACAAATATGTCGCCACTTACCCCTATCTGAAGACAGAAGAACGTAGGCAGGACTTCCTGTACAGTGAGCCAATTGTTGAGTGGAAGAGCAAAGTTTATGTACGCGATGATTCTGGGGTCGTTTATAATAGCTTACTTGATCTTAAGGGTTTAACTGAATGTATTCCATATCACTATGGTAGCCTAAGTGAACTCGACGAAATGTATGCAGCCGGGGAAATTAAGCGTATTCGTCCGCCTCATATAAGAAGTTGTTGGCTGATGATACTTAACGGGCGGGCAGATTTCTTTGTTGAAGATATTTTTGTTGCTGACATTTTTAGAAAAGAGGTTCTTGGTGAGCGATCTGATGAAATCATCGAGTTGAGAAAAACCATAAGTACTGATTTTGGCTATATTATTTTTCCTCGGCAGTCTCATCGATCCGAAGAGCTCGTAAATCAGTTTAATCAAGTCCTTAGTGACTTGCTAAAAGAGGATAAGATAACGAAAGTCAGAGATGATTTCTTAACTCAAAATACGAAACTGGGGGAGTTGATGGAATAATTCCAAATCGGTAAGTTGGAGTGAATTAACAGCAAAAATTAGTAATTATGAATACTACTTATCACAAAATCGCGAGAATTAACCACCTTTAAAGGCTTGTGAACGTAGGATTATTCAAGGGAGGTATTGTCTAAATCCAGATGATAAATTGGACGCTAAATATGCCGATAAACCGGTACTCAACTATCTATCTTCCAGCCATATTTACTCTCTTCGTCGTTTTGTTTTCTGTGGGGGAGTTAAACGCAGACACGCGTGATGATGAGGTGCTTTTGGGCATGTCTACGGCTTTAACCGGGCCGGCTGCCGAGTTGGGAAAAAACATGCGTTTGGGGGTCAGCATAAGGTTTGCACGAGAAAATGATAAAGGCGGGGTAAAGGGGCGCCTTATTCGATTGCTTGCTTGGGATGATGGGTACGAACCAGAGCAAACAGTCCCCAATATGCGCGACCTTATCGAACAGGAAAATGTTCTCGCGATAATTGGCAACGTAGGTACGCCGACGGCTATTTCCGCGATCCCAATTGCCAATGAAGAAAAAACCCTATTATTCGCCCCCTACACCGGTGCAGGTGTCCTTCGAAGAACACCTCCGGATCGTTATATCATTAATTATCGGGCGAGTTATGCAGAAGAAACGTCTGCTATGGTGGAGGCCTTAATTAATCACGCAAAATTCAAGCCAGAGGAAATTGCATTTTTTACTCAGCGGGATGGATATGGAGATGCAGGCTACATCGGTGGAATTAGCGCCTTAAAGAAAAACGGTCTTAGGTCAGAATCTTTGATTACCCATACCCGTTATGAACGAAATACCCTCGTTGTTGAAAATGCATTAGCAGACATATTACTGGCAGATCCTACTCCTCGTGCGGTAATCATGGTGGGTGCTTATGCGCCGTCGGCGCGGTTTATAAAGCTGGCTCGAGATGCCGGGCTTGAAGCTTTGTTCATTAATGTTTCTTTTGTTGGCGCAGAGCCACTCGCGCGGGAGCTCGGTAATAAATATGATGGGGTCGTTGTGACCCAAGTTGTTCCACATCCCGAAGACACATCTTTGCCCATTGTGGATCGTTATCAACAAGATATGGCATCTTATGGCAAAGAAAAGAGACCTTCTTTTGGCAGTCTTGAAGGATATATTGCAGCAGAGATTTTTATAAAGGCATTATCTCGTATAGAAGGTGCTCCTAACAGAGAAAATATTATTGATGCCTTGGAAAGTTTGAAGGAATTCTCCATAGGTTCAGGCCACCAGCTTCGCTTTGATGAAGATGATCATCAAGCCAGCCATCGGGTATGGCCAACCGTATTACGTAACGGTAAATTCGTTCCCTTTCATTGGGCCGATATCTCATCTTTGTTGAGGCAATAGGGGAGTATATTGGAAGCTCACCAAGAAGTCAGACGTATTAGAAGGATGTTGTGGGCTTTGATTGGCCTCAGCCTTTTGACGTCTCTGGTGGTTAACCTCTCATTGGGGTGGGGGGGCATAAATCAACGGGAACAATCTGCCCGTTTAGCTGTCGACGAAAGAATATTCGCTGAACAAGTGGCTAAGTTAAATCTTTTGATCCGTGTCGGAACGACTGAGATTAGGCTTTTACTCGATAGAGGTGAGAAAAATAATCCCATTAAAGGGGTTAAAGCTCTCCAGAACTTGCAAGCATCATTAGAAAAATTGAGGACGAAAACACTTAAACATAGTGAACCTCTAATAAGTTCTCTTATTGTTGAAGCCGATCAACTGTTAAGCCTTCTGATTAAATCTGAAAATTGGCGAGGGCGAAATGATAGAATTGAAGCTGATCTTGGTAAGGATATTACTCTCAATAAAGTCCGACGACAGTTGACTATAATTCACACGCTTATCAATGGGATTGTAGGTCAAAATCGTTTGCAAATGACCTTGGATATCAAGAGCTATCAACGGGCGAAGGGGAATGATCGCGTTGAACTATCCAAAGGAATAATAGAGCAACACAAAGAGTTATTGAGAGAAAATGTTGGAACTTTATTAACGGAACTTGCTGATATTCAACGGTTAGTCGAAGTCCTTTCTGGTGACCCAAATTATGACCATTTATCTGATATAAAAGACAACAAGCTCAAGCCAAGTTTAGATCGCCTTGAACGCGGAATGACCACTCTTAAAAATGGATCTGTTTCAGTAAAAGAAGTCTTCCTAACTGAGGTTAAAACCTTAAATAAATACTTATTTGGTGAGGGATATATTATTGATGAACAACACCAAACGATACATGTTCGACCGGGTGGGTTGTATACACTGGTCAGAGATTACATTGAAATACAACAGCTTAATGGGCAACTACGAGATGACCTTGAAAGTGCAATGATCAAAATAGATCAGGACTGGACAGCGTTTGTAATAATGGAACAGGCCCGACAAAAGGAAATCAGAGTTACTGCAGCTGAAAATTTATCTGCAACCTGGATCACAGTTTCTCTGATCAGTGTATTCGGGGTCATGATTTTTTTGATTTTGATATGGTTTATTTTTAAGGCTGTTTCCAGCCAAGTTGATACTCTTTCTGATCTTAGACAACAGGCGGAATCATCCAACGAAGCCAAGAGTAATTTTCTAGCATCCATGAGCCATGAATTACGAACTCCTTTGAATGCGATCATTGGGTTTTCAGAAATAATGAAACTGCAAACATTTGGACCACTTGGGAATGATAAGTATCAGGAGTATTGTACTGATATCACGCAATCAGGTCAGCACTTGCTTGAAATTATCAACGACATTCTAGATGTATCCTCTATTGAAGCTGGACAGATTCAAATCAATGAAAAGGAATTCGATTTCCCTGGGGTGTTGAATGAATCCGTCCAAATGGTACGGTTACAGGCAAAAGAATCTCTTGTTGTCATTGAAAATAATGTTGGCGATGATGGCCCGATATTAATTGCTGATGATCGCTTGGTAAAACAGGTTCTTGTTAACCTCTTGAGCAACGCGGTTAAGTTCACCCCTGAAAATGGCACCATTCGTATTTCAAAACGCTTTGATCACAAAGGGCGGTTTTGCCTCGCCGTTACGGATACCGGTATTGGGATGGATGATGAAGGCGTTGAAATTGCTCTTACACCCTTTGGGATGGTTAAAAGTGCCTACGATGACAATACAAAGGGAACTGGTCTTGGTCTTCCACTAGCAAAACGGATGATGGAAATCCACGGAGGAACAATTACAATTGAAAGCCAACCAAAACTAGGGACGCGCGTAACTCTGGTGTTTCCTAAAGAACGCATCTTGTCACCAGCTTTAACTGACTAAGGAACAATATCCCTTCTTGTTCTTGGTAGGTTGCCAATTCACCCGGTTTGAATTCCCAAACTTCAAACGGATCTCCAAAGTCTTGAAAATCTGCCGTTTCGGTCACGTCCGCGTCCCCCCGACGCGCGACAAAAAGCCTTGACGATACACCGTATCGCCTGCAGCTTTCTTCCTACTCGTGGGAAAGGGGACGAGATCCAGAGGGGTCAATATTAAGGGCCGATGGTATTACATAGGCGTGCTTTTTCAATTCATTAATTCCAGAGACGATTGGGGGCCGATTAAAATGGCCAGCTCTTGGGCTGAGGACATTGCATCATAGAGGTCTTGGTGGGTAGATGGTTTCATCGGCTCGCAGGGGAGAACGATAATCACTGCTTTACCTTGCTGTGCCATACATCGTGTTGTCGGTAGTGCATAGGCGAGGACCAAGCGGTCTAATTCATCAAAATGGAACTCATGGCTTTTACCAGAAAAATCGATGGTTATGTGGCCAGTATCAATTTTACGGGTACTTTGATCGCCCGGTAATAGGGGGTGTCGGGAAATATCTTTGATAATGCCAATTTCACCGATGAGTAAATCGCGTTCTGGGTCATTTTCCCCAAGGATTACTTTGTCACCCGTGCGGTAACGGCAGTCAAAACGATGGGCAAAAAGGCCGTCTTGTGATGCGTTTAGGAGTTGTTGAAGGTGCGGCGTTAAGGCTCGTGGACTGAGGTTTCCACTTGCCAAACTAATTATCTGAATATCACGTATTGTATCTAGTTTGAATGTTTTGGGAATTCTGTTCTTGGCTATTTCCATGAGCTTTCGCTGGAGGTCAGGGGTGTCACTGGCTTCGACAAAATAAAAGCTGCCTTTCCCTCCTGAAGCTTTGTCTTCTGTATCGGTTGAAAAATCTAGATCTTGTTTTTGGGCAAGAAGTTGGCAATTTTTGTGGAGTTTATTGTCAGCCGTTTCCTGGGTAAGTTCGGTTAGGTTAAGAGGGACGATATCCAATGCCTTGATAATATCTTTGAGTACCCGCCCGGTTCCTGGTGTGGACCTGTGATGGAAGTCATCCACTAAAATTAATCCGGCATCCTCTGGCAATGCTTCAAGGGCTGCGAGTAATAAGGGACGGTCAACAAGCTGAGCTTGGGTAATGATCAGAAGTTGGCAATCAAGCGGCTTGCGAGAAGATCGTTTGTAACTGTCATTCTTACTATTATATTCCAACAGTTTTGTGAGGGATGTTGCTTCTAATTCGGTCGCTTTAGCGAGTTTTTTTGCACCACTGGAGGAAGGTGATGTGAGCGATATCTTTACCCGTTTAGCACTAAGGATTTTTATAAATGCGCGGAGCGTTTGAAGTTTACCAGTGTTTGCAATACCTGTGAGGACTGATAGCTGATTATGGAACAGTTTTGTAACAATCTGAGTTTGTTGTTGTGTCAGAGCAATGCCTTCGCGGCTGGTGACCCAGGCGATGGCTTTGTCAGTTTCGATATTGGCCCATGATGGCATAGTGTCGAGCATGGATTTTAGGCGCTTAATAGCCTTGCTTTCAGCTTGCCAAAGAGGGCGAGTAATCAGTTGCTCTTGGTTGTTACCTTCAGAATTTTTTCGTTTTATTCTGTGAAGTTGTTTATCTTCGAGCTCTGCTTCTAATGCTTCTGACAACAGTTCAGGAGAAAGATCCAGGCGCTTGTTAAGCATGTCTAAGAGGCTATCTTTATCCCGATAGTCTGCTGCTTGTGTCATCGCATGAAAAAGAGCAGCACGGGCACGGGGTAAGCAATCAGCTTGAAAGTCTAAGCGGTGGGCAAGGTTATCTGCTATACTAAAAGGCAGGCCACGGATGTCTCGTACGATGCAATAAGGGTTCTCTTTTAACTTTGCGATTGTATCATCGCCATAAGCTTGATAGAGCCGAAAGCCACGTGCGGGGTCAACGCCATGGTCATGAAGAAAGTTTTGAATTTCACAAAAGGTTTTACGTTCTGTTGTCCACTCTTGGATGAGTTTCAATTTGCCTTTTGGCAATCCTTCAAGGGTATCTAACTTTTCCGGATTTTGCTCTATAATTATAAGGGTATCTGTACCATAAGCCTCGACCAGTTGTTTGGCGGCCTTGGCGCCCAATCCTTTAATCATATTACCAAGCTGGGTTTCCAAGTTTGCAAGGATACGTTCGGGGCTAGGGCCTTTGCCACCGAGGTGTTCGTCAAGGAATTCACGGCAAATATTAAAGTCGGAGGTGTACCCCTTGGGAAGTTTGAGCCCCTTATTTGCCGCGATGGACTTAGCCGTGTCTTTCATCTTGTCGGTGGGTTTACCACGGCCAGCGCCTTTTGGCATGGCGACACCAGTGTTGATCTTTGGTGCTGTAGAGCCATTGGTCTTTAATATGCCAATAAGACGGGCGGTATCGTCGCCGATATTGTCCCAGACTTGTCGGGCGCTTTGCTTTCCTTCCAGCACGTCGTCTAGGTTCATTTCCCACATGGCTGTCACACCAGGATCAACAAGTTCTGGTGCTGCAGATTTTAAGGTTTTGTAGAGTGTAAGCCCGGCATCTGTCGGTACAATATGTTTACCGCTCTGGGCGAGGAAATTTTGTAATTTAAGGCCGGTGATCACCGCAGCGCGGGTCGCAGGCGTTCCAATGCCTTTGGCTTCTTTAAGACGTTCTTTTAGCTCTTTATCATCAACAAACCGCCACGAGTTCTGCATAGCGTCAATAAGGGTACCCTCGTTATAGCGGGGCGGGGCCTTGGTTTTTTTTGCATCAGTTGTGACTGGCAACAGGGTAGCAAGATCGCCGTCATGTACGGGAGGAAGTTCACCTGCATGATCCTCTTTTTTCTCCATTTCGTCAGTATAAACTGCTTTCCAGCCCTGTTCTTTTGGAATGTTACCCGTAACTTTGAAGTCGAGAATTTTTTGTTTTTCTTCTGGCAATGTGATCGGCACGGCCATGGAAATGTTGGTGGACTCATAGATGTAATCTGGCATGAGAATGGCAAGGTAGGAACTGGCTACAAGATCAAACATACGCTGTTCGTCTGGGGTCAACCGGGGGTAGATTACCTCGATCTTATCCATGGTGTTTTTATTAGGCACGATCGCATGGTGAGAAACACCCTTTAGACCAGCATCAGAGAAATGACCTGACTTGCCCTTCCGGACTTCTGGTTTTGAAAGGTCCCGTGCTAATTCCGGGGACTGGTATTGGGGGAGCTTACTCAGGCCTTGAATAATCTCTCCGATATCGTCAATTTGGTTTTCTGCTAGGTAACGAGATTCAGCACGGGGATAGGTCTGAATTTTTTTACCTTCGCCGTCGTATAGTTCCTGGGCGATATTGAGCGTTTTATCCGCACTCCATCCCCATCGACGGGCACATATTTTTTGTAATTCAGGAAGATCAAGCAAGCGCGGGGGCTTGGTTCGTTTGATCTTTTTCTCAGCCTTAAGCAGCCCTTCAAAGCCTTCGACTGCTGCCCGAATTTGCTCTGCTTTGTCTAGGTCGAGGATCTTATCTTTCGGCGTGTGTCGTAAGTCTAATTGAAGCTTTTGAACGTTATTTTGGACTTCGATTTGATTTTGGGAACCATCAACCGTGGCTGTGGCGACAAGGTGATAGTAATCCTGTGGCGTAAAATCAAGGATCTCCAACTCACGCATACAGACGATTGCCATGGTCGGGGTCTTAACTCTACCAATTCCGATAGCGCCATACTGTCCTGGTTGTTTTAAAGCTACAGTCGCCGCCCGTGTGAGCGATAGATTATAGACCTGATCTGATTGCTGACGAACAACGGCGGCCTGACCGAGATTAAAATACTTTTCGTTTGGCTCCAGGTTTGAAAAAGCTTGTCTTAGAGTTTTTTCATCTTGAGCCGTAAACATGGCACGCTCTACGACACCTTTGAACTTATAATGCCGGAGGATTTCTTCACCGATTAGCTGCCCCTCGCGATCACAATCGGTTGCGAGAATGACGCGCGTCGCAGTTTTTAGAGCTTCTGCGATGGCCTGGAGTTTACCTTTTGAAGACGGTGAAGCATCAGGAGCAGGACAGGTGGGGTAAAAATCGTCAGGTTTTAGTAAATCAAAAGACCATCGGCCCCAACTACTTTGAACTTTTTGAGGCTCTTCGAGACTAAGCAGGTGTCCTTCTGCTGGATATATACGCCCGAAATTACTGCCGACAGCTGCTTGAACGTCTCGTTTTTGAGATGTTTTTTCCGTAATGATAATCGTCGACAATCTGAAACCCTTTACCCGTACTTACTCTGGCTCTTACTCTGGGTATCTTTTAACGTAAAGACAGCCAGAGGATAAGTCCCTCTGGAAGTTTTTTTTAAGAGATCCTGATTTTGACATCGATAGGCAGATTAGAAATGAGGTTATTCCTCAGGACAGGGCCAAAAGGACATGCCGTAATTTTCCAATGCTTGTGACCAGGCATTACTCTCAACTTGCTTTTTTATGGCCTCTTTTGCCTTTGGAATAAGGTCTTGGTGTGGAGAATTTTTCGATAAGGTAAGGTGTACTTCATAAGTCTGAAAAACGACGGGAAAGCCAAACTTGGTGCGCCAATTCTCTGGCATGCCGGGGCGGGGCTCATGGGAGTTTAAAAGGCGGTTATAATGACCAGAATGAATGACAATGGCATCTACACGATCGTTTGCGAGTAACCGCATCATTGTGGGTGAATCCGGTGCCGGGCTTTTAATAAAAGTCGAGTTATTTTCATTCGCTCTGGCAAAGCCTCCATTTTTGATGAAAGCGACGTTTTTGCCTGTGATGTCTTCAACAGAATTTATCTCAACACCTTGATGAGGAACGATAATATCAGCTAAACAACCCAATTTTCCAAGATAGTGCACTTTGCTTTCAAAGGCTGGAACCTTAAAGATAAAGGTAAAGTCATACCGATCTGTCCCCAGATATTCCATAATCCGCGGCCAGGAGGTAATTTTCCTTTCCAACTCCATGCCCATCCCGTCTTCTAGGGCTTTAAAAGTATCTATCAAGGTACCTTGATAAGGGCCACCGTTGACACGGAAAGCTTCGGGGAACGACTCAAATAAGGCGACGGTTGGTAGCTCTCCCGCCCTCGAAAATGGTGTGGCTAATAGGCTGATGGCCAAGGAAATCCAGATAGCGGTAAGCTTTTTCAAGCAATAGCTCCAATTATAAGTTGTTAGGGTTTCATGCTCGCAAACATTGTTAGTATTTTTATCATTTTGTCTCATGGAAGTTTCTAATGTGTAAATCGTGACAGTGAATTGGTGATATTTTCTCATTTCAAGAACAGTTGTCATCAGGAATATTCATTATTGGGTACCGTGGGTATTGCAGATTGGGACAAATAAGATTGAAATTGCGCGTTAGACCGTGTTGAGGTGCGGCTCTAAATTATTTTGGCAAAATCGCTTTTTCAAACTCAATATCCCGGATATTGATGCGGTGTCCAAAACTCTGATATCTCGTAACAAATTGGCTACGCTGTAGAATTAATCGATCTTGACCCTAGTCGTGTCCCTAGAATGACGTGGCTAATTATGGTAGTGTGACATTAACTTTTGGGGCTTAATCTATGCTGGGTACATTTAACAAAACAGGTACTGGTAATGAATAAGTGGGCACCTCTTTTTGCGGTTGGCCTATTCGTCATGGTAGGTCTGATGGGCCTTGGTTTCTTTCTGTTACGAGAAGGGCCTAGGCCTGTTTCTGAACTTATCCAACTCTCCACTGTTGGCCCCCGTGGTGAAGCGCCTGTAAATTCAGATGTTCTTTATCTTCTTGATACTCAAATTAAATCAGTTCGTAAAATGGGTTTGAAGGCAGCAGTTGTGCTCCACGATACCAAATCTGATTTTAGTCGGGTTCTTATACGAGGCCTCAAACAGGAAATGGCCAATTTAGATATAGATCTGATATATCTGTCGGATGCGGGTTATGATCCTTACATCGAACGTCTGCAATTAATTTCAGCATTGTTAAAAGCTCCTGATTTACTAATTATTTTACCCCTAAACCCTGATGATCTGACCTATTATCTTAAGCTTGCAAATGAGCGGAATACGGCAGTTGCTATTCTTAGTAACCTGTCTGAGGGATTGGAACATCCCAAGGATTACGCAGGAGTGGTGACCGGTGATCTATTTCAGATGGGACGGTATGCAGCAGAGATGGTTGCAAGCAGTATGGCGGGGAGCGGAGAAGTCGCAATTCTTTATCACAACACCCCTTATTATGTAACCAATCAACGTGATCAAGCGCTTGAGACGGTTTTAAAACATCGTTATCCAAACATCAGTATTGTTGCCCGAGAGGGCGTTAATTCAACAGAAGAAGCGGAAGCAAAAACACTTGAAATTTTGAAATACCATCCTGAAGTTGACGCAATTTATGCGCCTTGGGCATCCTTTGCCAAGGGGAGTCTAGCCGGGTTGAGAAAAATGAATAATAAAACCGTAAAACTATTTACGGTCGATTTTGACAAGGACTTATCAAAAGACATGATGAGCGGGGGCAATGTAGGTGGCTTTGTCGTAGATCACCCCTTTGATATCGGGCTTGCTCTGGTGCGTCTTGGTGTCTTGTCAAAGATAGGGGAGCCAACACCTGCTCTGATCACCGTTCGTGCTGAAAAGGTTGATAAGCAAAGTCTTGCTATACGGTGGCGAGAGATTCAACACGAAGAAATCCCCGCCGATATTTTGAGCGTGGCTCCCTAATGAGCCTTATGCGTCGCTATAGTAAGGCCTTTATTGTTGCTGTTGCCTTTTCTATTGCACTTGAAGTTTCAAGTTATGTCATCGTGCAAAATGAACTGGCATACATAAACGATACGATAAATAGCGTGAGCGAACAGTATCGTAATTTGTCTCGATTGAACAAATCTCTCCTTCGGGGGGAACGTGGTCAACCATTGCAAAAGGATGTCTGGATACAGGCTTGGAAGGACTTTGATACGGGAGTGTCTGAGTTGGGAACACAGCGATATCAACTGTTGCTAACCGAGGACATCAAAAAACGACGTAATACGATTTTCCTGTTTTGGGACTCTTCTCAAAAGGGATTTATAAGCGCTGTTGAAAAAATTGATCAGGTCTTTCCCGATCAAGCAGACATACCAAATTCGACGGGTATCTTTACACTGTTGGACAAGGCAAAACTTACAGGGGATAGACCATCGATTATTCTCTTGTCTGAGTTGGTTTCCAGTTTGATATCGTTCAACGTATTTGCGAAGGAAATTATGCAAATTGAGCTGCTGTTACTCGACAAGGACATAAATGAACGTAGTGAACGGATAAATTATTATTATTGGCTGCAACTTTCTATCGTTCTCTTTGTGTTTTTTATGAGTTCAATTGTTCTTCTTTTTGTCCGTGATGATCCACTTGCCAATCGACGCAAACGATTACGGAAAGCAAAACAAATGACGAAAACAATGGCGAAAAGAAAGAGAAAAGCCCCTCGTGTTTTGAATAACGAGTAACAAGACATTCACATACTCCATAACTCTGAGCTTAGATTTATGATGAATTGAGCAAATCCCTCTCTAGCTTTACAATGTGTTGGGGTTTTCTCATCCGTTTGAGTAACTCCCTTTCAAAAATTAACAGGTCAATCGGGTGTTACATGGGTGGTATAAAGCAAAAGAGTGACCTCACGGGTATGCAACAGCGTTTTGTCGAGGAATATCTCATTGATCTCAATGCAACACAGGCAGCTCGCAGAGCGGGATATAGCCCAAACTCTACCAAACAAACAGCTAATCGTGTGTTTCATAAACCCGCGGTCCAAAAAGCGATAAAGCAGGCGCAGTCCGATCGTTCGGAACGTCTGAAAATTGATGCTGATTATGTTTTAAAAGGGGCCGTAGAACTTTTCGAAAGATGCATGCAACGAAGCTCTGTAGCTGATGCCGAAGGGGAATATAAATTCCAACACAGTGGTGCAGGTAAGGCGCTTGAACTTATTGGTAAGCATGTGGCTGTTCAGGCCTTTAAAGAAAAAGTTGAAATGGGCATTGAGAGTGAACTGATTGAACGTCTGTCGCGAGGGCGCAAACGCCGGGACGATCTGTAAGCACCCTATCGAATACCTCCTCCTTTATTACAATTTACTATTTTATAAGCTAATTTGAGGCGTCAAATGACCCATGCCGTTGATTTAGATATTGCGGAGGATTGTGCTCAATTTTATGCAGATCCTCTGGGGTTTGTATCCTGGGCTTTTGATTGGGGACAAGGAGATCTCAAAGATTTTCTCGGGCCCCGTGATTGGCAACGGGAATACCTTATAAGCCTTGGCGAGCAGATCAAAGCTCGGAATTTTGACGGGGTGCATCCGGTGGCGCCAATGGATGTGGCGACGGCATCCGGTCATGGAATTGGTAAATCTGCCATGTCGGCCTGGTTGATCCTCTTTATTATGTCGACGCGGCCCTTTGCCAAGGGCGTGGTGACATCCAATACCGGGGATCAGTTGCGAACCAAAACCTGGGCCGAGTTGGGTAAGTGGCACAAACGCTGCCTGACCGGGCATTGGTTTTCTTACAGTGCAAGCAAAGGCAACATGTCCTTGGTCCATAAGCGAAACTCAGAGAGTTGGCGGTGTGATGCCCAGACTTGCCGTGAAGAAAACTCTGAGAGCTTTGCCGGCTTGCACGCCGCAAATTCAACCCCGTTTTATCTCTTTGATGAAGCATCGGCCGTGCCCGACAAAGTTTGGGAGGTCAGTGATGGCGGGCTGACGGATGGCGAGCCGATGCGTTTTGTCTTTGGTAATCCGACGCGAAATTCGGGACGCTTTTTCGAGTGTTTTAACCGCCTCCGCCATCGCTGGCAGGTCCAACAGATCGATAGTCGTGAGGTAGAAGGCACCAACGCCAATTTGATGGCGCAATGGGTCGAAGACTATGGTGAAGATAGCGACTTTGTTCGGGTCAGGGTCCGTGGCGTTTTCCCGCGCGCTGGCTCTACTCAGTTTATATCAAATGAGATCGTTGGAGAGGCTCAAACCCGGGACCTTCCTCCGCAATCTGAACAACCCATTGTCATTGGGGTTGATGTCGCAAGGTTCGGTGATGATCAGTCTGTCATTCTTATTCGCCAAGGCCGTAAGATACTGGAAATAAAGAAATATCGGGTGGATACCATGACACTGGTTGGTTTTGTAGTTGAAGCCCTTAGACAATACAGACCAGATGGTGTTCTCGTCGATGGCGTCGGGGTTGGTGGCGGTGTTGTGGATAGGCTGCACCAGCTAGGCCATGACGTGATCGATGTAAACGCCGGATCTCGGGCGCTGGATCAGAAAACCTACCTCAACAAACGCGCTGAAATGTGGGGTAAAATGCGTGAATGGCTCAAAGGTGGCGATATCCCCGCAGATGACCAGGAGCTAGAAACCGATCTCACAGCCATTGAATACGGTTTCGACGCCAAGAACAGGTTACAGCTTGAGAAGAAAGAGGACATGAAGAAGAGGGGGTTACATTCCCCAGACGTGGCGGATGCTCTTGCGCTTACCTGCGCGGAAGATATCGTGAAGTGGTCAGAGGATGACTTCGGAGATATGGACGTGGCTATTTCAGATTATGAGCCGGGGGGTTAGGGTTATCCTGTTGTGTCATCATGCCATGTTTTTAGTACTGCTTTACTCCACGCTTTCGCGTTTTCTTTACCAATTTTGAGAGTCTTCAGCATTTTGCTTGAGCATTTGTAGGAGTTATGGGTCTCAACCCTATTGGCAACTACTGTAGTAATTTCTGCTAAATATTGAGAAGTTTCTACATCTCTTTTCAATATAAGATAGATTGTTGATCTTGGTACTTCTAGCTCCAAGCCTTTAGTAATTACTGTAATATCAGTATTGAAGCTTTTTGACTCTTCATCAGATAAATAGCTACATCTTTTGTTTATTTGTTGCGCTCGAATTAAGTACCCATAAGAGGTAAATACTTTTTCTAACATTTCTTTCGTAAGCGGCTCTGCAGAAGCTGTAACAGTAAATGTAGATAACAAAAATACTGATAGTAAAATTTTTATCATGTAGCTTCCCTCATTAATTGAAAAACACTGAGCTAAAGTTGTAAATGAGTCAAGGTTACGCCTAATCGAACGCCTCAACCTGTTGTTGAGTGAGGGCTTTGTTCTGTCTCTTGATTGTGAAGCGGATCCAGAAGAGGTCATAAATAAGAAGCAAAATCCCACTCCAAAAGCCTAATATCCAGGAAATACTAATAACATAAAGCGTAGCGTTATATATACTGATAATGGCTACGTCGTATTTATTAAGAACAAAAACAAATCTATCAATATCGAATAGATAACCTAACATCTGAATAGTACTATCATTTGAATTATACAGGGGCATTAGTAGTAAAAGTGAGTTAAAGGCACTTATGCTAATAAGTAGAAACACCGCACTTTTCTTATATCCCAAATACCATCGATGCCCACCGAAAACGCCAGTGAACAGCCAGAGAAGGTAGGCTATGTGGAGGGATTTATTGGGCATGGGGATTAAAGCCCGGCAGCAGAAAGACGACTACATGCTTTTGTGAGCCCTAATCGGCAAGCTTTTTTATAATAAGAAATCGCGGGTGTATTGTTACTTTTTAAATTTCCGGAACGGTTATAGGAATTGCCTATGTTGTAACAAGCCGTTGCCGCACCACGAATACATGCTCGGTTAAATAGTTGATTTGCCTTAACGAAATCACGCTGGATGCTTTTGCCCTCTGTATAAAATACTCCAAAGTTCGAACAACCTTGAGCAGAGCCTTTCTCACAAGATATTTGAGCAAAATGAAAAGCTTTTTTATAGTCTTTCTGGGTGCCTCTTCCTTGTTTATACATGGAACTTAAATTATCACATCCGTTACTATCCCCGCCATCACAGGCGCGTTCGTATAATTCAAAAGCTTCATTTTCTCCAAGGCTGGCTGTGTTTCTATCTAGTCTGTACCTATTGCCCAGGCTTGTGCACGAAGCAAAAATTCCAACATCACAAGCAAGCTGTTCTGTTTTATAGAGTTTGGCGTTTTCGGGAGTAGTTTTGCATGCTGAAAGAACCAAGAGTGATAACAGTAGAATTAATCTCATGTGATGATATTCCAAACAAAGAAGGAGGAGGACTAAGATTATCTACTCCCTATCTGGGGGCATTTTTCCAACGGGTACGGGCATAGCTCAGGGCTTCTTTAACATCGAGTTTCCGGGTTGAGTTTCCGGTTCGTATGAAAAAGATAGAATCTTTGCTTTCTTCCAAATAAACGGGTCTCGATGAAGGTTCGACAGTTATCATACA
This sequence comes from uncultured Rhodospirillales bacterium, assembly GCA_913060675.1. Taxonomy (GTDB): domain Bacteria; phylum Pseudomonadota; class Alphaproteobacteria; order Kiloniellales; family Kiloniellaceae; genus Kiloniella. The sequence goes on from CAJXUS010000064.1 coordinate 20,768, forward strand.
AACATCATGATTATCAATATTGGCAAAAACAAAATGTAAGAAGGGACAGAGATCGCCACCAAGGGAGTTTTTTATAACATCGTTGATGTAAAGTTCGAAACCGTCGGCATTTTTATTTTTCAAAGTTTGATAGTCATCCTCCAAACCTAGGATGGTTCCATCATCAGCAACACCAATAAGCAAATCACCACCTCTGGAATTAAAAAAGCCAGCAATTGTTTTTATGATAACCTTCTCAAGGTCGCGGTTTAGTCGGGCTTCTTTGACGTCCCATCTAATCGAGGATTTAAATTCAACCTGGTCACTTTCTCCACCGCGAATGATTTCGGGGATTGAACGCTTTCGTTGCTCTATAAAGTAGCGAAGGCTTTTTTGCTGCCGTAGAAATGTCCGTGTGAAAAATCCGAAACCGAGGCCAATAGAACCTCCTAATAGAGCAAAGATCAGCTCCATATGGACAATCTTAGGTATGAACCCAAATAAAAATCGGACTCGCATAAATTCAATTAGTGTAGGGCTCGTTGGATTATTAGGTGCAAATTCGAACCACATCAGTGCCATGATTAGGGGGTAGAGGATAAAAACACCGACGACTGCACCCAATAAAATGTAGATGAGATATAGGTATTTTATCTTATTCGTTGGCTTCATTTTCTTAAACTAGTCCGAATAATGTGAAACGGTTATTTAGGTGAATGCAAGGATAAGGCAAATAATACAAACTGACCTTCACAAGATTATCCCCGGTCCAAGATGGATCTCGATTTATTTGAAGACAGTAATTCGGATTACCTGCCAAGGCAATGTTGAGGCCGTGGTTTATATCTGAGGGGGGACATTGCGGTGTAGGCTTGGTATAGCGGATTCTGTTTTGTTCGCGCAATTCGATGGGTAAATGTAGCTATGTTTGACGAACCAACTGTGATTACATTTCATCCAGATGATCAGGTATTCTGGCCCAATGAGGGGTGTTTGAAGTGAAAACCTTTTTGCTTGGTTGAAACAAATCGGGATCATCTAAGGATCCTGCGGCAACACTTGTGAGGCCAAACTCTGTTACCCCCCAAAGATTGGAGCCACAAATGCCGCAAAAATTCCGGTGCACGGTTCGCCCTTCCTTCGAGATTTTATCATGCACTCTTGGGGTACCGGACGTTACCCGAAAGTCAGCACTTTTTACCATATAACCCGCATATCCATCTGTCCCGGTAATAGATAGGCAGTCTTCGCAAAAACATAAGAGTTGCAGCACAGGATCACCTGTAATTTCGTACCTTACTTCGCCACAAAAGCATCCTCCAGTTACTGTTTTTGACATTATATTTATCCTAATAAGTGTGGTTGTCGATGCGTGTTCTTCTATTGAGGGTGAAATGGTGCTTACGAATTGAGGGGGAGTCAAGGACGGTGAATATACTCAGCAATTGGGAAATTATTTACTGCGTAATCAGAAATTAGAGGAGTGAAAGATTTATAGATTCATAAAATTACATTCTTAAGAAAATTAGGTTTTACGAAGGAGCATTATTACACGCTGTAATCGGCTCTCAAACCAAGAACAAGAACGATAAGATGAGGAATTTTAAATATGCCTAACTATGATGGATCAAGCCATGGTGATAGCGGAGCTACTGGCGGTGGAGGTGGTTACGGAGCTAATGATCACAGAGGTGATCAAAAAAGCCGAGGACCAAGTCGGCGTGGGGGTGCTCGTGGGAAGAAGGGGAATAAAAGCACGCAGAAAAATAGTGCCTCGGGACAAGTAAACGATGGCCCTTCCCAAGGTCGTGAAGGCGGGAATGCTGCTTCAAATGGTGTTAATAGACGAGGAAATACCTATTCTGGACCTAAAGGGCGAGGGGTCGGAGGCCTGAATAAAGCTGCACGACAGGCAGCCGCTAACTCTGTTGGGCTTAGTGCCGAAACTTTTGATGGTGCATTGGGGGATGAGGAGGAACAAGGCGGATTAGTTGAGGTACAGACTAATGGAAAAACAGCTAAAGTTCACGATCTTAGTTTAAATCCAAGAGGTAAGTTCGTGGGATCCAAGACACCAACAAAGAGTTTCGCTAACGCACACCCCGGATTGGGAGGTATACACTCTCCTGAAATGCAAAGTGCCTATAATGCTGCAACAAGAGGGGCGGCGGGTATTGGTGTTGCTAAGAGCGAAAAGGCTTCGCAAGTGCAGTTAGATGTTTTAAGGGCTCTTGCTGCAACTCCGGTTACTCGGCAAAAAAGGGCGCGAGAATTTTATGCAAAAAACAATCCCGTTCGGTCTGCTTTAGATCGAGTAGGGTCCTTTGCTCTCGGAGGAATTAAATCATACGGCACCTACAGCACTGAAGAAGAAACATTTGGACAAGCGGGAGCCATGGAGAATGTTTCTGTCCCAGACATGACTGTTGGGTTCCTTAGCCGGGGTGTTACTCCCGTTACCGGTGTGGGTAAAGCATATCAAGTCGCGGACTTTCTTGATGAAGAGTTCAATAGTGGGGAATTAAATATAGGAGGTTCTGGTTACGGAGGTTTCACAACTGATTCTGGTTTAGCTCAGAGAGCTCAGGATAATACAAATCAAAGACGTTCTACGAAAGAGGGCGACCCAGTTAACAGGCCCCAGATGAGATCCATTTACGAGACCGCAGCGCAAACTCTCTACCCTCAGCAAGAAGAAAAGTCACTACTCGGAGTAGGCGTGAGTACCGGAGGGTCGAAAGTACGTAAAGCGCCTACGTTGTCGGGGTTAAACCGAAGAAGAGCGATTTATGGGCGTGCCTTTTAGCAGGCTCAATCCTTATCAAAGCCCCGGGCGAGGACGAACAGTCTGGTGAGGGCGATGTAGGTCGTTCAGAAGTGTATCGAAAGCAGTAGATTAAGAATTAAGTTCATGCCAGAAGGTACAGAAACTTGTTCTCGTCCCGAAGGCAGGTCATGTTGCGGCTCGAACTGACTTCTTCACGAGGAGGTAAGAGGGTCTATAGATAGTAAAGTCCTACCGGGGATTAATCCAGTCCCTTCCTATCGTACAGATGAAAACTTTGGGGATATACTCGACTTCGTTTTTGTTATCAGGTCATGGGGATCTTATTTGGTTAAAAAAAACGAGTTAATTTATTCTCTTTTGGGTTGTGAATCGTTGTGTTAGACAGATCAAAAATAAAGCATTGTAGTCTATGACTGGGCTTTATCGGTTTCAAATTTGGTATTCAATGGTTGTTATTTTAGGAGAGTATTTGTGAAATATTTTATGGTATTGATTTTGGCACTTTTTACAGTTGGATGTAATAATGCCACCTTTACCGATATGACTGGTTCTGGGCCAATTACTCTTAGCCCTAGAATTCAACAGTCTTATGATGAATATCTTAAATCAAACCCACGGTCATTTGCGGTAACGGAAGATGGACGTACCAGTTGGGGGTATTATTATTGTGGTGATACTGAGTGTCGAGGGACTAGCCACGATTCAATGCCTAAAGCAATCCGATCCTGTGAAAAATATGCAAAAGGTAAGTTTTGTAAAATCTATGATGTTGGTGGAGAAATCGTGTGGGAAAAAAGTATCAAACCTGAGGAAGCAATAAAGGTTGATCTTTATAATCCAAACGAATTTGAAATATCCACAGGTCAGAAGGTCGAATTCGACAGATATCTTGACTTAGTAAGCATCAAAAGCTCGGACGTTAATCTTGCTTTTGCAATAAGTAAAAATGGGGAAATAGCTAGAACTCGCTCTCAAGAAGCTGCGCCTTATAACAAGTTGAAGCTAACCGTTCTTGAGATTTGCCGTGCTAAATCCTCTGATGATAAATGTGTATTATATGCCATCAATGATAAGGTATTAGTTAAGTAATTAGTAAAGTTCTCTCTTGTAATTAAGGCCCTTCGGGGCCTTCAGAACGCTGACAAACCCCGTCATATTTGGCGGGGTTTTGTTTTGTACTAAGAA
>CAJXUS010000065.1 GCA_913060675.1 uncultured Rhodospirillales bacterium
AACACAGTGAATCACAAAGGCCTCGCAATGGCGAGACCTTTGTCAGCAGTCTGAAAGGGCGCTTTATGCGCCCTTTTTTGTGTTTAACTTTAATGTGTTGCTTCTTAAGGGATATTTGAGATTTCACACTATTTTGGTTAAAGCCTAGCCGTCAGGCAGTGTGATTCTTTAACATTTGTTGCCAGGGCGTAAAAATCATTAGTTAATTCCAAAGAATACTCCTATATGTTAAGGGTGGTTGTTATTTTCTGGGAATAATATATATAGCTGAATATACAAATCTGGTGGGGTGAAAGCCAGTTTCGAAAGAATTGAAATGAGTACCAACGACAAAAATATACCGACAGTTGGTGTCGAAAAAAGTAATCCAAGTCATCAGACTGTGGATAGCTTTTATGATTCTTCTTTTGAGACTGCTTATGATCAAGAAGAGGATATGGTTTCTCTTCATCTTGATGATCTCTTGCCTGATGATTCGGGAGCAGTTGTTCTCTTTGCTGGCGAGGGTAATCAGGTGTACCTCGAGACAATAGAGATGGTTGTATCTAGTGGAATCTCGACGCCTCACGTCACGGCCTCTGGCGTGGATGTGACTGGTTTAAATGTATATAATTTTTCAAGTGGGCTGACGCTTTATAGTGAAAGCGAAGTCATTATTCAGACTGAAGTCTAAATTTTATTTATCACATTTATAATAATTCGTAAGTCTTTTGACGCGGAGAGTATTCTCTCTATGTGGTCTTGGGAGATGCTAACCGTGGGCTGCTTGCAATCCAAATAACGATATATTGTTTTTTGTGATTAAAAAGGCTTGCTCTGACCATACGTGCTTGAGCTGTGATGACTTTCCCAGGAACAACCCGGATAATCCGCGCGTCAAGGTGCTGAATAACCGATTGCGATAATTCATATAGCCCACTTTGTAGGGGGCCTTTTGTTCTGAGCTGAAATAGTTTTGTTATGTTTGAGCCTTCAAGAGCGATACTGGTTTCGCCAAGCCAATTATAGAATGAGTTATTGCATGACACGATGGTCATATCCGACGTGAGCAACGCAGACGGACTTGGACTGGCTTCTATTATGGAAAGAACTGTGTTTTTGTGGGTATCTGTTTCTGCTGCAGCTAAGTGACGTTCAGCTGATATCATGCAAAAAACTCTTAAAAAAGAAGAGAAGTTAGGACCTTGATAGATCGTTTCAAGCTTTCCTATAAACTTCCCTATTTTTAGGTCGTGATCATTTGCGACGAGTTCTAGGGCACGCCAAAAAACCGGCTCTAATCTTATCGAGTACCGTTTCTTATTGTATTGCACAACTCTCGCCTTTGGGCTCTGGTCAGCAAAATTAACAGGTAAGATGGGTTTTGGCATAATCCTCTAATAATTTTTAGCTTAATCCGAGTGCCGCTCCCTAACATAAAACGTACAAATGGTTAATTTAGTTATTGTGAAAGTCGGATTAAATAATTACCCAAACATATACTATTATATTAAGGGAGTAGAATTTCTTCACTCTCTCCTAAAATCCCACCAAGATCTTCAAGTTTGCTACGTAATGAATATCGCTTAGCAAGTTTACTTTGGGCCGCTTTAGGCAAGTCAGTCATCATCAAGACTCGTTTGTCTATCAGAGTTGTTATTAGATCCTCAAGTACGCGGATCATTTCAAAATCAGAAGCCACGAGTTCTTGATGGATGCCACCTTCGGCAGGCGTTAAAGATTGACCCATCTCGGTAAGGAAAGCAATAAGTTCAGGAGATTCTGTATCGATGAATTCGTTTGCAATTTCCGTTTCTGTGTCGTGCAGTCCAGTGATCTTTCCATCACTTGAGCGTGAAACGTAGGGCATAAAGTCTCCTTGGGGCTGCTGACTATAACGAAAGGAACAGCCCTATGTTGTAGCAGGTCGCCAGAATTATTTTTACCGTAAAAAAGTAATACGTATGGTGTTAAAATTAAGGTCAAATGGTTAATGAGACGTAAGTAAACAGACTGTTCTGCAAAATAATGTTGATAATTCAGACGTGAAGTAGGCTTTTGTCAAGTTTGATCCCTTTGACAACCCTTTAGGGCATCTTTTTGTGTCAAAATTTAAGGTATCATGGAAGGCAGGGGAAGATTATTATAAGTAAGTTGTCTTGATGGCGACATATTTACAGATCATAGTTTCATCGAAATTTATTTTCAGGTCATCAAGGCTTAGATGAAACATTAATAATGGGATAGAGAAGAATGCAACCTTTGTATCTATGGCTAAAAAGCGCGTTTGCTGTTGGTGTCTTGGTATTTATGGGGAGTAGTTCAGTTTTGGCTGGCGCATTAACTGGCGTGCAAGACGTTAAGCTAAATGTCTCGGGGTTGGGGCACTATGGTAAGCAGTGTGGCTTGACCCGAGAAATTTTTGAACATGCTCTGTTCGGTGGCTTTCATGAAGGTGAGATCCGCTTAAGCAATTCGTCTTCCTATTGGTTGCATACTCAGGTGACAACAATTGTCTTTGACGAAACAAACTGTGTCAGTAATGTCGAAGTCACTCTGTATGCGAATACCAGATATTATAATCCTGCCACGATGGGTGAGCTTACGGGGCGGGTTGAGCTTTGGCGTAAGGGGGGGCTTTACAGTTCTGTAATCGATACGCATCAAATTCAAATCAACAGTGCATTACGGAAAATAGGCCTTGGATTACGTGAGGCCTGGAAAAAAGATCAACTGTAATTTCTCTAGATCTTATTCATTTAATTGGAAAAATTAATATCTGAATAGGAATTTTTGGATAACATAGCTTATCTGTAATAATTAAAATTTAGATATTGGGTACTTTTTTACCTCAATCTTTAAAAGTGCTTTTGATAAATTATTATTTATTTTTGCCTGTGGCCATAATCATTTCAAGAGGTGAAATATAGGGCTAAAAGGGCGAACATTAATTGAAAGGTATTGCATGGATAGTAAAAATAATGACATCCCCAAGTTTTATCATGACTTTAATTTCATGGATTCTGGTGATGCGCGACCCTTAAGGATTTTGTCTGAATATTTCGGACCACAACAACGGTTCGAAGAATTTAATGTTGATGATACCATCGTTTTTTTTGGATCTGCTCGTATTAAATCAGAGGAAGAAGCTCAAAAGGCCATGGAAGAGGCTGAATTGTCTGGCGAGGGAGGGCGAAAAGCCAAGCAGATGATGAGGCTTGCCAAGTACTATGAAGAAACTCGGCAACTTGCGCGGCGTTTTACTGAATGGTCTAAAACCCTGGATAATGATGAACGCCGATTTGTTGTTTGTACCGGTGGTGGCCCTGGAATTATGGAAGCGGCGAACAGGGGGGCTTCAGAAGGTAAGGGCGTGAATGTTGGGTTGAATATTTCTCTACCCTTCGAGCAAAGTGAAAATCCTTATATTACGCGTGAACTGGCTTTGGAATTTCATTACTTTTTTATGCGTAAATTCTGGTTTGTCTATCTTGCAAAAGCTGTGCTTGTTATGCCGGGTGGTTTTGGAACTCTTGATGAATTCTGTGAACTTCTGACTTTGATCCAAACCCAAAAAATTAAAAAGAAGATGCCGATCGTTCTTTATGGGGCGGATTATTGGAATAAGGTGGTTAATTTTGAAGCGCTTTGTGAGTTCGGTACTATCAGCGAAGAAGACCTCGACCTATACCTTGTAACCGATTCAATGGATGAGGCTTTTGAGTACGTTACAAAAGGTTTGATCGAGAATGCTTTGGAGACGCCCGGGCCGATGCTCTAAAAATTAGTGTATTCCCAAATTAGAGGGATATCAGTCCCTTTGTTTATACGAAAGGTCAGGCCTTGCTTTTGCTGGGCCTGTCGCTTTTTGAGGGGCATTTTAAAATTATATAATTAGTTCGAGAGATACCGGAACAACTTTGCCATAAGGCTTTCTTTTGTGGCCATAGATTTGCTGTGAGCCAGTTATATGTCTGACTGATTCTGTGATATTTATATATTATTTTAACCCATTGATCGCCTTAGTATATTATGGAGGGTTTGGAGTTTGTCGCTCAGGTGCTTCCGTTAAAAACGACCCGTTAATAGCTTAAGTGCTGCTATAGTATAGGTTAAATAAATAGAATGTATGTATATTATCGATTTGATTAATGTATATTAGGTATTCAGAATACTAATACCGATTAAATGTAGGGCTAAAAATGATCATCATATGCTTGTTATGGTAGTATTCTGTTGTAAAATGGTGGTAAATTGCAAATAATTGTTGATTTATCCTGATAAATACCACAAATTGTGATGGCTGAATTTATTTTCACAATGTGACAGTTTTGTGAAAAAAATATCTTGCAGGTGAAAATAACGAAACGTTATAAGATTTGGACATTGTTTATGGCAAATTCCACATCGACGGGAATTGGTTCTGGTAGAAGTTAGCAGAAAAAGCCGATTAACATTTTAAGGGTGAGGTAAGTTACAGCGTGTCTGGTTTTGACCTATTATTAAAAATAGCTGGTGGAGTTGCCCTTTTACTTTGGGCGACACGAATGGTGCGTACGGGGGTCATGCGTGCTTACGGGAGCCAACTACGTCGCTTTCTTGGGTCAGCAACCAGAAATACAGTGTCTTCCTTTGGTATGGGGATTGGCATGGCTGGTATCCTGCAAAGTTCGACAGCAACTGCGTTGTTGACTGTTGCTTTTGCAGGAAAGGGACTTATTGCCATTGCACCGGCACTCGCCGTGATGCTGGGGGCCGATGTCGGTTCCACCTTGGTTGTTCAGGTCCTGTCGCTTGATATATCTTGGCTCTCTCCTTTGCTAATTTTAATCGGGCTAATATCTTTTACCACTCGGCCTACAATGACCTTAAGGCATTTGGGGCGTGTTTTTATTGGTCTCGGCCTGATGTTACTTTCGCTGAAGCTGGTTGTTGGTGCTTCAGAACCGATGCGAGATAGCGAAACTCTTCAAAACATACTTATTCCTTTGTCTGAAGAACCAATTATTGCCGTAATTTTAGCCGCATTGATAACCTGGATTACCCACTCCTCAGTCGCAATGGTCCTTTTGATCATGTCGTTAACGATTGCAGGTGTGGTTCCTATGGCTTTGGGGTTTACACTTGTACTCGGAGCAAACGTGGGAGCTGGCATAGTTCCCTTTGCATTGACGATGGGAGAAACACCCGTTGGACGTCGCATTCCTTTAGGGAATCTATTGTTCCGAGTGTGTGGGGTACTGTTAATCCTACCGTTTATGAGTATGGTAACTCCGTATATAGCTCAAATCAGTGATGGGGATAGCGGGCGCCAAATCGCGAATTTCCACACCGCTTTCAATGTCGCCTTGGCTCTTGTATTTCTTCCCTTCGTCGCTGTAATGACCCGTCTTATGGAGCGTGTCTTGCCTGATCGCCCAGGAAAAGAAAGCGATCTCCTGCCAAAATATTTGGATGAGACAGTCATAAATTCTCCAACAGTGGCTGTTGCTTGCGCGACAAGGGAATTATTGCGTCTCGCTGATGTTGTGGAAAATATGCTTCGAAAAGTTATAGATGTTTTCGCCACGAATGATCCTGTTTTGTTATCAGAAGTAAGCAAACTGGACGATCAGGTTGATGAACTCCACGAAGCTATAAAGCTATATCTTACACAAGTGAGCAAAAACAAACTGAACGATGAAAATTCTGCCCGTTGTGTTGAGTTAATAGCCTTTACCACCAATCTGGAGCATATCGGTGATATTATCGATAAAAACCTTCTAGAAATTGCCAGTCAAAAAATTAAAAAGAGATTGGAGTTTTCAGAGCAGGGCTGGAAAGAACTAGTCGAGCTTCATCAAATGGCTATAGATCAGATGCAACTTGCGATGACAGCCTTTGTCTCGGGTGATGTCGATATCGCGCGTCAATTGATTGCCGGCAAAGAAAAGTTCCGAGCAATGGAACAAGCAGGGGGCGATAAGCATCTGCAACGCCTACGCGAAGGACGAATTGAATCGATCGAATCATCTGCATTGCACATCGATATGATTAGAGACCTTAAGAGAATTAATTCTCACCTTACTTCTGTAGCGTATCCAATATTGGATGCAAGTGGTGAACTGCATGAGAGCCGCCTAAGAGTACGGCCCCATGCCGAGCGTCACTCCGTAGAGGTGAGTAACTAATCCGGCTAGCCGGAGGTTAAGGGAAGCTGTCGGCAGGATAGTTTCTTATTAAGAAAGGGGCCCGCACCCCTGTTAAATAGATAGCGGGATTGGACGAATGTTCAGCATTAAGTTTTTGAGTAACAAAGACTTAGCATAAATGTAACAAAGTGTCGCTATAGACGGCACAGTACATAATGACCGAATAGGGATGCCTTAGAGAAAAGTCTCTTAGGGCGATCAAACTGAGGAGCGTGAAAGTAATGAAGAAAGCATTTTCTACTAAACTGCTTGGCGGAGTTGCCACAACTATTGCTGCATTAGGCATATTGGCCGGTAGTGCATCAGCCGAAGAGTTAACTGTTTATACTGCGGTTGAAGCTGAAGATCTTAAGCGTTATGCAGCAGCATTTAACGAAGTAAACCCTGATATTACGATCAACTGGGTGCGTGATTCCACAGGCGTTGTTACTGCGAAACTTCTTGCAGAAAAAGGCAATCCACAAGCAGATGTCGTTTGGGGCCTTGCAGGTTCAAGTCTTCTTCTTATGAAAAAAGAAGGCATGTTCGAAACTTATGCTCCTGCTGGCGTAGATCAACTAGACAGCCGTTTCCGTGATAATTCTTCTGATCCAGTTTGGGCTGGTATGGATGCATGGGTTGCTGCTGTGTGTGTAAACACCGTTGAAGCCGAAGCAAATAACCTTCCAATGCCAACGTCTTGGGCCGATTTGACGAAGCCTGAGTACAAAGGCCACGTTGCGATGCCAAATCCAGGTTCCTCTGGAACTGGCTTCCTTGATGTTGCAAGCTGGTTGCAAATGTTCGGTGAAGAAGATGGTTGGGCATTTATGGATGACCTGCATCAGAACGTAAGTCACTACACACACTCTGGTTCCAAGCCATGTAAACAGGCTGCTGCTGGCGAAGTGTCTATTGGTATCTCGTTTGCTTTCCGTGCAGCTAAATCCAAAAACCAAGGCGCACCTTTGGAAATCGTAATTCCATCAGAGGGCGTTGGTTGGGAAATGGAAGCTGCTGCCATCGTTAAAGGCACAGATAAACTTGATGCTGCTAAAAAGCTGATGGACTTCCTCGTGTCAAAGCCTGCCATGGAACATTACAACCAAGGTTATGCTGTCGTGGCGATGCCAGGTATTTCCAAGCCAATTGAAAACTATCCTGCGAACATCACTGATAGCATGATTGCGATGGATTTCGAATGGTCTGCTAACAACCGTGAAGCAATCCTTGCTGAATGGACAAATCGTTACGATTCTAAATCAGAGCCTAAATCATAATCTGATTAGAGCGTAAGATTTAATAATTCTGGACCCGCTCTCTGACCTTAGTTGGAGAGCGGAATTCAGAAAATATAATGAAACAACTCTGAGCAAACATGTGTCACAAGGACCGTGTGTTCATAAGGACAATGTTACTCAGTTATTTTGAATATCAGCGCTCCTTGTCGTTAAGAACGTTGTCGGCCAACGATCAGAATATTTGTGATCTGCCTTAAACCCAAACTTGATTGACGAGAGACGCTGTTTGCAAGAAGAGCACAGGAAAACTGTGCCACTTTGCCCCTTGAGAGGAATGGCGATGAGCGCAAATACTGTCGGTACTGAGACCGGGCGAACCCCTTATTTAACCACGTCTAATTTAACAAAGATGTTTGGTGATTTTACTGCTTTATCAGACATATCTTTGGAAATTTTCGAAGGTGAATTTGTCTGCTTTCTTGGACCATCAGGTTGTGGGAAGACAACCTTGCTGCGAGCCATTGCTGGACTTGATATTCAGACATTTGGAGAAGTTACCCAAGGGGGTAAAGATGTTTCCAATTTGCCGCCGAGTGAACGTGACTTCGGTATTGTATTCCAATCCTATGCGTTATTTCCAAATCTAACTATCCGCAAAAACATTGCTTATGGTCTAGAAAATCGGAAGTTACCAAAAGCTGATATTCAAAAGCGGGTAACAGAACTTCTGGAACTCGTAGGACTTATATCTCAAGGAAACAAATACCCAGCTCAACTATCTGGGGGGCAACAGCAACGTATTGCACTTGCACGTGCTATAGCGACGAACCCTGGTTTACTATTGCTTGATGAACCGCTATCCGCGCTTGATGCTAAAGTTCGTACCCATCTTCGCCATGAGATCAAAGAGCTACAACGTACCCTCGGTGTGACAACTGTCATGGTGACCCACGATCAGGAAGAAGCCCTAACTATGGCTGATCGTATTGTGGTGATGAATGATGGCGTTATTGAACAGGTCGGCACGCCTTTGGATATCTACCGTAATCCTGCTTCTGCATTTGTCGCTGACTTTATTGGTACAATGAACTTCATTCCGGGAAAGGCCAATGGTAGCGCTGTTCTTCAAATGGGTGAAGTAAATCTTGATTGTGACCCTGCAAATATAAGAGAAACAGGCGACATTATGGTTGCCTTCCGTCCTGAAAACCTTTTGGTCCAAGAAGGTGACAAGAAGCTGCCAAACTCTTTTGAGGCTGAAGTCAAATATATGGAGTTTATGGGGGCTTTTTTCCGGGTTGATCTTGTAAGTAAACAAGCAAACGGCAAGGCTCACATCAAAGGTGATTTTTCGATTAATATGGTACGCCGTACAGGTGTTCAAATTGGCGATACCATTACCGTATCTATTCCTCAGGACAGAGTATCTGTTTTTCCGGGAGTAAACTGAGATGACGGATGTCGCAAATACTTCCCTCTTGAAGGAGGTGAAGCCTAAGTCCAGTCGCGATGATTGGACAATGCGTGGCTTCATGTTGATGATCGGGGCATACCTTCTTATTGCCCTTGCTTTCCCTCTTTACATCATGCTCTCGAAGTCTTTCGAAAGTAAAGACGGTGTGTTCATTGGTATTGATAACTATATCAAATACTTTTCAACACCAGCGCTCTTTAATTCTATCGAGAACTCGGTGATCATATCTGTGGTGACAATGGTCATTACAGTAACTTTGGCCTTTATTTATGCTTATGCCCTAACCCGGAGCTGTATGCGGTTTAAGGGGTTCTTTAAGATCATGGCGATGATCCCCATTCTTGTGCCGTCGTTACTGCCAGGAATTGGGCTTATCTATATGTTTGGTAAGCAGGGCTACATGAAATGGCTTTTGTTTGGAGAAACAATTTATGGTCCATTAGGGATCGTGATTGCGGAAGTATTTTTTACTTTCCCACATGCCCTTCTGATCATTATGACTGCTCTGGCGATTTCAGATGCCCGGCTATATGAGGCAGCAACAGTCCTTCGGGCTCCGAAATGGAAGATCTTTTTGACAGTTACGTTGCCGGGAGCACGTTACGGTCTTATCTCTGCGGCCTTTGTTGTCTTTACCCTTGTGATTACAGATTTTGGCGTGCCAAAGGTTATCGGTGGCCAATATAACGTTCTGGCTGTAGATATTTACAAACAGGTTATTGGGCAGCAAAACTTTTCAATGGGTGCTGTTGTCTCTGTGGTTCTCCTAATCCCAGCTATCTTTGCATTTTATATTGATCGCCAGGTACAGAAAAAGCAGGTTTCACAATTGTCTGCGCGTGCTGTTCCTTATGAGCCAAAACCGGATAGGTCGTTTGATACCTGGATGATGTCATACTCAAGTCTGATTGTGTTGATCATCGTTACCATTCTTGCTACTTGCCAATTTGCAGCTTTGGTCAAGTTTTGGCCATACAATCTGAGCCTTGGCCTACAGCATTATAATTTTGATCTCATGGATGGCGGTGGATGGGATTCCTATTATAATTCCATCCAATTGGCTTTATGGACTGCGGCTGTCGGCACAAGTATCGTTTTCACTGGCGCTTACATGGTTGAAAAAGGTCGAGGATTTGGGGCAGGCCGTACCGCCTTTCAATTCCTGGCAATGATGCCTATGGCAGTGCCAGGTATGGTATTGGGTCTTTCTTACATCTTCTTCTTTAACAACCCGGATAACCCGTTCAACTTTATCTATGGAACCATGGCAATTCTGGTCGTTTCTACGGTTACTCACTTTTATACCGTGGCCCACTTGACCGCCATGACTGCTCTCAAACAGATGGATAAAGAGTTTGAGTCTGTATCTCAATCTCTACAGCAGCCTTTCTATAAGATGTTCTTGAAGGTAACTGTCCCGGTTTGTACGCCTGCGATTTTGGAAATAGCGATTTATCTCTTTGTGAACGCTATGACCACGGTTTCAGCTGTTGTGTTTATTTATTCGTATCATACTCAGCTGGCATCGGTTGCTGTACTGAATATGGATGATGCTGGGGATATCGCACCAGCCGCGGCAATGGGTATGATGATTTTCTATACCAACGCAGGGGCGCGTATCTTGCACACTGTTGTCTCTAAGGTGCTGGTGAATAAAACCCAAGCATGGCGTCAACGATAAGCCTATCGGATTACCGATCCTGTTGGTACAGGCTGATGTGAATGAAATGAAAGAGCGGGATTTGATCTCGCTCTTTTTTCTTTTAGGGGGCTGAGCTTAGTATGTTTTAATATACTAGGATACGTTATCAAACTTTGATCCTGAGGGTAAAATAATGCTTACGCCTACCCAAGTCGCAGAGAACCAACTCCTTGCTTATAATGCCCACGACATCAATGCCTTTTGTGCTTGTTTTGACGATTATGTGAAAGTGGAGTTATTGGTCGAAGGCGAGGTCCTCTTTGAGGGAATGGATGCTTTGCGTATTGCCTATACAGAGCGATTTAGCAATCCAAATTTGCATGCCAAACTCGTAAATAGAATTGCTTTGGGGCGCGTTGTGATCGACGAAGAGGAAGTAACGGGACTTCCTGATATTGATACGTTATACGTAGTTGCAATCTACGAAATTGACGAAGGATTAATTCGTCGGGTTCGGTTTGAACGTACAAACGAACTACCAAAGATTATTCTCGCGTAACCTGAATATATTGGCTTTGAGATAAATCACTTTTAATCAAACTTGTTTTCTTAACCTATAATTGAGTAGAGTTACGCATAATCAATGTTCGGGTTATTGGTTTATCTATGATCATGGGGGTTCAGATATAAGCTATGCATATAATTTTGGGTATTGTTGCTTTTCTTGGGGGAATTGCAATTTTCATCTGGCGTGTGAGAGCAACGGCAAAGGCGGCTAAAGATATTGTCGAAGCTGCAGATGATATACGTGCAGCAGCAAGACGTTTCGGGCATAACCGGAAAACAAAAATTAATCCGCTAGATGCCATCGAAGACAGTAGGGTTGCTGCTGCCGCAGTCATGGCGGCCTTTGCGCGTATGGATGGGGATTATACGCGTGAACAACTCGTTGCGATTAAGGACGAGTGCCAAAGTGTATTTGGAGCCAGTGAAAAAGAAGCTACCGAAATTGCAGGACAAAGCCGTTGGCTTATGGAGCAATCTGCTAATCTTGATGAGGCTATTCGAAAATTAAGTCGGATCCTGCGTCGTGGCCTGGAAGCTGAAGAGAAGAAACAGTTTTTATCGATGGTTACACGTGTAGCCTCTATTGAGGGAGATGGAATGAGCGAAATTCAACAACAAAGTTTAAGTCAACTAAGTCGCCAAATTGTCTAAAGAATAATTTTCCATCATGTTATTGAACAGCAATTTATGCCCTTGTAAATCAGGGCAAGACTATACTCAGTGCTGTGGCGCTTTTATCGCTGGTGAAAAGGTCCCAGATACAGCCGAGAAACTTATGCGGTCGCGTTATTCTGCGTATGTCAAAGAAGAGATAAATTATCTAAAAGAAACTCTTTGGCCTAGGTATCAAAACAGTTTTAATGAGCTTGGTACGCTTTTACGCGCTAAAGATAGTCGATGGCTCGGTCTTGAAATTCTTGATACAGGTAAAGGACTAAAAGGCGATAAAGAAGGGTATGTACTCTTTATCGCTCGTTCTGTCGTCGATGGCGTCGCCCATGAACAGCGAGAAAAAAGCCTGTTTCGAAAAAAGTCAGGCCGATGGTATTACGCAAAGGCTTTATCTGAATAAATCAAAAACCGATCGCTAAGGCATAGGTCGCAGCAATCATCGCGGTTATTAAAAAAATTGCGAAAAAAAATCCTCGTCGCCATTCTGGAGACGCATGGCGAAGTTCAAGGAAATCCAGCAGAAGCAATCGACACTTGAACAAGGTTGTTATCATCAGAATGCCGACAGAGGTAAAACCGATTGATGCCGTAACTCCTCCCGTTTCAAGGGCATCACCGCTGAGCATACTAATGATTGTCAGGCCGGACATCAGAGCCCAGGTGAGCAACAGGCGGAAAACAGGGTTTGGTTTGCGGGGAATGTGGGACATGCTTTATCTAACCAAATAGAGAACGGGATAAAGAATCAACCAAATCAGATCGACCATATGCCAGAAGGCACAGGCTGTTTGAATATTCTCTCGACTGTTGAAGCGGGAGACCAATCCAAGGATCAATAAGCCAAAAACCACATGTGCAGCATGAAATCCGGTCATAAGGTAAAACAAGGTATAAAAGCTGTTGGTTTCTATCGAGATCCCTAAAGCTGCCTTGTCGCTGTACTCAGAAAATTTTAACGCCAGAAAAAGGAGCCCAAAGGCTGCTGTGATCGCGAGGAAACCTCGGGTCAAAGAAGTTTTGCCGGCCTTACTTGCTTCGTTTGCCAGGGCAGCAAACAATCCACTGGTTATTAGAACAAGTGTATTGAGGCCACCGATAAGGCGACTGAGCTGGGCTTGGGAGTTTAGAAACAGTTCGGGATCACCAATGAATTTGACGCAGTATCCCGCAAGTAAAAGTCCAAACACCATCAATTCACTGATGATCAGGACCCACATCATTGGATTACCGGGGAGGGCGTCCAGTGGTCCCCAAGCGCTTTGGTCTGGTAAAGCCTGAATAGGATTTACCGAAGATATTTGGTCTCTGTTTGACTGCTGTGAAGTTGTAGCCATCTCTAATAAGTATATCTCGTAGAGATCACTGTCTTTGTCTGGTGGATGCATGTAGATACTTTGGTCGTTTTCAGTTCAGGACGATTTCATCCTTCACCACGAGCCGTTGGTAGGCAATACGACATAATGCCTCAAGGAGAGACTAGCTCCCCGATTGGTTGGATTGTATCGTTAGTTATTAGTGAGAAAAAGCCAGTTCTGTAAATGCTAAACCCGGGGGGAAGGTAAAATCTATCCGAAAAAATTTAAATTCAGATAAATCAGAGCCTCTGGAAATCACCCTTTACGAATTTTTTCATGATTGCGAATAACTTCATCAATTACGAAATTTATGAATTTTTCAGAAAAATCAGGGTCAAGTTTTGCTGACTTGGCGAGATCACGAAGTCGGGAAATTTGTTTTTGTTCTCTGGAAGGGTCGGCGGGCGGAAGGTCGTATTCTTTTTTAAACAAGCCAACCTTTTCTGTGACTTTGAAGCGTTCAGACAGCATGTAGATTAAAGAAGCATCAATATTATCAATGCTATCACGGTACTCGATTAGTTTAGCTTTAACGTCTTCAGCCATAAATTTATTTTCCCTCACCAACGTTCGTGATTTTCCATTTTGTTGCCTTACCATGTGTTTTGTTTGTCATAACTCTGAATCGAGTTTGGATAAGCTTGAAACACTCATACCTTCTTATAAATGTGCAAGAGCGTCGAGTAAAATAGATTGCTCAGGCGAATGAAATTTATAAATAGGTTTGTATGGACTTATTGCTAAGAGGAGAAAGGGGGGAGGTGAAGGCTATTTGGGGCGTTTTGATATTTGACTCAAGTGATGAGAAATAATTTTATCCAGAGTGCCATCTTTTTGCATATCAAGAATGGCCGCGTTCATGGCTTCTACTTTATGGGCACACTTTGCGTTTTTATTTATGAGGACATGCATTGAGTTGGATAAAATTGGAAGGGCTAGAGGAACTATTTTTCCTTTTAAGTTAAGGCCCTGAATGTGTAATAAACCTTCGACATAGCCGAGTATTCCGTAATCTGCTCTGTTGTTCTGGAGCATAAGCACAATGGTATCGCTTTTCGGAACTTCGATGAAGTTGAGGTGGTCATTTGCGAAGGTATCGAATTCATCTCCTAAAGATCCTCCGAGGATCCTCATTCCAGATCGTCCGATTAAATCTTCGTTAGAGTTTAGGGTGAATTGTTTTTCTTCTTTGACGAACACACGTAATTCATCCGTGCCAAGTTGTTCTGAATAGTGGTATTTTTCTGCGCGCTCACTATTCCAGTAGGCACCAAGAACCATGTCGACCTTTCCTTGTTCTAGGTCATACATGATGCGTTTCCAGGGCTTATCAGGAGCGACTTCCATTGAAAGACCGATGCGTTTTAGGGCTTCATGGGCGCCGTCGACAACGATCCCGGTTAATTTACCATCGGTGTCGCGGTAAGAAAAAGGATACCAATTGTTGATCCCGTTACCCGAAAAAGCCTTACATTGGTCGTCTGCATAGCTAACGGAGGGTGGAAGGAGATAGAGCGCACCAATGAGAGTGAATAGGGGGATGATTTTTTGGATATGCTGTATCATTACTATTACCTTCTCGCCTTACTATAAGGGGTGTAATAAGGCGAGTACATTAACACATAATTACTCAAGAACCTATTAACGGATCCTCGAGAAATTAGAGATCCAAACCAAAACCTATGGAGTGCTCGCAGCAGTCAAACTCTGAATTTGATCGAAGAAGGCCCGGATTACGGGCGAATCCTTCTTGTCCTTGAGACAGGCTACATACTCAAGGCCTTCAAGTTGTACGTCTCGAACGGTTAGGCCATGTAATCGGGTGTCATTGCCAAATTCACTTTCAAATACCACGCCAATTCCCAGACCGGAAGCAACTGCTTCACGTACTGCCTCCCGGCTTCCAACCTCAAGAATTTCTCCGAGTTTAACACCAGCACTTTCAAGAGCATTTTCGAATATCTTTCGTGTAACGGACCCTTTTTCTCGAAGGATGACACGGTGGTGTGGGAGTTCCGTAATACTAATACTTCTTCTCGCCGACCAAGGATGATTGCGATCGACAAAGACAATCAGGGGCTCGCGTTTAAGAGGGGCTGCATGGATACGGCGGTCTTCTTGAATATTTGGCATGACGACAACATCGGATTTGCGCTCAAACAAACCTTGAAGAACCTGCTGTGAATTACCAAAACTCATCGAAAAATTAATTCCAGGGTAGAGCCGACTAAACGTCGCGAGCAGGGGGACTACATGATAGGGAGCATCAGCTGCAACACGAAGCTGTCCTGACATCAGACCGCGTGCCGAGAGCAAGACCTGTTCTGCTTCCAGTTCCACGGCAAATTGGCGGAGAGTAACGGCGTGAAGTCGCCGTCCAATCTCGGTTATTTCGATACCGCGCCCCCTTCGTTCGAAGAGCTTTACGCCATAGATTTCTTCT
This sequence comes from uncultured Rhodospirillales bacterium, assembly GCA_913060675.1. Taxonomy (GTDB): domain Bacteria; phylum Pseudomonadota; class Alphaproteobacteria; order Kiloniellales; family Kiloniellaceae; genus Kiloniella. The sequence goes on from CAJXUS010000065.1 coordinate 15,544, forward strand.
AACGCAGCGACCTGACCAGACAGGGTTGGCTGCGTAACATTAAGGACATCTGCGGCTTTTGTGAAGCTTCCTTCGTTGGCCACAGCATGGAACGCGCGGATCTGAGCATGATTCATTGATGAAACCAATCTGTCTTATAAAAAGTATCGATTTGATTTATGATAGAGATTCGCGGCATATAGAGCAAGAAGTTCAAAACACTATCGCAAAGTATAAAAATTGATTGTGTAATACGAACTGAAATTTTTCAAATAGGACGGTTGAGTACCTTAACTTTTCCGGTCTTTGTTTTCGGGTCAAATGAGGAGATCCTTAATGTCTGATAAGACATCTGCTGTTGCTACTTCCCCGTCAGGTGATCCTTGGCTTCTAACGCCAGGTCCCCTGACAACTTCGGTCACCACAAAGGAAGCAATGCTTCACGATTTCGGATCGCGTGATAAGAAGTTTATTGAGATCAACCGCAGGGTTCGCAGTAGTTTGTTGAACATCATCAACGGCCAGGATGATTTCGTCTGTGTTCCTTTACAGGGCAGCGGTACTTTTTCAGTTGAAGCAATGCTGGGAACACTTGTGCCTCGCGATGGTAAGCTGCTGATCCTCGTTAATGGGGCCTACGGTCATCGCATGGCTAAGATCTGTAAATACTACGATCGTGCAAATGAGATCATGGAATATCCTGAAGATCAGCCTGTAAGTATTTCTGATTTGGATACACGCCTTAGCGAAGACAAAGATATTACGCATGTCGCCGTGATCCATTGTGAGACAACATCTGGTGTACTTAATCCAATTGCGGGTGTTGCTGAAGTTGTTGAAAAGCATGGTCGCTCATTATTGATTGACTCAATGTCAGCGTTTGGCGCTTTGCCGGTTGATTCTTCCAAGATCCGTTATGATGCAGTAGCAGCTTCTTCCAACAAGTGTTTGGAAGGTGTACCTGGCATGGGCTTTGTTCTTATTCGCCGGTCTGTTCTTGAGAAAGCTCAAGGAAATGCACCTTCATTGGTTCTTGATCTTTATGATCAATGGGTTCAGATGGAAAAAACGGATCAGTGGCGTTTTACCCCTCCGACACATTGTATTGTGGCTTTCGAGCAAGCCATTCGCGAGTTCGAAGAAGAGGGCGGCGTTGACGGTCGCGGTGGTCGATATGCCTCAAACTGTAAAATCCTCGTTGATGGCATGCGTGAGCTCGGATTTGAGACCTTGTTACCAGATCATTTGCAGGCCCCGATCATTGTAACATTCCATAAACCAACCGATCCAAAGTTTGATTTTCAAGACTTTTACGATCGTCTTGCAGAGCGTGGCTATCTTATCTATCCAGGGAAGCTCACGGTCGCAGACTCGTTCCGCGTTGGCTGTATTGGCCGGATGGGGAATGACGATATTCGCGATGCTCTTATTGTTATCAAAGAGACACTTAATGTAATGGGCGTTACAAATTGCGCCTCCGTTGCTGCCTAAAACGGTAAATATGAATTCAGGAGATATCCTATGAGTGCTGGTAAACTAGTTCAGGCCAACGGCCGCTTGTATAAACGTTCGGAACGTCCAATCGTTGTTGTCTGTGTAGATGGTAGTGAACCTGATTACATGGAAGTGGCAATGAAAGCTGGGCGTATGCCATGGCTGAAAAATCTGCTCAGCAGCAAAGCAAATACTAACCTGATCGCTGAATCAGTCGTGCCGAGCTTTACCAATCCAAACAACCTTTCAATCGTGAGTGGTTGCCCTCCTCGTTACCACGGTATTTGTGGCAATTACTTTTACAATCAGGAAACTGGTGAAGAAGAATTGATGAATGCGCCAAGCTATTACCGCGCTAAAACAATTTTCTCTTCCTATCAAGATGCAGGCGCCAAGGTTGCTGTCGTTACCGCGAAAGACAAATTACGCCTTCTGCTTGGTCACGGTCTAGATTATAGCAAGGGCAATGCGATTTGTTTCTCTGCTGAAAAATCAGATCTGGCAAATATGGATGATAACGGTATTGAGAACGTCAACGAGTTTGTTGGCATGCCTGTACCGTCAGTGTACAGCGCTGATCTATCAGAATTTGTTTTTGCAGCTGGTGTGAAGTTGATGGAAACTGTTCGTCCTGAGATCATGTATCTCTCTACAACTGATTTCATTCAACACAAGTATGCACCAGAAGAAGAAGGCGCGTTGGCTTTCTATGAAATGATGGATAAATATTGGGCACAGCTAGATGAAATGGGTGCCGTTCTAACCCTGACAGCTGACCACGGTATGAACCCAAAACATGATAGCGATGGCAAACCTAACGTGCTTTATCTTCAGGATCTTCTAGATGATTGGTATGGCAAAGAAGCTGCACGCGTCATTCTTCCCATCACGGATCCTTATGTTGTTCACCACGGTGCCCTAGGCTCTTTTGCGACTGCTTACCTTCCAAAAGGCGAAAGCGTTGATGCTGCTGTTGAACGTCTCTCAAAAGTAGACGGCGTTGAACTCGCAATATCTGGTCCTGCTGGTTGTGCTATGCTGGAACTACCAGAAGATCGTATGGGTGACATTATTATTATTTCTGAGCGTCATCTGGCACTTGGTACTTCTGAAGATCGTCACGATCTTTCGGCTCTGGATCGTCCGTTGCGTACGCATGGTGGTATTACTGAGCAGAAAGTTCCTTTCATCAGCAACCGCCCAATGCCAGGCATTCCATCAGATATGCGTCTTCGTAATTTCGACGCTTTCTATTGCTCTGTAAACTACGCTGAGTAATTGGCCTTAAAGAGGATAATAAAATGTCTGTAAAGATTGTTGGCCATGAGCCAATGCGTATCGCTGGTAAGTTGGTTGATACCGAAGGCCGCATCGATGTTCACTACCCATACACAAACGAAGTTGTCGGGACTGTTCCTCGTGGCACTGCTGCACATGCTAAAGAAGCTTTTGAAATTGCTGCAAACTACGAATCAAAACTTACGCGTTACGAGCGTCAGCAAATTCTTTTCCGTGTGGCTGAGAAGCTGAACGAACGTAAAGACGAGATTTCTGATATCATCACGGCTGAATCTGGCCTCTGTAAGAAAGACTCACTTTACGAAGTTGGCCGTGCTTACGATGTTTACACACTGGCTGGCCAGATGTGTATTCTCGATGATGGCGAGATCTATTCTTGCGATATCACGCCACACGGTAAATCACGTAAGATCTTTACCGAACGTGAGCCGCTGAAAGCGATTTCTGCGATTACCCCGTTCAATCATCCATTAAACATGATTTCGCATAAAATTGCTCCGGCGATCGCTACAAACAACTGTATCGTTTGTAAACCAACAGAGAAAACACCTCTGACTGCTTTGATCTTGGCTGACATCATCTATGAGGCAGGTTTGCCTAAAGAGATGCTGACCATTATCACAGGTCTTCCTGAAGATCTTGGCAATGAGTTCATTACCAACAAAAACATCGAACTGGTGACCTTCACTGGTGGTGTTCCTGTCGGGAAATACATTGCTGAGAACGCAGGTTATCGCCGTACCGTTCTCGAACTAGGTGGTAATGCTCCCCTAATCGTGATGGAAGATGCTGATCTCGATAAGGCGGCTGAATTGGCTGTCGCAGGTGCAACCAAAAACTCTGGCCAACGCTGTACAGCAGTTAAACGTATATTGGTTGTTGAAGAGATTGCAGATGCTTTTACTAAGCTGGTTCTCGAAAAAGCACAGAAGATCAAGTACGGCGATCCTATGGACCCGGAAACCGATCTTGGTTGTGTAATTGATGAACCTTCTGCTCAGATGTTTGAGCGTCGTGTTAATGAAGCCACTGAAGTTGGTGCAAAGTTGCTTTATGGAAACAACCGCGACGGTGCGTTGTACCCACCAACAGTTCTTGATCATGTGCCATACGATTGTGAGCTGGTTCGTGAAGAAACTTTTGGTCCGGTTATTCCGATTATTCGGGTCAAAGATATTGACGATGCCATTCGCGTTTCTAACTCAACGGCTTTTGGTTTGTCCTCTGGTGTATGTACCGACAACTTCAAGTACATTCAGCGCTTCATTAAAGAGCTCCGCACTGGAACGGTAAACGTTTGGGAAGTACCTGGCTATCGGATCGAGATGTCCCCATTTGGTGGTATCAAAGATTCCGGCCTTGGTTACAAAGAAGGCGTCATCGAAGCAATGAAAAGCTATACCAATATCAAAACTTACTCCCTGCCTTGGCTATAGGCATTGCTTGTCGGATCAATAAAGTAACCTTGCTGAAAGGTTTGTCCCACAACTGTTAGGTTGGTTAGTTGTGGCCCACATTCTTAGAAAAGTGGGAGACTTGAAATGGTCTGATAAATTCACTTATGGGAGAGCGTTTGCTCTCCCTTTTTTTATATCTGCAAACAGGTCATCCAAGGGCGAGAATAAGAGTTCATTCGTAAGTAACCACCTTGTAAGAGGAGCAGTTCATAATTTGATGAGGGCCGTTATTTGGTTTGTATAAATATGTTTGTTGTGAAATTGGAGGGAAGGCTTCAGCAGATGATGGCCTAATCATTTATTAAGTCTTGGACGGATATTATGGCGTGTACCCATAATTAAAACTCGCGACTTCGCAATGAGGGGCCGTCATTATCGACAATCGCCTGCAGACTGAAAACATTGTGACAACTTCTGATTCGGAATTCCTTATAGAGCAAAAAGGCAATTCAGAAAGTCCGCCTACTGTACTCATCGTTTTGCTTCTGGGGATCGCATATGGAGTAACTGGTTGGGTTGGTTTGACCTGGGCAATTGAAACAGGGTATGCGACCGCTATATGGCCTCCATCTGGTATTGCTTTGGCTGCGGTTCTCGTCTTCGGTTCTCGTGTTTGGCCAGGCGTTTTCATCGGAAGTTTCTGTGCTAACATTCTCTCGTCCAATTCACTCGAACTTCTTGCCGATGTATCGTTGTTATCTCTTCTTGTCGCGGTTGGTATTGCAGGAGGTTCTGCTGTTCAGGCAGTCGGGGGTGGATATCTTGTACGACGATTTGGCGATTACCCCAATGCATTGATTTCTCCAGGAAAAATTGTCCGGTTTTTCGCTTTGGCAGGGCCGCTCGGTTGTGTGATTAGTGCGGTTCTTGGTTCAACTGTTCTTGTTTCCGCAGGTATTATTGGTGTTGATAACTGGTTTGCCACGGTCGTAACGTGGTGGGGTGGGGACACGTTGGGTGTGTTTATTTTCACACCAATGATTTTGGTTTGGCGGTATGATCGTAAGCAAGAGTGGGTCAATCGTCGGGGTCCCGTTACGGTGGTGTTGCTTGCCACGTTTGCTTTGGCCATAAGCTCTTATGGGTATGTACGTTCTTTGGATAAAACGAATGTGCTTCTTGAATTGGAAAATATTTCGGGTGATATCGCTAAAGAACTTAACCTTACAATAAAGGGGTATTTGAGCGTGCTGGCTGCTCAGGAAGGCGTTTTTCTCGCACTTAGTAGCATTACACCTGAACAGTTTCATACTTTTTCCAGTGCTCCACTCACAGAATATCCAGCCTTGAAGGCCGTTTCATGGAATTCAAGATTTTCCCATGAACAACGAGCCGGAGTTGAGAGTAATCTTCGACAATATTATGACCCTAATTTCGAAGTTACGGAACGCAATGCCCAGGGGGGAATTGTTTCAGCTTCTATTCGGAGTGAGTATGTTTCTGTTGTGATGATTGAGCCTCTAAATGAAAACGTTAAGGCTCTCGGTTTTGACGTTTTATCTAATCCGATACGAAGGGAAGCACTCGACTTGGCAAGAGATAGTGGTGAAGCTGCCACAACGGGCCGGATCGATCTCGTACAAGATACCGACAGCAAGTATGGTGTGTTGATTTTTAAGCCCCACTTTATGGCAGGTAGTTCACTAGAGACTATAGGCGAACGGCGACAAGCTATACAGGGGTATCACGCAGGCGTTATAGACATTGAGGTCATTATAAATTCTATTTTCCCTATGTTAGAGACAAAGGGAATACAGCTTGAACTTTTCGACCTGAATGCTGCGGAAAATAAAAGTTTTTTGTACCGTTCTTCGTCAGATGAAAAAGGTGTTAGCAAACAAAATAGTGATCAATCGATCAATACTGACAAAGTTAATCCAAACTGGACTTTTGCCATTAATGTTCCTGGTCGCGAGTGGGAACTTCAGGTGCATGTTTTAGATCGTTATTTAAAGCAACGGCTCCAGAAGAGTGGCTGGGAGGTTTTGGTCCCTGGGCTCGTCATTACATCCTTGATTGGTTTTTTGGCACTTCTGGGAACGGGGCGACACTTGGAGTTGGAAACCAGCGTTGAAGAACGTACAGGGGAGCTTTTAAGCGAAATATCCGAGAGGAAACTAGCCGAGCAAGCTTTGATCGCTGCTAAAAAGGAAGCTGAAAGTGCGAACAGGGCCAAATCTGAATTTCTTGCAACAATGAGCCATGAAATTCGAACACCGATGACTGGCGTTATTGGTTTTGCGGATATGTTGCTCGAAGATAACCTTGATAAAGAAAGCTTAAATAAGGTCGTTAGAATTAAGGATTGCACCAACTCTTTGTTGAAAGTGATTAATGATATTCTTGATATCTCCAAACTTGATGCCGGAAAAATGGAAGTTGAGCATATAGATTTTTCATTGAAGGAGCTTATTAGGGAAGTCTTTTCTTTGTTTGATAGAAAGCAAAGACAAAACGACGAGCTGCAATTAGAGTTAAGGCTTTCTGATGACTTTCCAAAATTTGTTAATTCTGATCCAACTAGAATTAGGCAAGTGTTACTTAATTTAATTGGGAATGCCTTTAAATTTACTCATCAGGGATCTCTTGTCGTCGAAGGGGGGTTGAGCCAATCAAGTGATGGTCAAGACATGTTCCAAATTTCGGTTCAAGATACCGGTATTGGGATAAAGGAAAGCGATATTCCTAAACTGTTCTCTGAATTTAGCCAAGCAGATGCTTCAATTTCCCGTAAATATGAAGGAACTGGATTGGGGCTTGTCATCTGCAAAAGAATGATAGAGCTAATGGGCGGAGAAATAGGTGTTAAGAGCGTAATAGGAAAAGGCAGTCGTTTCTGGTTTACCTTACCTTATATACCCGCAACTGATGTTGTTCAGGAAATTAAGCAGAAAACCAAAGCAACTGATTTTGAAACACTTCGCCCTCTTCATGTTCTTATTGCGGAAGATAACAGGATTAATCAGCGCATCATTGAATTCACAATGGAGGCGTTGGGCCATACAGTGGAACTGGTTTGGAATGGACTGGAAGCCGTAGATGCTTTTAAAGAAAAAGATTTTGACCTAATTCTAATGGACGTTCGTATGCCAGAGATGAGTGGCCCTGAAGCAACGCGTGTCATTCGTGAATTTGGAATTGAGAAATCAGCCATACCGATTATCGCATTAACTGCAGACGCAATGAAAGAACATCTCGAAGAATACACGCAAGCAGGTATGGACGCTTGTGTCGCTAAACCAATTGATAGGATGGCGCTGGTTGAGGCAATTAACAAGGTCATGGGCACAGAAATTCATCGTAAAATCGAAAAAGCAGAAGCTTGAAGAAGTGCGCGATTATAATCCCCGTAGAGCTGTTAGATGCTACCGCGGTGACTAAGTCCTAACCTTAATAGTCAGTAATGATATTTTAATATTATAGTTATTACTTAGTATTGGTATCAGTGATGTAAAATTCGAGGTGTTACTGAGAAATATAGTAGATGCCTTTTAGTATAATATAAAAATTACAATATATTTACTGTCTATATTTGACAGGGAATTGGGCGTAATTATCCTAAATTTCTTAACCCATCATTCAAGAACTTATTCTACCGAATAAATAACTTACCCGTTGCCTTAGCAGGGTAAATTAGGTTATTACAGGAATTGGAAGGCGGCTTGACATTTTAGGTGTTTATGTCAGGTTAGCTAAACTTGGGCTACAGCATATGCTGTAGCCCATTTTTCTTTTAATACTATAATTTCAATGTGTTATTGAACCTTACAGGTGTCATGATTTTGACGTGTTTATCTGTGTAAAAACCAATGCTTCATGTCTAAATCAGACTGGTTGCGTTATGCCGTGATCATTGCTGTTGACTGCCATTTTGGTCTCGCTCAATTTTCTAGAAAATTTATTTCAATATAATAACAAATGTTTAAGGACGTTTGGTTTACTATAGTAAAGCCGATATACGGGGGTATTAGGTTTTATTAATGAAGTTGTCTTTCTCTTTAATTGGGATTGCGCTCTTTTCTTCTTGTTTTTACCTTACCGGGCTAGCTCAGGCACAAGTGGTGTGCCCAAAGTCCATAGCGACTGTTCGCGATAGTGTTCTGGCAGAGGCAAATAAAGCAATTTTGCAATCGGTATATAGTGATCTAGGCTGTGATATTCTTTTAGACGAATTGCCGGGTCGGAGGGGGATCGCGTCTTTCAATAATCATACTGTAGATGGTGAAATGTATCGCCTGGAAGTTGCCGAGCCCCGTTATACGCGTGAATTTGTACGCTCCGAGGTTCCCTTGTTTCAGCATTCTGGATCGCTATGGCTACATCCAGATCAAACACTTCGAGAAAGTTTACCTACCGGTTATACCTTAGGGATTGTGTGGCATGAACAATATATGGAGGGACGCAGAGGGAGGCTTTTTAAGACCGTTGAGGAATCGTTTAATGCATACAATAATGGTGAAATCGGGTCATTAATTTCATCAGATTTTGCAGTATTACACCGTATATCCGAAGGCGGATTTGATGTTGTACCTGATCAGGGGGCAGGCATAATGAGCGCTCCGCTATATCATTATTTAGGGGCTGAGTATTCTCCCTTTATGAAACTATTTTCTGACCATCTACGTAAATACTCTCCCTTTGCTCATATGGAGCCTAAAATGGCTAGTGGGAAAAAGAAATAAGAATAACACATTTATCTTTCTCACTTTTTCTCTCTCTATTATTGTTCCTCAATATTCGTAATCCCCCACATTGGAATGTTATTTTTTTTATGAATAATACCACCGGCCCTTAATATCTGTCTCTTATACACATCTGACGCTGCCGACGAAGAGGA
>CAJXUS010000066.1 GCA_913060675.1 uncultured Rhodospirillales bacterium
TCGGCAGCGTCAGATGTGTATAAGAGACAGATCCCCACACCAGGCATAACGACTTACTTCGAAATCACCCGCTTGTTGCTTGGTGGTGTGAATTTTCCATTCACTGTTCGCTAGCGTTAGCTTCACACCAAGAGTTTGTTTCCAGAACTGCGAAACCCCGATAGCCACTTTTTTATGGGTCTCAGAGGTGTTGTAGTTCAGGGTCAATTCTAATGGATTGTCAGCCCCGTAACCTGCTTCAGCGAGCAAAGCAACAGCCTTGGCGTCACGCTCTTTCTGAGTCCAGCCTGCATAGTCGATTTCTGGTAGATCAAAACCCGCAGTCTTTTGATGCGCAAAGTTATAGGACTGATACTGGCCGCCTTGCAAAATACGGTCAGTGACGACTTCACGATTGATCGCATATGACAATGCTTTACGTACGCGCACATCCTTTAGAGATTCAGGTCCCTTTTCTCCCATATTAAACCAATAAATATAAGAACAGGAATAAGGGTTTGAAACCGCTTGTTTAGGATACTCTTTGGACAAACGCGGATACTGGCCTGAAGGAATGTTTGTTTTATCGATCTCGCCGGCAAGATAACGCGTTAAAGCTTGGTTTTCATCATTGATCACCAACGCAACAGTTTTATCAATGATGGTATTTTCATTATCCCAATACATAGGATTGCGTTCTCGTACGACCTTCTCGCCAGAACGATAATCTGACAAAACATAAGCACCATTTCCAACAATGTTTCCTGGCTTGGTCCAGTCAGTACCATGTTTTTCAACAACGGATTGGAGAACCGGGAACGTTGATCCATGAACGGTCATGGAAGCGAAATAAGGTATTGCCTTTTCAAGTGTGACCTCAAAAGTAGTATCATCTACGGCCCGTACACCCAACTCGTCTGGGGTTACTTCACCTTTAACAACTTGACTGGCGTTTTTTACACCCATTAATTCCATATACCAGGCATATTCAGAAGCCGTTTTCGGATCAACAAGGCGTTTCCATGAATAGGCGAAGTCATGAGCCGTAACGGGGTCACCGTTTGACCATTTCGCATCCCGCAGATTGAAGGTGTAGGTTAGTTTGTCATCACTTACGGTATAACCAGAGGCAGCACCTGGGATCAGGCCACCTTTTTGATCTTCATTCATCAGGCCTTCAAAAAGATCCCGGATGACACCAGAACCTTCAATGTCGGTGTTGATCTGGGGATCAAATGATTTGATGTCATCCAACAAGCGATAGGTAAACACCTGATCCGCTGCTAATTTTTCACCATTGATCACTTCTGCGTTTGAGATGGTTGGAAAAACCAGCATCGCGCCAAGCGCCGCAGATAATAATAATTTTGTTCTCATAAGTCTCTTTCCCTGTTCTCAAGAAATTCGATGGTTTGTCTTAATTTCCACGATTATTTTTTGTGGTTTTATTGGATCCCTGGCTTATCTGTTTGATTTTTTCCAAGCAAAGGAACGGCCCGTTAACGATCCAGAAGGTAGCCACAGCTGAGTTGAGGTCATTAGATGCACATTCATTTTGTCCTCCCCTTCCCAGTCTGTGTATAAACCAAGTTAATATATTTGTATTGCAATACAATACTTAGTACCGTATATCGCTATTATGTGTAACAAGCTGAATAAATTTTGCAACGAAAATTATTTTGTAAGCAGAAGTTCAAAGGAAGGAACTGGTCAAAATCCAGTTGTAGTTCTATGATTTAATCCAGCGATAAAAACTGATTTAAACACCGAAACAAAGAACCAAGCTTTCAAGTCATTTCAATTGGAAGTAATTGGCAAAAAAAGATATATTAGATGACAAATGCCAGCGGTCGATTAACACCTTTAAAGCCAAAAACCGGAACCAGACCCGGAAAAAAAATCAATGAAACCGACGTCCCAAATTATATAAATAATTCTGAAGACAAATCAGAAAACAGCTCAATATCAAAGGCAGACAGCTCCCTCTTTGTTGGATCTGTCGAAAAAGGTTTTTCTGTTCTTCATGCTTTCAGTCGGTCACGAAAACCGCTAAGCCTGACAGAAATCGCTTCCGAGACAGGAATGGGAAAAAGTGCCGCCCAAAGGTTTTGCTATACCTTAGTACAACTGGGATTTTTAGAGCGTGATGAGAGCAGTAGGCGTATGCGCCCCTCTGCCAAGTTACTGGAATTGTCTCACACCTATCTAGCTTCAAATCCGATTAGTTCCATTGCCGCCCCCTATCTCTTACAAGCCAGAGAAAACAGCGGTGAAGCCGTTAACCTGGCCCTTCCTATGGAACAGGACGTCATATACATCGCACGTCTATCAAGTAGTAATTCGCATATCCTGCACCCCATTGTCGGCGGGCGCGCGCCGATGTTTTGCACATCAAGTGGCCGCGCTTATCTTTCGACTCAAACGCCTGAGGACATTGAACGCATCCTTGATGCCTCGGACCTGACCCCGATAACGCGCCATACCATTACGGATCGGGCCGAGATATTGAAGCGGGTCGATGATGTAACCATCAACGGATACACCACCGCCTGTCAGGAGTGTATTGTTGGTGAACTGACCATCGCCGCCCCGATTTGGGGGGCTGACGGGTTGGGTGTCGGCTCAGTCAATATCTGTGTCACCCGTCCTGCCTGGACCGAAGAGCGTGTGATAGACGAACTGGCCCCCATTGTTTGCCAAACTGCGCACAATATATCCTTGGCCTTATCAAACTAACTACAGGATCTACCTGCCCAACACCAAAGGTCTTACCTTAGGATTTTCAGCTGCCACTTTGGAAAAAAGAATGAACTGTCTCATCGTTGTTGCTCATCCACTTGAAAACAGTCTTTGTCGACATCTCGCGGATGAAACCATCGCCCATATGAAAGCCCGGGGGCACGATGTCACGGTTAAAAACCTCTATGACGAAGCCTTCGACCCAAGGCTGACAGTGAAAGAACGCGCCAGTTACTACCAAGCTGAATTTCAAAGCAGTGAACTTGAAAAAGACCTCGCCCAACTCAGAGAAACCGAGATACTGATTTTGATTTTTCCGACCTGGTGGTTTGGCTTCCCGGCAATCTTAAAAGGCTGGTTTGACCGGGTGTGGGCGCCGGGTCATGCCTATGATCATTCACCAGATTTAAAGGGCATTATTCCTCGTCTTGATCAGTTGAAAAAAATGACGGCCATCACCACGCTAGGCTCTCCATGGTGGGTCGATTGGTTTGTGCTGAGACGCCCGGTGCGGCGCATTCTAAAACTGGCTATTCTAGGGACTTGTGCCAAAAACTGCCGTTTTAAAATGCTTTCCCTCTATTCAAGTGAGAGCCTGACACCAACCAAGGTAGAGAAGTTTGTCGAACGTATAAAAAGCACTTTCTAGGGATAATCCTCTCCTCATACCCACCGAATTCTTCAATTATACATTTTAAGCTGATTTTTCATCCGCTGGTTCCAGAATATTATCTATCTTGTTTTCCAACGCGATAAGCTGTTTTTCTTGTTCCGCGCTCAAAGGCTTGTCGCCAGCGGTATTAAATAGCTTATCTAATTGTCCAAAAAGATTATCCAGTTCCTTGGCTGCTGGTTCGGAGAGTCCTTCAAAGAGATCAAAAGGGGTATCTTCCGCGCCCAGGATACCCTCGATTTTCACTTCCAAGGCAGTGAGCAGTTTTTCCTGCTCAGCGCTCAAAGACTTGTCCCCGGCGTTATCAAATAGTTTGTCTATTTGAGCAAAGAGATTATCCAGTTCCTTAATTGCTTTGTCTGAGAGGTCGGCGTAAGGGTCTAAATCAATATCAATCGGCCCCAGGATACTATCAATTTTCTCTTCCAAGGCTGTGAGCTGCTTCTCCTGCTCTGTACTCAAGGGCTTGTCGCCGACAGTATCAAAAAGTTTATCCACTTGAGTAAATAGGCTCTCTAATTCTTTGGCTGCTTTTTCTGAGAGGTCAGCATAAGGATCAATAGAATTATCGACGGGCCCCAATATGCCCTCAATTTTCTTTTCAAGGGCAGATAGCTGTTTTTCCTGCTCGGCGCTTAACGGCTTGTCGCCAACGGTCTCAAACAGTTTATCCAACTGACTAAAGAGGCCATCCAGCTCTTTACTTTCTTTTTCAGAAAGCTCCAAAGAGTGATCAAAATCAGGGCCATTTGACTGTTCAATAAGTTTCAAAGCTTCCTCGGAGAGTGAGATTTCAAAAGAGGGGCCAAAGGATGAGCCAGGGGATAAATGCGTTGATGCCTTGATATCTTTTGGCTGGTTCAGCTGATAATCGCGTTGGAATAATTGCGAGACATTGATATTTGAACTTTGAATTTCCATAAATGGTTATCCTTTTATTGATCCACCAATCGCTCTGGTGAAGATATTTATATGAATTTAATCCTATACATATAAATCAAATAAGCACTGTAAACACCCAAGAACAGCAGCACTCACTCATATTCAAAGATTAAGAGAAGGGAAATAATCTAAACTTTACTGGAATCCGTTAGCGATAGCCTCAATCTCTTCTGTCTCGGTTAGATCTGGCTCATCTTGAGTTGCATTGTCGATTGCAGCGTCAATTGCTGTAACTTCTGGGCTTGGGGTACCTGTTGTTCCATCACCATCATCATCGTCTAAGTCATCAGCAACATCGTCTTCTTCAACTTCAATCTCTTCTTCGTCGAGATCATCCTCGTCTAGGTCGTCGAGATCATCCTCGTCTAGGTCGTCGAGATCATCCTCGCCGCTGAAATCATCGTCGTCATCACCGCTGAAATCATCTCCGTCGTCGTCACCGCCGAAATCACCGCCATCGTCGTCACCGCCGAAATCACCGCCATCGTCGTCACCGCCGAAATCACCGCCGTCGTCGTCACCGCCGAAATCACCACCGTCGTCGTCACCACCGTAATCACCACCATCGTCGTCACCACCGTAATCACCGCCGTCGTCGTCACCACCGTAATCACCGCCGTCGTCGTCACCGCCGAAATCACCGCCGCCGTCGTCACCACCATCAGCGTAAGCAGCTTTATAAGAGATGAATAAGCCGTTATCATTCATATCGAGCGTCATAGGTAAAACGAGTAAACCAGAAGCCATGACACCGACACAAACGGTTGATCGGCAACTAGAGAGAAGCTTTTCTCGCAAGGTCAAAGTCGGAACGAAAAATACCTTAATATTTTCGAGATTATTTTTCGCGCTCTTTTTGACTTTTAAAAACATACCTAATGATCCCTTTTACAATCGCCATCATCGGTGGCTTACATGACAACAACGATCCAATTGCAGGATTATTCCCGAAAGAGATAAAAAAGTACCCAACTAAATTATTTTTTTATCCCCAGGGAATAAAGTCAGTTGTTAATCGTTGTCATACCAAAGGCATTCTCTCAGAAGGGTTATTTGTGGATATTATAAGTGAGACATATTGACTGAGGTTGGAGAAAAAATCGTTTCTCTACTCCCTCAATTGCGACGTTTTGCGATTGGACTATGTGGGGATGTTTCACAAGCTGATGACCTCGTGCAAACAGCTTGTGAAAAAGCGATTAAAAACCAGAACCAATGGCAAGAAGGCACCCGTCTTGACAGTTGGGTGTTTCGTATCATCCAAAATCTCCACCTCGATCATTCTCGCGCCAATACAATCCGCAGGGATTATGCCCTAAACACGGCACATCAAGCTGAAAACTGCGTCGATGGTGTTAGAGCTTTGGAAAGTCGGTATGATCTTGGTGTTGTGGGACACGGTCTTGATCAACTCTCTCTAAGTCAACGCAGCATTCTGTTGATGGTTTGTGTCGAAGATATGAGTTACCGCCAAGTCGCACAAACTCTGGATATCCCTCTTGGAACGGTGATGAGCCGCTTGGCCCGGGCGCGACAACACCTGCACCGAATATTATCACCAGATAGTTCTGGTACTATTGCAAGTAAAAATAAAAACCACACAGACCCTACGAAGGTGGTGAACAATGTCAGATAAAATTGATCCACAAACTCTTCTAAGTCCTGAAAATTTGATGGCCCCAGATAACTTGATGGCTTATGTTGATGGCGAACTATCGACACAAGAAAACGAAGCAATTGAACGACTGCTCCCGAAAGACAAACAGGCATCAGAACTTGTGGACCTGTTTCAACAAAGCGCCACAAGCGTCCGTGTTTCCCTTTTGCCATTAGCAGATGAACCCGTTCCTGAAAAATTACTTAGTGCTATCCTTGCCGCTGACGAGGCCCACAAGAGAGAAGAAGAATTTAACAGCGCAACAGCAACTATTGCCCCCGCTTTAATAATTAAAAAACCGGGACTTTTTGAAAGAGCGATGGTCCGCCTTTCTGATTACCTTTTATCTTGTCAAGAAAACAGACGTTGGAGCGGCCCGTTTACAGTTGTTTGTGCCTCCGTTTTTCTCATCGCCGTCATATCCGGCGCTGGAGGATACTTGGGGGGGTATTTTATGGCTGATAACAACAATAAAAAAATCCAAATGGTGGCCTTGGAAAACTCAGATCAACTAAAGCTTCACCATCAACAAGCCGTTCAGCAGGCCCTCACCAAACTCGTAAGCGGCAAAAAGCTGAATTGGGAATGGGGACAGGGTATTTCTGGTTTTGTAGAACCGGTTCGAACATTTAAAAACCGCAGTGGAAACTATTGTCGTGAATACCGCGAAGAAACGGTTCTACAGGGAACACTGATTTCTTCGAAGGGTATTGCCTGTATCGGTGGAGATAAAATTTGGCAGAATATCTACAGCATTATCCCAGGCAACGGTCACAACGAAAGCCTTAGCCCGAGCTCACCAGTACACCTTGTCCCCGTTGTTGGATCCAAGGAACTATAAGCCCCGGAATAATAAGCCAGGAAACTATATGCCAGGGAACAATAAAGTATGAACAAACGAAGTCTGAGGTATTTAGTAGTGGTGACTACCTCACTTTTAGTCATGGCATGCCAGACAACACCCCGTTCACTTATCGAAAACACAACAGCCCTGTTTAACTCTGAACCTAAACCTGTTTCAGGAAACGCAATACCTCTGCCCACCTACACCGTCGGCGATCATTTTCGGTATGATGACGGCCGCAGCGATAAAGTTGTCAAAGTTGAGGGCGACTGGGTCTATTGGCAAAAAAGTAACGGGCTCAAATGGAAAACCCATCGCGATTTTGTGCTGCCAAACAAAGAATGGGAAAGTAGAACCAAAATCGGTGGGCTTACCTTTACATCTCATCCTTACGGAAGTTTGTGGCCGCTAGAGCCAGGGAATAACCTCTGGTACAGTTATAGATCAACCTCAAAGATCAAAGGCCACAGCTTTGGTAAACAAAGTAAAAGCAAATGGAAGTGCAAGGTAAATCCCCCTGAGAACACCCAAATCAAATCCGGTATATATCTGACCTACCCGATACATTGTTACAAGAGCGTTAAGCGCCATCGCACCTGGTATTATGCCCCAGATGTGGGTCATTACATTCTGAAGGTTGATCGTTATGCAACCAAAGACCCCAAACGGGTTGAACTATCAAAATACAAACTTAAAATACCCGAAGTATCAAAAGTAACTAAAGCACTATACAAATCTGTCCTGCAAGAAGCACTGCAAACCAAACCCTCTGGCGCAACCTTGAAGAAATCATCTCAAGGAGTTGAGATATCAGTTATGCCCACGCGAACCTTCAAAGCAAAAAACGGTCAATACTGCCGAGATTATGAGCGCAACCTAACGATCCAGTACCGCTCCTACCCTGCCAAAGGTACCGCCTGTAAAGAACCCGGTGGGGACTGGGTAAGAATTTAGACTCACTGAGAGTTACCAACCAGCCAAGAGTAAAATATACGTATTATGATTTGTTAAAGAGCCTTAACCAATCTTTTCCATATATTTACTTATGTATGCCATACTCTCTATTGGCTTACTTTATTGACTCCGGCGCTGCTTGGGGATAGGTAACCGGAACCTTTAACTTACCATTTGGCTATAATGAGCAAATTTACGGACCTCGGGCTACGTGCTCCCATCCTTCGCGCGATTGAAGAGGGTGGTTATGAGACAATGACCCCGATCCAATCTCAGGCTATTCCTCAAATTCTGGAAGGCAAAGACCTAATTGGTGTTGCCCAGACCGGAACGGGTAAAACCGCAGCCTTTTCGCTGCCTATTATCCAGATGCTGCTTAAGGCCGAAGGCCAGCGCACGGCAAAAGCGACACGAACTTTAATTCTGGCACCTACGCGTGAATTGGCTGTACAAATTTCAGACAACGTCCGCGCTTATTCCAAGCATCTTCATTTACGCAGCACGCTGGTTTATGGCGGCGCATCTGAAAAGCCGCAAATTAAAGCCATGCAGCCCGGCGTCGATATTCTAATCGCAACACCGGGACGTTTGCTTGATCTTATGAACCGTAGCCTGATTAATTTACGTCTGGTCGAATTCTTGGTTCTCGACGAAGCCGACCGTATGCTGGATATGGGCTTTATCCGCGACATCAAAAAAATCATCGCCCAACTGCCGAAAAAACGCCAAACGGTACTTTTTTCTGCCACCATGCCAAAGTCGGTTGAGACCCTTGCCAATTCCATTTTGATCAACCCTGTGCGTGTCGAAGTTGCTCCTGCAGCCACCACTGCGGAAAAGGTTGATCAGCATGTACTTATGGTGCCCAAACATCGCAAACGCGATCTGCTGGAACACGTTCTCAAAGATGACGCGATCAAGCGGGTTTTGATTTTCACCAAAACCAAACATGGCGCCAACCGGGTTTCAGATTTCCTTGAAAAGCTCGGCATTACGTCCGGTGCCATTCACGGCAACAAATCTCAGAACGCGCGCCAAAAGGCCTTGAACGAGTTCCGGGCTGGCGACATCCGCGCCCTAGTTGCCACAGATGTCGCAGCCCGCGGTATTGATGTTGATGGCGTGACCCACGTGATTAACTTTGAGCTTCCAAACGAGCCCGATAGTTACGTGCACCGGATTGGCCGTACAGCCCGCGCAGGGGCTACCGGGATTTCACTTTCGTTCTGTGATATCGAAGAACGGGCTTTCCTCAAGGACATCGAAAAAAATATTCGCCAGCCAGTACCGCTGTTCGAAGATCATCCTTTCCACGACGAAGGCATGGCAGAGAAGCCGGGAACGGGTAAAAAAGGCGCCAAACCTAGCGCCCGCAAACCCCGCCAGAATGCAGGCAAGCATAAAGAAAATCGCCGGATCAATCAGCCAAAGGCTCATGGATCTGAAGGCGGCTCTGGTGCAAGTGCTACTGGTGGTGGTGGCGAAAATACATCCGGCGCAGCACCCAATGCACGACCGGGCAAACACAGCCAGCGCAAAGGCCGACCGTCACACAAAACGGGGAATAAACCCGGTGGTGGCAACAGGTCCGGCAATCGCAACGCCCGCTCTGCATAGAGGGCAATTGTCCTTTTTCAAAAACACAAAAGGCCTCTATCGTTTCCAAAGGAACGGCAGAGGCCTTTTACTATAAAAGCCTTTTGATATAAAACAGGATTCCCGTATCGTCGTAAAGGCTGGTGGTCTTAAAGCTGAAGGCGCTTTAAATCGTTCAGATAGGGCAGGCGTTCTTGCGCAGCAATAACGTTGGCGGTATTCAGTTGTGCCATCAGTACTTCTTCTTTGCCACCAGCACGCGCCAGTTCCTCACCATTCGGGGCTATGATACAGCTGCCGCCAAAGTAGGTGATATCCCCTTCCCTTCCAGACTGGTTTGCATAGGCGACATAAACCCCGTTTTCAAAGGCACGGGTTGGGATCACCTTTTGTGCAACCACACCCCACTGTGCACCAAGTGCCGTTGGGACAAGTACCAACTGAGCTCCAAGGGATGCTACATGGCGAAAGGTTTCCGGGAATTCAGCATCATAACAGATCAAGGTCGCGATCTTAAATCCGTTCAGCTCAAATAAGCTGCATCCTTCACCCGGTTGAAAATGATCCCCTTCAAAACCGGGCGGTAATATCAACTTACGATGAATGCTTAGCTGTTGACCATCCGCCCCGAAACATTGGGCCGCGTTATAAACCCCGTCACTTCTGCGTTCAGGAAAGCCATAGTGAATGGCTATATTATACTGGCGGGCAAGTTCACTCACCCGCATCGCCATTGGGCCATCACAGGGCTCAGCCCAACCCATCAACCTTTCACCGACGTTGTAGCCCGTGAGAAAGAGCTCTGGTAGTAACAGCAGATCAACTTCTTGCCCCTCGAGTTTTTTGCCGAGCTCTGACAGTTTGCGCGACAGCCAAAACAAGCGCTCCTCTGGCCCCGATAACGCGCCGGGGCTTTGTGCCACGGCGAGGTTAATCTTTTTTTCCATCTCTTACACTCAAGTTACCAGAAGTTGGCGCGGGTAATCGGTGATATACTCAAAGCCGGTTTTTGTGACGACAATGGAATCTCCAATCCGTCCCCCGTGGGCACCATCCACAGAAATTCCACCGTCGACGGCAAAGGTCATTCCAGGTTGCAAGACGGTTTTGTCTCCCGCCTTGAGCTCTGGCGCTTCAAGATAGGCAACCCCAATGGAACGCCCTGTCCGATAGCCTGTTTCATAGCCACGCTCTTGATAGACTTCATTGGCAACGGCTGCGATATCTTCGGCCATTACCCCCGGCTTTATGGCATGGATCGCCGCTTGTTGCGCGTCAATTGCGGCTTGCTGGACGTGGGCAGCGGCATCAGAGATCTCTTTAATGTGGAACATCCGATCAAAGCCGAGTTTGTACTGTTTGAACTGGATCATGTTACAAAAACAAAAGTAAACCGGATCGCCCTTTTCAAGTTTACGCACACTTGCCCGGCGATGCACCATAGAGGTATCGGCTCCACTTTGCATAATCTGCAAATTGTGCACCATCGGTGAGACGAAACGCTCCCAACCTTTGTCGGTCAAAAAACCAGCCGCAGTTTTGGTTCCGGCATTGATCACATCAAGAGCCGACTGGTATTCTTGGACGCCGACCTCAAGTGATTTGTGCGCGGCGCTCATCATTGACCCTGCAATCTGACCAGCTTTTTTCATGATCTCAATCTCTAACGGAGACTTAATCATACGCATCAGCCCTAAAGTCGGAGAGATATTAAGCAGTTCTGTCCCCTTGCATTGATCATCAAAGAAATTGCGAACAATCGCTGGAATGGTTTCGCGCTCAATCCAGATCTTTTGGCTGTTAGCGCCGATGATCTCTTTGAGAACCCGCGCCCAAGAGCGCTGCCCCATATCTTCCCAGGTGCGCACATCTTTTACCCAGGTCATGGCGGCGACCATTTCTGATTCCATCAGCGGGGTCACAACAACCGGCTCTTCATTTGGGCGGACAACCAACATCGTCGGACGACCAAACTCAATACCAAGATATCCCCAAAACCCAGCAAGATAAGCTATGGAACTCTCATCCGTGAAAACAGCGATTTCAATGCCGTTTTCCTTCATCCGCGCCTGCAGTTGGCGTGTACGTACAATTGTTTCTTCAAGCACGATAAAAATATCCTCATAAATACAGGCTTCACCTGGGCGGTCTAAATCCAAAAACTTTATAAGTTCTTTATGATAAATCTATATAGCTGTATACACCTTTGGTGTAAAGGCGGGTTTTTTATCAAAATACAGGCAATATTTTAAAATGCTGCATACATCAAAATAATAAAATCTCGAAAAACAAAGACTTAAGTTAGAGGCATTTCTATAGCCAAAAGGATAGTTTCTGATAGAGTGTTATGCACAATATCCAGAGATTTATGGCTTAAGAGCTTTGCTGGGCACAAACCCTTTAAATCCGGTCCAGACGGCAACTCGAACGATCTAAGACAACCGCGACGTATAAAAGAAGTTTAATGAATAATTTGACCTTAAAACAAAACTCTAAGTCGGATATTGAAGAAATCCAGGAGGTTATCCGGGAAAGAATTTGTTTCCTTGAATATCCTCCAGGGACAATTCTGAAAGAAACTTTACTCGCCAAAGAATTCGGTGTGAGCAGAACCCCTTTGAGAGAAGCCCTCAATCGACTACATCACCTCGGATTGATTGAAACGCGTAATGGTGTGGGAACTGTCGTTGTAGAATTGTCTCCAGAAGTTCTGTTCCAAATATATGAAATGCGTTTGGAACTTGCTATTTTAATTGGCAAACTAACCCCAAACCCGATCACCCAAGAACACGAAGAAATCAGTAAACGTCTGCTCTCGGATACTCAAAAATTACACAAAAAATTTGACGCTCATGAGTATTTTCAGATCAACCACGAATTAAATAACCTCATTCAAGATATTATCGGAAATGCTGCCCTTAAAGGCATGTGGAAACAACTCTACAGTCAGGCCGCAAGTACTTGGTATCGCGTTGCCAAACTCGATGAAGAAAAAGTAACTCTGGCCTTGATCGAAGAACTCTCAGATCTATGCCTCGCCCTGCACAGACGTGATCCAGAAGCTGTCGGTTACAGTCAGAGAATACACATCAACTTTGGCTTTAAGCGGGTTAAGCAATTGCTGAACATTGATAATTTACCAGCTGTTTAAAACCATGCTCCCCCAGATCATGAGAAGACCGTTATTGGTCAAATCTCCCCATGGTCTGCAAGGTTTTAAGCTTCACCTTATTCGTTAGGTGATTATTTGGTTTCTTTAAGCGTCAATTTGAGAACCGTTTCATTGACGTCTTCAAACACATACTGATCGGTATATTCAAAGCCGTAAGCAGTGTAAAATCTGCGACCAATTGTATTTAGTTCGAAGACTTCGACGGTTATTTTACCTTCGCGCATGATGCAGGCTTTGTCGACCAGTGCGCGGCCAATACCACAACCATGTGTTTTGGGATCGACAAAAAGCGCGGCTATCTCATTGCCCATCATGGAAATAAAACCAATAACACTGCCCTCTTGTTCGCAAACCCAGGTTTCGGTGTTTGGGAGATAAATCGCGGGAATGTCGGCACGGACTTTGGCGATAAAGGTCTCTTCCATAAAAGTATGCGCCAAACGAAACGCGCTTTCCCAACAACATAAAACGTCGTCGAGGTCAGTATTTTTATATTTACGGATGAGATGGTTACTTGAAATGGATTGATCCACGGTACTTCTTTCAGATTAGCAGGCTTCAATATGTGTAGCCATGCGATAGTATCCCCAAAAGTTGCAGCACCGAATAATCTAGGATGCTGAGCTTTATGGGCCTTGTCGTCTGAAATACCGCTTGGGATTTACCTAACACCCAGGGCAACAAAACGCTATATAAAATGTAAATCGGCTGAATTTTATCACCTCATGACTTTAGAATTCGACCTGGGATATTTAAGGTTCCCACCTAAAATCTCCAATAATCGAATTGCCATTTCACAATTTACTCATTTCGGAGTAAAATAAATTTCAGAGTTCGCTGCCGAAGATACTTCTTCGGGATTTTTTGATGACCGTCGTCATTGAAACCCGATGATACCATATCATTTGGAGAGCGGTTTTTGAATAACGCGCAAAGCGACAATAAAAGTCTCCGCCAACAGATTTCCCAATTGGAGAGCGAAAACAACCGTTTAAAATCTGTTCAGGCCGGGCATATTCGAATTCTCGAAGCCCTCGACGATATCAATAAAATCATTATCGATAGTACGGATCAGAAAGAAATGCTGAGCCAGGTGCTCGAAGCATTTCTCGGCTTTTTTTCCTGTGATCGCGCCTGGTTATTGTTTCCCTGTAATGTGAATGCCACAACGACCAGAATCCCCATGGAACGTACCGTTCCAAAATGGCCAGGAGGTGAAATAGACGGCATTGATTTACCCGTCGATGACTTTGGGCGTCAGGTCTGTAAAATGGCGCTGGCAAGCAAAGGCCCTGTAAGATTTACCCCACAAGAAAATCCTCTTGACCCAAACAGAAATATATACCGCGAATATCATATTCTGTCTCAGTTGGTGATGGCGATCCACCCAAAAGTTGGAGAACCCTGGCTGCTTGGGATCCATCATTGCTCGGCACCAGCTACTTATACTGACAATGACTGCGCTCTGTTTGAGGCTCTTGGCAATCGTCTTTCAGATGGCTTAACCAGCCTGATCTCCTTGCAAAACACGCAAAAGCTTTTTAACAGCGCTGAAGTCTCGATTTGGAACGAGAATTTAACCGAAATTCATCACGCCCTTGAAAAGCTGAAGAAAGAAGGCGTTACGGATCTGCGGGCATACTTGAATGAGAATACAAAATTTGCCTGGGGTCTTGCCAACTCAATTGAAGTCCTACAGGTCAACGACGCTACCCTTAAATTATTTGGCGCACAGAGCGAGGACGATTTTTTTCATCATATCGGCAAAACCTTTGGCCCTCATATGATCGATGTTTTTATTAATGAGCTTTGTGCCATGTGGGACAAACAAAGTCTCTATCGTTCTGAGGCTGCTTTTCGATCCCTGGATGGCAAGGAGATTGATGCCATCATTACATTTAGGGTCCCGCTAACCGCCGAAGACTACAAGGCTGTCGCTGTAAGTATTGTTGACATTACCGACCGGAAAAAGGCTGAAGATGCTCTTCACGTCGCGCTGGTAGAAGCCGACAGATCCAATCAGGCCAAGTCACAATTTTTAGAAAGTATGAGCCACGAATTACGAACACCTCTCAATGCCATCCTGGGTTTTGCCCAGATCATGCAAATCAACAAAAAATCCCCCTTAACCCCCGAGCAAAACGAACACGTAGAATGCATACTCAGTGGTGGTAACCACTTACTTGAATTGGTCAATGAAGTTCTGGATTTGGCAAAAATAGAGGCCAACCAACTGGATCTAACCCTCGAGGACGTCAATGCGTATGACGTCATAAGTGAATGCCTTACCCTTATTGCTCCTCTTGGCGAGCAACGTGGCATCATAATATTTAACGAGTTTACTCAGCCAAGAGACATCATTTTACACACCGATAAACTGCGCTTTAAACAAGCTTTGATCAACCTGCTGTCCAATGCGATTAAATATAACAAAGACGATGGTACCGTCCATGTTCGAAGCGAGATAACAGATAAGGGTTTTCTGCGCATATCGGTGATCGATACGGGTATTGGTATCCATGCCAAAGATCGCGACAAAGTGTTTCAAATGTTTCATCGTATCGGCGCAGATGCCATGAAATCTCGTGAGGGTACCGGCATTGGCTTGACTGTCACCAAGCTTTTAATCGAACGCATGGCTGGGTTCGTTGACTTTGAAAGCACAGTCGGCACGGGAAGTCGTTTTTGGATTGAACTTCCCTTGGCTTCCAATAATAAGGTCTTGGTTTGGAATGATGATATGCGTGTCGGTGTCGACAGTATTGATCGCGATCACCAATACCTCATTTCCCTGTTAAATAGCATTACTCATGAAAATTTTGATGCCAGGAAATTTGATACCTTTTTCAAAGAATTAAGCGCCTACACAAAGCACCATTTCCAGCGAGAAGAAATCGTGATGGAGGCCTGTAATTATCCCAACCTGGAAAATCACCGCCTACACCATCAAGATTTTATTCGCCAGCTCAAAGAGCGCCAGAACAATTGGTATCAAAACAAAAGTAATATCTCAGGCTTTATTTCCAGGTTTCAGGAAGAGATCCGAATTTGGTTATATAACCAAATTCTTGCTAATGATGCCGACCTTGCGAAATACACCAAAGGCAAGGAACAGGAAATACGACAAGCCCTTGAGGCTATGGCAGAGCCAGAATCAAAATTTCACAATATGGTTTAGCATACTTCTAAATCATTTCAGCCAATCGCAACCCATAGAGACCGTATGATCAAGAGATATAAAGCCAAAGGTAGTATCCCCCTAACAAAGCCTTAACAGGCATGGTTAAAATCAGCCTGTTTCGGAAAGACCAGTTGCCAGACATTAAAAGAGGTGTAATCGTTCGATCAGCTGTAATAATCGGGATTTAGTAAGGCAACTTTATGGGCGGAATGAAAATCAAATCAAGCACGTACCGTGGAAGAAATTTTATTGGTACTCATGCAAAGATGATGCTCACTGCTCTGATCTTTGGTGCATCTTTTTTTGTCCAATCAGCCACAGCACAAACCCTTTCTTCACCAAACATTTCGTCACAGGCAATTGCCTCACAAGAAGAATACCTGAAACAAATCGAGATCTTTCGAATAGGTACCGGCGGCATTGCGGGCACCTATTATCCTATTGGCGGCATGGTCGCACAGGCCATCAGCAATCCACCAGGCTCGCGCGCTTGCGAAGAAGGTGGTAGTTGTGGCGTCCCTGGTCTGGTTGCCATTGCACAATCCTCTAACGGATCTGTCGCCAACATACATTCAATTTCCAAAGGGGAACTTGAGTCTGGATTTGCGCAATCAGATGTTGTCTATTGGGCCTACACAGGCAAGGGTGTGTTCAAGGGTAAACCACCTGTAAAAGATATCCGCGCCATTGCAAACCTCTACCCGGAAACCTTACATCTTGTTGCGCGCAAAGGATCGGGCATCAAAACGGTTCGCGATTTACGCGGTAAAAGGGTCTCCTTGGACGAAGCAGGCTCAGGCACACTCGTCGATGCGCGGATTATACTTGATGCCTATGGCTTAAAAGAAACAGATCTCAAGGCTGAATATATCAAACCTGAACATGCGATCGGTAAAATTGAACGCGGTGAACTCGACGCCTTTTTCATCGTCACGGGTTACCCAACACCTTCGGTTAGCAAACTTGCTTCTGGAGTTGGCGCCAAGCTTGTGGCCATCGGCGGCAAGGAAACCACCGGTTTATTGAAACGATGGAGTTTCTTCGCACCGGATACCATCCCGGCAAATACGTATGCCGGAATTCCAAGTACACCAACAATTAGTGTCGGTGCTCAATGGATTGTTGGGGAAAAGGTCGATGAAGAGTTGGTCTATCAAATCACAAAAGCACTTTGGAATGCCTCTACGCGGCAGATCCTCGACAATGGGCATAGCAAAGGTAAAACCATCGACATAGAGCGTGCTTTAGAGGGAGTTGCGATCCCTCTTCACCCAGGGGCAGAGCGTTTTTATCAGGAAATGGGGGTGCGTCCTTGACCATGCCCCCCCCCACAAGAAAACAGCTCGAAAAGCAACCAAAAAAACAATCAGATAAGCAGCATAATTCTCAGGCGACCTTTTCGAGCAAAACCAATCCATCCGAAAACAGGCGCTTGGACCTGAGGCTTGCCCGCGAATATATTACCCGACCGATTATTCTGATATTTTGTGTTCTTGCGGGCTGTCTTGGTATTATCTATTTCTCATGGTCCAGTCTGCAAGATATTGAAAAAGCCCTACCCATAACAGTTGCCAAACAAGAACGCGACATTGCCCTCTTGGTCCAGGATGTATCTGACCTCGCTTGGCAGACCAAACTTGCCAACAGTAACCCCTCTGCCAAACATACCCAGGAAATATTGAGCCAAGTATCACGCATTGAGGCTAGGTTAGGGCTCATGCGAGGGACTTATAACTTCGACAGCCTTGTCGGGGCTTCCGCAATGCATGCGGTCATTACCCCTGCGTTGGCGGACATCAAACGCTGGTTGAGCGTCGGGGTCTATAACCTACCAGCAGACTCACCCGTTGTTATTGCTTTGGTGGATACCCGTGCCACAGATGCCATCAACACCATGCGTCCCATGTTTGCCAAGGCCCAGCAACAAACCTTTACTATTTTGAGCAAACAATCGAGCCAAATCCTCACTTTTCGAAACGCCATCATCTTCTTCCTTGTCGGCGTTTTACTGATTACAGTCATCGTGATTTTTCAAATGTACCGGCTGAAAAAAATTGATCAGGCCTTATTTGAAGCCCGAGAAACCGCAGAAAAAGCAAGTAAGGCCAAGTCAGAATTTCTCGCGACCATGAGCCACGAATTTCGCACGCCGCTAAACGCCATATTAGGGTTTAGCGAAATGATGCAGGAACAATTTTTTGGCCCCTTGGGATCAAACGCTATTGGATCTGAAAAATACACTGAATATGCCAATGATATTCACCATAGCGGTAAGCATTTGCTTTCTCTTGTAAATGACGTTCTGGATATCGCAGCAATTGAGGCGGGTAAACGCAGCCTGACCAACAAGCAAATCGACACTCTTGAGGTGCTCGAAGACTGCATTAAATCCATTGAAAAAAGGGCCCGGGATAATAAAATCGACTTGGTATTAAATGTCCCCAAGGGTATCCCGACGCTCTATGCTGACAGACGTGCCGTTACTCAGATAATGCTCAACCTGTTATCAAATGCCATCAAATTCACCGAGAAAAATGGTCAGGTGAAAGTCCAGGCGACCTCTGAAAACAAGCGCATTAAAATCACAGTAAAAGACAGCGGCATCGGAATATCGGCCGACAGACTGTCCACCATTACTGACGCTTTCTCGCAAGGGGATGCCAATCCCCACCGGGCTCAGGAAGGGACCGGCCTCGGGCTCTCGATTGCCAAAGCCCTCATTGAGGCACACAAGGGTACATTACAAGTCAGAAGCAAACTCGGACAGGGTACAGAAGTATCCGTGACCTTGCCCTGCTGGGGAATCGCTGACACTTGAAGAAAACTTGTCTTCTTTGAGGACTCTCGGTTTCAAGATGGCCCTTCACCCGATAGGCCGTGTTTTTTAAGCAGGGCCTCGTACGTGCCATCAATTTTCATTTCGTCCAACGCCTGATCAAACAAAAACAGTATCTTGCGGTAATTTCGTGTTTTCCGAGATATCCCGATAAACAAATTTTTGATCTCAAGTGCTTCTTTTGAATAGTCAAAGAGCGTTTCACTGGAAAAAAGTTTATTGGCGGTATAACGCGCGACCAACTCATCGGCTAAGGCAGCATCTACACGACCATTTTTTAATTTGTTGAGAATAACTTCCAGATTTTTGGAAAAATCTCTTTTAAAATTTTGCGCCTCAACAAAGACTTTTGGATAGGCATAATCCTGAGCGACCCCCACTTTTAAATTATCAAGATCACTCAGGTTTTCTATTCTTGTTTCCCGATAGGAACGGCTCATCAACACAAGTCTATTTATGCTAAGGACCGAGCCGTAAGCAATACTCTCGACCCGATCTTCCTGATACCAAATTCCGGGAAGAATATCGATTCTCCCGCGCATGGTCTCCTTCAACGCCCGAGACCAGGGGACTTTCTTAACCTGCGTGGCAAAACCTGCTCTGGTCATTGCCACCTGAATAACCTCTGTCAAAAGTCCGTGCCCCGGAAGATCATAGCCAGAATAAGGCGCCCAGGTATAAACACCGATCAATAAAGGTTTATTTTCTTGATAGGGCGAAGAATTTGTTTGTGCTTGAGTATGAAAAGGGGCGAACAGGAAAGGCACGCAAAAAACGATTGCCCAAAACAACGATCTAAAAAGGGATAACCTCATTAACAACCCTGTTGAATTCATCTCTCCACCTCTGCAGTACCCTTCTCTACCACATTGTTATGATGCATTTTTCAATTCATATATGTCATGTTTGGCGAGCAATTTTTTATAAGTGCCATCGGCCTTCATTTCTTCCAGAGCCTTTTCAAAAAGGAACAGGATGCGTTCATGCTCAGGATGGGCGCGAGAAATCCCAAGATGTACATTTTTTGTATCCAACGATTTAGGCCCATAGCGAAATTGAACCTTACCCTGGAATAATTTTCGAGACGTATGACGGGCAACCAGTTCATCGCCCAGAGCCGCGTCTATGCGCCCCTTGGCCAGCTTTATGAGGTTGAAATCCAGATTGCGTGAGAGATCTCTATCAAAGTTTTGAGCCTCTAAAAAAAACTTAGGATAGGCATAATCCTGAACCACACCGACAGTGAGATTATCGAGATCCTCCAGCGTTTCAATTTTTTGCGGATGATCAACCCGGCTGATCAGCACCAACCTGGCCGTGGCGAGTACTGTGCCGTAAAGGATGGTCTTAGCTCTTTCGTCACTATACCAAATACCCGGAATAATATCGATTTCACCACGAGAAGTTCCCTTTATCACTCGAGCCCATGGGGTTTCTTGAGCAATGGTTTCATACCCCGCGCGTTTCATCGCCACTTGTACGACTTCCGTCAAAAGCCCGTGCCCCGGAAGATCATAGCCCGAATAAGGCGCCCAATCTGAAACACCAATAACAAGAGGAGGGTTGGTTTGTTGGGACGGAGAATTTGATTGGGCATAGGAGGGAATGGCAATGACGGAGTAAAGCACTACAAGGAGCGCGCCGAAAAACATCGACCAAACCTCAGGGCGTACCCATTTTAAAATTGTTATTCTCGCCTTAGCCTTAAATACCGAGATCATCAAAGTACCTCGACGTTCAATTCCCCAATATTTTCCAACATTTATATGCGTCATTAACGCATGGTATTCCCCGAATTTGCTCTGGGTATTGAACGTTCAGTTTATCTCAATTACAGCAAAACCATCTTCAAAGAGGGTGTAAATCTACTCTCGTTTCACTTGATTGTATATCAGGCATCCTTTTGCATTGGTTAAAATGTCAAAGACTTTTTCTTTATTTTAACAAGCGTACGTGCCCAAAACTTGTCGTGGTTGTCATCTCATAATCTATTTACTAACCATAAATACAACCGCCGGGATCACAACAACGGGATGCGTTAACACAGAACAGACAATGCCGAGGACTCTTGCCCAAATAGGGCTTAAGGGAATTTTTTTATCATAATACCCGGTCCAGAGATCCGCCCACCAGCCAAAGATAAAACTGATTAGCCACATAATGCCCTTACCCAAGGAGATTAGTAACTCCAGCAAGCCAAATACGGCCCAAAAATCATTCATTGAGAGAACGATCCTGCACCAACATCCTGGGCAAGCAGAGCCACCTCCGGCCAATAATAAATCAGAAAACTGATGGTAACTGGATTTATCGCCAACGCAGAGACAATTCCCAACGTCCGCGCAAGTTCTGGTTTACGACTTAAAAACAGGTCGTAAAAATTAATCCAAAGGTATCCCCACCCCTTGATTAGGAGACAAAGAAGCTTCCAAAGCCCCTCAAACACAAGCTCCCATATTATATGCTTTAAAATAGAGCCTACTATGTCTCCAACCATCATCCCCCACTATTTCTCTCTTGCCTTCTATTTGGCACCTATAGGTTGTTATATACACCTAATACCACCAGCCCTAAATATTGCCCCATCTGGACACATTTTCAAGACTTTCGGTAAGGAGCATGAACTTCCGCGATGCGGTGTATCGCAAAGTTTGTGCGACGCGGCCCGAAAGTCTTGAAAATATACCGTTTCGGTCACGTCTACGTCCCCCCGACGCGCGTCAAAAAGCCTTGATGATACACCGTATCGCCTGCAACTTCCTTCCTACTCGGGGGAAAGTGGACGAGATCTAGAGGGGGCAAGATTAAGGGCCGATGGTATAACTTGATAAGGTGTTGAAGTTAAATTCAGGAGTTTATTACGGGAGTAGAGAAACACGAACTGCCCACATGAGAATGTTCAGAGGGCAATCACAATAAAACTAACGATGCTCTATTTTTGAGTGCCCAACACGGGTTTTACAATAAATATTTGACGTTAAATTTTTCGTTTTTCTGCAAGTAAAAACTGCCAACCAAATGCTTTAATGAATAGTACTTATCAACTTCTGGGCGCGGCGCAATATTCCAGAGCCAACTGTGCTCTACATTATTAAAGACAACACCGAGAAGTGCGTTTTCCTTGACCGTTTTCTCACCTGTTTGGTCTTTAGGAACGAGATGTTGCTCCAAATCTGTTAGTAACAAAACCGGAGCATCACAGTCTTCTAACCAGTTTAAATGTGAAGTAATAATAGATCGACAAAAAAACTCTACCTCCTTGGAATCCTCATCAGCTCCCAAAGCAATCAGTTTCCTTTTTATATTGATGGGGAGTTGAGACATTAGATTGCATGAAATAATAAGATCAGCCTCTGCCAGCACCTCCTTGGGAGGAGTTGAACTTAATTGAGCTACGTCTATAGGTGCCTTACCCCCAGGGAGTTGATTAATAACTCCCGTCGTATCAATTTCCACCAACGTTATTTGTGAATGCGTTTTGGCAAGTTTCAGAATTGGCCTGAGAAAAACGACATCAACAAGGTGTATTTTTTTGTATTTCGAAAGTAAAAATTCAAGAGGAACATCATAACCCGCACCTGCTCCAAGAATAACGATACGATTTCGATCCTCTGTCTTTTCTACAGCTTTTATGATTTCTTGTTGAGAATTTTGGAGATGATCCGACCAGGCAGACCGACACCTTTTACGCCGAGAATCTATCGCGATTGCTTCGTGTAAATATCCGAGGCGCTTAAATTTATTTTGGCACTTGGCGAAAATATACGTAAATGCCTCGGACAGCATATATTTAGCTCATTCTTTAGATGTTTTACGGGTAGTCGCAACGATCACCAACAACTTGAACAAAGCCTCTCGCGCCTGTTTTTAGGGAGAACCGATACTCAGACCCGTTTACAACAACGGATTGATGAAGCGGTAGTTTACCGCTGAGTTTTACTTTTTTACCACCAAGAAGCGTGAAAACAAAATCAATCGGCTTGGCTGGATCGTACCAAGCTTCGACTTTGTTATCAGCATTGAAAGCCGATACACCCATAGCTGTGATTGTAACACCACCACGCGCAAAGCTCACATTATCGTTCACACCCGTGTAGATCGGCGTATTAACGTAAAAACGCTTCGCGACTGGATTGTTGTCGCAAGCCTGCTCATTTTCTGCACTTGCAATCAAAAAGTTAAGGCGATCCAAAGAAACACCATTGCTTACTTTTGATTGAAGACTGGTAACTATTACCTTGAGTTCACCAGTTGGAACATCACTTCTGTAACGCCCCTCCCACTCAGAAGCGACCTGCTTTGTATTCTCGAGCTCAACATTAAGATTATCACGCAGATCGAGAAGTTCTTGAACTGTTTGCTCGAGCTCTTTATTTTTGTCGTTAAGAGTAACAACCTTACGGTTCGCAAGTTCCAACCCCGCCATATAAGAATACCACCCTGCAGCTCCGATTAAAATGAGTGCAATCATCCATTTAAATAGGGCCCAACGAAAATTATGTGAGCGACGGCGGCGAGATTCACGAAGGCCGAGAGACATCGAAATTACTATCCATACAATATGTGTTAAGATCGAGTTGTACCATATTACAACTCCAACCGTTGATATACCTCAATAGTACGAGATGGCAACTCTAAATTATACCCATATACTATCCAATATATCGGAGTATTGGATTTTAAGTAAAAAGCCGCTTACTATCAAAAATATAGTTAATCATGTTCTTATCATAACCGATAATGGGAAAATATGCTTCAGTTGTGTTCATTCCATGGCAAACAGGTAAACATAATACTCAAAAGATAAGTTGATGAGGTTGAAGGAACCCGAAATGTCAAATGACGACATAAAAGAGCAAGTGCTAAAAGACTTAAAAGCAATTAGAGATAAATTGGGTCCAGAAGTGCTCAAAGAAATTGAACTTAGAATGAACGGTCAAGTGCCATACGACAAAGAATCAGCTCGTAAAACCGTTGAGCTTTTCCTACAAGGCCGCCATGATCAAGGCGCCTTTGCAGAAAAAGTGCTTAAAGCCCTAGAAGACAAAGAAAACATAGAAGATACATAACTTATATTATACGACACAACACTAGTCACCTGTCGCAAGTGTGCTTATAACGCTCTAATCGTAGGAGAAACAGGTGAAGAAAATTTCTAAACATATTATTATAATCGGAGGCGGACCTGCTGGTTTGATGGCAGCTCACCAACTTTTAGCCTTCGGTCATAAAGTTGCTCTCTACGAGGCCAAACCCTCACTTGCCAGAAAATTTCAGTTGGCAGGCAGAGGAGGACTTAACCTCACCCACAGTGAGGACTTAGATGTTTTCGCAAACAAATATTACGAAAACTCATCCTTCTTTACTCCCCTACTCAATGATTTCACACCACAAGACCTAAGAGAATTCTGCCATGCTTTGGGGCAAGATACTTTTGTCGGTTCTAGTGGGCGCGTCTTTCCGACAAAGTTTAAAGCAACAGAACTTCTGCGTCAGTGGATAACAAAGCTCAATGCAAATGGGCTACAAATCTATACTCGGCATCGATGGCTAGGGTTCGACAATAATAACAATCTGCTGATTTCAAATGACAGGGGTAAAGTCGATACTACTCCTTACGATGCAGCCGTTTTTGCACTAGGCGGAGCCAGTTGGCCCAGAATGGGGTCAGATGGATCCTGGGTTGAGATATTTGCAGAAAAAAATGTTGATATCACTCCGTTGCGAGCTGCAAACTGTGGCTTTGAAACCAACTGGCCTGCTCGAATTTCTTCAAAATTTTTTGGGCAACCCCTCAAGAACATTTCGATTTCTTTGGATACGAAGTACGTTAAAGGCGAAATTATGCTCTCTGATTACGGTTTAGAGGGTGGAGCCATCTATGCACTAAGTAAAACGATTAGAGCTGTCTCTTATACACATCTGACGCTGCCGACGAAGAGGATAGTGTAGATC
>CAJXUS010000067.1 GCA_913060675.1 uncultured Rhodospirillales bacterium
ATAACACAGTGAATCACAAAGGCCTCGCAATGGCGAGACCTTTGTCAGCAGTCTGTAGTAACTCAGTTACTTTATTCCCCATACAAACATTAGGTCTGCCTTAAAATCACCTATTCCCGCCCGGCGCGCCATTCTTTCCAGCGCAGATAAACATTTGCACCAATTGTGGAAAAAGGTCGTGGTGGAAGTTTTTGAGGATCGGCCTCGTTCATAAAGGCTCGAGTAATTTCACTGCTGTGACCACTGGCGAGTTCTGCTGCGCCAATGCCTGTCATGGTTCCCCGTGCCGTACCGAGGCCGTTTTGGCAGCAGGCGGAAAAGACGTTGTCGTCAATTTCTCGCATGATCGATACATTGTTTTTACTCAGACAAAGGTGCCCTGCCCAACTGTATTGCATTTTCATTCCGGAAAGTGCTGGAAAGCGAGCATCAAACTTCTGCTGCTGCACCCCAACAGCCCGAGCAAGCCCGGCCTTTGAAGCTTTCATGTCAGGCAGAAAGCTTGCACAGGTTCGGGTGACAATCCGGTTGCCCCCTTGAACAGTATCAATCCGGCGTACAGTTGTGCCCATGGGATCAGCAGGCGTTATCCCCCACCGAGATTGCCCGCCGAGCGTCTTAAGGGCATCGGGATCTAGTTCCGGTGTCATGGATGCGTAGAGAAAGATATGCATCAAACGACCGCGTGCAAAACCGAAGCTTTCCAGGTGTCCGTTGTTGGCGACAATAATCCGAGGCGTTGTCACGGTTCCTTTGGGTGTCGAGAGCAGCCAGTCGGAACTTACTTTCGAAAACCGGGTAACTGGCGTGTTCTCAAAGATCTGAGTATTGCGCTGCAAACCATCTGCTAGTCCCTGAATATATCCTGCAGGCTGTAACATTGCCGTGCCCGGCGTATAAAGCCCAGACAGATAATAACGACTGCCCGTAAGCTCAGTCATCGCCTGAGCATCCAGCATTTGTGAGGGTTCGCCTAATCTTTCCAGATGTTTGGCATAGTCCTGATTATGCTTATCACCGGAGAGGCTTGCCGCACCGTTTACTTTGCCAACCGGATCAAAATAAGCAGGATTGATGCCATACTCCTCAACAGCCTCTCTGGCAAAATCAATTGCCATACGGTTGAGCCGGATCGTCTTCAGATCGCTGTTCTCGGCCTGCCCGGCATAGTCATCTGACGCAAGGTCATGGGGCAGATCGATCATAAAGCCTGAGTTACGCCCGGAAGCACCTTCGGCAATTTCGCCAGCTTCGAGCACAACAATCCGGGCGCCTGGGTTGAGTTGCGTCAAGCGTCGGGCAGCGGAAAGCCCGGCAAAGCCCGCGCCGATGACGACAAAATCGGCAAGTATATCCTGATCCAGCGGTTGCGTCGCCTGACGCGGGGGGAGGATATCGCGCCAAGCCGCCCTCCCCCTGTGTTCAGGTAATCGTTTTGCCTGATAGACTTTCATTCGATCAACGCTCCCGGGTCACTCGCCAACTAACACTCAATCACACCCTGATATGCTCCAGTTACTCAACAGCCTCATCGGCGTCATCAGAGAGATCAATCCAGATGGTTTTCATCTGTGTGTACTGATCATGGGCATGAAGTGAGTTATCCCGTCCGCCAAACCCTGATTGCTTGTAACCACCAAAAGGTGTGGTGATATCACCCTCGCCATAAGAATTCACGGTCACGGTCCCGGCGCGAATGGCACGAGCGCCACGAATTGCGCGCTTTGCATTGGCGGTAAAAATAGAAGCGGCAAGGCCATAGTCGGTATCATTTGCCACCGCGATCGCCTCGTCAAAGCTGGAAACTGCCACAACCGATAACACCGGGCCAAAAATTTCTTCACGGGCGAGAGTGTTATCGTTGCTATCTACCTCAACAACGGTAGGTTCAACAAAAGCACCATCGTGTGATTTACCACCCAAAAAGACCGTTTCATCCTGTTTCAGATATCCACACACCTTATCAAAATGCGCCTTTGACACCAACGCACCCACGCGGGTTTCAGGGCTAAGCGGATCACCAACATTCCAGTGGCGGGTGTGGTTTTCTATGCGTGAGAGCAGCTCTTCTTTCACATCCTTATGGACAATTAAACGCGATATGGCAGAACAGTTTTCGCCCATATTCCAAAAGGCCCCGTTCACCACATGCTGGGCGACCTTATCGAGGTTTTCAGCATCCTCCATAACCACACAAGGATTTTTGCCGCCCATTTCCAACACGACTTCTTTGACGTTTGATTCCGCAGAATAGGTTAGGAAGCGTTTACCTGTCACAGTTGATCCTGTGAACGACACCATATCGATGTCGATGTGCCTGCCAATGGGTTCACCCACTTCAGCACCACCGCCCGGCACGATATTTAAAACACCTTTTGGCAGCCCCGCTATTGAGGCAAGTTCTGCCAGATACAAGGCCGTTAAGGTCGTTTCAGCCGCTGGTTTCACCACCACAGAACAGCCCGCGGCAAGGGCTGGACCAATTTTCCACGCCAACATCAACAGCGGAAAATTCCACGGCAAGACCAGACCAACAACTCCAATAGGTTCACGCACCACCATTGCAATATGATCGTCAGAAGACGGTGCCACCTGATCGTAAATCTTATCAATCGCCTCTGCGTGCCATTTGATACAGTTGATGGTTTCGGGAATATCCACCGTCTCGCAATCGTATATGGTCTTGCCGCTGTCAATGCTCTCCATCACCGCCAATTCACGAGCGTTCCGAGAAAGGAGAATAGATAACCGGATCAGAATTTCTTTACGCTCAGACGGCGGCATCTTGGACCATCTGCCATCATCAAAGGCTTCGCGCGCTTTCTCGACAGCGAAATTCACATCCTCTGCGTCACAAGCTGCAATATCAGCAAGCGCTTCCCCTGTTGCCGGATTAATTGTGGTAAATGTTTTGCCCGACGCTGCTGGACGAAAACCGCCATCAATATAGGCATTGGTCGGCAAGGTCATGTTCGCGGCGATAGATTTGTATTCTTCAGTGGTTAATAAATCCATGGATCAGCCCTCTGCCTGTATTTTTACAATCGTGGTTTTCAATACGCGAATGACTTGTTCAAGTGCGCGTTTATCGTCTTTGTTCAAGCCCCTGAGGGGTGGTCGCATTGGCCCGGTATCAATACCGCCAAGAGTGACACCATGTTTTACGCACTGGATAAACTTACCGCCCTGTTCAAGCACGCGCATCAACGGCATCATCGCAGACATAATGCGGCGCCCTTTCGCAAAGTTTCCTTCAACAGCACAGGCCTGATAAAGCTCAATATGCTCATCAGGTAAGAAGTTTGACCCGGCACAAACCCAACTTTGCGCACCCCAGGCAAAGAATTCCAACGCCTGATCATCCATGCCACAGGCCATTTGGATGTGAGGATAATCGCGTGCCAGTAAATGCACGCGGTTGATATCGCCAGAGCTTTCTTTGATCGCACAAACATTGCGAGATCGACCGACAAGATCCAGAAACTCTTCGCCCATATGGACGCCCATGCGACCAGGATAATTGTAAAGCATGATCGGAAGATTGGCAGCCTTGTCGATAGCAAGAGCATTCAGCGCATTTTCACGTTCCGTTGGCACGGAATAAGGCGGTGTTGCAACCAGAATAGCATCTGCACCCATATCACTTGCTCCAGAAGCAAGAGCAAGTGAGTCCGGCGTCATCATGGCCCCGGTACCGATAATCAACGGAAGACGGCCCTTGATTTGATCCTTGGTAAAACGGGCAATTTCAAGGCGCTCGCCTACACCTTGCGCATAATTCTCACCCGTTGACCCGCCCGAGATCAACCCATGGACGCCTTTATCGATCAGGTTCTCGATAACATCCGATAAGCTATTATAATTAACGCTGCCATCCGCGCAGAGCGGGGTCACAAGCGGCGTATATATCCCTTCGAATTTCATAATCGGGGTCATTTTATCCTCGTCCGGCTTTGATGGAAGATGTGCCAAGGGGAATATCAAGTTGGCTTGGCATCACAAAAAGTTCGATCTGGTTTCGCGACAAATTCCAGTGGTCGGTGGCAAGTTGCGCAGCAGCGGCTTCATCACGTTTTTCTATCGCCATTATAATCGCATCGTGCTGGGCACTGGCTGCGGTTAAATTCTCTGCCATTTGGTTGTCTTGGGGCTGGTAAAAAGTCATCCCGATCCGGGCATGATCAATCAGCAAGCGTTTGAAACTGGGCAACAGGTAAATATTGTCTGCCATGTCGCCGGTAATTTCATGGAACCTGTTATTGAACAACGCCCTGTCTTCGTTCGAGCCACGATGCAGAGCATCCTTAAAGAGTTCCTGTGTGGCTTTTAAATCGTCGATTTGAGCGGACTTCGCATTTCTCGCAGCCAACCGCATTACCGCGCCATATATCATAGGAGCGGCGAGGAAAAAATCACGCAACGTGGTGTGACTCATATCAGATATTCTTGCGCCACGATTTTCGCGCAACTCAACATATCCTTCGCCTGCTAACTGGCGGAAAACTTCACGAAGCGGCGTCCTTGAAAGAGAGAACTCTTCGGCAAGCTGGGTTTCATCCAGGTCTGATCCTGGACGCCTCACCAATGTAAGAATTTCCTTTTTCAGAATTTCATACATCACACCCTTACGATTTCGCGCATCTTCCTTCATGTAACTCTCCGCTTCCCATCGACCATTTTTCGAATGCCTCACTACAATTCTTAGTGAGTTTGTAATTTTGAATTCTTTATACATTAAAAATACAATATGTATACAATAAAAATTTTCAATAAATTACATTAAGAATTTTAGGGAAGAATTTATCAATACCAATGGATATTACGGAGAACGTTAGCTCGGCAGCAAACAATATAAGACGGGACTACACGGCTCTATCCTACGTCATCTATGACGCATTCATGGCCGCCGAACACCTGACTAGGTCAAGACGCCACTTAGGGTCACCTCACCTACGTACTAAAAGCTATCCGTGATTTGGAGCGCGAAGATCACGCATCGAAGTCTTGCTAAAGGTTGATCAATTTTCCTCAAGATATGGGCACCTGAAGTCCAGATTTGACACGGTTGACGACGACGTTGGAGTGAAATCTTCGTATATTGGGATTATCGGCAAAGACTTTCCGACTGAACTCCTCATAGGCAGTCATATCAGGTGATGTTACAATTATGACAAAATCAGTATGGCCGATTACATAGTAACATTGCTGGACATCTTCTAGTGACTGCATAGAGCGTCGGAATTCATCAAGGTGGTCATTACGTTTTCGTTCCAGCTCAACCTCGACAATCAAAGTTATATAACTACCAATATTTTTAGGTGAGAGAACTGAAATATCCGCTTCAACAATACCTTCATCCCGAAATCGCTTTATCCTGCGTTGCACAGAGGAACGGGAAACGCCAACCATGTCTCCCAACTCGTCTGCGGATAGGCGATTATTACTCTGAAGAATTTTCAAAAGCTTTTTATCCACATCATCTAATACGGTGGGCATTTTGGTTTTCCGTTCCCAAGAATTTAAGGCAGTTTACGCTTATTTTTATCAAATATCGAGCAATATGCCCAATTTATTCTGATATAGTCCCACCATTACTTAAAAATAATCTAAACGGATCAAATAATGCACAATTTGCCCAAATTATCCGAAGAATACATCGACCCCAACACCTACCCACCTGGCGTAGCCTTTATGGACGGTCAGTACCTGACGATGGATAAGGCAAAAATCTCGGTTTTGGATTACGGCTTCCTACATTCTGATGCCACCTATGATGTGGTGCATGTGTGGAAAGGTGCATTTTTTAGGCTCGAAGATCATCTAAATCGCTTTTTTCGGGGGATGGATATGCTCCACATGTCTATCTCCTGCGATAAAGCACAAGTAACTGAAATACTGTACAATTGCGTGGCCTTGTCCGGGCTCCAAAATTCGTATGTTGAATTCATCTGCACACGCGGCACCTCTCCTGATTTCAGTCGCGACCCGCGCGATGCCATAAATCGCTTCATCGCATTTGCTATTCCCTTTGGCTCGGTCGCAAACGAGAAACAGATGCAACGTGGTTTGCATATCGCAATCACTGATATTGTGCGCATTCCTCCTCCGTCGGTTGATCCAACGATCAAGAACTATCATTGGTTGGATTTGGTGAAGGGACTTTACACAGCCTATGACCAAGAGGCTGATACCGCCATTCTTTTGGATAGCAACGGCAATATCGCAGAAGGCCCTGGTTTTAATATTTTTGTTGCGAAAGACGGCTTGGTATCCACACCTGAATTTGGGGTATTGAAGGGGATCACGCGTCAGTCAATTTTTGATCTCTGTAAAGAGATGCAAATTGAATGCGTGGCCCGTGATATTACGCCAAATGAACTTAAAGCGGCAGATGAGCTATTCATCACTTCAACGGCAGGCGGCGTCATGCCTGTTACCAAAATAAATGATAAGCCAATAGGCTTGGGCTCTGTTGGTTCATTATCAAAACGTATCAACGAGGCCTACTGGCAGATGCACGGGCAAGATAAGAACCGTATGGCCATCGATTACCCGACAAAAAGTGAAGTGGTTGATGGATGCTAAATCAAGAAAAGCGGAAAGTGTTTGCCGAAATTAAAGACGAATATTTCCTCTCAAATAATAGCTTTGATGAAGCTATTAAACTTGCGAGTACAATTGATATAGACGACACAACACTTGCAACTATTCTTTGCATATCAGAGGCCTCATTATTCCAATACAGGAATAGGGGGATTGAATTTTCATTATCGAATAAAAGCAGCAACTTAATTCATTTATTCATAGATGTTCATACCTATTTACACTCCATAAGCAATGGAGATCGGGCTTTTGTAAAACAATGGCTAAAAATGGAGAATGATTATCTTGGAGATGCGCCAATTCTATTAATGAGAAATCCAAACGGCATTACCAAAATACTCGATTATTTAAAGAGTAGATCTCTCAGTGTTATCGATAAAAGCGTAACGTGAAACCAAAGTAATACCCCTGAAAGAGAGAACTCTTGGGCAAGCTGGGTTTTATCCAAATCTGATCCCGGAACGCCTCACCAATGTAAGGATTTTTCAAAATCTCATACATTACCCCCGTACGATTACAGGCGCTTCTTTCATGTAATTCTCGGTTTTTTCGCAAATTGTATTTCGAATGCTTTGGTGAAAATCTATTGGTGTTGCTGGGTAGAGTTTATCGAGCGCTTAGCTCATGCTGATGTTTATCAATCTCACTGAGCATCCAGTGCTTGAAGGCAACTAGTTTTGGATCATTAACGCGGCTTTGCGGACAAACCAATGAATGCCCAAACGCTAAGGGTAACCGGAATTTACAGACAGGTAGTAATTTGCCCGTTTCCAACTCCCCAACACACAAAGATAATCGAGTTAGAGCAACCCCTTGTCCGGCTAATGCAGCCAGAACAACGCTGTCACTTTGATCGTATATCCGTAGGTCCAGTTTCATCTGATCTAGCTTCAATAATTCAATGGCTTCTTTTGTCGCTAACCCCGTGATGTCAATTGAATTTGTATCTAATAGACGGCTTCCATCGATTATGAGAGGGTACAGGTAAAGGTTCTCGTGTGTGTCATCAATTATTTTGGCTATCTTCGCCGATGCGACAAGACAGAGAGAATCTTTCATGATTAATTCAGCATTTAATCCAGGCTCTTCTTTTGTACCAAATCGAATGGCTGCGTCTATTCCATCCCGTGAAAAATCAACCTTGCTCCCCGATGTATGTACATGGATCGCTATATCAGGATGCTTTTCTTGAAATCCAGACAACCTTGGAATCAACCATCTTGAGGCGAAGGAAGCGAGAGTGGAGATTGTAAGAGCACCCTCGGTGTCAGTATTTGTGATGCGATTGATGGATTTTCGAATAGTGCTTAAGGCAGATCCTGTACTTCCAGCTAATTCCAGACCTGAAACAGACAGAGAAAGTCCCCCCTTCTCTCTAAGGAAAAGCTTTACCCCTAATTGCTCCTCAAGGCGCCGTATCTGTTGGCTAACAGCGGCCTGAGTGACGTTAAGTTCACTAGCCGCGACTGTGAAGCTAAGATGACGTGCTGCAGCTTCAAACATTCGCAAACCATTCAATGAATAATTTCGCATAGACATAATATTTCCTTATGAAGCTACGACATTACATCGTTTGTGACTGTAATTATAAAGCTATAGATATTTAATACAGGCCACAAGATAAGGAATTATTATGTCTACAATGACACGATCTCAGTCAAAAACAGCCATTATTACCTCCCAGCCATCTCAAAGCAGCGTCAAATCGACGATTACGCTATGGGTAAGAAACTATCTAACCCGTAGAGGATTAAGGGGGATGGAAAAGCATCGTTTAT
Organism: uncultured Rhodospirillales bacterium; assembly: GCA_913060675.1. Taxonomy (GTDB): domain Bacteria; phylum Pseudomonadota; class Alphaproteobacteria; order Kiloniellales; family Kiloniellaceae; genus Kiloniella. The sequence continues at coordinate 8,382 of CAJXUS010000067.1, forward strand.
GCGATATTGGTGTTGATCAAAAAAATGCTGAAGCAGAAGCCCGTAAACCATTTTGGCTTTGAGAAATACACCTTTTTATATTCTCACATAAAGTGAGCTGAGAATTTTGATTACAAGCGGCTAGAGCTAAAGTGTCTCGATATTCATTGAGTTGATCATTTCATCCCGGCGCTGTAATGCAGCTTCAGCGGAATCGCCAAGTCTTGTTGCGACACCGTTTATCAGGCTTTCAACACAAAATGCAAAAGTGGTTACACTGTTGGAAAGAAAGCTGGTCAAATGAGGAACAAGGATGGTGCGCGTTGCAAACTCTACCAGGGGAGAACTTGCACGATCGGTGATGACGACGGTATTCATGCCAGAACTATGAGCAGCCTTACAAACTTCTATCACCTGTTTTGAATAAGGGCTGCAGCTAAAAACCACCAGGACGTCACTTTCCGACATTCCAGCAAGCCCCTCGGCCGTGCCGAGCCCTGGCGCATCAAGCAAGTTCACATCCGAGCGGATCATACCTAATCCATAACTTAGAAACATTGCCATAGATAGGAACTGGCGAATGGCGTAAATTCTCACGCGTGGTGCATCCCCAAGAAGCTTTAAAGTTTGATCGAATTCCGCCTGATCAAATGTACTTGCAAAGTACTCAATGTTCTTTTTGTTTTCAGCGGCAAGTTGATTGACCCGATCAGATAGATCCGACCCGCTTGCCTGTAAGGCCTGTTGAGCTTGTCGGGTATAAAATGCCGGAACGGGGGTTAGGCTTTCACTTAAGAGAGTATTGCGAAAATCGGTAAATCCAGAATAGCCGAGATTGCGAGCAAGTCGGGTTAGCGTTGAAGGATTGATATCCAGACGTTCAGCCAGTGTTGTAATTTTCAACACCGACTGATCAGCCCCGAGCTCGAGTATCTGCCCCAGAGCGCGTGCCGCCTTAGAGCCTAAGTTAATAGAGCTCTTGCCTTGTTTTATTTCAACAAGAAGGGCGCGTAACTGCTCTGCCGTTTGTGGCGGCATTGGCATCTGAACATCGTTGTTTTCATTAGCTTTCATACAACAATTTTATTGACGCTCCGGCATGGAATGTCCAGCTTATTTTTGAAGTCGTTATTTCAAAAACCGCGGAAGCAATGGTATTTTCATTATCTGGATCATCCGCATCTCGTCGCCAAATAGGCAGACAATGCTCGGCTTTATCACGCAAGATTTCTAACGGGAGTTTATCCGGCCTCGCTACTAAAATTTTCCCTCGTCTTTGACGATCGAGAGAAGATGGGGTGATAACCTGCTGTTGATGAACTTCATCCCCCAAAATCGCGTGATTTGCGTGCAGCGAAGGCGTTTCAACGATTTTTTCACAATAAGCTCCGCCACCGAATTCCAAACTTAGCAGTCGACTGTCCCCACCTTGAGCTATCGTATAATGAAACCCTCCGCTAATTGGAACGCTTTGTAACAGTTCCCGTGCGTCATCTATCTTCTCGCAATTGAGCAAAGCCCGACCAAGCACCATTCGGGGTACTTCTGGTACCACGTTTGTAAGCCTTAGGTTGTTCGCTGTCATAACCATGCCGCTGCTTGTCACGGCAAAAGTATGCCCGGGAATTGAACCCGGATAGCAAAAAGAGATGAAACTGTAGTTTCCAGTGTCCACTGCTCCAGCACTTTCTCCTCCGGTAACTTCTGCGATAAAGCACTCACCATCGAAGAAGGGTAACCCGTCTTCATTGTGAGCAATGATCATACGCTCATCAGTATTTTGAACTCCAGATATTTGAAGTTTGGTAGTATGAGTTGTGGGTATTTGAACAGTCGTACATCCATCAGAAGTATCCGATAAAATGTCCCCTCTACAATTCCAGGTAAACACTTGATCAAAAGGTAAATCCAACCCCTTAGCCAAGCCCCTGATTTCTTCGTAAATGTCAGGATATAGATCGCTCGTTTTGTTCGCCATCCGCGTGACAACTAAACTGTGCTTCACGGATGTAACTTCTTTCCATAGGTCGGACTTCACCAGATGAGAGTGGACGGCCTCTCTTCCTCTTTGGCCAAGCGCATACCCGACCTCATAAGGCGTACCAGACGCTTTCAACCAACCAAGCTCGGTAACATCAATTAACATGGACAAGGAAATCCTTCAGACGATCACTCGGAGGGTTTGCGATTACGTCGCGCGGGTTACCATCGACGGAAATCCTGCCGTGCTCCATGTATATTAAACGTGTTCCAACTTGTTGAGCAAACGTCATTTCATGCGTAACCACGACCATTGTCATACCTTCTTCGGCCAGTTGGTTCATCACGCTAAGCACTTCTTGTTTTAGCTCAGGGTCCAATGCAGAGGTTGGCTCATCAAACAGCATAACCTTAGGCTTTACCGCGAGTGCTCTGGCAATGGCGACGCGTTGTTGCTGACCGCCCGATAGCTCTCCAGGGGTGTGGTTCGCCTTATCCCCCAGCCCGACTTTAACGAGCAACGCCATTGCTTCTTCTTGGGCCTGTGCTTTCGAGACACCTCGTGAACGACGGGGGCCAAAAGCAACATTTTCAAGCGCTGTCATCTGCGGAAACAGATTGAATTGCTGAAACACCATACCGGCTTCTTTACGAATGTTCATCAACGTGGTTTTACCTGTGTTCACGCTCAATTCGTCAACCATCAGATCACCGCCGGAAATTATCTCCAATCCGTTGATGCATCGTAATAATGTCGATTTTCCTGACCCGGATGGCCCGATCAAAACGACAACTTCTCCTTGTTCGATATTGAGATCAACCTCATCCAGAACGACGAGAGATCCAAATCGTTTCGTAACGCCGTGAAATTCAATAATACTCATAGGATCCTCATGCGATTTTCAATCAGACGAAGGGTTAAAGTCAAAAAACCAGTCATGATGAGATAGAACACAGCAACAGCAGTCCATATTTCGACAGCCCTAAAGTTCGCGGCCATAATTTCCTGCCCCGTTCTGGTCAACTCCCCGACCCCGATAACGATGAACAAGGATGTATCTTTTAAACTTACGATGAACTGGTTTCCCAATGGCGGGATCAAACGCCGGAAAGCTACCGGGCCAACGATATAAACCAGGACTTTCCAATAAGGTAGCCCAAGTGCCAAGCCAGCTTCGCTCAAACCTTTGTTAATGGACAAGAAAGCGCCCCGTACAATTTCAGCGATATAGGCACCGGCATTTAAAACGATTGCCAAAACAGCTGCTGCGAAAGGATCAATACGGACATCTGCGAGCACGGGTAAAGCAAAATAGAGGAACATCACCTGTACAACGATTGGCGTGCCCCGGATGATTTCAATATATATAAATGCTATTGAATTTAATAACTTATTACCATAGGCGCGCATCAAGCCAGCAATCGTTCCCAGGATCATTCCACCGATAAGACCCGAAAGAGTGATGATCACTGTGACTTTGGCACCGTTGATAAGCTCAGGGATAAAACCCACAATTATCGACCAATCGATTTCCATATCAAACCACTGTGTTAGAGAAAAAAGACAGGCTGCAAAGCGCAGCCTGTTAAGTTATGGTCAGGCGCTTATTTCGCAGGCGCAGCACCGAACCATTTTTCAAAGATGACGTCATAGCGGCCGTCAGCACGCATTGCGGCAAGGGCCTTATTCACAGGACCAACCAAGGCACTGCCTTTTGGAAATCCAATGCCATATTGATGGGCCTGCATTTGCTCACCCACGGCTTTCACTTTGCCATTGCCTGCATTTTTTATGTAATACAGCACATTCGGGGTATCGTGCATGGAAGCATCTACACGACCAGTTCTCAGCTCAAGATATGCGTTATCGATGTTAGGGAAGAGACGAAGCTTCGCATCTTTCAAATGTTCCTTGGCATAATCTACCGCAGAAGTCCCCGTCTTCATGGCAATCGTCTTACCACTAAGATCAGCTGATCCTTTGATATCACTGTCAGCAGGCACCATGAGCAAAAAGCCGCTGTCGTAATAACCATCAGAAAAATCTATGACTTCTTTGCGGCTGTCCTTGATGGTGATCCCAGCAAGTGCGGCATCAACCTGTTTGGTTTGAAGAGCTGGAATGATGCCATTAAAGTCCATTGGACGCAGTTCAAATTCCAAGTTCAATTCTTCTGCAATACCATTCCACAAATCGATATCAAAACCAGTATAAGTATCGCCCTGTTTAAATTCGAAGGGAACGAAGGCAGTATCGGTTGCGATGATTAGTTTTTCAGCCGCGTTGGCCGAAACAGTGAAAGCGAGGACCGCACTAGCCGCGAGAGCAAAAAGCTTTTTCATGATGAGATTTCCTTTTTGTTGGATATAGCAATTATATTTGCATAATGAATATAATTGCACAACATATTTGCATATCTGTGTTGCAAAAAATGACATACCCTCTGTCACCCTTTTCACAAGCTGTTGTAATCATGGAATTTTGTTAAACCGAGTATGTGAACTGAATCAGGCTCTCACGTTTAGTATTAAGCAAATATTATAGTTTTGGATGAGTTAGTTTTGAAAATTGAGCTCTAATTGCCTCAAAACTTAAATAGGCTTACCATGCCTCAACATTCGTTCTTGCAGGATAAAAACAGATGATAATTCCCAACCTTATGGTGCGTGACATTCAACAATCTCTGAGTTTCTACCGAGACCTTCTCGGCATGGAGATCGTGGTGTTGGTATCACCTGAAAAGGATGTTTCTTTCGAAGGAAGCGGGCAAGGTGCTGCCTTTGCTACCCTTGAATGGAAAGGAATGGAGGGTGATCCTGCGTCTGGAGGGCAACTTATGTTACAAACCGCCGAAAGCCTCGCCAGCGAGCTTGATTGTTATGCACCAAATTCAAGTCCCACAGCATCAGGCACCCTATATTTCCGTGGATTTTCACCTGATACATTAATCGACAAGGTCCCCTCGGACATAATAGTCAAAGGCCCCCTAGTGCAGTGGTATGGCATGAAAGAGCTCTATCTCAGAGACCCTGATGGGTATATTGTTTGCCTAGGTATACCTGACGGTAATCCTCCGAAATAATAGCCCTTCCTACCCCTACTCATTCAAAGCCGCTTCAAAGAAAGCTTCCGGGCCTTCTACTTCTTCGAGGCGTTTTTTCACGATTTGCCAATACCTCGTGCCTGTGTTGCGGACAAAGGTGCGATCGTGGCTGACCAGAAGGCAGCTGGCGTTATGGGCCTGAAGTTCTTCTTCCAGCGCTTCTTGTCCTTCAATATCAAGGTGGTTGGTGGGCTCATCCAGAAGGTAAAAATTGGGATTGAGCAAGCGTAGTTCCAGCATCGCTAGTCGAGACTTCTGCCCCCCTGAAAGTGCTGATATGGCCTTAGACTGTAAATCAATCCCAATGCCTGCGCTCGCCAAAAGGCCGATGGCGCGTTGATCACCAACGTCAAAGCGTTCAGTGATAATTTCCTGAGGGGTGGCATTATCGCTCAATTGGGATAACGCCTGATCAGAATAGCCCATCACAACCGTTGGTGCGGCTTTAATGCTTGGATGTTCCCCGGTTATAGCCTGATGGACCCTACGGATCAGCTGGGTTTTTCCAGTGCCATTTTTCCCCAACAGCACAATCCGGTCTCCGCGTTTGATCCAGAGCTTGCCCGTCTTGAACAAAAGCTGCCCGTCGGGTGTTGTAACCTCAACATCGTCCAGGGTAACCAAGGCCTTGGCGTGAGTGTCTGAGTTAACCAGACGGATCGCTCCTGCGGATTTATCCTTGTAGGCAGATTGGGACTGCTGTTCGATTTTATCGGCACGGTCTTTCAGTTGCTTGGTTTTGGTGATCAAGAGATCACTGCCGGAGTTTATCCCTATGTTTTTGAGCTTAGCCGCCTGACGGCGCAGTTGTTGGGCCTTGCGACTGTCGTTTTCGTACTGCCGCTCTTGGGCTGCATCCATTTCAGTAAGTGCAGTACGCGCCTGAGTGAAAGCCAGCGAAAAGATTTGAGATTGATCTTCGCGCAGAAAAAGAGTGCGGTTGGTCACGACATCTAAGAAGGCACGGTCGTGACTGGCCACAATCACAGGGATATCGCGGGCGACGGTCTTCAGCCAATTTTGTAAAAAACCGATGCGCGACAAATCGAGGTGGTTGGTGGGCTCATCCATGAGCAAAAGATCAGGCTCCATCACCCAAACCCGCGCCAGCAAAATCACCCGTTGCCAGCCACCAGAGAGCTCTTTGACCAATTTTTGGTATAAATCTATCGGCACGGCGAGGTCATTTAAAACCACATCAACCCGCCAGCTTTCGTACTCGGCTTGTTCTGTTGGTAAGGCTGAGAGCACCGCGTCATAGAGCGAGAGCGCCAAGATTTCCTCTGGCACATTCTGTTCGACAAAGCCGACCTGTAAACCCCGCGCCCGAGTAATGTCACCCTCTGTCGGTTCCATCTGGCCCGCCAAACAGCTCAAAAGCGTTGACTTGCCTCGCCCATTAGCCGCGACAAGGCCGAGGTGATCGCCTTTGTTAATCGAAAAATTTAGGTTGCTGAAAAGCGGGGCACCAAGGGTGATGCCAAGGTCTTTAGCATTTAAAACTGTCATAATCGTCTCTTGATAGGCAATAGGCTGCGTAAGGTTATTCTTTCCGATACGACCCGTCGTGCCGATGAGAGCGGGACTTTTGGAAAGTAGTATTCTCTGCACAGCTTGCAAGCACTACGCAGCTTTATCAAGTGAATATAACAATCGTTAAAAGAACACACAAAAACCTAATCCATTAACGGCAATGTGAAACACTGTGACTTACAAATGACGGTGAAAGTCTATAGATTATAGATGGAACAATAGGCCAAAAAAAATTAAAGCTGAGCATAAGAAAACCCGACTAAAGCAACACAAGTAAACCACCGAGGGGGACCAACCGAGGTGTATGTGCCATGTTTGAAATTTTCAGATTGTTAAGAAGATTATCAGGGATATTGCTGATTGGTTTAACAGCCCTGTCCGTTTTGACATTTTTGTCTTTTACGCCCACCACAGCAAAAGCGGATTCAAGGCAAAACTTAAATTACAATAATTATCCCTCTGCCAATCCCTGCTGGCATTCCAATCTACACAAACAAGGTGGGAGACATGGTTGGGGACAAGGTGGGATACGACACCAACAATACAAAAAAAACCGCCATTATTATAAACATCATCAAAAAAATTTCACCTACATAACCCCCTATCAACGACACCAAAAATATCTGCGTTATGAAGATGTCTACGGCACGCACTCCTACGACAACACTCCTCGCCATAGCACGAGAAGCCCTTACCAACTTTACTATCAGGGTAAAAATTTCATCATCATTATCAGGTGAATCCTGAGTTCAATGTGAGATGGTCGCTGAACAGGAGATTGAGGAGATCACACTGTTTGGTTAGCTCTCGATATTTTTATTCTGTAGCACAAAGCTTCCGAACTTCTAGCCCAGTATCGGTTCTCGATAGCACCGTTACGGTGTAAAACGCCACGATTTCATCCCTGCCCTTACCACTGATTTAGAATCTTTTAATCAAAAGGTGGCAAAATCAATTTAATGTAAAATTTTATCTAAGTTAAAAAGACACAGGCTCTGCACTGAGGGGACGAAAAGAAAGAGAGCACAATGTCGTTTGCCTTTTCTCAAGGGCTATCACCGACAAGAGCAATCCGTTCCCCTGACGGCCTGTTACTCTACTTCGCACAAATTTCACCGATTTCCCACTCACCCACTCCCCTCACAGGCGAACCACAACACTCTGCCCGGCTAATCCTAAATATTTCAGAACTGGACTGGATTGCTAACCATGCCTAGTTCTAAAAGCAACCCCAAGGCATCGTTAGTAAAGCAATTATTGGAAATTTTCAAAATCCGGGACTGGCATCTTTTCACAGTCGGGTTTCTTTGCTTTCTCGGGCTGGCAAGTATTCTCGCCAGTCTCTACTATGTCACTCAGGACCATCTTAAAAACTCGGTTCTCCAAGCCGCATCGCGATATAGCGAAGTAATCAACGAATTTCGGACACTCTATACCTCTGAAGTGGTTGCCCGGTTAGTGCCTCAAGGGGTTATGGTCAGCCACGACTATAGAGAACACGAGGGCGCCATCCCCCTGCCCGCCACCATGAGCCTGTTACTGGGTAAAAAATTGCGCATAAGCGATAGTGGCGTCCAGTGGAATCTCTATAGCGATTTTCCCTTTCCCTGGCGCCCTGACGGCGGCCCTCAGGACAGCTTCGAAGCTTTGGCTTTAGAACAGTTACGTCAAAACCCGACCCAACCGTTTTATCAGTTTGAAACCATTAACAACCAACAGGTACTTCGTTTCGCGACAGCTGATCTGATGCGCCCTTCTTGTATCGGTTGCCACAACAACCATGCAGACTCTCCAAAAACTGATTGGCAGGTCGGCAATGTCCGAGGTGTCCTGGCGGTAACCTTGCCGGTTGTAGAAAGCTTTGGCGGAAAACTGACCGGGATAAACCTCGTCTTTATCATATCTGCAATACTGTTTATGCTCGGCGGCCTGCTTCTTGGCATGCTCATCAGCCGCCAGCGTCGTAATGCCACTGTGATTGCAGCCCATGCTTCTGAATTGGAGCGAGAAATTGCCATCCGAAAACAGCGGGAAAAAGAACTCGAAAGCTCCAACACCGACCTCCTGCAATTTGCCCATATTGCCTCTCACGACTTAAGTGAACCTGCCCGCAAGGTGATGGCCTTTGGTGGTCTGCTCTCTGATGAGTGTGAACATCTATTGGGTGAAGATGCCAAATACTATCTCAAGACCATGATCGATGCCTCTAATAGGATGCGGACCCTCATCGACGGGCTGCTGAACTATTCCCGGGTATCGAAAAACACCATCTCCTTTGATAACGTTGACCTAACAGAAATTGCAAACAACGCCAAATCTGATCTCGCCTTGGCCATTGCGGACACTTCAGGCCGAATTGAAATTGGCGACCTCCCCACAATTGAAGCATACGAACCTCAAATTCGACAAATATTTCAAAATATGTTGGCTAATGGATTGAAATTCCACAGCACAGAGTCTGCCCCTGTAGTCCGGGTTGAAGGAAAACTACTGAACGATGCCACCTGCCGTATCCGCATTTCTGATAACGGCATTGGATTTGCCCTAAAATATCAAAATCGAATATTCCAAATTTTCGAACGTCTGCACAGTCGAAAAGAATACGCGGGTTCTGGAATAGGCCTTGCGGTCTGCCGTAAGATCGTTGAACGCCACGGAGGCAAAATCACTGTAGAAAGCCAAATCGCTGTAGGCACGACCTTCACCATTATTCTACCTGTCAAACAGCCAAAAAATGTTCATGAAATTTGATCTTAATGGAGGTACTGGATGCTTAAACCAATATTGATGGCCGATGATGATCGGGATGATTGTTTACTGGCGAGACGAGCGCTTGAGAAAAGTAAGGTTGGCAACCCTTTTGTAACTGTAGAAGACGGCGAAGAGTTACTGGACTATTTGTTCCGACGAGGAAAATATAGCGACCCAGAAAAATCTGTTCGACCCATCTTGATCTTGCTGGATCTCAACATGCCGAGAGTTAAAGGGATCGAAGCATTAAAAGAGATAAAGGCTGACCCTGAACTATGCAAAATTCCCGTAGTTGTCCTCACAACCTCTTCGCAAGAAGAAGATATTCTTCAATGTTACAGAAACCACATCAGTGGTTATATCGTCAAACCGGTTACTCTTGCAGGTTTGTGTGAAGCCATAGACACCCTTGGTAATTATTGGTTTAACCTTGTCCAATTACCAGAAAGATAACTCCCCGTTGACAGACTCACCTTCAAAAATCAAGGTCCTGCTGGTCGATGACGACACGGATGATATCAATCTACTACGCATTTTCTTGGATAAGGTCGAGCGACAAACTTATCTTGTTGATAAAGCTCAGGGGTTTGATGAAGCTCTCGTAGAATTTGAAAGAGATCGGCATGATGTTTATCTCATTGATTACCGTCTCGGTGCCGATAACGGGCTCGACTTGATCCGGACTGTAATCAGCAAGGGATGTCGAAAACCGATTATCATTCTGACCGGAAGAGGAGCGCTGGATATCGATGTCGAGGGTATGCGAGCTGGTGCAATTGATTACCTCGACAAGGATGGCCTTACTCCAGAACATCTCGAACGCTCTATCCGGTACTCTATTCAACAGAAAAAAACACAAAATGAGTTGCGCAAAACCAATGACGCCCTCGAACACCGGGTAGCCGAGCGCACCACTGAGCTCCGAAAGAGTGAAGCCGGGTTGCTTCAAATACTTGAAAACAGCCCCTTTGGTATTTCGGTTATTTCCCTGAAAGAAAAAAAACGACTGTATATCAACCGACGATATATTGAGCTTTTTGGAGGGCACAGCAAAGAAGATTTAATCAACCAAGACCCAGTCGACAGCTTTGTAAGCTCCGAAAAACTGAAACAAAACTGGGTTGACTTCGACCGTGATGGTTATATCTCCGGCACCGAGGAACAACGCGTTCGCCTCGATGGAAGTACTTGGTGGTGTATCGCCGATTGGCGAAGCGTATCTTTTAATGGCGAGCCAGCCATGATGGGCTGGCATTATGACATTACAGCCCGAAAGGCCATTGATACAGACCTCAAGGAAAGCCAGGTCCGCTTGCAGGCCATTATCGACACTGCCGTCGACGGCATTATCACCATAGATACTCTCGGGAGCATAGAATCCTTTAGCCCCGCAGCAGAGGAGATCTTTGGCTATCACGCAAGTGAAGTGCTTGGGCAAAATGTGAGCATGCTGATGCCAGAGCCCTATGCCAGTCAGCATAACACCTTTATTCAGGCCTATCTGAATACGGGTGTATCAAAGGTTATCGGTATTGGCCGGGAAGTCATCGGCTTGCACAAAGACAGCAGCGAGTTTCCTCTTGAGCTTTCCCTCAGTGAACTCTCTTTGGACGGAAATAAAATATTTACTGGCATTGTACGTAATATCTCTGCCCGAAAGGCCGTAGAAGTCGAACTGAAAACGAATACAGAACTGATCAACTTGCTGCGCAAGGTTGCTTCTGACGCCAATAAAGCAAGTAATTTCGAACAAGCCGTTCAAACCTGTCTTGAGACGGTTAGTAACTATACTGGCTGGATCATCGGTCATGCTTATATCCTGTCGGAAGAGGATGACACCGTTCTACTGCCCTCTGACATCTGGCACCTGAAAGACCCGATACGTTTTACCGACTTTGTCGAGCAAACAAAAAAGACACCCTATACCCGAGGCAAAGGCTTACCGGGACAGGTCCTTGCCCAGGCCAAACCAACATGGAAAGTTGGCGACATTCAAGACCCTGAATCCCCTCGCACCAGGATTGCCAGCGACCTTGGTATCGAAAGTACTATTGCCTTACCGGTACTGGCCAGTAACAAGGTTGTGGCTGTTCTCGAATTTTTCGATAACAAAGCGAGCGACCCGATCGAGACCCTGATGCCGACCCTCGTTCATATTGGCAGCCAGCTCGGCCGGGTGTTTGAACGTAAACAGGCCGAGACAACCCTGCGTCGAGCCATGGACGAAATTGATCGGGTTAATCAAGAACTGGAACGCAAGGTCCAGGCACGTACCAGTGAACTGCAAGAAGCAACAAATGAAGCTGAGCAAGCAGCCGAACTGGTAAAATTAGGACGTATGGTTTGGGATGAACAAGAAAACTGCTGTATTTCCTGTTCAGGTGAACTTGCCCGTATCCATGGTGTTTCTGTCGAAGAGTTTATGGAGATTACCAGTTCTCCTGAACAGGCCAAAAAATGGATCCATCCCGATGATCAGATCCATTATAGCGAAGAAAAACATCGGGCTTCTGAACTGGGGGAAGACTTTGAAATTGATTATAGGATACGTGCGCGGGACGGGATAACCCGTTATGTTCGAAAAATTGAAAAACCCATCTTCAGTAAGGATGGTACTCCTTTGCACAGTAAAGTCGTTGTCCAGGACATTACGACCCGTAAAAATGCCGAAGTGGCCCTACGCAAGGCAAAACAAGAAGCTGAAGCTGCCAACCAAACCAAAACAGAATTTCTCTCGAACATGAGCCACGAATTACGTACTCCGCTCAATGCCATCATCGGCTTCTCGGAAATTATCAAAAGCGGTGCGTTCGGGCCAATCGAAAGCCGATACCAGGAATATGCAAAAGACATAAACACTTCAGGCGAACATCTCCTGGAAATCATATCCGATATCCTAGATATATCTAAAATCGAGATCGGGGAATTCGACATTGTTAAAGAAAAAATAGATTTGGAAGAAATTTACGATCTTTGCAAAATGCTGGTAGGAGGCCGGGTTGAAAGAGAAGGATTGGCTTTAAACTTTGCAAAAAATTTAAACCTGCCGCCCCTTTACGCCGACCCATTGCGGGTCAAGCAGGTTCTGGTCAACCTTCTGACCAATGCCATCAAGTTCACTCCCCGTGGCGGTAACATCAAGGTAACCGGAACAGCGAGTGGGGATGGCGGTGTCTGCTTAACCGTGCAAGATACCGGGATCGGGATCGCCAAAAAAGACATGCCTCGAGCATTGGAGCGGTTTGGGCAGATCAGAGATGGCCATATGCGCGCTCATGAAGGTGCTGGCCTTGGTCTTGCATTATCCCGGTCCTTGATGGAACTCCACGGTGGCAAGCTGGAGATTGAAAGCGAACTTGGTCAGGGGACAACCGTCATTGCGACTTTCCCCCCTCTGACAAAACCATTGGATTAAGCAGTCACCCTAGTGAGGGAGGCAAGAGGCGTCAGATAGGATATTCAGGTAGAAACTCCCGTCCATGGAAATTGGAAAGAACTAGAGATATGCCGTGGAGAAGGATAGTGAAAAAGATTAGTTTATGGGTTCTCATATGCGTCATGTTCGCCCTGATCAATCATACGGCCTACAGCAGGGATTTCATTATTATCGCCAACCCTCAAGAGCCTTATAAATTCCAAGAAGGAAACACTAACAAGGGTATTGATGTCGAAGTTATTGATATCGTGATGAAAAGGCTCGGCATTCCCTACAAGATTATATTCATTAAGTCTGATGCGCGTATTCAGGAAGAGGCCCGAAAAGGCAAAGCTGATATGTTGCTTTTGTTTTCAAAAAAAAAATCCCGACAAGAATATCTGATCTATCCAGAGCAATCTTATGTGAACATTACATGGAATTTTTTTATTCGCTCTGAAGATGAGGGAAAAATAAAATTTGAAACATTCGATGACCTTAGAAACATTACTATCGGTGCCACAGTTGATATTTCCTATACTCCGGAATTCCACCAAGCCGGGCTCAAACTACAGTTGACCACACGCAATGATTTGCAGATCGGGAAGCTATTGTTAAAGCGTTTTGACGCCGTGCCAATGAACACGATCAGTACACTCTATGAAGAGAGAAAAAAGGGTAATCTCGATAAAATCGCTTATCTGCCCAAAGCCTTGAAATCAAAGCCCTACTACAATGTATTCACCAAAGCCTCGACTTATCCCAACTTTTCTGAACTGGTCAAACAATACAGTGCCATTATCAAAGAACTAAAAGCAGACGGCACCATCGACGCAATCTTTAAAGAATATCTCGGCAAATAACGGCTATCCAGCAGACCAAATCGCCAGCTCATTGCCGTTTGGGTCTTCAAAGTGAAAGCGTCTTCCTCCTGGGAAGTCATATGGTTGTTGTTTGATCGTGCCACCCTCTTTCTTGACTTTGGAAAGAATAGCTTTGAGATCATCGCTATATAAGACGATCAAAGTTCCGGGTTGGGTCAAGGGGCGGTCACTTTCTCCGTTGAACCCTCCTTCGAGGCCAGCGCCTCTAAAGCTGATATAACCTGGGCCCCAGTCTTCAAATTCCCAGCCAAAGCAATTTTGATAAAACGATTTGGTCTTTGCCTTATCCCACAATAGGAACTCTACATAATTTATTTGATTATTTGTGTTCATAGCATTGCTGCCTTTCCCCGATTATTTTTCGAACAAGTAACAGACAAGTTTTTGCTTATCTCCACCTAAAATAACCAAGTTTCATTTTTGATATAATACTCTATTATTGAAACAACTATTCCATAAACGGAAGAATAAAATGAACTATAATTCCATGGTTGTCTTTACCCATGTGGTTAGGTCCGAGAGCTTCACGAGGGCCGCAAATGAACTTGGCATGCCTCTATCTACCGTCAGCCGGAAAGTATCTGAACTCGAAGCAGATCTTGGGATTAAACTGCTGGATAGGACAACCCGCTCGCTACGACTAACCGAGCTTGGAAAAGTGTATTATCAGCACTGTCAACAAGGGGTCGATGCCTTTAACTTTGCCAATCAAAGTTTACGGCAAAGCCGCACGGAAGAACACGGCATGCTCCACATTTCAATCGCACCCAATATGGCTGAGCCGCTATTTCTTCCCATCATCAAACTATTTCAAAATCGATATACACAGGCCAACGTAAGGGTCTCTATTTCTGAACGGCTGTTGGATTTCGTAGAAGACGACCTGGATTTATCCTTTCGTGTATCCCCACCAGAAAATCCAAAACATGTCGCGGTCACCCTCTTAAAACATCATCACGCAATGATAGCTTCACCAAGTTATCTTGCCGCTAACGGAGAGCCGAAACACCCAGAAGAACTACCCAAGCACTCCTTAATTGGCTTTGGACTTCATAATCAGCCTGAATTGATTTGGCGTTTAACGGACAAGGAAAAAGTATATGAACATCAGTTCGTCCCAAAGTTAGAGATCAATGACTATGCGGATGTATTAGAAGCTGCACGCCTTGGTCTCGGCATTGCCGAAGTTCCCTCTATTCTCGCTCAAAAATCCATGGCAGAGGGAAAAGTATTGAGGATTTTACCTCATTGGACCTTTCCAGAAATAACCCTATCCGCCGTTCATCAAGGCCCTCAAAGCCTCTCACATTTGGCCAGGTTATTTCTGGATATCTGCAAAGAACAATTCCGCCTTAAAAAGCGGGAATTAACTTTCCATTGAATTAAATTTTTGTCGCTACACCCATACTTATCCGGGAGCTTTTTCCTGTCTTCGTCTTGATAGGTTACAGCAAAAGAGGCATCGCGATGTAGCCATTTCCAACCGTCGTTGCACCGAACCAAAGACACTTAGTATTAGCTGGTTAGCTGTCACATGAAGTCACTCTGGGTAATGGATCTCGCGATTATACAAAGTCTGTGGGTCAGCAAGGTACCTACTGCTACAGCTGTAGCCGCCCCAACGACCGGCACAGTAACCAAAATGGCTCGACACTTTGTCGCTTGGAACCATATCTAACCATCCTGACCATTTTTTTTCGACGAGGCGAGAGCCCTTAAACTCTAGAAAAGCATCTCTAATTGCTGACGATGTCCGTATCCAGGTTTGATAATCTGGGTACCCAGAACTTGGTTCTTCAATGACCATGTCTGGAGATAATTCGCTTTCCTTAAAGCGGGGATGAATACTTCTTTTTCTAGCTATATTCTCAACAACCCAAGTATGATATTTTTTCTTACTATTTTGCGGAGCCCCGCTCCGAGCAGTAAATGAGGCCGTGATATATTCATCGCCATACAAAAATTCAAACCAAGGGTCTTCCATGCGGACGCGACCAGAAGAATCAAGCCTACTATATGTAACGACTGAAGCCTTATCCTTGGTTTGCAGATAGGTTGTATATCCCTCAAATCCCATTATCTTCAAACCTGCTGGAAGAAAATGATACCTGTCTACTCCATCCTTCCAATTCCCAGACAAAGGTGGATAATAGGTCATGCCCTCAAAGCGATGTATCCCGCGCAATTCAACCTGATCAAGATCTTCACAGTCATAAGATATCCAAGGAGATGGCGCAGGTTCATCCAATGGAAAGAGCCAAGGCTCAGTTAATTCAGCAGGTAGATATTCGGTTTTCTTACTGCCAGAATTTCTATCCAACCAATGGCAATACATCCGCTCCCAAAGATCAGACCATTCACCGTTCACCCAGCCCCCGGCAACGAGAATCCTTTTTGGTAACAGGCCTATGCTGTCGCGTTGCGGCCAATAACCTGTCTCTTATACACATCTGACGCTGCCGACGAAGAGGATAGTGTAGATC
>CAJXUS010000068.1 GCA_913060675.1 uncultured Rhodospirillales bacterium
GTCTCGTGGGCTCGGAGATGTGTATAAGAGACAGCTTTAGCTCAAGAGCCGCGCTTGAAACCCGACTGGACCAAGAAACTCGAAAAACTCAAAAACAAATTGTTCATGTCCAAACGCGCACCAAAACTGAATCAAAACAAACCGAGCAGTTGAAAAATGCATTATCTAGTTTGGATTTAAATATCTCCGCTGTTACCGCTGTGGAAGAGGCCATGATCAATAATGGTAATCAATCACTGTCACAGGGGTATAAGGCTCAGAGGCAGGCGTTAGAGGCAAGCAGGTCGCAGGTTGCAAAAGCTTTGGAACGCCAGAGAACCGTAGAGGAAGAAAAAGCTAAAACAAACCCCCGAGGGCTTAATTCAATTGATAGGTTATTGGGAAGAGGGGAAAGCCCGGTACCGGCTAAAAGCACAACACCAGTTATAACTGTTCCCAAAACTGCTCTCATAAACGAGAAAACAAAAGAATTAAGTAAAGCAATCGCAAGTCTCAACAAGTCAATTGAGACTGTTGAAGAGACAATGCTGGCCACAGAGAAAAGTAATGTTCCTGGCTTAACGAAAACATTGGATGATCAACGAGAGGCTATGTTTGAGGGGCGGGATAGTCTTGAGAAGCAGCTTGATGCTGAGCGGGAAAAATTGCGAGCCAAAGCGAATAAACCTAAAGAAAAAAGTAGTGTCAAAGCGACTGAGTTGGCAATAGACGAGAATATTAAATCCTTTGATACGGCGGCCTTACACTATCGGACAATAGGTCAAAACAATCTTGCTCAAATTTTTGAGGTACAAAAGGCAGCTTTGGAAGCTGAAAAGAACCGTCTTAAAGCGACACAAGCGAGTTATACTGTCGGTGAAGGGACGCAAAATAAACGCTCAGAGCTAGAGGAGGTGAGTGAGCTTGTTTTATGGATCAACAAGGATATTCTTCCTGCCTTTTCCAAAGAAGACCCGGTGCTGGGTGTTTTGCCAGGGGTTCTGTCTGATATGACGCAAAGGTTCGGTGCGGATATAGCAGAACAACTCATTGATGAAGCCCTGGATGAGCTGGTGGATAATGGGCTTAAGCCTGATGGCGCCGTCCTTTTGGATGCTCTTTTTAAACGGATAAATAGAGAACTAACTTCCGGTGATAATAATGAGCAGAACAAAGTAAGTGAAAAACCACGCTTAAAATTCCTTGCTGAAATTCTTGCCACTCGAAAGAAAGGAACCAACGATCAAGAGACGGCTTATTTAAAAGCTTCCTATGGTCAACTCAAATCTAAACTTGAGGCCCAACATCACGAAAAGCTTAAAACCCCTGGAGCATCACCCTTAGAGTTATTAATCGCTGTATCTTCTCTTGTCGATTTAGCGAGTTTACCAGGGACTGATCCTAAAGAGCTTACGCCGCTTATTTCACAACTCCAACGTCAACTTGAAAGAGTTGAGAAGGGGATGAAGCAAAGTAAACAAGGTGAGCTGATGACGGCTTTAGAGAGTGTGAATTTAAACACTCGACGTTTGTTGGCGCAAATTCAAAAAACCATGCCCAAGGGGAATGAAAAAACGCGCATAACCTCTGAACTGACCAAACAATTGATCAAAGTAAATGAAATGCGTGCTGTTGTTTATGGTCGAAAATTTTCAACAAAAAAAAGTAAAACTCAAGAAGAACTCAGGAAAAAATATGCCATTTCCCGTTTGGAACAAGTTCGGAACCTGGTGAATACGGGCTCTTTGGCTGAGGCCATGTCGATATTGAAAGAACTTGAGACCAAAGATCCGTCTATCGAACAGAGTAGATCTCTGGCGTTGATAGATATTATAACCCAGATAGAGCAACGTTATGGTTTTCTCAATGCCAGTGAGCGAGAAAAGCTTGGGAAGTTATCAGACTTAAGAGATTTGCGCGAAGGAGCTCTTAAAGAGTTTCTCAAGTCGACAAAGGATCCAAAAATATTTGCCGGGATCTCGTTACATTGGTCCGAAAGATTGTTGAGAGAGGGAAATTTCACAGAAGCGAGTGATGTTCTCAATCGCGCTCTTATCCGAAAACCGAATGATCCATCGTTGCTTGCTCTTCAAGTACGGGTTTCTTTAGCCAAGATGGGTAAAGAAGCCACACCAGAGATTATTAAATCCCTGCTGGGGAATATTCCTGTGGAAATTGGACCAGTGGTTTCTGGGATCGTTTTAAATGGGTTTATTGAACGGGGCCAACATGCCAATGCTCTGGCTCTTATCGAGGTACTTAAAAGCGCGGAAGATATAGATGAAGCCATCAAACAGCGTTTAAGCGTTCAACTTGAATTTGCTGAAATTTCTATAATGGCAAGTGGATTAGGGACCACACAAGACAGTTCCGAGTTGAAGAAAAAACTCGGGGAGTTTGAAAAGCTGATATTATCTACCCCGGGTCTTGACGAAAAATACAAAGCAGCTTTGATTGCCTCTAGCAAACGATTGAGTATAGAGCTCAGTAAAGCAGAGACTTGGGAACAAGCCGTCGGAAAAGCGGAGACTTCATCTGATGAACTCGGTTCTATTGCGAAGCTTGCAGTGAGTGCTGGCCGGTATGATATTGCCGGTGCTGCTTTGCAAAAGCAGCTTGAAAAATTATTGAACGAGAGCGGACCAAAAGAGATCGGGCGTGGGTTTATTCAGGCTGTTCGGTTATTGGATGGTATTCGGATGCGTTCTCTCGACCCTCGGCTTACCGAAGCCCACCGTGAAACCTTTGCAGAATTCCTGAAGAAGAATGGCGCTGGTATAAGTAAAAAACTTGAAGGCTACTTTAAAGAACGCATCAATGTCGCGGCTAAATCTGCACGGGTCAAAAAGCAAAAAAGTACACACCAAAGAAGCCGTCAGCAAATTCAACTTGAATTACGCTCCCTTGCCCAACTGAAAATAAGGTTAGATCTTTTGTCGGAAGACCCAAAAACTAGGCAACGGAAGATGTCTGAGTTGATCGACGTTGCGACCAAAGAAGTTGATAAAAAAGAAGCTCAAATACTGAAAGCTTTTGATGGATTGGGAACCGTTCTTCGAGATAATGAAAACACAAAGATAAATCTTGCGGAACAATTGTCTCGTTTGAGTAATCTGCGCTCCATTCGTGATGGGTTAAAAGATTATTTTATTGAAAATGCTGAAAACTATACACCTCCTAACTTTCAGATGTGGGGCATGAACTACGGATCATTTTTACCGAAAAACCATAGGGAATGGGAAATCACCACTATTCAGCGCAAAGTTGCGGGCGTTTATGCAAATGGGAAATCTGCGGACAAGATCTGGGAGGAGCGTAAACACACAAGAGACTTTACTGTTGGTCGCGGCTTGAGAGAAAAAACTCTGGCTAACCATAAGAACACACCCGAAGACCGTGATTATAAGAAAAATGAAAAAAAATATAGAAATCACTGGCTAACATTGGCGATGGATGATGCCGAGTTAAAGTACCTGGATCAACGACGTGCAGAGCTTATCAATGAAGATCGGACCCGGGGCCGTAAAGAACGCGGAACCCTGTATGAAACACTTATCAATGCAGAAGCAAAATATCTTCGAAAACTGGTTGGAACGTCCAATGCATTCCTGGAGATGTTTGAAAAAATGGCTCAAACGGGCCGTTTAATGAAAGGGGCGGCACAGGAACTTGAAGGCCGGATTGTTATGAACCAGCAACGGCTGCTGATTGAAGAGTACCAATCGGCACTAATTGATGAAGATGCTCAACGGCTTTTCCGTGCCATGATCCCGCTCAGAGAAGCCTCACTTGCCGGTGAACTCAATAGCTTTGTTAGCTATCTGCATATCGAGTGGTACAATGCAGGGCCTGCTAGGGCTGCTAATTTATTAGGTGGGATGAAAGATACCCAGGCAGAACTGGAAGAAGTAATTGCTGAGAGCCAAAAACTGAACATTGCCCTTATTCGGGCTGGATATAATCTTCCAGAACAACTGAGTAAAATTGACCAAGAGGTACTTCGAACTCATGGTTTCTTGAAAAATGGTGTTTATGTCATTCCAGAACAAATTGTCCTTGATCCCACAAAGGTCGGCAGTGAGTTTGCTGCGAAAACACAAACGGGTGTTGCGGGGACGATTGACAGGTTCATTAACGCAAAACAGGCTGGAGAACTCTTTGCCACAATTGCGGTTCCTGGTGGTATTGCGGGTAAATTTGGTCGTTGGGCCACTGCAGAAGTACTCGCCTATGGCGCTGTAAGATCTCTGGGAGGCAAGGCCTTGGCTTATGGTACAGGCCTTGCCCTTGAGGCTGGTGCCTTCACTCTTTTAAATCGGACAGCCCAGGTCGCTTTAGATCCAGCTCTTCTTATGAAGGATGGATACTGGTCAAGTGAAACTCTTCTAAAAGAATATGCCCATAATTTATTGATAATAGGTGCACTAAAAGGATTTGGTGCCGGTGCAGAAGGTTTGGTGAAAGCGACTAGTCGTGTTGGCTTAAAACGAATGGCCAGACTATTGAAAGAAAGCGTGATATTTGGGGAAGCTGCGATGTTGACTCAATTAAACGCAATGCTTGAAGGCAACCAGATTACTCAAGATGATTACCTGGCCAACCTTTTAACCATCGTCATGTTGAAAGGAACAGGTAAGGCGCTGGAAAGTAAGAAAAAATCACCTCTACAACGCCTAAATGAAGTTCGAATTAATAAGTGGTTAGAGAGTATTGGTAAGCCTCCTGTCGAAGGCACAGGGCCAATAACAAAGGTTTCCCAGCTTCGGGATGCTCAAATTAGACATATTGAGTATGTTGACTGGCTCCTCTTTGTCGATAAGCCGACTAAAATCCTGATGGAAACCTATAAAGGCGACTGGGACGCGGCCAGAAAAGATTACGAGAACGGTAATTTATCTCCACAAGATATGCGCAAACTGGTTAATCTTCGCAGGCAAATTGTCGATAACCTAGCAAACGAGATTGTTCAGGAAATTGGCGGTGAAGTTCAGGCTTTTGGATCAGAAAACCTTACCAGTGATTATGATATTAGTTTTGTCGGCCCGAAAGCAGCCCTAGGTGTCATCTTGTTTAATGCTCGCTTTGCTGGGAGGTGGAAAATGGCGAGTGAAATTGGCGGTAGGGAAACCGGTTTGGTCCTCGATACCAATGCCTATACCGAAACGATCCAAAGCTTGATCAAGGCAGGTAAGGGAGATGCTATCTTCCAAGACGCCTTTGCACATTTATCTGCCCGTAAAGCCTTACCAAAAGAAGCGTGGGATATTCACAAAAAATGGATACTTGAAAATACTACGGAGAGTAAACGCGCGGAAGTTCTTGAATCCTTAAATCTCGCCGAGAAATATAATGCTGAATATAAAAAGGCGATCGAAGCGCAGAAAGAGCTACTTCGTAATGATAAGGAAAACCCGATAAAAGAAGTCGATTTACAAATTACTGCTGAAAATCGGCTATATGAAAGCGCTTTAAAAGACATTTTAGAGTTACGTGAGGCATTTGATAATGCAAAAGGTTCTGAGAAAGAAACCCTGCGCCAAAAATTACGAAATGCACAGTCTAAAGCGCTCTATTTTGCGCAAGAGGCCTATTACACTCAGGCTGCGATTGAACATGTTGTCTTTACTATTCAAGCCGCTGGACGGTCTATCACAGCTGAGAGTCTCCTTTCTGATACCGCTCCAAAACTCAAAATAGACCTTACCCCTGAACAGGGACGGCAATCTTATTTTGAGCAAATTGCCCACATGTTGCATGAAATAACGCATGCTGGAGATCCTGCGAAGCTGGCGTCAAAAGGGGCAAAATATTTTATTCGGGCCTTGGATGCAGCCCAAATCGCAGGTCTGCGTTTGGGATCTTTAGAGAAAATCATCCGAGAAACCGTAGAGCTAAATGATAACCGCTCTGATTTGACAAAGGTTCGTGAAATTCTTGCCAAGGAATTAATCGAGGTTAGAGAAAAAGAACTTAACCGCAAACTTAACGATGCGGAAAGAGAGGCCATAGAAACTGAGGCTGGATTACGATATCTTTCAGACGTGCAAAAGGCGGCCAATATTCTAACTGCCGCCCTTTACAATCAAGCTTCCGGCCTTCGTGAAGCCAAGGCAAATGAAATAAAGAGTTCTGATAAACCGATTGAAGTTGCGAACGATAATGTTGACCCAGATATTGCGACCAAACCCGCCACTGGAAAAGCTAAGGCTGCAGAGGTCGCTATACCAGCAGCTCCAGGTTCCGGAGGAACTGGGGGAGGAAGCATTAAGGTCGATGTTAGTCGTCCTGATTTAACTGCAAAAGCTCAAAAAGAGTTTAATTTCACCGATCCAAGTGGCGCAGAACACTTCTTACCCCTTGGCAAGTTCTTGGGAAGTGGTTCCACAAGCTACGTCTATGAACAAGGTGGAAATGCGAAGAGAGTGGTGCGAGTAACCGTGGCTGAATCGTGGGATGCACGAGTTCTTGATGAGTTTGGTCGCTTTGCACTCGAAAAACTTGTCGATACCCGGTTCATTCGTATCGTAGAACGGTTTGCCCGTTTTGATGTCACTAAGACAGGAACAAGATACTTTGAAGTTCGGCGTGCTCAGTCCATTGAGATAAATGAAAAGGTAAAAGAGGGTACAGCCCAACAAATGATCGAAAAGCAAGGAGGCCAAATGTCGAAAGGGCAATCCTTGGCACTTGATCAAGCCGTTCGAGAACTTAACCGTAGAGGCCTTGCTTGGTTGGACGTAAAACCAGATAACTACTCATTTGAGAAGCTGCCTGGAACTGATCGTTGGAGAATAGTCGTCCTTGATCCTGGCGGTATTGTCGCCATGCGCGGGAACTCAGCGCGTGAACGCTATGATAATGCCCGAGGCGTACAGGAATTGATCAATCAACCGAGCGTTGATCAGATGGATATCTGGCAGAAATTCAAAAATTCCAGAGAGTTGGTTCTTAATGATATGCGCCAATTGGTACGTGAAAATCATCGGGCAAACTTTAATTTCAAAGCGATGAAAATGCCGGGTGATGGAAAAATAGCCTTTAATCCAGGTGGGGTAATTGAAATGGCTGAGGTTCAAAGATTGTTTGGATTAACCCCTAAAGCATCGAACGATAACTACATGGCTCATTACGGAAAACCGCCAAAGGTAAGATCACAACAATAACAGTTGGCCTTGATGTCGTGCTGAGTTTTAAGTGCTAAGTAATTCCTTAGAAGAGCTTTTGTCACGGTGGATGTGTTCCCCCGCAATCAATATTCATACACAAAATCTCGTAAACCTAATCCGTTACGAAGTTTTGTGTATGAATATTGGTACTAAGTATAAATGACTGATTACTAGCGGATCTTCAGATTGTTATTTATGTCGTTGGTTTCACGGATCTGTCCTTCTGGATCTATCATGATCACGGTGGCTGTCATCTGGGTTCTAGGTCGGGTTCTGGATATTACATTGGTTCATACTTTCTGCCCCTCACTTGTAATCCAGCATCGTCATCGAATGATAATTGAGTAATCTTTGTAAAATGAAAGACATTGTAATAGTTTATCCTTCGTGAGATCCATCTATTCGATTAACGGTCTCGGACACCGTTAATAAAAAAGATAATAACCCCAGATGAAACTCATGATTTCGACAATTAAATAATTATTTTTGAACCCTAGCTCTATTGGTTTCGACCAACAATTGTTCGCAACCACCTCGCTTACTCAATGTCAGATATCAATTTGAGGAGATATTTGAAGTTGTTTCGGGGGAATATTTTAAAGGGTAAAAAAATATGACTGATACTTATACGCCGAAACAAGAAGGCTTTCTGACGAACATCTCTGTTATCCCGCCCCTTCGAATTAATATGCCAAACAATGCAGGTCAAATTATTAAGCACTATCTTGAAGAGGGGCAACAGGCCATCTTTAATTTCGATGCAGGTTTGGCAACCCATCGAATTGACGGTAATAATTTGGTACTGGAATTTGGGCATTCTGAATCTGGAATAAGTGACCGTCAGGTTGTTCTTCTTGATTTGGTAAAACAAGCTCAATCGGGAAACTCTCCGATCCTGATCATCAACGATGTCGAAGTTCCTGCAAATCAGCTGATTGCCCATACTTTGGCTTTTTCATCTGAACTGGAAACACTTGAAACAGCAGCTGGTAGCAGTACTAACCTAAATAGTGGAGGAGGGAGCCGTTATAATGACAATTTTGGCGAGATTATCGATCTATTAGATGCCCAGGATGTGATCCTTCCAACTGAACTGGAATTTGTTTTAATAGAACCAACGCCAGACATTATACCCTTTGAAGAAATAGTCTTGCCTGAAGAACCGGAGCCACCGTTAACACCAGGAACGCCGTCTCTTGCAAATGGTTTCCCCGATGATTCAAGTGATGAATTTGATGAAATGGAGGGACCATCAACTGATAGTGTTGGAATATTAGGCATCACAACAAACTCTTTTGATGATTTACTAATTAACCCGGAAAATCCAGTGATTGTGGATTGATAAATTCCGTTTAAAAAAGTTGAAGCCGTTCGGCGTTATCTTGCTGAACGGCTATTACTTATAAAACCAACACTAGGTAAAATTTTAAATAAACCATAAAGTTGAATAGTAATTTGCAAATCACTATGATACCGAGTTGTGGAGTTGAGGGTGAAGACAGAATGAAACTGTGGAATTAAATATGGTTACCTCAAAAAGAGAAATTTTTATGAGGAAAAGTAAGGGATTTTTGTTCCTTGCTCTCATATTTTCAGTTTTTGTTGGTAAGACAATTCTGGCGGCACCAAATTGGCAGGCTAACTTTTTGGGTTATGATGGCACCAGCCCAATGGAACCATCTCCGGTTTTAACTATCCAATTGCCTCCTGATACTTCACAAAACCTGGCCTTGATTATCGAGCTAGACAACGTCGATGTGACAGCGCTGGTAAGTCGGCAGGAAGGGTTTATCGTCTATGTACCTGTTGAGGCTCTGGCTAATGGGCAGCACGTTCTGAAGTTTTATGAAATATCAGCAGATGGGAACATAATAGAGCGTGGTATATGGTCTTTTGAAACGGCTGGGGCCAGTGATAGCTCTATTGATAATTCTACTGGAGGGCTTAATGAAAAGGGCTCCGTTCAAGTGGATGGAAACCATAACTTGGAAATCTCCAGAAGGTTGCTCGACCACAACATAAGAGGCCAGGCTGATAGCCCCACCTTATCCGGAAGTGGTTATACGACAGTTGATACAGAAAATGGCGCTGAGTATGGTTCTTGGCGCACAAATAGCAGTGCCAACTATTTCCTAGAAAGTGAAAAGGATATTTCTGTTACCGGCAGAACGCTTGATCTGGGCGAGTACAATTCTGTCGTAGAATATGGCAACGAAACTGTTCGGGGTGGTGTTGCCGTCGGCCATCAGGATATCGGCTATGATTCTCTATTGATGACGAACTTTAATCGTCGAGGGCTATCCATATATGGTGGTACAGCAGAAGATACCATATCAGCAACCGCTTTTTCTCTCAGCAGTGACAACATTACTGGGGCTGCCGATATATTTGGACAGCAAGATCAGTCAGGCTATGTCCGGGGCGGGGCTCTGACCGGACGTCCATATGAAACTGACATTGGCAAAATTGAATTAAGTACTCTCTTCTACCAAGGAGAAGGGGGGAAGGATGATACAGGCGTTACAACCGATGCCTTTGGTTTTTCCGACGCAGGCGACAGTAATATTCCAGAAGGGTACGGCTGGGGATTGGTCGCGAATAGCAGCTGGTTTGATGATCGGTTAAAAATTCGCGGTGACTATGCTTTTACCAGTACTGATATTGATGGATCAGGTGTACTTGGTGATGACGATGCTTCTGCCCGGTCCCTTGAAGCCAGCTATGCTTTGGTACATGATGAGATGTGGAACGATCAATTCGCCCAGCTATCAATCGGCGGCCGATGGGAAATGGTGGATACCTATTTTACCAGCCTTGCCAATCCCGGACTAGCATCTGATCGAGAACTCTATCTGCTCTATGGTGATTTTATTTGGGGCGGATTGTCGCTTCGGTCCGAAGGCAGTTTGGAAACAAATAACGTCGATGATCTTCCGGGCTTGCCTCGGGACAGCCTGACGACATTGAGCTTGGATGGTAATTATTACTTCAATATAGAACGGGAAGATCCGGATGACCTTGCTTGGCTAGGATCGCCTTATCTGATCTTTGGAGCATTACAATCAGAGGCCGACAGGATCAACACGCCTTCGGGGTTTATAGGTTATGACACTGACAACGTTTCTAGGCGCGGATATATTGGCTTGGGAACATCCTATCAGGATTGGAGCTTGCAACTCGGATATACCCGGGATGAATACGAAGACGATACCAACGACACAATAGACAGCAGTAATGATCTTTTTGATCTTTCCGCAAGCTGGAATGTATCCGACAGGCTTTTCCTCAGCGGTGGCCCCC
Source organism: uncultured Rhodospirillales bacterium (assembly GCA_913060675.1). GTDB lineage: Bacteria > Pseudomonadota > Alphaproteobacteria > Kiloniellales > Kiloniellaceae > Kiloniella. The sequence continues at coordinate 10,446 of CAJXUS010000068.1, forward strand.
AGGTTAATATATTTGAGGATAAAGACAATGATGAACGCTCATATGATGTCAATGCCAACTTTGCACTTCAAGCGGACCTCATTCCGGACGAGCTGATGCTATCCGCAGATTATAATTTGAACCTATCTTCAGGCAGCAACGACACAAGTGATAGACACTTGGCATCAGGAGAGCTCGAATGGATACTAATCCCTGCCAAGGAGAACTCTATTGGTATTTCGGCTCTCCTAAGGGGATCGTTGGAAAAAGAAGACAGGAATAGTGATGCGTCCTTTAACAACACCCGTTATGAAACCTATGGATTGTTCCGTATTACTGCTCCGGTATCGAAAGGCTTCTGAAGTGGTAAGGAATCTGGTTCATAAACACCTACAAGCGGTTACCAGTTTATTCAGGAAGGCTCTACTGTTTCTTGGCCTCAGCCTGTTTATAACGTCTTCTGTTCAGGCGACGGTTGACCGGATAACGGCTTTACCTGGAACGGTGAGTACAGGCCCTAACGGTGGTACCGTCAGATTGAATTGGCGGGTCGAGAGAACAGCCGTAACAGCTATAGCAACAATAACCATTTCTCCAGTCGTTGATATCAAAGTTAATGGTGCAGTGATTGCGACCTTTAGCTCTAGCCTTTCCCAAACGACAACAAATCCGATTGGAACCAAGGAAATATTGAGCTTCTCTGAAACAATACAAATATCTGCTTCAATTGCCCGTACTATTGCAAAGACACCTGGGGGCGCAACAATAACAAGAACATTCTCAGATGGAGCAGCCTTAACAGGGCAGGCCAATTTATCAATTTCTGGTGCTGCAGGTGTTTTATCAATCCGGCGTATTGAATTAAGCTTTGATAATGGTGGTAAGACCCGGGTCGTGGAGGAAAACGATACCCTACGGGCGATTGCAGAGGTGAGTTTTGGAGCTAATGGCACTTTAAAAGCCGAGTGGCGTTTACTTAATAGTGTAAATATCAAAGGGGGTGGTTCTGAACGGCGTCTGGCCGTGGTCAGGATGCCACTTAGGAGTTCAGGCCAAGGACAAACACGGATTGTCAGTCCGCCGCTGCCAACCAGAACGCAAGGGTTACAACAAATACGCCTGGTGATTTTGGATCCGGATATCGGTTCCGAATTTCCGAGCCTAAAATATTATGTCAACCCTGGGTCGATCGATGGGCAGACCCCAGGTACAGCCATACAAAATATAGAGATCAACTCTCCTCTAGAAGGCACAAATTTAACCCCTGCGACTGTATTTTCCTGGCTATCTGTATCTGGCGCGGTCGCTTATCAGATTGAGATCTTTACAAATACAGATGATCCGTCTGGAAATAATGGAAAATCGAGTGAACTGTTGATCAGCCCGATCGATACCAATTTGAAACTCGTCACAGGCAAGGTTGTTCCCGAAGGAACGACAAGAGCCGGCTTGACGGAATTCAATTTACGTCATCTTTCGCGTAACTTGTCTTATAAATGGCGTATTCGGGCCATTGGAACAGAGGGGACAGTCATTGCCCGTTCTGGATTAAGAGAAGTAATTTATCCTTAAATTACAAGCCTATAAGGTGAATTTTTATTGCTATATCTTAAAATAACTATTTGCCAATTACCAAGTCAGTACGTTGAAGGCCGATAAAAGGTTCTCAGAGTTTGGGTCACGGAGAATGATAATTGAAAGTTGCCACGAACGAAGTTGATGACGGAGACTTGATTGCCTCTATCGCCCGCAGGGACAAAGAAGCGTTTGATCACTTTTATCATCTCTATGAAAAACGCATTTTTCATTTTATTCGAAAAAAATTGAACGATCCTTTTGATGCAGCCGACATATTGCATGAAGTCTTTATGGAAGTTTGGAAAAATGCAGGCCGTTTCGAAGGCCGTTCAAAGGTTAGTACTTGGGTTTTTGGAATTGCTTTTCACAAGACAGTTGATCGTTTGAGAAAAAAAATTCCTATTCCTATAGATGATGATTACGCACAACAGCTTGTAGACAAAGCGCCTAGTGCACTTGAAATTTTGAATGCCGCAGATGAATCGGATCATTTACATCAATGTGTAGGTAAGTTGAAGTCAGATCAAAAGATAGTCATCCAACTGGCATTCTTTGAGGATATGGCTTATGGCGAAATTGCTACCGTTATTGACCGTCCAGAAGGAACCGTAAAGACGCGTATTTTCTATGCAAAGCAAGCGCTCAAGCATTGTCTTGCAAAGCTCATTGGAGCAAAAAGATGACCAAAAAAAATGAACCTGAATTAAGTGATCAAAAAATAGAAGAACTGCTCCCCTTTTATGTAAATGGGACGCTATCAGAGCAGGAGTTGGATTTGGTAGAAAAACGGATCAAACAAAACCCTGATTTTCAGAGTGAAGTCCTTTATTTAACCAGGTTACGCGACAACATCCATAGCGAGGCAATGGAAAACAGCCCTGGAGAAATTGGCTTGAAGCGGTTGCAAAAAGAAATTGCAGAGTATTCCGTAACAGATCACTCCGACAGAGTTACTGAAAAAAATCCCGTAAATGACAACCGCCGTAATCTCTGGTGGAAACCCGTTGCGCTCTGCGCTTCTATTGCGCTTGCAGCCTTATTATCTTTCAATGTCGTGACTTATTTTTCACAAGATCAGGGCTATAAAGCTGCAGGAAGTCAAAGCGGTATCGAGACACCCGTATTGCAGGTTATATTCCGCGCAGAAGCCAGTGAAGGAGAGATCCGAAAGACCCTTAGAGAGTTTAACATTACTATTATCGATGGACCATCTGCTCTGGGGCTCTATCGTATTCGACTAATAGAGAACGTAACCGATCAGCAGTTAGCAGATATTTTGGTGGCTCTGAAATCGCAGTCCTTTATCGAAGATGTACGCGAGGAGTAGGATCATGCGTGCTTTACTTGTTTTCAGGATTGGGTGCTGTATTAGCTTAGTTCTTTTACTGTTGAGTACTGGTATTCCTGCTTATGGGCAAAGTACGTTACCGCCGAGCACAGTACCACCGACAGAGAACCACGAACGTGTTCGAACGGATGGTCGTAAACCAGAAACAAAAACGCACCGCCCAGCTTCTGTTCCCAGAGTTGTTTCTATCTCAGCGGCCTGTATTCGCCCAGGAGATATTTTGACAATCAGAGGAGAAAATCTTGCTGGCGCAATGTCTTTCAAGAACCGTCAGGTTTATCTGTTTGACGGGAGTGAAAAACATCCTCTCGACATCCTTTCCTGGGCCGATAAACGAATTCAGGTGCGGATACCTTTAAGTAGCCTTCTTGGTGAAAGCCACCGTTACAAAATCCGTTTTCACTTTGGAGATAAAACTCAAAAGGATCTCTCTGTTGCGCGGCAATTGAAGACTTGTCCTATTATAGCTCGTGCTCCGGTCTCACCCACTGTTACGCGAGGCGTTCCGGAACAAAGGCAGGGCTATGAAAAGGATCAAGTTGTTTTTCTGGGGTGGACGGACGGTAACAAGGCATCAATGCCGCCAATATTAGATTTTGCTTCTGTGATAGGAGAGTTACAACAAAGTGGTTACCAGGTTAAACAGCAAAATGAACTTAATGCTCTGGGATTATGGATGTTGGTCCTTTCTCCTCCCGCAGGTTTAAGTCTAGGTGATGCCGTTATAGATTTGCAACAACGCTATCCAAAGGCGACGATTGATCTTAATCATCACTACTTTCCTTCGGCTGGTTATCCATCTGGAGGCCCACGTGTCTATGGTCCCGATTTGATCAAATGGCCGACTTCGATCGGGCACTGTAATAAACTTGATTCTGAACTGGCGATCGGAATTATTGATGGTGGCGTGGATTTACACCATCCCGCATTAACAAAGCAGGAAAGAATACACCTCATCAGGATCGCTGGCTCATCTTCGACCAATTCCGTATCAGGGAAAATAATTCCAAGTGATCATGGCACAGCCTTAGCTGTGTTATTAAAGGGCCAAGTTACAGACGATGGTTTTAAAGGACTACTACCTCAAAACCCCTTGTTCGCTGCTGATGTCATGGAATACACGCCTAATGGAGCAATTGCCAAAACAACAGCCATTCTTCGTGGGCTAAATTGGATGGCACTTCGAGGGGTATCTCTGATCAATCTCTCATTAGAGGGCGAGATGAATACTGTTTTGAACACAGGATTGTTTGCCACGGCCAATCAGGGGACATTCCTTTTCGCAGCTGCCGGGAACGGTGGGCGTGATGCTTCTCCTCCTTATCCTGCTGCCAGTGAATATGTCATTGGCATTACTGCTGTTGATTCTGAAATGGCACTCTATAAAAATGCAACGACCGGTAATCATGTGAGTTTTTCTGCACCGGGTGTTGATATTTGGCTTGCAAAAGCTGGTGGTGGAGGGAGCTATCGATCTGGGACGTCATACGCAACGCCTTTTGTAGTGGCGACAGCTACGATGATCCTGAGCCAGAATAAAGAACGTCTATGGCAGGACCAGGACCATAGTTCGGCCCGCGAACAGCTTTCTTATGAACTATCCCGACTTGCGATAGATTTGGGCCCTACCGGACCAGATAAGTATTTTGGTTGGGGGGTCGTTCAGGCTCCCAATGATTGCTGAGTTTTATATGACATTTACATGTATCTGATGCTGTTTTCTCCTTTCAATTACAACCCTACTGGCAAGTAAAAAACTGAACCTTTTCATTCTCTCTCCTACTAACTGCTATCAAATCATTTTTGGAGAGAAATAATGAAAAAATTCATAGCCGTTCTATCTACTGTCTTTTTAACAGCAACGATTGTTATAGGATCAGTAAGTGTTTCATATCAGGTAAATAGCCAGACCCTAATGAAACAGCAGAGCCAGTCGCTGCGAGTGAACCCCGCTGGTCAAACACCACGAACAAAACCTTCATTTCAAGTTCCTTTTAACACGAGATGTGCGGCAGGTTTTAACAAGGTAGGTGAAAATGTTCGCCCCCTTGTTAATGGAATGAAAAGATGGACGGATTGGTTTGTTTGTAGCACCCCGGTAATTTACTGTCCGAAGCAGATGCAGGATAACGGCCTATACTCGACAGTGGCCGCGAGTGCGATCCTACAGCTTATTGGTGATCCTGATTCTCCCTCAGTTAGTTTTCGTGTTCAATATAAATGTGATTATGGACAAAGTTTTCTTCCCACAGGATAGACCGAATGAAAAGAAACTGAGCCGTGGTCGGTTTTGTTCTTTGGAAGAGAATATAGCCTAATATTTGTATCCCAATCGCAATTACAACATTCAGTTGAATTAAATTTGAACCTTTATGCTCCGGGTTACGTCTAATCAGAAACCAAGATTAGTTGTAACTGAATAATGGAGCTTAAAATGAGTGTAGAAACTTTCAAAAAATTTGTGTTGGGCGCAAACGACTTTGTTCTTGCTGCTCTCTTTGGTACGCCTGGTGACGATACCATTATTGGCACAGACGAAGATGATGAAATTTATGGCGGCGACGGAAACGATCGCATCTATGGATATCACGGCGATGACGACCTCTATGGTGAAGATGGCGATGATCGCCTTTACGGAGAGGACGGTAACGATAGGCTGTATGGTGGAGATGGGCAGGATCGTCTCTACGGTGGCAATGGCGCTGACCAGCTTTTAGGAGGTGACGGTAGCGACTATCTCTCGGGAGGCAGCGGTGTGGATTTTCTCAATGGTGGTAACGGTAATGACACTCTTTCCGGCGGGGAAGGTGACGATACTCTCTTTGGTGCGGCGGGACGCGACCAACTTAGAGGGGGGAATGGTGATGATAGTCTCGACGGCGGGGATGGTGACGACAGTCTTTATGGCAATGACGGTGATGATTTTTTGTGGGGAGGAGATGGCGATGATCGTCTTTACGGCGGCAATGGCGCTGACCTCCTCTCTGGATCTAATGGTAATGACCACCTTTATGGCAATGCAGGCGATGATGGTCTCGATGGTGGTAATGGAGAAGATGTCCTCTTTGGTGGGACTGGGAACGATGAGCTTTTTGGCCGCGCTGATAATGATGAACTTCATGGCGAAGATGGTGATGACCAACTCGAAGGTGAAGATGGAAATGACACACTCTATGGCGGGGCTGGTATTGATGCGCTTTATGGAGGGAATGGTAATGATGAACTCTATGGCGAAGCAGATCCCGATTTTCTAAGTGGTGGAATAGGTAATGACACCCTTGACGGCGGCACAGGTGGGGACTGGATTTTTGGCAACGAAGGCAGCGACACCCTAATCGGCGGCGATGGTATTGATACGCTCGTGGGTGGTGCAGACAGTGATCGCCTTTATGGTGGGAATGATGGGGATACGCTTTTTGGCGGTGATGGTCGGGACAGGCTCTATGGTGGAGCAGGTGTTGACTGGTTGTTGGGTGAAACCGGTGATGACCACCTCTATGGCGAGGATGGGGCCGATACACTCTATGGAAACGAGGGTAACGATACGCTTTTGGGCGGTGTGGGTGATGATACTCTCTTTGGCCACGAAGGTGGTGACGCCCTCTATGGCGGCGTTGGTGAGGACGAACTTAATGGTGGAGATGGCGCTGATTTCCTCAGCGGCGAAAGTGATGACGATACTATTTATGGAGAAGCCGGAGCCGATATTCTCGATGGTGGAGCGGGTGACGACTTCCTATTTGGGGGAGATGGCCAGGATCAACTCTATGGTGGTTCGGGAGATGATAACCTTGAGGGAAACGATGGTGAGGATCGCCTATACGGTTACGATGGTGATGACTTTATTTTCGGAGGAAACCAAGAAGACGAACTCTATGGTGGTAATGGTAACGATGTTCTCGATGGCGGCGATTGGAATGATGTGCTTTATGGCGAAGCCGGGAATGATAGTCTTTATGGCTCTTGGGGCGATGATCAGCTCTATGGAGGTGATGGGAATGATACAATGGACGGTCAAGTCGGTCACGATCATCTTTTTGGTAATAGTGGTGATGATTGGCTCTTTGGTGCTCAGGGTGATGACACCCTTGAAGGCGGTGAAGGTGTGGATTTACTCCAGGGTGATCAAGGTGCTGATACCCTTCACGGTGATGAGGGAAATGATACTCTAGAAGGTGGTTGGGGCGAAGATTTCCTTTATGGAGGATCAGGCAATGATCATATTTCAGGTGGCCAGCAAGGTGATTGGATAGAGGGTGGTTCTGGTCAGGATATTCTCCTCGGAGACGAAGGTACTGATTTTCTTCTGGGTGGAGATGGTGCAGATCAGCTTTTTGGTGGCGAGGGGAGTGATGTTCTAAACGGAGGTGCCGATAGCGACCGTCTCAATGGCGGTACCGGTGATGATAATCTCAGTGGTGCAAGTGGTATGGATCAACTCTACGGCGAAGAAGGTGATGACTTACTGTTTGGCGGTGTGGGAGATGATCTACTCTTTGGCGGGGCCGGATATAATTCACTCAACGGTGGTGCGGGAGCAGATACCTTTATGTTTACCCCAGATGGGCAGGATGTTGATACCATCGTAGATTTCAATACGGCAGAAGGAGATATCATAGATCTGAGCGCACTTCTGGATGATGACGGTAGTCTAGCCGCCGCCAGTGACAATGCCGAACTTTCTGCTGCGCTTGAGAACTACCTGCATGTTTCTTATGACGGTGCAAATACGACAATACTGGTTGATTCCGATGGTTCCGATCCAAGTATTGCCGGCATGTCGATTGAGTTGCAAAACTATGATTTGCTTGCGGGCGGTTCAGAATTTCTTGCACTTCAATCCTTGCTTGATCAGGAAAGTTTGGTTGTCGTATAAATAATCGATATTATCTCGGCAGAGCGGTGAGTTTCAGAATTAATGAGTTCAAAATTTTACCGCTCTGTTTGTTGAAATGACTTCCACATATGGTGCCACTTCAATTCTTTCTCCATTGAATAACAGTTCTTGAGAAGTTTTATAAAGAACGGAACTTAAACGAGTTATCTAAAGTATTTCCCATAGTTTATTTTACCTATATAGCTGAAATTAAACTATAAAACATACGTAAAGAAGTCAGTAATAAGAAAAATGAAAAGGCTAAACGAAGACGCGCCGGGTTGATACTGTGGGCAATTTTTGCGCCAATAGGGGCCATTAACATGGTGGAGGGAACAATTAAGGTAAATCCAATAAAATTTGCATACCCCACACTTCCAATAGGTAGGTCAGGGTTACCCAATCCACTTAATATAAAGGATATTGCCCCTGGTAGGGCGATGATTAAACCAATCGCTGAGGCGGTCCCAACTGCACGGCGAATGGGATAATTAAAAACAGTCAAAATAGGAACACTAAGTGTCCCGCCTCCAATCCCCATAACCACAGAGAATGACCCAACCAATAGACCCAGACTGTGGCGTATTATTCCCGTGGGTAATTCATCGGCCAAGGTCATTCCTTCCTTACGAAAGGCCATGTTGACCGCCACGATGATGGCAACGATTGCAAAGATCAAAGTCAAAACTTCTCCTTTGACCACAGCGCCAACAAAACTGCCAAATAATACGCCAATGAAGATGAGAGGGGCCCATGATTTTAGTAATTCAAAATCTACCCCACCAAGCTTGTGATGAGAGCGCGCTGATATGATCGAAGTTGGAATGATCGTGGCCAAGGAAGTTCCCACAGCTAAATGCATAAGCACAGAGCTTTCCACTCCGACAAACGGAAAGAGTAAAAATAATACAGGTACAATAACTATCCCGCCACCAACACCAAGCAAACCTGCCAAAACACCAGCTATTGCACCCGTAAATACCAATGCGGCGGCAAAACTTGCAAAGAACACAGGATCTACTGCTATTGTTTCAATCATAATCAACGCACTCTTTATCAGGTTAAACGACGGTGATGGAAAGTTCACCAACGCCTTCTACAGTGCCAACCATTACATCTCCTTTGACAACGGGGCCTACTCCAGCTGGTGTGCCAGACATTATGAGATCACCAGCAGCAATTTCATAATACTCAGAAAGATAAGAAATCATTTCGGACACTTTCCAAATCATCTGGTTGAGATTACCCTGTTGACGAGTGTCTCCGTTAACTTTCAATTCAATACGACCTGCATCAGGGTTCGTACTTTTTGAAGCAGGTACGATTGGACCCATTGGTGCAGAATTTTCAAAGGCTTTACCTATTTCCCATGGCCGGCCGTTTTTTTTGGATATGCCCTGTAGGTCACGACGTGTCATATCAAGACCAACTGCATACCCAAATACATGGTCCATGGCATTCTCCTGCTTGATATCTCGTCCCCCGCTTTTTAATGCCACAACCAATTCAAGCTCGTGATGGACATTGCTGGATTTTGGTGGATATGGAAATTTTCCGGACACATCAATATTGTCTGGGTTTTTTTGAAAGAAGAAGGGATCTTCACGGTCGGGATCATGCCCCATTTCGATTGTATGTTCTGCGTAGTTACGACCGATGCAATAGATCCGACGAATAGGGAATACTTCGTCACTTCCCTCGATAGGGGCTGAGGTTTGTTTCGGTGGAGTGATAGCATAGTTAGTCATTTCATTTCCTTTTTATAAAATGAGTATAAATGTGTATATGATTGATTTTGTTTTATTATTTATCTGTTAAGACCTGCTTGAAGCGTAATACTCTACGCGTCTTTCCAGAGCAGCTAATCCTTCGGCCAGAATGAAAGCGAAGAAGAATAATACGAGAAGCAAAGCCCAAAAATGTTCCATTAGGAAGTTGGCTGAATAGAGTTCAAACAAGCGCCCAAATCCAACGATTGAGACTAAGAGTTGCCCAATTATGACGCCTTTAACTGCTCGAATAAGGCCAATCCTAATTCCTGCAAGGATTTCTGGTAAAGCAGCCCAAACATAGATTTTGTGGAATGCTGTCCAACGTGAAGCCCCGTAGGATTTGGCCATTTCGACTAGTGAAGGATTTATTTGCTTAACGCCCGCTCTCGCATCGAGGACAATAATCCAGACGGCAAACAAAGTTGTGGTGATAATGACGGTCCGTTCCCCGATACCAAAGAGGATCATAAGTACAGGTACAAGTGCTGTTAAAGGCGCACTTAGAAACATATTCACCCAAGGGAGTAACAGGCGGTCAATAACAATAGATTGTCCCATCAGCACCCCAGTTGGTACGCCGATAACAATTGCTGCAAATGTACCAATGATGAAGGCACGTCCCGTTTCTCCTAACGCGGAAAGAAAGGATGCCGTGGGGATAATCTCCCACATTTTTTCGAATACAGATGTAAGGGGAGGTAACAGGAAAGTAAGCTCTAGCTGTCCGACTATTTCCCAAAGCATGGCCCAGATGATAAGAGAAGACATCATGGGAAGATTGAAACCGCAAATTTTCATGACTAACTCCTCTTACTCAACGTAGGTCCGTAGAGACCGCCAAATACTTTCAACCGTATCTAGATAACCCGCATCACGACGCATGGCATCTGCATCAATTGTGCGATCTATTTTGGGTTCGATGATTTCTGATACCCGACTGGGACGAGGGAGAAGGAGCGCAATTTTGTCAGAGACATAAACGGCTTCTTCAATTGAGTGTGTGACAAAGATGAAGGTTTTTTTTTCGACCTCAACCAACTTTATTAAGTCTTCTTGGAATTTCCGACGGGTTTGCTCGTCAACCGCAGAAAAAGGTTCGTCCATAAGCAGAACATCAGCATCGACACTGAGCGCCCGTGCCAACCCCACCCTTTGGCGCATACCGCCAGATAACTCGTGTGGAAAGCTGTATTCAAATCCTTTGAGACCGACTTCCGTGATGTATTTCTCTGCGATGGCTTCGCGTTCCGATTTTGCAACACCTCGAAGTTCTAAACCGAACGCTACATTACGAATGACCGTGGCCCAAGGCATGAGGGCGAAGTCCTGAAATACGAACGCGCGATCTACGCCGGGTTCATTAACAGGTTTACCATTTACGAACACTTCGCCATCAGATGCAGGTAAAAGGCCCGCAATGATTTTTAGAAGTGTCGTTTTTCCACAACCAGATGGCCCAAGAAGAGACGTGAGCTCTCCCTTGGGGAAGTCTAAGCTCATATCATTTAAAGCCTGAACCCCACCGGGGTAAATTTTGGACACTCCTCTGACCGAAACAGCAGGTTGGTTTTCTGAAGAATGTTGCTTAATAGCTTTAGAGGCTTTGCCTAATGATGTTTCGCTTTTAACAGCTAGTTCGGCGGTAGCATTCATGAGTTTACTCCTTTATTTGGCCGGTACCTGCAGGTGTCTGGCCGGAATAACGTGTGCTCTAGCCGCTCTAGAAACTCTAGAAACGCAACAGCAAGGACGATGATGGAAAAGATAGCCGCGTACATTTTTGGATATTCGGCAATGGACTGGTTATAGGTGATTAAATCACCAATACCTGTTGGTGTAATGAGCAATTCGGATAAGATCGCACCGATAAAACCAGCTGAAGCACCAAGCCGTAAACCAACAAAAATAACAGGGCTGGCTGAGGGCAGAATTATTTTAAAAATGATGTCCCATTTTGTGCCGAGAAATGATGTTCCCATTTCTTTCAAGGCGTAGGGGGTATGTTTTACTGCATTAAAAGAATTCAGTACGATTACGGGCATAGCCATAATACAAACAACAAGGACTTTAGACGTTAACCCAATTCCATATGCCATTACGAGCAAGGGAATAAGTGCTGCTAAGGGAGCTGATTGCATAACAATAAAAACTGGTGATCCGAACCATTCAGCTTTTCGATTAAGCCCCATCCATACACCACAACTGACGCCTAAAAATCCTGAGATAATTAACCCAAGGGCAAGTGGCTTAAGGGTCTCGGGGTAAGACTTGAAAAAAGAACCGTCTGCCATAAGTTGCCAAAAGGCTTCCATTGTTTGTAAAAATGTTGGAAACGCTGGACTCACGGGTATACGTCCTGCGTATTCCCATCCGCCAAAAACAAGAATAAAAGACAGCAGTTTTAAGGTTCTCGAATGCAAGAAGAAATTTACCATAACTTGCGTTCTCACTATGAATTTCAAAAAAAGAAGGAGCTGATGGGTGGAAGGTACACCAGCTCCCAGTTAAGGGATCCTAGTTACCTGCTTTGGATATCGCGGCCTCAAGAGGTGCCATTGCCCAATAGTCTTCTATTTTCAGGCTCCCTGCAGGACCTTTCAACTGACCAGCTTTTACATAAAAATCAAAATCTGATTTTGCGGCATCTACGCCACCACCATTAGGGTCGAATAAACCACCTTCTACGGCTTCAATATAATAAGCATCTACTTCTTGAAGGAGCTCAGCGGGAAGGTCTGACAAAAGGTTAAACCGCTTACGCTCCTTATCGATGATGCTTGGATCCTTATTCATCTCTCTCCAAGTCGTTAAAAGAGCCTCGACAAGGATAGACACATTCTCTTTGTTGCTATCGATCCAATTCTGATTTGCAAACAATATTTCGTCACTTGCTGCTCCCCCCAGACTTGGAAGTACATGAAAACGATCTCCGGCCTTAGACATGAGAATATTCTTGTTAGAAAGATCAACTATGGTCGCGTTAATTTGACCTTTCATCATCGCAACAATGCGGTTTTCAGAACCTGGTACATAAGACCTCGTTCCAAAAGAGATATTCTCTCGTTTTGCAATTATATTGCCGATCGCTTCAGTGCCGGTACCGCGAGCATGAAATGTAAAGGGTTCCCCATCCAAATCTTTCCAAGTGGCGTATTTATTTTCAGCTACGGGGAAGAAAACCAATTTTGAAATTTGGAAAAAATTACGGATAGGGACGTTGGTCTTCTGTATTACGGAGTAGGGCGACCCAATACCGATATCCATCTGTCCACTTATAATGGCCTGAATAGCCAAGTTCTCTTTTGCAAATGTGGTTAGTTCATAATTCAACCCATTTTCTTTTGCGCGCTCAAGTGCGACTAACATAGCAAGTGTTTCAACCGAAGCGACATCACCCAAGGCGATTTTAATAGTGTCTGAAGCCAAAGCAGAAACAGAGAATGAAAAAGCGGTAACAGCTGCCGCGGCTGTTAACGTGACCTTCTTAATAAATACTCCCATAGTACTTCTCCCAAGATTTAGGTCCAACGTATCAGACCTGTCTCTTATACACATCTGACGCTGCCGACGAAGAGGATAG
>CAJXUS010000069.1 GCA_913060675.1 uncultured Rhodospirillales bacterium
TGACAGATAACGCCAACAAAACGGTTAACTGTCAGATCAAGTCGCGACTACTACAGTTAATTATTCATTTTTACCAGTGATTGTTTGTTTGCCTTTAGTACAAAAAAAACAGTACAAATTATGTTCTCAACAACTTTCTTTTTGGTTAAGTAATTGATATATCCAGTAATCCTCTCTGGTGGCTCGGGAAACCGTCTCTGGCCAGTATCTAGAATTAGTCGACCGAAGCAATTTCTATCTCTTTCTTCAAATAAACCAATGATCGTTGAGACTGCTGATCGAGTGGCCACATCACAATTTAAGGCACCAACAATTGTGTGCAATGTGGATCATCGCTTTTTAGTGGGAGAAAGCTTTGCTGAATCTGGCATTAAACCTCGCGCGATATTGCTCGAGCCTGTAGCACGCAATACAGCCGCAGCAATTATCACGGCTACTTATTCGGTGTATCGCGAGGACCCAGACGCGCTTATTCTGGTTATGCCATCAGATCATTCTATAAAAAATAGAGATGCACTCTATAAAGCTATAGATCGAGCCCAATCTACAGCTGCCAGTGGAAGGATCGTTACATTTGGGATTAAGGCTTCCAGACCAATCACGGGTTATGGATATATTGAACAAGGTGAAGCTATTGATGAAGATGGGCATGTCATGTCCGTTACTCAATTCCACGAAAAGCCCGATTATCAAACAGCCATCGAATACCTTAAGAAAGGGAGCTATAGCTGGAATTCTGGAATGTTTTTGTTCCAGGCGGCGACATTGTTAGAAATCATCAAGGAACTAGACCCGGTTTTTACAGATAACGCAATCAACGCAGTAAACCACAGCGTTACCGATTTAGATTTCATCCGATTTGACGAGAACTCCTTTTCGGCCCTACCCTCTCAATCGTTCGATATCACAGTAATGGAAAAGACACATCAAGCAGCTGTTATCCCAGTAGATATGGACTGGAACGATGTTGGATCATGGGGCTCACTTTGGGAGGCATCCGAGAAAGATACCGATGGAAATGTAAGTCTTGGTGAGACTGTCATGATTGACTGCTCCCGCTCTCTTGCTTGGAACGATGATACTGGTATTGCCACAATGATTGGAGTTGAAGATCTATTGGTTGTGGTCAATGACGGAGCCGTTCTTGTTACCACCAGAGACCAGGCAGAAAAAGTAAGGGGCCTCGTTGATCATTTGAAGCTAGACGGTAAAGAAAACCACTTGATAACTCGTACCATTCACCGCCCTTGGGGCAGTTATCGCAATCTTGATTTAGGAGAAGGCTATCTTGTTAAACGCATTGTGGTAAAATCAGGTGCACGATTGTCATTGCAATATCACAACCACAGAGCGGAACATTGGGTGGTTGTGTCAGGTAGTGCTCGAGTAACAAACGATAAAAAAATATTTGATCTTGGAGCTAACGAATCAACCTATTTACCCACGGGTTCAATCCATCGCTTGGAAAACACAGGCCCCACAGCGCTTATTCTCATTGAAGTTCAGACTGGAAACTTATTGAGTGAGGATGATATTGTCCGTCTGGACGATATTTACAGTAGAAAGACTAATTAAGAATTCATTGAAAGTGATTGAGCTAGCCTATAATTTTTGGTGCATCTAGCTTATTAGATCTCATAACAGCGACAATTTAATAACGAATTTTCTATTTTTAGAACTATCTAAATCAAAAGGCACCATTATGACACGCATCACAGACAAAATGCTTCATGCTGTTGCTCCGGGTGTTTTTTACACCAACCAGGAGCTAGTCTCCGTCGATGATACAATCCTCACGCTCCTTAAGAAAGAAGCTGCAGCATCCCCGCTAAAACGTGCCCGTTTGTGCGCTCACCCTGGGTCTGATGCTTTGCAACAAGATATGCTGATCGTTAGCCATAAAGATACCTATGTCCCGCCTCATCGGCATATAGATAAGACTGAAACATTTCTGGTGCTTGAAGGACATGCTGACACAATTCTATTTGATGAAAATGGAAATGTAACCGACATTCTTCCTATGGGCCCGCACAACAGTGGGCGCTTGTTTTTCTACCGGATGCCACAACAACAATACCATAGCCTATTAATTCATGATGAATGGCTGATATTTGTAGAAAACACAATCGGCCCGTTCGACCCAGAAATGACAGAAAATGCTCCATGGGCGCCACTCCCTTATGCTATTGAAGAGGGTAAGGTCTATAAACGCGAAATGGAGCGTGCGATGCAAGAATGGGCATCTGCGCATAAAAACCTTCCGGGTAATGGATCTCCAACAAGCCAACTACTTAAATAGCTGCTGTCTTCTTGATAGTATAATCTATATCCAATATCATCGAATTAACGTATGTTTAAACACTCTGCATCGCGGAACGGATTGAGCGTTTACTGGCAACAAAAATAGATAAGAACTCTCCTCCCGCCCTGAAGAACGAAGCATTTTTTGCTATCACTTTATCTTCAATATCAGGAGAAAGTCCCATCAAACACAACGTGATTTCTTCCGTTATCAAAAATTCAGATGAAACGATAGATAAATTACTACCACTCAGAAACAACCCCTGTTTTTCAGGCGTGTCATCAATGACAAAAGATACAAGATCTGCCAATCCATAATAATTAACAAAAGCACAACTCAGATGGCCTGCTCCATAAAGAGCCACTTTCCCACCTTGATTTATATACTGCTCAAGATAGGACCTGTACTTCTCACGCCAGTTCGTAAAGCTATTGACATATTCATGGAACACATCAAGGGCGCTTGATGACGAAACTAACGTTTGGTCAATTTTTTGAGTCTTTACAGGACGTTTACGTCCAATCACAACAAGACAATTTTCAAAGGACTGTGGATAGTTTTCATATAGGATTACATCCAATCCAATTTCTGCAAATAAATTGCGAAAGGAATCAGGAGTAAAATAGACAGTGTGCTCTTCCCAGACCATTGTGATATCCTGACGCTCAAGATTGGCCAAACAGTCGGGCACCTCGATTACTATATAACCATCATCAACCAGCAATGTGGTCAGAGCAGAAATAAAACCATGGACATCTTCTGCATGCTCGAGGATATGTCGTGCAATCACAACATCGCTTCTGCCCGTCTCTGTCACCCAGTTGTATGCACATTCATTATTCAGGTGATGTTGCACACTTTCCACACCAGCATTACGTGTTACAATGCCAAGATCCACACTCGCATTTAGAACCGAAGTCTTGGTAAATCCGAGCTTGGAAAACCGCTCTATAGTACTTTCATCCTTTGTACTGATACCAAGTATCCGTGAGCTATGATGGATACCCAGTAAGGACATAACCTTCGCAACAAGATCATCAAGGTGCCCCTCGGGTTCACGATAGGTGAACCAGTCATATGGCGAAACCAGAGCTTCATATGGCAAGGGTTGAAATAACTGAATTGTGCCACACTGAGGACATATCCCGAGATCAATGTCATACAATTTATTGCTTTTTGAGGCCGTCGCAGCAAAGTGATTAGAAACAGGATGAGCTCCTAGCTCAAGTTGACAGGTAACCTTCGAATGACTACAGACGAGGCATTTACCCATTAACCTGACACCTGTCTTGTTGTCTGCTTTTGCGCACTACCATAGACAAGTTTTCGTAAAAACCCAGGACGCCGACCAATCGCAACTTGCCCCAGCCACCACCGGATGGTAGCCCGGCTTATTTGACTCCGTAATATGTTGCTGAAAGCAAAGCGAATTACAGAATTCATAAATGGTGACATCGCTGCTGGGGAACGTATTAGAGCATCACCGATATCCCGGAATTCTGGCTTGGACAACTTCGAAAAGAGATTTTCTAAAACCTGTGTCTGAGCCTGCCGGTTTAGCATCCCAGATGCAGAATAGGATTGAGTTTCACGGCGAAACACGGCCAGTGTTTTAGGAACCACGACAACACCAAAGCGAAAAGCCAAGGCATGCATTACAAACCAATCTCCTAGCCAACGTAAATTACTGTCATATACACCAATGTCAATCAGTGCTTTGCGTTCAAAGATCGCAGTTGTGGCTTGCAACGCTATTGACCCTTTGGCGAGAAGACGGTGAATGCATTCTGGTGAAAGATGAACAGTCGTTTCCTGGGTGAGATACCACATACCCAATTCGTCCTCAGGACCGTGGATGACCACTTTCTCTTGATCAGGGTACCATTCTGCATAATTAGAAATTGCTAGCTTAGCTTCAGGAAACTGAGACATCGTCTTCACCAGTGTTTCCACCATATCAGGTTCAATTCTTTCGTCTGCGCTTGCCATAATAATATATTTACTCTGGGCAGCTTTGATGCCCCTTAACACAGCGGAAGAAACTCCCCGATTTATATTATTTTTCAAAACCTTAATATTAGAATTAACTTTAGAAAATTCTTCTATCACCTGTAAGCTGTGATCCGTTGAAGCATCATCAACAATTATAATTTCTGCAGCAGACGTAGATTGCTCAACAATCGCACGAATAGAAACTTTCATCTGCTCCGCGTGATTATAGTTTGGAACAACTATTGAAACATTGTCAGCAATAAATTTTCTCATCTCACAAAATCACTTAAAATAGAAAAAAAATTCTTTGTATCAAGATTCAATCTTTCAACTTACTACAACAATTTTAAAATTGCAGAAGGCTGATCATTATCGTATTTCATATCGAAGTCTCTAGTCCTTGGCAATGTCACAGGATTTATGCATAGATTCACCTTAGGAAGATGAAGAAAAACCATTATGCAAGCGGTGCAGAATACAAAAAAATCCGATCACCGCTCTAAATTCGCCATCAATTTGGTTAAAATACTTAAGCTTACAAATTCTATTTACCCCTTATTGCGATGGATTTTGTCAACATGGTTGGGGCAACATATTTGCCTCTTGGTTTTATCGATCGACAGCGCTTCGGTTGCTTTTGAAAGACCTTTTCTAACACGGGGCTTAATCAAGCTTCTGAGGCAAGACACATCTTCTGTAAAAAAAATAATCAAGACCGCAGAGTTACGATACTTGAAGCATCGAAGTGGAGCAGTTCTTGAGGCCTATGTCCTCCTGCTCATCACCTGCCATGAATACCGTAAAGTTGTTCAGGTACTTGAAACATCACAAGCCAAGCCTCAGCTTGAACGCGTTAGTGTACAATACGCTTATCGCTACGCCCTTTATGAAATAGGAAATTTTCAAAAAACATGTGATTGGTGTTTTCAGCTAACACAAGCGGACAAGGATTCACACCTGCATAGGTTCTCGATCACAAATGGTGATTTCCTACGCTCAGCCTATGCCTCTGGCATGTGCTTGAATCATGCCCTTGCCTTGTGGCATTTTGGCCACCAATTCAACTTGACTCCATACGATAAAGATTTGAGCAATGGAGTGCTTTCTCATATAAAAAGTCGCCTGATCCGCCAACTATTATCTGATCAGGCCCCCATATTTTTAGAGCACAGCCTAAGCGGTAAAAAAGAACGTATAGGTGTATTTTTCTTACACGCTCCGACGGCACTTGGGCACGCTATCCTAGACCCATATCACTATTTGGCTCTTTATCGCGAGCGATATGATCGAATATATTTCATAGGTGGAGATCTAGATAGCTACACCCCTGGCACACGAGCTTGTGTGGAAATCATACAACAATATGGCGAATACCTAGCCACCAATGACGAAATACTGTTGAACTTATCCTGGATGTCGATGGGCCAGTTAAACCTTGGGCAACTGGAAATCACCATCGAGAATTATTGGAGCCTCCTGCGTGAGGTCAGCCTGCGAACGATCTCATCAGACAATGCCTTTGTTCATAATGCTTGGCATCTAGGTTTGCCCGTGCGTCAGAAGATAATGGGAGAAGCATTTTGCGAAGCATCAGGTATCGACCTGACTCGCCCGATCCTCACTCTGCATGCACGAGACCATGGGTATCATGCGATTACCAAACAAGAGTTTCGTAATTCACCGATCGGCGACTATAAACTTGCGATTCTTCACCTTCTAAAATCTGGTTATCAAGTGGTGAGGCTCGGGGATGGCGAAATGCCTCGCATGGATATTAATGACCCAGCTTATTTTGAACTTCCATTTATGGATGGTTATGAGAATGCCTTGGATGCATTTTTCATTAAGCAGTCGTCTTTTATGATCGGCTCACAATCAGGCCCATGTTCTTATGCGCGTGCACTAGGTGTGCCGGTACTGTCAGTGAATGCAGTCTTTAGCTACACACTCTTACCTGCCGTCCGGGAAATGGCTTGTTTCAAACGCTTTGAACATACTGATGAAAATGGCCATTCACAGGAACTGACATTTAAAGATT
Organism: uncultured Rhodospirillales bacterium; assembly: GCA_913060675.1. GTDB lineage: Bacteria > Pseudomonadota > Alphaproteobacteria > Kiloniellales > Kiloniellaceae > Kiloniella. Next base: position 6,333 of record CAJXUS010000069.1, read on the forward strand.
TTTTTGATAAAAAAATGTTTCAGTTGGAAAACCTTCATCAATTTCAATATCTTGGTGTCTCTTTCGTTAACTGTACGCCAGAGGAGATCCTCGCAGCAGTCAAGGACATGATCATATGGGTCAAGTCTCCGGGGCTTGAGATGACCAAAGAGCAAAAAGCCTTTCAAAAACTTGCTGCAAAAACTGCCACATGTCTCAGAACCGCTACGGATAACGCTCCACCAATTGCCGACTATTTAGGTATTTCCCTGCCTGGTTACCGCATTTCACCGACCGTAGCTGTTATGCGCGATTCCCTACCGCTTGAGCAAATAGCTTAATTCTTACTAGACGAAGCAATATTTCTGAGAATCTGCGCTGCAGACTCGACGGCGGGATCAGCCCATAACATATCTGTATGGTTATAGGTGTCTTGTGGATCATGTGCTGGAATCATGTTAAAAGGGACAAGGTGGCAACGAGGGCCGACCATAAAATCGACATTCCCTGACCAGTTCGTAGCTATTACGTGAAGACCCTTTTCCATGGCTTCAAGCAAGGGTAATCCAAATCCCTCTGACCGGTGTAGGGATAGATATATATCGGAGTGATTATATAACTCGAGGGCCTCAGCTTCGGTCATAATCGATTCGACAATTCGAATATTTGACCAACCGTCCACTATCTCTTGGATAGCAGAAAGCCCAGACGGATATGTTTTCGTATTTATCAGCTTAACTATCAATTCGGCTTTTGGATTATGGCCAAATGCCGACTGAAAAGCATGGATAGCACCAAGCGGGTTTTTCCTTGTAAACCCTGAAGCGACATTAAGCGATGTCAGGGCTCTTACAACTCCGTCTTGAGCAAACTTCCGTGGTGATTGATCAATGGAGTGTAGCCGATGTGGCACGACCTTAACTGGTTTCTCGGTATGTTCTATCACTGCATCTCGAACGAATTTGCTCGGCACCCATATTTCATCGACATAAGCAAAACCTGCTAGCCAATCTTGTGGCAATTTGGGCAGTTCCCATGCCCAGTATCCAACTATGCGTTTATTTGATAAAAACCGACGGCCAAGAATATGGTTGGCCCAAGCCATAAGTGGTGCGTTCACATGCATTACGACAAGCCCAGGACCTTCAGGTAAATTCCTCCCGGAAGACGACAAGATGTCCCTTGGAATGACCAAATCAGGTGGCTGCATCATTGCCGAAGCAATATCGACGCCACTGACTACTCGGCCCTGATGACGAATATCATTTAGACACAAACGTGCTGATCGCCCCAAACCACTGGCTGTAGAAAAGTAGCCAACGACATAAACGGGATCATCATTTGAAACATCAAAATTAACCGCGCGAGGCGCCAACCAGCGCATCAGAGAAAATAACGCTCTTCGACGAATTGAGCGAGGTAAAAGTGGCCATAAATAACTGTGTATGAATGTCTTCAACCCCATCTTAAGTCACAAGAGTTGGGCGATTTTACTAGCCGCACTATCCCATTCTTCGCTTTGATCTAATTTTTTGAGATTCTGGACCAGCTTCTTATAGAGCCCTGGCTCCATTATACGCTGCATGGAATCTGCATATTTCTTAACTGTTACCTCTTCCGCAATCACTCCGGTAACGCCATCCTCTATCTGCTCAACCAAGCCATCCATCGGAGTAACAACACAAGGTTTTTGAAATGCTGCTGCATCCCCCCAAATCCCAGACTGTGATGCAGCTATATATGGCAGTACAACAGCGTGACAATTACCATAGAAAACGGGAATCTCACTTTCATCGATCCAACGTATTTGTGCCTTTATCCCAGGTGTTTTCATAAGTTGAGAAAACGGTTCAACATTACCATTGCCTGCGATTGTCAACTCCACATTTGCACCCTCTTTTACTAGTTTAGAAAATGCTTCTAATAATAAAGGTAAGCCTTTGTAACGTCGGATACGACCAAAGAATAAAAACCGGAATACTTGGTTCTCTTCAGGCCACTTATTGGCAGTAAAATCCTGCCCAAATGAAAAAATCCCATGGGGACATACGCTCACTTGGTGGCGAGGATAGTTATATAAATTTCGTAAACTTGTTGCGACAGATTCAGACAAGCAAATAACATGATTTGCAGCGTTAATCTCTCTTTTAATCATAGCTTTAGGATAAGAGATATACTCACCAAGGTGTGGTTTTGGATCGTGGATAGTACTGATAAAAAATATTTTATACTTCTTAAAAATAGAAAGAATAAATGGAGACCATAAATGCGGCATGGGCGATAACACGCTCTCAATACCATTCTTTTTGATGTAGTGGAAAAAACCTCTACGCACGAGCCACAGTCGAGTTAATGATATCAAAAACGAAAATTTAGACTTATAAGTACGAACGACATGGAGAGGCACATCAAGATCACGGAACTTGTCCAACAATTCATTATTAGATGATAGGCTAATGTATAATTCGATATCATCCCTTGATTTTAATGCTCGGGCTAATTCTAGAGTATAACGAGAACCTCCTCCGCGACGCCCCCAATACCATAACAATAATTTGTTCTTCTTTGGCATACCATATTTCATTAACATTTAAAGTCATCGAATATTACGGAACGGCAGGAATTTGCCACGTACACATCTCCTAATCCAATAGGCAGGATCATAGGAAGGTATAGATCAGGTAACAGCAGAGAGAGCACAATACAAGTTTTCTATGGCCGTTTAAAAGAACTTCCAAACAGGAAATCATAACGGTGGATTAAGCTCGCATAAAAGGGGCTTTTCTTACCAACAAAAGCTGTAGGAAATGACGATTTTTTGTTGCTAATAGTGATTTCAACTTTATTGTCGGGCACTATTGCATTTATCTAGAAATCATTTGGATAGATTCAATACCTTCTTTTGACTTTAATTTAATTTCATCGTCGACAGACGAAAAAATATATAAGGCATATATTATGGATGTTGTAACCGGAGGAGCAGGATTTATAGGTAGCCACCTGGTTGATCGTCTTGTCAAAGCTGGACGCCGGGTTCGAGTGATCGATAACTTTAGTAATGGCTCGCTCCGTAATTTAGAGCAATACGCTCTAGGTGATACAGTTGAAGTCGTCAAAGCTGATATAGGTGAGAAAGAACAAATCAAAGGAACTTTCGAAGGAGCTGAAAGGGTATTTCATCTCGCAGCACTTGCTGACATCGTTCCGTCTATTGAAGCACCAGAATCCTATTTTCGCTCAAATGTTGATGGTACTTTCAACGTATTACAGGAATCACGTCGAGTAGATGTAAAACGATTTGTCTATGCGGCGTCTTCGTCTTGCTATGGCATCCCTGATTGTTACCCCACGGTAGAAACATCGAAGATCAATCCACAGTATCCCTATGCACTGACCAAATTTATGGGTGAAGAGTTGGTCATGCATTGGAGTCAGTTATACGATTTTCCTGCTATTTCATTGCGTATGTTTAACGTTTACGGCCCCCGCGCTCGCACAGGCGGTACGTACGGTGCTGTCTTCGGTGTGTTTCTGGCACAACTGATCGCAGGAAAACCTCTGACAATCGTGGGTGATGGGGAACAAACGCGTGACTTCACATTTGTCACAGATGTCGTAGATGCTTTTGTTACAGCTGCAGAAAGCGACCTGTCAGGCCAGTTTTTCAATGTCGGCAGTAAAGATACTTACAGCGTCAACAGACTTATAAAGCTTCTTGGCGCCAAGGATACTGTGTATATTCCCAAAAGACCCGGCGAGCCTGATTGCACATGGGCTGATGTCACAAAGATAGAAAATGCTTTGAACTGGCACGCGAAGGTATCTTTCGAAGATGGTGTCCAGACAATGCTCGAAAACATAAACTATTGGCACGATGCGCCTGTTTGGACGGAGGATTCCATCGAAGATGCGACGCGCTCTTGGTTCAAATATTTAGGAAAATAAGAACTATGATGAGCAAAGTGAAGAGCTTATCCGAACTTGAAGAGGCTTGCTCGGACCTCCATGCTACAGAACAAAAAGTTGTCCTGTGTCATGGTGTCTTCGATCTAATCCACATTGGCCACGTACGTCATTTCGAAGTTGCAAAAAAGCACGGTGACATACTTATCGTAACCATTACGGGGGATAGTTTTGTTAACAAAGGGCCGGACCGCCCTGTGTTTCCTTCTGAATTACGGAGTGAAATGCTAGCCGCGATGGACATTATCGATTACGTGGCTGTTATTGAAGATACCTCAGCAAGGCCCAGTATCGAGACGGTAAAACCTGATGTTTACGTAAAAGGCGGAGAGTACGCCAAACACAGCGACGATGTAACCAATAAGATAGCTATGGAAGTAAATTTAGTCGAGAGTTTTGGTGGCCAAGTCATTTATACTGACGATGTCACTTTCAGCTCTTCCAATTTACTGAACAACTATTTTAACCTTCACGACAAACCAGCCCGCGCTTTTCTCAACAAGCTCAAGGGTGATAATGGCGAGGCCCTAATAAAACAGTATTTTGAAGACATTTCAAAACTTAAGGTATTGGTCTTAGGTGAAGCAATTATTGATGAATATCAATATGTGGCTCCTATGGGTAAGGCCGCAAAAGAGCATATCCTTGCAACTCATTTTACCAATTACGAACGTTTTGCCGGTGGAGTGATAGCCGCGACCAATCACATTGCATCGATGTGTGCCGAAGTTGAAGTCATGGCCCTGGTTGGTGATGGTAACGAGGATAACGGCAAAGAGAATGACAGTTTTCAAGGCTTCATACGAGAATCCCTCGACGACAACATTAAGCTCTCTCTTGTCGAGCGCCCGAATGCCCCCACTACTCGCAAAATTCGTTTCGTCGAACCGACATACGTCCGCAAACTCTTCGAAGTTTATCACATGGATGATTCGCCTCTTCCTGAAGATGTTAGGACAAAATTCCGTAAAGATTTAACCAAGAAAATCAGAGACGTTGATCTTGTTATACTACTAGACTTTGGTCATGGTTTCATGGACCCTGATGTAATTGAACTGTTGGAGCGCGAGGCCTCCTTTTTGGCGATCAATGTGCAATCTAACAGTGCCAATACAGGATACAATCTGATCACAAAGTATCGCCGTGCTGATTTGGTTTGTATTGATGCCATGGAGGCTCGACTTGCTGCACGGGATAAACATTCTGGCCTGAGTACTATTGTTTCTGAAACTCTTCCCTGCCTTATCAATTCCAACAGAATTATTGTAACACACGGTAAGCATGGGTGCTTTACCTTTGATGCCGCCAATCGAGATCCATTGCACATACCAGCTTTCAAACGCAGTGTCGTTGATACTATTGGGGCGGGGGATGCTTTTTTTGTGATGGCCTCATTATTTGCTGCGGTGGGAGCAGGCAATGAGATATCGGCGTTTGCAGGTAATGTGGCGGGGAGCCTAAAAGTCGGCATCGTTGGTCACCGCAAAGGCATCACAAAACTGCAATTGCAGCGCAGTATTATGACTCTTATGAAATAAATTCAGCAACTAATGAGAAGTTCAATTAATTATGAGATGGTTCGAACACTATCTGTCGACATTACATCGTATTACCGCTGCTACGATAGTAACTACCAGTGACGGTAATGTCTTTGATATATCCGAAGCCCTAGATAAAATGTGGGAGGATATGTGTGCCGCTCACAGTAGGGGTAACAAGGTCATGTTTATCGGCAATGGTGGAAGCGCTGGTATTTGCAGTCACAGTGCTATCGACTATTGCAATAGCGGTGGCATCAGGGCTTTGGCTTTTAACGATGGTGCCGCCCTCACCTGTTTGGGTAACGATTATAATTTTGACCAAGTATTCTCACGTCAAATAGGATTTCATGGCCAAGATGGAGATATTCTGGTTGCTATCAGCAGTTCTGGTCGTTCCGCCGACATTATTAATGGATGTGAGATTGCTCGCCAGATGGGCTGCGCAGTATACACCCTGAGCGGATTTGATACAGACAACCCATTACGCAAAATTGGCGATACAAATATATTCCTAGAAAGTCACGAATACGGCTTTGTAGAACTGGGACATCAAACAATCATTCATGCTGTCCTTGATCGCGGAGTTGGTTGGAAAAAATGACAATTTTGAACGAGAATTCTGGAGCAAAAATGCCTGACAATCATCATGTCTTGGTAATAGGTGGAGCAGGTTATGTGGGTGCTATTCTGGTACCTAAACTACTCACCAAAGGGTACACAGTAACTGTCTTGGATCTATATCTTTATGGGCATGATATTTTCAGGGAATACAGCAACCATCCGAAGCTTATTCAGATCCAAGGTGATTTACGCCATGAAGCTCTCGTGAAGAAGGCATTAAGTGGATGCGACAGTGTTATCCACCTTGCTTGTATTTCAAATGACCCTTCCTTTGAACTAAACCCAGAGCTTGGCAAATCCATCAATCTAGATAGTTTTCGTCCGGTTGTCAGGGCCGCTAAAGAAGCGGGTGTAAACCGCTTCCTTTATGCATCTTCATCGAGTGTTTATGGTATCAAGGAAGGTGTGGAAGTAACTGAGGACCTCGAGCTTGAGCCTCTTACAGACTATTCTCGTTTTAAGGCAATGACAGAAGAGATTCTCGAGGAAGAGCGAAAGCCTGGCTTTACAACATGTATTATAAGGCCCGCGACTGTGTGTGGTTATTCCCCACGACAACGCCTGGATGTAATCGTAAATATCCTGACAACTCATGCCTTGGTCAATCGTAAAATCCGTGTTTTTGGCGGAGACCAACTGCGCCCTAATATTCATATTCAGGACATGACCAACCTCTATGTACACCTAATGGATTTGCCACTTCAACAGATTGATGGTGGTGTGTACAATGGCGGTTATTTCAATGATACGGTTATGAATATCGCAAACACTGTGAAGAGGGTAGTAGAGGAAGACACTGATCTGGGGGATAGTAAAGTTGAACTGGAGGTTGTACCCACAGACGATAACCGTTCTTACCATGTCTCTTCAACCAAATTGCAGAAAGAGTTGGGATTCACCCCCCAATTCACCATAGATGATGCGGTAAGAGATCTGGTCAAGGCATTCAAAGAAGGTAACCTACCTAACCCTATGGACGATATTCGCTACTATAATATCAAAACCATGCAGGATGTTGGCCTAAAATAAATTGGCAAGAAAAAGAACAAACGAACGTGACAGATAAACTGACTATAGGCATTATCGGCGGCGGCATGATCAGCCAGATCGCTCACCTACCGTTCTATCAAGAAAACCACGACGTGCACGTTGCTGCCGTGGCAGAATCTAGACCATCTCTCGTCGACTACTTGCGTGACGTCATTGACGTCCAAACGGTGTTTCCTGATCACAAAGATATTCTCAATAATGAAAAAATAGGCACCGTCGTAGTTATTGCACCACGCCAAGCTGTGGGGCCATTGGTTCTTGAAGCATTGAATGCTGGAAAGAATGTGCTAACTGAAAAGCCGATGGCATTCACTTTGGAGCAAGCACAGCGCCAAGTACAGGCTGCGAAAGCCCATGATGTTTCTTATATCGTGGGCTTTATGAAGCGTTATGACGCCGGAATACAGGCCGCGAAAAGATGTGTGGACAACTTGCGGGTATCTGGTCGACTGGGTCGATTACAATATGCGCGGTTTTACGATTTTGCTAAGAGTTATGCCCATACGCCGCCATCTCACAAACGGCCAGAGGAAAGCCGAACGCAACGTTTCGAAACGTGGCCAACTTCACCTGATTGGTTACCAGAACGCTACCGAGAAGCTTATGCAGGTTTCATCAATGCGGCCAGCCATGATGTAAATCTGATAAGATATTTTTTTGGGGATAAGTGGATACTTCGTTATGCAGATGCTCCCTCAACAGGTGCTTTAACAGCGCATTTTCATTACGGCGATGTTCCGGTCTCTTTCGAATACGCTATGAGTGAATCTGGTTTGTGGCAACAGGGCGCTGAGTTTGTCTTTGAAAAAGGGCGCGTTGGTTTGGAAATCCCATCTCCAATGGACACCTTGCATGTTTCCCGGGTCGTCATGGATGATAATTCCGATGGATATGCCCAAGAAATTTTGGATGTTCCCGTTGAATGGTGCTTCAAATCTCAAGCTCAAGCCTTTGTAGACCATCTAACTACGGGCAGTCCTTCCCTAACCAGTGGTGAAGACTGCTTGAGAGATTTGGTCATGACAGAAGCCATTTGGCAGAAAATTATTGAGTAATCCTATGAGCGAAACTCTCATCCATGTTCGAAAAACCTGCCGGTGTTGTGGATCACTAAATATTGAATTAAGCGTCCCCTTGGCAAAGATACCCATTGTTTCGCCTAATGTCGGAATAGACGAAAAAAATATCACAAAGCTGGTTGCTCCCCTTGATAACTACCTTTGTCTTGATTGTGGATTGATCCAGTTGGTTCATGTCGTAGAGCCAGCGCTGATCTACCGAAATTATCTATATCGCACCTCAATTTCCAAAGGACTTGCCGAACACTTTAAGGGAATGTGTAATGATGTATTGTCGCGTCATAGTATGTCGAATGATAGTTTTGTAGTAGAGTTTGGTAGCAACGATGGCACTTTGCTCCGGCACTTTAAGGACGTTGGTATGAGGGTTCAGGGGGTTGATCCAGCAGAAGAGATTGCAAAAGAAGCTAGTTCTAATGGTATCCCAACCTACGCTGACTTTTTTGGGCCTGATGTGGCAAAGAAGATTATCGAAGGTCAGAAGAAAGCGGATTTGATTCTATCCAACAATGTCATGGCAAACATTGATGATTTGTCCCCGATTATTGACGGTATAAAAACATTGATGGCCGATGATGGAGCCTATGTTTTTGAAACACAATATGCTCTCGATGTATTTGAACGGTTTTTGCTGGATGTAATCTACCATGAACACATTTCGTGTTTTTCTGTTCAACCCGTCGTCAAAGCTTTCAAAAAATTTGGCCTGGAAGTTTTCGATGCGGAACGTATCTCCACAAAAGGTGGCTCTATTCGCTTCTGGATCCAGCATAAGAATGGCCCACGGCCTATAGCTGACCGTGTGGATAGTCTTATCGCGCTAGAAAATGAAACAGGCCTCTATGATTTGGCTTATCACAAAAAATTTAGCAATAAGGTGACCCGCCTAAAGAGAAATATACACAGCGAAATCTCGACCATACGGGCAAAGGGGGGCAGCGTCGCAGTATGGGGAACCTCTGTCGGATGTGCAGCCCTTATCCATCAATTTGAGCTGGAAGATAAGATCGATTTTTTTCTTGATGACACCCCTTTGAAAGATCGTCTGGAAGGTCCAGGGTATAATTTGCCTGTTTTTAAGGGGGATGGGGTAATGCGTGAAAAGCCAGACTTGATCATCATTCTTGCTTGGCGTTATGCGCACTTGATTATGCCAAAGCACCAAAACTTTATGGATGCTGGGGGGCGGTTTCTTATACCCCTACCCGATATATCTATTGTTCCCTAGGGTGTGCACATACTGCGAAGATGTAGTGAGCCATTTTATGGTAACCCGTATGAATGACTTCATCGTTCATAGAGAACATAAAGACTGAATGGAAATATTTTTCCATCAAAATTTTGAAATCAGGAGAAGACTTACAGTTTATGTGGCCAAGTTTGCTCCCTTCTGAGGCATAGGACTGAGATTCTAAAGAAGGCATTCCCATAATTAATACCCCGTCTTCGCTCAGACACTTGCAAATGTTGCCAATGAAGGTGTCTTCATCCTTCGCGTCGATATGTTCCAGTACATCAAGTGAATATGCGGCGTCGAATACAACATCCATGGGACCTTCGAGGAAGTTATGCACAACCCCTTCATATGGCCACTCTGGAGTTACCCGCTTGAGTGCGTCCTGAATAAACTCTTCGCAATAATCACTCAAGGTGAGATGTCCGACTTCTTGGAGAATCAATGGTGCGTTGAAGCCATCACCACTACCAACCTCAAGTACCCGCTGGCGACCAGACAGCAGCTTTGAGACGAATTTGTAACGCGACATTGAAAAGACCAGGCGACGCGGATCTTCGATCCATTCCCGGCTTTTGAGTAGCCCCATAGGAACATAGCCGCGTTCTTCGTTGAAATGTATGTTTGGCTGGTTAACCGGGTCTTTCGTACGTCGCGTCATGATACTTCTCTAAAGTGGCGGTATCGGTTGATTGTTGCTCAGATTTCGTCCCGTTGATATCTTCTTCTGTCTAGATAAGCAAATTATTATCTGTTACTAGATCACCTGTCCTTAATCGGAATTTTTTTACAACTTCCTAGGTTGAACTCATGTCCAGGTCTGATGGCGGCCACCTCGATTATTACAAAGAATTTGGTATATCCCCTGTCCGCTATGATTTGTCGGATTTAGGAGCACATTTTGATCGCCGTTCATCCCTTTATAATCAGCTCGGCCTACCGGAAATCGCGTTTCGCGGGTGCCGAGTGCTCGAGGTTGCGCCAGGGTCTGGTCACAACAGCCTCTATCTGGCTCAATCTTGCCCAACATTCCTTGACCTTGTAGAACCCAATCCGGCAGGAATTAAGGACATCCTTGAGACATACAAAAAATACAATTTGCAACGTACAGAACCGGTTTTGCACAAAAAAAAGCTCCAGGAATTTGAACCTACCAGTCTCTATGATGTAGTGATTTGTGAAAATTGGTTGGGGGCGTTGCCTGAAGAGCGCCAACTGATTAAGAAATTGGCAACATTTGTGACCCCCGGAGGCGTAATGGTGATGACCATCGTGCCCCTCAGCGGCTTCATGCCAAACATCTTGCGAAAACTGATGGCAAATCGGATCATTTCCGGCGACATGAATTTCGAAGCCAAGACAGAACTTCTGGTACGCGCTTTTGGCCCCCATCTCTCGACGATCAAAGGCATGACCCGTAGCCATGTTGACTGGGTTAGGGATTGTATGATCAACCCTCACTATCTAAATGTTGCGTTACCATTAGATGTGGTCTTGAAAGATGTCGGTGCCAAGATGGAATTACTCGGAAGCAGCCCTTCCTTTAATACGGATTGGCGATGGTTCAAGAGCCTCTCTGGAGATGCATGGAAATTTAACGAGAATTTTTACAGTAACTATGTTTCACACAGTCATAATTTTGTCGATTACCGTTATCTGTATCCTGCTCGAACAGCTACGAAAAACGAACATATTGATGGGCTGTGCAACCAACTACATGATGCTGCCTTAAAGATGGAAAGACATCTGTGTGAAGGGCATAGTTGGGCACAGGCCAACCCATCACAGGTTCTGAAACTGGTTGAGGAAATAGCGAAAGAACTTTTAGAGATCTCACCACATTTTTCAGATGCACTGACAGAGGCAGGTGAAGCCCTGGCTGCTGACAGCCTTGATGTGACCAATATTGCAAATCAAAAATACTTTAATGCGCTATTTGGACGAGAAACAGTTTATGTATCCTTCACCCGCCGTAAAGACCCTGTGTGAAAAATCGTGACAAATTTGTCCTCAGTCCACATTGGCATAGACCTTGATAATACCCTCATTGACTACAGTCCGGTATTTAGCTCTGTTGGTATAGAGTTGGGTCTACTCCCGAACCATATGGGTGATGCCAATAAGGCAAGTGTACGTAGTTTTATGCGATCCAAAGACACTGGGGAAAAGGATTGGATGAAATTGCAAGGGCAGGTTTATGGTCGCTACCTTGAACAAGCAAACCTGATGGCAGGCGCCCAGCAGACTTTGCTTGAACTCCGAAGAAGGGGACTAACCGTTTCCATTGTAAGCCATAAGACCCAGTTTGGGCATTATGATGAGCAAAAAATTGATCTGCGCAAAGCTGCACTACAGTGGCTTGAAAGGCATCAGGTCTTTGCCGACACCGGCTGGGGAATAAGCCAGCAGAATGTTCACTTTTTGCCAACGCGCGATGAAAAAATAGCCCGTATCCGTGAAATTGGCTGCACAGTCTTCATTGATGACCTACCTGAAGTTTTGGCGCATTCAAACTTTCCCAAGGGTGTATGCCGAATTTGGTTTTCAAGGGATATTGAGGAAATGCAAATTTCTGGCCTAAGAGGTTATGCCAGTTGGTTAGATATTCGTAACCACATACTGAGATCCCTCACAAAGGATCGGCAAGAATGACATTGGAAACCCAACTTCTAGTAGAGGCATCAAAAGCATCTCAAAAATTATTGGGCGGCCCTCCCGAAAACATCTCTCCCATAACAGCAGGGGCCAACAGTCGGATCTATAAAGTCGGTTATCAAGGTATTTCATATGCCCTGAAACGCTACCCTTTGACAAACCCCGACGACCCCCGGGATCGCCAAGGTTGTGAACGACGCGCCTTGGAATTGATGATTGCAGAGGGTATTTCCACAGTACCCCATTTTATTGTGTGTGATCAAAACACAGGCTACTCATTACTGGAATGGATCGATGGCGGAGAAGTTTCGCCTGTTGAGGATCACCACATAGTCCAGGCTGGAAAATTTATTCAGCAAACCGCACTCTTGCCTTGTAATGAACACACGATGAAGTTCCCTTTAGCAAGTGAAGCTTGCTTGTCTGGGAATGAGGTTTTGCGACAGGTAGCGACACGCCGTCAAAGATTAATCGATATAGCCAAAGACCAGCCAATCCTGGCAGATTTTTTTACCGATGGTTTTACTAAGGTTCTCGACAACTGTATTCGTTCATCTCAGACCCAAGCATCTAGAAATAATATTGATATGGGGTATGTTCTCGATCAGAAAAACCGTCGCCTGATTCCTGCTGATTTTGGATTTCACAATTCCTTGCGTTTGAAAGATGGCAGTCTTCGCTTTATTGATTTCGAGTATTTCGGTTGGGATGATCCGGTTAAGTTAAGTGTAGATTTTTTGATTCACCCAAGCGTAAATTTGACGAGACCTCAATATGAGATTGTTCTCTCAGCACTTAACAGGGCATATATTGCTGTACCAGATTTCAAAGCTCGATTGAAGGCTTGGACACCTATGTTTATTGCTCGTTGGGCGCTAATAATGCTGAACGTCTTCCTGCCTAGTTATCAAAAGGCACGTGCACACATAGAGATTTATGCAGACCTTGATTTCGCAAAAAAAAACCAAATTGAAAAGGTAACCAACTTCCTACAAACCCACTCGAAACAATGGGGAAGCTAGGATCACAATGGATAAAAATAGACATGCAATATAACACTCCTGATCTCGATGACAGATCAAAATATCTCCGATCACTCGTCGTGCGTGGTTTAAAGGGCGGCAACCGTGGTCATGTCGGATCGTCCATGTCTCCGATTGAGATTCTGCGTGTTCTCTATGATGACGTCATGCATTATGATCCCCAAAATCCTGCGATGAAAAAACGTGACCGTTGCATCTTATCAAAGGGTCACGGATGTTTAGCTCTTTATGCCTTGTTAGCAGACAAGAGATACTTTCCGGTTGAGGAATTAGACCGCTTTTGTCATCGGGACGGTATTTTGGGTGGGCACCCTGAACAAAATAAAGTTCCCGGAGTAGAAGCATCCACAGGAGCACTTGGACACGGGCTTTCCATTGGCGTAGGTATGGCTCTGGCAGCCCGGATGGATAGGCGTGATAGTCGTGTTTTTGTGACTATGGGCGATGGAGAAATTAATGAAGGTTCCGTCTGGGAAGCCGCAATGTGTGCAGGTAAACATAAACTGAGCAATTTGATTGCTATTATCGACTATAACAAAATTCAGTCCGCTGGCCTCACCCGGGACATACAGGACCTAGAACCCCTCGCCGATAAGTGGACTAGCTTTGGTTTTGCGGTAGAAGAAGTCGATGGCCATAATATAGAAGCATTACGGGCAGTTTTCGCACGTACCCCATTTAATTTAGAAAAACCCACCGCCATTATTGCTCACACAATAAAAGGCAAGGGTATTCCTTTTGCCGAAGGAGACCCAAAATGGCATCACCATTCCAGGTTTGCTCCTGAAATTTTCCAGAAAATGAATGATGCTTTGGGGGTTAGCAATGCGTAAGGCTTGTATAAACAAAGTACATGAACTCGCCCGAAATGATCCCCGTGTAGTGTTTATTGGATCAGATTTAAGCCCCGGATTATTAGATGAGATGAAAGCCGAGATGCCGTTACGCCACTATATGGAAGGCATTGCCGAGATGAACGTGGTCGGTATGGCTGCGGGGATGGCCTTGGATGGTTATATTCCTTTCGTTAATACAATTGCGACATTCTTGACTCGTCGTTGTTATGAACAAGTGGCGTTAGATGTTTGCTTACATCGTTTACCTGTTCGGTTAATCGCCAATGGCGGTGGGGTCGTATATGCTCCTCTCGGGCCGACACATTTGGCTGTTGAAGATATTGCCATTATGCGCGCCTTGCCAAATATGACTGTGGTGGCTGTAAGCGACCATGAGGAGATGAAACGTCTCATGGATGTAAGCCTGGAATGGCCAGACCCCATTTATATCCGTTTGGGCAAGGGCGGCGACCCAGTTGTCAGTGATCCAGACAATGGTTTTACTATTGGTAAAGGCATAATGCTGCGAGAAGCCGATAAAGCCCAAGTACTTATTGTATCTACTGGTGTCATGACAGGACGCGCCCTCACTGCAGCTGAAAGTCTTTCTCCTGAAGGGTACGAGTGTGATGTCTTGCATATGCACACCATCAAGCCATTGGATCGAAAGCTTCTTCTTCAACGCGCGTCCCAAGTAAAAACTGTTATTACTATAGAAGAACACAGCGTTATAGGCGGCCTAGGTTCGGCTGTCGTTGACTGTCTTGTCGAGGGCCCGTTATCCACCATTCCGATAATCAGGAAAATAGGTTTGCCCGATAAGTTTATGGAAAATTACGGAGTGCAAGATGATCTTTTGGAAATTCACGGTTTACAACCAAAAGCTATCGCGCAATTCATCCGCGAAACTCTGTAGGGATTGAGTAACCATGCGTATAAATGACTTTACCAGTGGGCGAGATGTCGTACTTGAAGAGGAATTCCTCAAAAATGGTTATGTAATAATTCCTGTAGAAAACCGAGAAGGTCTCGATGACATCTGGCAACTTATCGCTGATACCACCAGCGAGACAATCGGCCGGCCATTTGACGAAGACCCCGGACATTTACTCAACAACATTCATGAATACCTTGACGTTGAGAACCTCAATGCCCTGCGCTTGGCTGTTATAAGCAAGCTACGTAATACACCCTGGTTTCGGCCTACATATTATTCGCTAGCCCGTGAGGCACTCTCGAGGTTGGTCGGGAATGAACTGGCTATGCAAAGAGGGGTTGGATTGAGCGTACAACTTCCTAACGATGATAGCTCTTTACTTCCTATCCATGCTGATGTCTGGGATGGAGATTCCCCATTCGAACTCGTTGCTTGGTTACCTCTAGTTGATTGCTATGCAACAAAATCTATGTACATCGTTCCGTCAGAGGTTAACACCCCCTTTCAAGGGTCAATGAAGCAGTACCAAGACGGCAGTGCAGAAGATTTGTTTCAGGCCGTTGAGAAAGATGTTCTGTTTTTGGATGTCCCTTATGGTTCCATTTTGCTTTTTAGTCAGACATTGATGCATGGTAATCGCCTAAATGTCGAAAAAGAAACCCGCTGGACAATGAATTGCCGATTTAAGAGCCTGATGTCACCATTCTCTGACAAAAAACTGGGCGAGTTCTTTGAACCCATAACGATGCGACCTGCAACACGTATGGGGATCCAATACAAGCTACCGGAGGGGTTCAATGAATAAGCGTAAAGGTTACCGGGGTTATATCGGTTCCCGCCCTTATCGCGGTGATCGTACCCCCCAGCATGTACAAAATCTTGTTGTTCGCGATTATTGCCAGCGCAATAGTTTCAATTATCTATTAAGCGCAACCGAATACGCCATGTCAGGTAGTTACATAATGTTAAGTGAAACTCTACATGAAGCCCCAACAATCAACGGTGTCGTGCTCTATTCGATATTCATGTTACCTAAACGTCAAAAGCGCCGACTTGATATCTGCCGTCAGTTTTTGAAACAAGGCGCAAGCCTGCATGGTGCATTGGAGAACGTAGCAATCACAAATGAATACGACCTTAAGAAAATCGATGAGATGTTGATGCTCAATGAAGTAGTCATTCATTCATAGAATTCGTTTATGAATTTTGAACTTTACTCAACTTTTATAAACAGGCCACCCTTAAAACAAATTACTACCTTGTTGACGCGGATCAAGGCTGTGAATTTTGTTGTCGTATATAGCCAAAAGCTTAATACAAGAAAACAATACTCAGAACTGTTTCTTACTTTGATGTCGAAATATCAAATTACAGTGGACGATGCAAAACAATGGCAATTCCAGATAGGCGTTACAGTAATTTAAAACCCTTTATGTTTCCTAAGCAAATCTCAGCATTACGAGAAAAACGTTTAGAAGCTCCCGTTCACGTCCGAATTAAGCCAACCAACCACTGTAATCATAGTTGCTGGTACTGCGCCTATCGGTGCAACGATCTTCAACTAGGTGATGATATGGATCTATCGGACAGCATACCAACATCCAAAATGTATGAAATAATCGATGATATTGTCTCAATGGGTGTCAAAGCCGTAACCTTCTCTGGCGGAGGAGAACCTTTAATATACAAACCATTACCTGAGTGCATAGAAAAACTGGCTGTCGGTGGTGTTCGGGTTGCAGCCTTAACCAACGGATCAAATCTCAAAGGACGCATGGCGGAAGCGTTTTCCCGCCATGCCACATGGCTTCGCGTGTCCTGTCTCTTATACACATCTCCGAGCCCA
>CAJXUS010000070.1 GCA_913060675.1 uncultured Rhodospirillales bacterium
TACGAGATCAGCCTCGGTCTCGTGGGCTCGGAGATGTGTATAAGAGACAGGGTGAGCAGGCCGAATTTTTCGCCAAATCCTTCGAAGTAATAGGTGCTGAAGATTTCCTGGAAACCGTCGATGGTTTCCTGGCCGATGCCAACGGCGATATCCGGGTCTTCGTGCAGGATCGGCAGCAGGGATTGCGCGAATTGGGACAGGTTCCAATGGGCGATAGAGGGTTGTTTGCCCCAAGCGTAACGCCCGGCGTGATCGATTGAACTAAACACCGTGCCAGGATGGTAGGTATCCATAAAAGCGCAGGGACCAAAGTCGATAGTCTCACCCGCGATTGACATGTTGTCGGTGTTCATGACGCCGTGGATAAAGCCGACCTGCATCCAACGCGCAATCAGACGGGCCTGTTTGTCCATTACAGCCTCGATCAGGGCGCGGTAGGGTTGATCAGCTGATGCTGCCTCTGGGTAGTGGCGGGCGATGATATAATCGGCGAGGGTTTTGGTGGCTTCGGTGTCCTTACGGGCGTAGTGGTATTGGAAAGTGCCTACCCGGACGTGACTTTGAGCTATGCGGGTAAAGACAGCACCAGGAAGAGGCCCTTCTTCACGAAGGATTTTTTCGCCGGTTTCAACAGCGGCGAGGGCGCGGGTGGTCGGGATACCGAGCGCAGCCATGGCTTCGCTGACGATGTATTCACGCAATACCGGACCAAGCCAGGCGCGACCATCACCACCGCGGGAATAGGGTGTACGACCTGATCCCTTTAGGTGGATATCTCTGCGGATACCATCTGTCCCAATGGTTTCTCCAAGCAAGATCGCGCGGCCATCCCCCAGCCTTGGCGACCAACCGCCAAACTGATGCCCGGCATAAACCATCGCCAGAGGCGAAGCGCCTTTTGGGATTGTATTCCCTGCGAAAACGTCTGTTGCTTCGACTGTCTCAAGCTCAGTTGGATCAATCCCTATAAGCTCGGCAAGGGCAGTGTTCACCTTGATCAGCTTTGGCGCCGCCACAGACTTTGGATCCAGCCGGGTATAGAACTGTTCTGGCAGGGTGGCGTAGCTATTATCAAATGGGATTTTCATAAAGGGGTACCGAGCTTTGGTTTATATTTCAGCTTTAAGGTAGGCACTGTAATCTCCTGCGACAAACGGAAAATGATTTTGTGGCTTTATGTTTAGGAAACAAGTTTTGTTGTTTAGGAATTAACCGCCTTAAGTACGCCTTCTTTAGGTGTAAAAAATTGTTTATGGGTGAAATCAGATAATTTTTTAGGTTTGATAAATGAAGTGCTTAGTAGGGTTTCCCTTTTTGCTTGTTAGTACTGTGCCCGCTTTGGTTTCAGCAGGAACTCCTGTAAGTAAGCTTGCTTGTTCTATTGAGGATTTTTCCGTTCTGAAAAGGGTGGATGTTTCTGAATTAGATAAGGAAGATTTAACTCTTCTTGATCAATCAACTGAAGGGGCTGGGATTGAGGTCTATCGTAGAGAAGGGACCTTGCTGGTCATAAAGACTGTTTTCTATGGGGAGCTTGGTAAAACCAGTTTTCGCTTTTATTTTTCGCCTAACGATCCAGAGTATTATTCTGTTCAACTAACCGAACATCACTATACAGGTCATGTTATGAGTGGTGATGTGAAAACTGCCTCTACAAGTCGCTATGACTTTGTTGTTTGTGGTAAAGAAGAAACAGGGTTTCTAACTTCTGAGGAAGTTGAAAGTGCAAGAACAAAAGCGCGGGATATCTTGGAGATAATTAAAGCTGAATTAAAGTAATTTAGGAACACAGAATTGGTTCGAGAAAACTGCAATTACAATCCAGATCTCTCTACGGATGTGGATCTGACGATTAAGCGGGCGGAGCATGCGGGGCTAAAGTTGGCGATAATTGGCCGATCGATCGCACTTGTATTACTTGGGCTATGGTTGGTGTTTTCTCGCCTCAACACCAACCCTGATACTGCTGCCAATTTTGCCTTGTTGGTTGGGACCTTTCTTGTCCTCGGTCTGATGCATTTTTCGATCATCGGGACTCGTTTGGATCGATTTTGGATCAAGTATCTCTTTGTGACACTGGACATAGGTATTGTTTCAGGGCTGATTGCGACCCAACCGCTTTTTGCGACAGCGGATCTTCCGGCGGTGATGATATTTCGCAGTTCAATGCTCTCGTTTTATTTTGTAATTCTGGGGGTGTCGGCAGTTAGTTTTTCACCTCCTCTTGTACTTTGGTCTGGTTTTATCGGCGCGGCTGGTTATCTCTCGGCCTATGCGGCAGCTGTGCTTCAGGATGGGTATGTCATGGATTGGGCTGATCTGCCTTCGAACCCAACTTCGCAAAATGTCATAGACGTGGTTCTTAATCCGTCCTTTGGTGGCACGGGAAGTCGGATACAAGAAGGCATCATTTTGGTTGTCGTGGCATTATTAATCGCGATCGTCATGCATCGGGCCCAAAACACACTTCGAGAAAAAATTACTGCCGAGCGCGACCGCCAATCCATCACCGGGATTTTTGGTCGCTTTGTGCCTGAACCTATTGTCGATGCCATGATCGCGGATCAGGGGTTGCTAGAACCGATAGAGCGCGAAGCCACTATTCTTTTTACCGATATCGTTGGTTTTACCAACCTGACTGAACGCCTGGGGCCTAAAAAAACCGTCGAGATCCTCAACAGTTATTTTGACGAGATGACCGGGATCGTGACGGATCACGGTGGTATTGTCGCAAGCTTTCATGGGGACGCCATTTTGGCGATATTTAACGTGCCGCTGGAAAACCCTGACCATGCCGATCTTGCTCTAAAGGCAGCACAGGAAATGCTGGCGAGGGTAGGTGCTCAAAGTTTTGTTGGTGAAAAGCTTTCCATCCGTATCGGTATCAATAGTGGTTCGGTTATTGCTGGGAACGTTGGAGGCGGGGGCCGCCAGAGCTATACGGTTTACGGCGATGCGGTAAACCTTGCCTCACGCCTCGAAGCACTGGCCAAGGAACAAGGAGTGTCGCTGCTGGTATCAGAATATTCTGTCAAGAAGTTAGCTGATCAATCAAAGTTGGTGAGTGTCGGGACGACAGCTGTTCGTGGACAAAGCAAACCTGTGGATATTTATACATGGGGTCCCGGCTTAGACGCGAATTAAGCATAATTCTTTATATGGATTTTGTGTAAAGAAACTGTTCAACATTATTGTGATACAATCCCGATATAATAATATTATATACAATAAGTAATTGAAATTATTGTGAGATCTTTATTTTTGTGTCGTCACTAAACTTTCTTGGGTGAGACGTAGTCAGTATTTGGATCTCTTTAGAATGTCAATCAGGGGATCGATAGATGACGATACGTAACAAGCTCATGCTCTTAATTTCTGTACTGCTGAGTGTCACGATATTAATTGCGGGAACAATCAGCTATCTCCAGACCACAGAGTTGGTGTCAAAACGACTTTATAACAATGAGCTTCCAGCAACGGTCTCGTCGATCCGAAATGATATCGAGAAAAAATTAAACGTTTATCTGACGACTTCTTTTGCAGTGGCAGATAATACCTTTGTTCTCGATTGGTTTGCTCAAGGGGAACCCGCAGAAGGCTTGGCGGGATGGCAAGCTTATGCAGCGCGGGTCCAACAGAGAACCAAGGCTTTTAATGTGTCGCTGGTCTCCAATGTTAGCCGAAAGTATTACGATCAAGAGGGCTATAACGAAGGCGCGAGCGGGGCGATAAAGTTCTGGTTTGATGCCTTTATTGACAGCAATCAACCTTATGAAATGGTCCTGGATAAAAACGAGACCACAGGCAACAAATGGAAAATGTTTACCAATGTCAGGGTTGATGTCGGGGGCAAGCTTGCTTCTGTGGGACTTGGAGTTGGAGCAGAAGAGCTTGCCAAAGACATCGCCAATATCAAGGTCGGCAAATCTGGTTATGTTTATCTGACCACGGCTGATGGCACTATCAAACTTCACAGAGACGCCGAACTTATCGGCAAGGAAAATATCAACAAGGCCGTTGGTATATCAGAGGTCGCTGGAAAACTTCTGACGGTATCCTCCTCAGAGGGCGAAAGCGGGGTTAATCTTGCCAACTATATGGGTGCTAATGGTGAGATGATCGTTGGAGCTTCTTGGATCCCCTCTATTCAATCCTTTGTTATTGTTGAAGTTCCAGCCATAGAAATTTTTGGCGAAATTACCCAGTCTATGACCGAGATCGCCTTGATTGTTCTGGTTATTCTTATTGCCGCTGTTTTTGTTGTCTTCTTGATTGCTCGGCAGATATCTTCACCGATCAACAAGATTACTGCAGTTGTCGGTGAGTTGACCCAAGGCAATACGAATGTTGAAGTTCCTGCCCAGGAAGGTAAGGACGAGATCGGTGCGATAGCCAGAGCCGTTGAAGTTTTTAGGCTTGGTATCATTCAGAACATGAAACTTGAAGAAGAGCAAAAGGGGGCTGCTGAGCGCAACGAAGCTGAAAAACGCAAACTTATGGCACAAATGGCAGAAGATTTTGAAAGCAGTGTTGGGTCGGTGGTTGATTTTGTCTCTAACGCCGCATCAGAGCTCAATGAAACCGCGCAATCTATGTCAGCTATATCTGAACAAACCCGCGCTCAGGCTTCGACGGTTGCCTCGGCCTCTACCGAGGCTTCTGCTAATGTGCAAACCGTGGCTGCGGCTACCGAAGAGTTGACGGCATCGAGTAATGAAATCAGTCAACAGGTATCACAGTCTGCCACCGTGGCCAGAGAGGCAGTTGATCAGGCTACCCACTCGAAGGATAATATTAGTGAGCTTATCAAGGCGGCGGAAAAAATTGGTGAGGTTGTCAGCCTGATTACCGACATCGCGGAGCAAACCAATCTGCTGGCGCTAAATGCCACGATTGAGGCGGCGCGTGCAGGCGATGCGGGTAAAGGCTTTGCTGTTGTGGCCAGTGAGGTTAAAAACCTAGCCAACCAGACCGCCAAGGCAACCGATGAAATCCGTGGTCAGGTTGAGGGCATCCAGTCTTCTACGCAGCTTGCTGCTGGTTCGATTGACAGCATCAGTGTAACCATTCAGCAGATTGATCAAATTGCATCGTCTGTTGCGGCAGCGGTCGAAGAACAAACCGCTGCAACTCAGGAAATTGCCCGCAACGTGGATCAGGCCGCAGCCGGAACCCGGGAAGTGTCTTCAAATATCAGCGGTGTAACCGAAGCATCAGGCGAAGTGGGGAAAGTTTCCAACCAAGTCCTTAATGCCGCTAGTGAGCTTGGAACCAACTCTGATCGTCTGAAACAGGAAGTGGCGAAATTCCTCACCCAAATCAGAACTGGCACCTAAATTTTAAAGGCGCAAGTAAGAATTCTATTTCGTAGGCAAGGTTATTTCGACTTGAAAGCCGTTGTTATTCTCAAGTTTTAGCTGCCCGTTATGGATACGAATAACGGCGGCAACCAAGGATAAACCTAGTCCGTTTCCGGGGAGATTTCTGCTTGATTCAACCCGGTAAAAACGCTCAAGAACCTTTGATTGTTCGGCCTCAGGAATACCTGATCCTTCATCGTGAATAACAACCTTTGCGCCAGTTTCACTTGGGGAAAGATCTATGGTTATGGTGCTGTCTGCGGGGCCGTATTTCAGGGCGTTGTCGAGTACATTTGAGAAGCATTGAGTAATCAAATCACGATCCCCAAGAACTGTTAAGTCTTTCAGTTTGTCTTGTAGGACTATTTTCTGACCTTTGTCCTCGGCGATTGGCTCATAAATATCGATCGCATCTTCTATGAGGTCGCTGAGCGATATTGCCTTGAAGTTGGTCTCAAGTTCTCCGGTTTCCAAACGGGTAATACTTAAAAGTGCGGCAAAGGTGATGAGGAGCTGGTCAACTTCGGATATCGCCGCTTCGACATGCTTTCTGTTGCTTCCATTTTCGGCGAGAGGCAGCAGTCTTTCCAAGCGCCCGTGTAGTCTTGTTAGCGGGGTTCGGAGGTCATGGGCAATATTATCGGTGACGTGGCGGATCCCGTCCATCAAGGTTTCAATGCGATCGAGCATACTGTTGAGAGTATGCGCCATGACATCAATTTCATCACTGGTCTTGGAAACAGGGATACGCTTGGAAAACCGCCCAAGCATGATTTCCGAACAGGTGGTGTTGATCAGAGTAAGACGTTTTTTCAGACTTTTATGCAAGATGATACCGGCTATGATCCCGCCAGAGAGGCTGAGAAGTAAGGCACCCAGAAACACCAAGAAGACTTGGTCTTCCAGTTCTTCTTCCTTGAAAGTGTCGAGGCCCAGCAACAGATGATATTGTTCCCCAAGGCTGACACTTAAGAACTTGAACTCTACGGGGGTGTCACTCTCGTCTTCCACCTCTGTCCAACCAGGGGTTTTTGGAACTTCTTCGGGCCAGGAAGAGATGTTACCCGATAACTTGTTATAATTAGCATCCGTTAAAAGATAGATTTTGGTGTTCGAGTTTTCCTGTTCTGTACGGCGTTTGATTAATTCTTGAACAAGTTGAATGCCACCGAGTTCATAGACATCGCTCAGATCCTCGCTCTTGGTTTGTAAGCGGGTGTCTATCTCCTTTTCCATAAAGTGTTCCGAAGTCTCTGAAACAAAGCCTTCAAAAGCAAAGGTTGTGATAATAAAGATGCTGCCAAAACTGAGGGCAAATTTTAGAGCTAGGGAGAGGCGAGGTATGGTGAGTTGAGGCAGTTTAATCTTCACGGATACAATACCCCGCGCCCCGGATGGTATGAATGAGTTCGGTTGGGAAATCTTTATCGATTTTATTGCGCAATCGGCTCATATGAACATCAATGACATTGGTCTGCGGGGCAAAATTATAATCCCAGACCTGCTCAAGCAATATGGTGCGCGTTACCACTTGGCCCGCGTGGCGCATCATAAATTCCAGCAGTTTGTATTCTTTGGGCTTGAGGTCGATCTCTTTACCGGCACGGGTTGCTTTGCGGGAAAGCAGGTCTATTTTTAACTCCCCCACCACCAGTTCGGTTTCACCCCCGGTGGGCAGGGTGCGTTTCAAGAGGACATGAACCCTGGCTACCAATTCAGCAATGGAGAAGGGTTTGACCATATAGTCATCGCCGCCAGAGCGCAGACCGTCAATGCGATGGCGCACTTCACCCAGCGCAGAGAGTACAAGCACAGGCGTCATCACATCGGTGGAGCGTAAGGTTTTCAATACGGACAGGCCATCTTTCCCGGGGAGCATTCGATCCAGGATGATGATGTCATAATCTTCGTTTGCGGCCATGTATAGGCCTTCACGGCCATCGTGAACGGTGTCGGTGATGAAGCCAGCCTCCTTTAGGGCTTGGGACACGAAGTCAGCGACTTCGTGATCATCTTCTATTATCAGCGCCCGCATTTATGAATTTCAGTCCTTGCTTGTTTCACTCTGACATAGAGCCTCGATCAGCCTTGTGAGAGCTGATTATAGTTTCGTTATTCTCAGCGGATATTAACATGGGAAATAGCGAAATAAACAACATGAACAAAAATTTAGAATTCAGCCACCCTAGAGAAAGATAGCGCGCTTTAAATTGCCCTTGATTAAATGAGATCGGCCATGAGATCGCCTGTGAGGTGGTCAGTGAGGTGGTCAGTGAGGTGGTCAGTGAGGTGGTCAGTGAGGTGATCTGGGAGGTGACCTGCGAGGCGGCCAGTTAATTGGGAAAGATCTCCTTCCAATTTTCGATCAATTTCTGGCCACTTCGCGGGCTCTTTATACAAATTAGAGGGTTTAAGAAGCGCACATGATCAAGAAACGGAAATTCAGAACATTTTTTTCTTTATCTGTAATCCCTGTTGCCGTGTTGGGGGGCCTTAATTTTGAAACTGTGAGGAGTTTCTGCATCCAAAACTATCTCGGACTGATTAAAATGCCTTTGCTGGTGGGAGAACTGTCTGATCCACCAAAATATTTTGCACAAAACAATGCCAGGATCTTTGACGAAGAGGCAGGTGTCCTTCGTATTAAAAAAGGGGTGTGGAATATCGATCATCCTATAATTCTCGATGGACCTCTGACTATTTCCCCAGGAACGATCCTCAACTTTGGGCCAAACAGCTATATGATTGTAAGAGGAACTTTAACCGCTTTAGGTTCTAAGCTGGCTCCGATAACGATACAGGGACAAACAGGACGGCTTTGGAAAGGGATCTACGTTTATGAGGCTGATAGTACTTCTAAGCTCGAAAACGTTTATATTTCGGATACGAAAGCCCTGGTCGATGGGTATCTACAGTTATCCGGCGGGGTGACCTTTTATAAGTCGGATGTCACGATTGATAATTCGGTCTTTAAAGGCTCTCAGGCTGAGGACGGTTTGAACATTATCAGCTCTGAATTTGCCCTGACAAATACTCGGTTTGAAGATATGCGCTCTGATGCTCTCGACAGCGATTTTTCCCAAGGCACCATTAAATCTAGTAACTTTAACACCATCGGCGGCGATGCCATTGATTTCTCTGGCTCCAAGAGTTGGGTTGAATATCCCCACATCTATAATGTCCGAGACAAGGCTATTTCGGCAGGGGAAAATTCTATCATCAATGTTCTCGGTGGTTATGTGAAATCTGTGGGGGTTGCTGCGGCCTCTAAGGATGGCAGTGTGGTGGATATCGCCGATACCCGGATTGAAGACGTCTTGCTCTTTGGCCTAATGACCTACGTCAAGAAACCATCGTACAGCTTTCCAACCCTTAACGCCTATAACCTTTCCTGGGGGGAAGATGTGTCTAAGCTGGCATCTAACAACTGGATCCGACAGGCGGGCACGGTTTTGACAATAGATGGGGTAAAAGTTCCCGAGAAAAATCTCGATGTAAAAGCTCTCTACAAAGGGGTGGTGATGTCTAAGTGATGCCCAAGTGATGGCTGGTGCTTCTTTGTGTGTATGAGAGTTCTTTGGCAAAGTTAGGAGGAATGGATATGCAAATATCAGTTACCAACCGTTCTTTTCTTGTGTTGATTTTGTGGGGGGCATTTTTTGTTATCCCGTCGGCTTTAAACATTCCGCCCCTTATGAGAAATACAGATCAGATAATAATATGTTGTCAGCAGTCCGCCGATATAGGTTCATCAAGTGAGATTATCTCAGAAAAACTAGAAGAAATGATATCTGAAGATCAGGTTCGTGAGGTTGCCGAAAGTCGTACGGGTGGTAAACCTGTTGAAGTCTCTTATGTTGCTATAGGTAAACAACTGTTTTATCGGGTAAAAACCATCACCCCGAATTCCGGGCAAACATACTTAACAGGAATTGATGCAAAAACAGGAGAGATCCTCTTTAGCGATGAAGTCTGGTGGTTAATCGAATTGTTTCGCTTATAGCATTTTTAATAACTGCTCGCGGGCTTCCATTAAAACAAACCCGAGCAGGTTTTCTCCTCTCCTAAGTTGGGGATTTTTCGCTCTGGGATCATCTAAAACTTCATTTAATAAGAGGTTATTGATTGCTGAGGTGGTAACCTTGTAAAAGAGGAAGCAAATCCTGATGGTTGATGCTCAGGGCATGTGCCGAAATTTTAATTGGCGTGCTTTGGGGACTGGGGTTTAGCCAGTTTAACGCCCGTATCAAGATGTTACATTTTTGGTTATAATGTTGAGGATTTTTGACGTCGATTAATATAATTTTAGACATTCGAAATGATGTTCTGTGGATCGCCGTTATTTCGCCCCAGGGGATAAAGCCAAAATTTACCCCGTTTGAATTCACTCTCAGCCCGTCATTGTTAATGATCAATCCGGGAGTAGAGGTTAGTAACATCTTAAATCCAATAAATCCGCACCCGACAGTGGAAATAATGCAAATCAGTGCAATACCAAGAGCAAGGTATTGTTGAGGATTGGTTAGCTCAGCCAAAGAACGATCGAGGAGCTTAAGCCCCAAGGCGGCAAACACTCCTGCAGCAACAATCAATAGTACTGCCATTACCTTGCTGAAATGAATTACTTTTTCCCCATTCTGGGTCATGTTTGTTGGCCTTTAACTCTATGGGGGGGCTATAAAATCGATGATTTTTAAATGCTAAAATTCGCAGGGATGGTGCCGTGAGCAGCGGGAAAGGGCAATGTTAAATTGCTATTACATTCAATCTTTTTGAATCGTCTTATAGGGAAGTAAAAGAAAAATTCTTGACATAATACCAAAAGGTACTATTTTAAATGATACCAAATAGTATTGCATTGAGAGTTAACATGAAAAACCGTAATTCATACATACTTGGTTTAAGCGTACCTTTGTTATTGGGCCTTTCAGCTTTAGCCGATCCTATAACGCCTCTTCCTATTACAGCTATTCAGGCCTCACATCTGGATTGGCAGGTCACTGGTGAGGGTGTGGCTTTTGCAGCGCTTAGGGGGGATCGTTTTGTTGAGCCCTATATGGCGATGGTTCGCTTACCTGCGGGACTGGTTAGCCCACCCCACACTAAATCGACCAATATGTTCGGCGTGGTGTTATCGGGCACGATGTATCACGTTCCCGCTGGAGAAGATCAGGCTAATGCGGTTCCGTTATCAGCGGGGTCTTATTATCAAATCCCGGCTGGTCTGGCGCATGTAAGTTCCTGTGTTTCTAAAGAAGAATGCATCACTTTTCTCTATCAGGATGGCAACTTCGACTTTCTGCCCGTAACTGAGCAGCCAAATACGGTAACACCAATTTCGGGGGAGGCTCCATAATGACCTCGCATGTCCAAGAGACTTTTAAGGCTCTGGCTGATCCTACCCGGCGTATGATCCTGACCCATTTAAGCAAAGGGGACATGACCATAGGAGAAGTAACCGATCATTTTGATATGACCCGGGCGGCGGTAAAAAAGCACCTGACCATCCTGGAGGATGGTCAACTGATTTCCGTTCATACCCACGGGCGTGAGCGTATCAATCGGTTGGAACCGGAGGGTTTGAAAACTGTTTCTGAATGGATCGGCTACTTCGACCAATTCTGGGATGATCGTCTGGGTGCCTTGAGGGCAGCTGTCGAAGGTGATCAAGCACGCCAAGATAAATCACTTAAGGGAAAAGGCTAATACAATGAGCAGTTCAACCATCAACAAGACCGTTTTTTTCAATGCAACCCGCGATACTGTGTGGTCCTATTTGACCGAGAAAGATAAGATCGCTCAGTGGTTCCATCCTCCCAGAATGGACCTGAGCGCGGGTGAAGCCTATGAACTGGTGCAAACCGCAGATGATGGCACTGAGCAAATGATGTGCTGGGGTACGGTTTTGGAAATGTCAGCACCAGAGAAAATGGTGTGGTCCTTTACCGTCAAGCCGCTCAATGGCTCCCTGACAACCGTGATCTGGACCCTGGAAGAAGTTCTCTGCGGCACAAGACTAACCCTCAAACACGAGGGCATCGAAGCCGCCGCCGGAGAAGCCGCCATGGGACTTCTTATGGCACTGGATGCGGGCTGGGACGAACATTTAGCCGTCTTTAGGAAGGCGTTTGCTTAGAGGGGAAATTGTATGTTACTCTGACTTATAGAGATAAACATGTGATAAAAAGGGTACTATTTCACCCTTTTCTTCTCTTTTGTACTTGATAGATCTGTCTACGACAGATCTCATATCACATACCAAGTTACCGAA
The DNA here is from genome assembly GCA_913060675.1 of uncultured Rhodospirillales bacterium. Classification (GTDB taxonomy): domain Bacteria; phylum Pseudomonadota; class Alphaproteobacteria; order Kiloniellales; family Kiloniellaceae; genus Kiloniella. Next base: position 11,632 of record CAJXUS010000070.1, read on the forward strand.
ACCCTATAGAGCACCTTTTCCAATTAACCTAGTCAGTTTCTGATCATGTATCATGCACTGTCTAGTGATTTGGATCTGTTCATATAAAGTTTGTGTTTTGGCTTCGGAAGCAAAGCCCAAACGTGCCTTTTCAAGCGTTATTTTGTCGACAGGATCTACTTGATATTGTTTTACGACGCGGGTTAAAAACTGAGAGTAACCGCTAATGCTGTGGGCTATATGACGGATTTTAATATCTTTTTTAATTCTTAAGGTACCAGCAGCCATCACAATTGCCACAGTGACTGTTGGCATTACACATTTCCACAAGCTATTCATTCCGCCTGGATACGCATCGAGTTCGCAACGACGTTGATCAGAAGCATTGGCGCATATTTGGCCATATTTACCATTGTTTTTGAAATAGTTATAAAAATGCTCAACAGCGGGCTCTGAAGCTGTATCTTGAATAAACAGGGCTCCAACTTCGACAGCTTCTTTACTCGCTCCATGTGTATCGGCCTTTGTCAGTTTCCCGGTTGTATTTTGCGGTACGGCAGTTGCCCCGGTTTGACATCCAGCCAATATTACGCTCATCAAAAATAGTAAAGTGCTTTGACCCAATCTTCCTAGTTTATTCATTCTGTATCTAGCCCTTATGCACAATCTAAAGTTTAGGAAGATAGAAATAAGATATCGAATAAGTTCAGTCAAAGGAAATGCCTTTCAGGAGACTTGATCCTTAGTCAAAAACGTAATCTCACTGCAATGGGATGCTTAGTCCTTCGGCCACCTTAGTTACAAATCCATACTGTCTTCGAGGAAGATACTTGATCTGAGATAAGTGAACTCGATGTTATGTTAAATATCTTCTCTAAACCGCGCGAAGTGGCGTGATGTGAAGGGTGCCGTTAGAACCTTTGATGATATCTGCTTCGACGCCATAGAGGTCCCGGATTAAAGGTTCGGATAGGACATCTTCCGGAGGACCGTCGGCGACGATATTTCCTTGGGACAGGCAGATTAGGCGATCGGCGTGTTTGGCTGCGAGGGAGATATCGTGCATGGCGGCCATCGCAACCGTATCGTTTCGGTGGCAATGATTGGCAACACGGTCCAAGACCAGAAGTTGGTGGCGTAGGTCTAGGGCGGCAGTCGGCTCATCTAGCAAAAGAATAGATGGGTTTCGAAACAGGGATTGGGCGAGATAAACCAGTTGCCTTTGTCCACCACTAATTTCATCTAGAGTTCTGTTTTCCAAAGACTTCAAACCAAAAGAGGCGAGGCTTTCAGAAGCCTCAATTTGCAGGCATTCGGGAACACGCATCCCCAATGAACGCAAGCGCCCTAATAGGATGACCTCAAGCACGGTAAGAGATGATGTCGCCCCGGCGTCTTGAGGCATATAAGCCACGAGATCTCCGCGTTTTTGCGGCGCTAATTTCCCGTGCTCGCTGTGATAAAATGATCCTTTGGACGGGATCAGACCCGCCATGGCTTTGAGTAAAGTTGATTTACCTGTGCCGTTTGATCCTAAAAGAGCTGTGAAACTACCCGGTTTTAGAGAGACGTTGAGGTCTTCAAGCACCCTATGGGAGGCGTAACTAACGCTGAGATTTGAAATACGAAGCATTACCAATGGCTCTTTTTACGCATGAGGATCAGAGAAAACAGGAACGGTACGCCAATGACGGCAGTAACGATGCCTATAGGGACAACATAACCGGGGGATATCAGCTTTGAGACGATAGAGGCTCCAACCATAAGCAATGCCCCCATTAATCCTGCGAGGGGCATAAGAATACGGTGATCTTCGCCGACGAGCATTCTGGCGATATGAGGGGCTACCAAGCCGATAAAGCCTATGGTACCGACAAAGGCGACGGCGCCTGCTGTTAAAAGGGAGACCACAAAGAAGATCTTTATGCGGAGGTGTTGAACGTTTACCCCAAGGCTTCTGGCGCGTTCATCGCCAAGTCGCAAAGCCGTGAGTTTCCAACTATTTCTCGCCAAAATTATAACAGCGATTAAAAGAATACCCGCTGATACACTTACGGAAAACCAGGTGGCTTTGAGCATGCTGCCAAATAACCAGAAGACGATTTCCTGAAGCACTTCGGGTGAAGCCATATATTGCACAAGAGACTGTAGCGACTGGAACAGAAATAGGGTCGCGATCCCGGCGAGGATCATAATCTCGGCAGTTACGCCCCGAAGGTGGGCAAAACCATAGACCAGACCACAGGCAAGGCATGCCATCAAAAAGGCGGCTACAGGTACCGTGAATTCAGGTAAGTATGGTAATTGAATGCCAAAGAGAATTGTGAGAGCAGCACCAAATCCAGCCGCAGCTGAAAAGCCCAAGGTATAGGGGGAGGCCAGGGGGTTGCCTAAAATGGTTTGCATCTGTACTCCGGCAATGCCGAGGGAGGCCCCAACGATCAAAGCCATCAAAGTCATGGGGAGGCGAATGCTGTGGACAATGACATAGACGGTGGGATCTGTGTTCTCGCGGGTCATCAGAAGGGCGTCGAGTACATCAAATACATTCAGGAAAGCTGGTCCAACCAGGATATCCGTGAGTGTAAAAGTTAGCAATAAACCGATTGATAAGAAGAGCCAAAAAAGACGTCGATTAATCATCTTCGCATAGGCGGAAGGCTCAGTGATTACTTCATTGTAGGTAGATGTTTCAATGGTCATGATTAACTCAATCTCATAGGTTTATTGCACGAGCGTTTAGGCTGTGGCTTTCAAAACAGAAAGTACCCGTGATAGAGCAAGAAAAGCCTATAGGCTCCTTGCTCTATCACTGTGGGGTATAAGCTATTTGTTGAGTTTGATCATAAACACCCCCTCTGCCTTGATCGGCAGATAGGTTTCGTAGAATTTACGGTGTGTTTCACTTGGATCAACGTCAGCAAAGGCCTCTGGGTGAAGCACTTTGGCGACATATTGCAAGAAGGCATAGTCATAGAGCGTTCTGGCGCCACCGTGATAAAGCGCATGAACCTCACCGGATTTAACGCCGTCAAAATTCCCCCAACCTGCACGTTCAACATAAGGCTGCAGGCGTGCGCGGGTTTTTTCTGGATTGGTATCAAAGCCCATCAGAACGGCCTTGTCGCGGTTGGTCCAGTCTGATCCGGCAATGAAAATGGCCTCTGGGTTTGAAGCAACCACATACTCTGGGTTCAACGGAGCCCATTTTTCAACTTTTCCGAGGGCGATGTTGTGTCCACCAGCAAGATCAACCACGCCACCCCACATGGTATTTGCGTATGAGTTTCCGTATTCTTGCGGACCTTTGTTACCAAGTTCGATATAAACTCTTTTTGGGTCACCACCAGCCTTCTTAACGCGGTCAACGACGTCTTGAACAGCAGCGGAATATTCGGAGGCCAGTTTTTCAGCACGGGCTTCGGCGTTGATGATCTTCCCGATCATAAGTGTTGAGGCAACGTGCTTTTCAACTGTCTGTGCATTGAAATCGGCAACCACAACGGGGATGCCCGCTTCTTCAAGTTTTTTGATGGTATCGCCAAGTCCTCGGTATTGCCAGGCAGCGATAATTGCCACATCTGGTCTTGAGACAAGAGCTGTTTCAATTGAGAAGGTGCCTGAGTCTACTTCGCCGACATCCACCAGTGTATCGATACGTGGGTTTGCTCTAACGTATTTACTCCATTGCGAATTCCGCCACCCTTCCCAGGCGTCTCGGGAAATTGCAACGACGTTGTCATAAGCATTTTCGCCGCCAATGGCATAAAAATCTTCGAAGTAGAAGCCGAGTAAGATACGTTTTGCCCCTTTAGGGACTTCGACAGTTCGGCCGACAGTGTCGGTTACAGTTATGGTTTCTGTTTCAGCTTTTGCAGTTGCATGCTGAAGTGAAAGTCCCATGGCAAATGCCATCAGGCCTGTGAGCAATTTATTGAACATGATAATTTCCTGAGAACAAGCAAGTTTGTTACCCACCCGCAATTGGGCGGATTGTTATTACAGTGTTGCTTGGTTCAAAGGAGGGCCCCGGATACTGAAAGCCTGATGATTAGATTCTTCGATTTGTACTCTGGTGACAGGATACCAACGTGTTTGATAGAACAACTCGCTCGAGGGAGAGACATTGCCGAAGGAAACCGAAGGGAGAACCGTTTTTGCAAAACCCATGCACCAGCTACAGGGCTGTTCATGATCACCAGTGGAACTTGGAATGGTGCCATCAGCCGATAACTGGATCGTTTTAAAACCCGTCGGTGTGCAGATGACTATTTGATTTGTTGAAGAGCCAAGCTCAGTTACTGATAGTGATGCGTTTGCTGAGCCAACAAACCCGGTCATGAGCATTTGCGCGATCAACCAGACAACAGCTGGCAACAATCGAAGATCGCTATATTTTCTCATGTTATAAAGCACAAAAGGTTTCCGGGTAGCTTCCTGCTCACAGCAGAAAAGGTTTGAGTGGTGGGGGCTTTCATTGAGCGGAAATTATTAAATAAGATGTTTTTAACTACAAGTGATTATCAAGACGAAGACAATATGTCGCAAAAGGATGATAATATAACGGGTATTATTCAGTTATATAATTCATAGCGCACACGTATTTCTCCCCGGTTATGAACCCTTTGGGAATTCAATAATAATCGGGGAGGGGGGCGTTATCTGAGTTCGTTTAAGCCAGTACACTTAAGGCAAGGATGCTGATAAGAACGAGATACGTGCCAAGAACTGATTTTAAAAACCACAGCGTTCCATTGGAGAGTTTTGGTGGGTTTGGCAAGGTAACCTCCTCAGACATGGCGAACGGAAAACTCGACATTAAAAGAAGGAATGTTCTGCTTAAAGGCGAGCAGTGTATTGCGATCGAAGATGATAAAATAAGGTAAAACTATTAATATTGAACTAATTATTGTAGTTCATGTCGTTTTGTCGGCTGTTTTTATATATAGCTAATGAGATGAATATCTCGCTATTAGGGTGTTTTCGTTACATAAGAATATTTTCTGTTATGCTTTTAGAAAAGCTCAAAATTATAAGGATAAAGCTGATTTGTTAAGGATGAGAATTTGCACAGCTGCATTGTTTTGTTAAGTAAGAGGTGTAAGATTTTACGTGAATAATTGACAGTTTCATTATTTAAACTGTTAACCAGCCGTTCAGGTTTTTAGGCATTAGGTCCCCAGGATGAGTTCTAGATGAATACTAACAGAGTTTGGTATATAGCCGTTTTTGCTTGGGTTCTGATCTGTGCCATTTTTACCTATTGGTCAGCCACAATTCTTATAAACGATCTTAAAGCTGACTTGGACACTGATGCTCAATCCCTGCATCGGATCGTCTCTCAACGAGCGGATCAGCATGATGCACATTTAACGGGGCTTTCATCTTTGGCGTCGGTAAACAAAGAGCCTTTATTGGGACCTTTGGCCAGTCTTTCAGATACAATTCAACAATTTTATACCCGCATTACATTTATTGATCTGGTGATGTTGGATAAAAAAAATCCTTCCCAAATTTTCACGACAAGAAAGTCGGATATCGTCCCGATCACTGTCAACGCTATCAATACGGCCGCTTATGCCTCTACGGGTGCCTTGCAAATATTACCAGCGCCAAATGGGTATCTTTTGGTCAAACGCTCTCCTAATTCTGACTTGGCGCGCTATGGGATCGCCCTCAGTATTGATACCGCCAAGCTTCTTGAAAATGATCTTGATTTTGGTCCTGAAATTTCAATTTCTTTAGCGAGAGATGATGGTACACAGTTATTTCATAAGGCGGGCAATTCTGTCGCCGGACTCTTTTCTTTTCCTTTGAAGTTTCACCAAGCCCTTGGGAGCCGAAGTCAGCCGTTAATTTTAGATGTTCGCAAGACGGTAACCTTGTCAGACATGATACCCTGGGCAATTGTCCTGCCGTTTATTTTCCTTTCCGGCGTAACTTTGTTTGCTGCAAAGGCATATTCTGATCAATTTTTTAGAGCAAAACGTTCGGAAGAACGCGCTTTATTAGGGCAACATGAAGCGCGTATTGCGCAGGCTTCTCGGATCAATAGCCTAGGGGAGATGGCATCCGGTATCGCCCATGAACTCACCCAACCTCTGACGGCCATACTCAGTAAAAGTCAGGCCGGAGAACACATAGTGAAACTAAATCCAGAAGATACCGAAACTCTATCTTCTGTTTTAAGTTCGATTACACAACAATCCAAACGGGCAGGTGATATTCTCGTCAGGCTTAGGAAATGGACTGTTCAGGAAACCGATGGGCTGGAGCCGGTTGATCTAAATGCCGTCGCGCGAGGGATCAAAGAGATAATGAAGGCCGATCTCAAAGAGAGGGGGATTGCAATACAGCTGTTTCTTAACCCGACTTCCCCGATTATCTTTGCGGATGCCGTTCAAATTGAACAAGTGGTTTTTAATTTGGCTAAAAATGGGGCTGAAGCCCTAGAAAATATCTCCGATGATAATTTAACTGGAGAGAATATTAAAGCCGACGGTGCTACAGGTGGCACCTTGGAAATATCAACCTTTATGAGCGATGAATTCGCCGTTATTGAAATTGCTGATAATGGCACCGGGATTTCAAAAGACAGCATGTCAAATGTACTGAAACCATTTTTTACGACAAAACCAAATGGTATGGGGCTGGGGCTTTCTCTTTGCGAAAATATCGTAGAACGTTTTAACGGCGTGTTAGAAATAAAAAACCGATCAAGTGGTGGCGTGGTTGCCACAGCAAAATTCCCCCTGCAAAATTCCCCCTGCAAAATTCCATCTGCAGAGATAAGTGCTAAATCGAAGTCAAAAATTAAAGTGCAAAAATAATGAGTACGAATATTTATCTGGTCGATGATGACGAAGCCGTTCGGGAAGGGTTGAGCTTGTTGCTTAAGACCCTGGGATATCACGTCCTCGCCTTTGGGAATCCCCTAACATTCCTCGAAACTCTGCCCAGACTTGCGGCGGGGTGTATTGTCATGGACATACGCATGCCGATGATTTCTGGTTTGAAAGTTCAAGAAAAGCTGATTGAAGCCAGTTGCGACTGGCCTGTTGTTGTCATAAGTGGTCATGGTGACATTAATGCGTGCCGTAAGGCTTTCAAAAATGGGGCGGTTGATTTTCTAAGCAAACCTCTGGATGAGCAGGACCTTATTGACGCCATCCAAAAAGGTGAAGCAAACCTGATCGAAATAAACAAGAAACAAGCTGAAATCGCCGAGACGACCACCTTGTTAAATTCTCTTACCCCCCGAGAGAAAGAAGTATTAGATATGGTTAGTCGCGGTTGGGCGACAAAAGAAATAGCCGCGAGCCTATCGATTTCACCGCGGACAATCGAGAGCCATCGGTCCCACATAGCAGAGAAACTTGGCACCACATCTGTGGCAGAAATGGCGCGTCTGGTTCTGGAAGCACAAGAGTAGCTTATCCGTAGCACTACGGATAGAACCTGGGCGTGCTACGAATTACACGTATTAAGCAACAGCATTACCTTATCTCCAGTTTCATCTTTACTGGAGTTCAGACATGAAGACCTCATTTAAAATGCATGTATTACGTAGTTTCGCCGCATTGGGCGTGGTGTCAGTATCTACTTTCACCGCCGCAACCGCTACAATGGCTGCGGATCTTCCGACAGTGCCATATCTCCCGTTAGAGATGGCAGAAAAAGCAGCGCAGGCTGCTGTCGCGCAATGTAAGGCTGATGGCTATAACGTGAGTGTGGCAATTGTGGAACGCTCCGGTGCTACAAAAGTTCTTCTCAAAGCTGATGGATCTGGACCTCACACGGTTGGTAGCAGCACGGGGAAAGCGTTTACGGCAGCAAGCATGGGGCGAGCGACCTTGGGTCTTGCCAACTTCCTCAAAGATCATCGTGAGCTCGATGGCTTGCGCGATATGGATCCGCGCATGATTATTCTTGGAGGTGGCCTTCCCATCAAATTCAACGGCAAACTCGTTGGTGGTATCGGTGTTGGCGGCGCCCCAGGTGGTGATAAAGACGAAAAGTGTGCCAAGGTTGGTTTGGCAGCAATCGGCGCAGAATAATAAGTAGAATAATTAATTAGAGGCGGCTGTTCTCTTCATATTCAAATACTTGGTCTTGCCTTGTTGTAAGTATCTTATTTTAGTTTGTGACTTTAGAATGCCGCCTTTTATTAATCATCAATTCTGCGTTTAAGTTTGTGATTCTGGTCCTGGTCCTGGATTTGGCCCCAGATTTGGCAAGGTTACTGTTACGGTTGTTCCCGTGCCGACTTCACTTTCAAGTGTGAATTTTCCGCAGTGCAATTCGACCAGTGATTTGACGATTGGTAGGCCGAGACCTGATCCTTTAGCATCAATCCGCAAGGGATCTATGATTTGTCCCCAAGGTTTCATAACATTATCTAAATGCTCATGTTCAATGCCGATACCGTTATCAGAAATAATAATATGGGTGTAATCGTTGTCACTGGATGCACGTACGGTTACGAGACCGGCCTTAGGCGTGAATTTAATTGCGTTCGACAGTAGGTTTAATAGGACTTGATCGAAGGCCCGCTGATCGGCAATAAGAGGGGGAAGATTGTCCGCGAAAGTGGTTTCAATTTTTACTTCAGACCTAACAGCTATTGAATCTATGGTACGGATGTTTTCCAAGATCGCTTTTTTTACGTCCAACGTATCAAAATTGAGTTCGAGTTTTCCGGCTTCTATCTTTGATAAGTCGAGCAGGTCATTGATTAATCGAAGAAGATGTCGACCGCTGTTGAAAATATCGGTTCCGTATTCAGCATAGACTTCTTGTTTGTTAGGGCCGAGCATTTGGTCTTTTATCATGGCCGAAAATCCAAGGATGGCATTCAGCGGTGTTCTGAGTTCATGGCTCATGGCGGCAAGAAAATCGGACTTGGATCTGTTGGCGAGTTCTGCACTTTCCTTTGCCTTGTGGAGTTCCTCAACAGCTTGTTTTCGTTTAGTGATGTCAGTGACAACATTTATGACGCCGCCATTTGGGGTTGGGGTGGTATGGACCTCAAGCACTTTACCGTGAACTGTTGTACGTTCCCAATTTTGAGGATTTTCGAGTACAGGGAATTTTTTGAGCCAGTCATCAACTAATTTGTCTGGATCACCACTCCCAAAGTCACCCCTTTTGGCTTGGTACAGGTTTTCAGTACGAACGGAATTTCCTATCTTTAACAGGCCGTCGGGAAAGTTATATAGCTTACAATATTGTGCATTGAAAAAGACATACTTACGGTCCTTATCAACATATCTTATCCCGCCGGGTATATTGTCGAGGACGGCTCTGAGTTGTGCTTCCTTTTCTGCCATTTGTTCTTCGGCAAGCTTGCGAGTGGTAATATCAATATAGCTGCAGATTTGCCCCCCACCAGGCATTGGATTTCGTCTGGCTTCAACGATGCGACCGTCGACGAAGTATAATTCCTCTGTTTCTGTTCTGCCTTCTGCGAAACTGTTTAAGCGCCTCTGAATCAGAGTATCAACGTCAAAGTTGTGATGGAGGTCTTTATCGAAAAAGCAAACTTCAACATCGTACCTTATAATTTCTGCATAATCTTGACCGACACGTTGGAACTGATCGGGAAGTTTAAATATCTCAAAATAACGATCATTCCATATTAACATCCGACCTTGAGCATCATAAACAACCAGACCTCCGCTCATGTTTTTGAGGGTTGCTTGTAATAGTTCTGATTTTTCTGAAAGCTCTTGGGTTCGCTTTTTAACTTGAATTTCGAGCTCTTCATAATATCGTTCTTGAGTGTCGAGCATTTGATTGAACGCGGTGGTAACCACGCCAATTTCATCATCACTGGACCACTCCACCCTTTGTCCCCGAATCTTTTCTGAAGATGATTGGATAAGGGCAAGCATGCGCCGAAGAGGGGTTCCGACAAATTTTCTGTGAATAAAAATATTTGTGACGATCAAGACCAAGACCAAGAGGATGGCGAGGGTGGCTACTATTTCTACCCGTCGGTAGGTCGCAGCTAACAGGTGTTTATCTGTAAAAACGATAACCAAAGTGCCAATAACTCGAGGCTCCTGTTCCATTTCAGGGATATATATTATTGGCTGTTGTGACGCCAGAAATGTTGGTAGTTCCTTGGGTTTTTGACCAATTTCTGCAAAGGAATTTCCTTCATCGTCATAAACAACAGCGCTGACAAAATCTTTGTCGATGGTCATGGCCTCTAGAATTGACGAGGTCCGATCCATATCAACATTCCAGAGAGGTTCTGCGACAACAACCATAAAAGTTTGTGAGATGCGCTCTAGTTTATCCTCGAGCTTTAATTTTTCATCCACATACAACGTTACTTCCATAGTGGTCACAAAGATTGCGCCTAGAATGAGAAAAATGGGAACCGTGATGGTAAGCAGTTTGATCTGCAGGCGGGAAAGTCCATATTTGTACTGCCACTCTTTCAACATCTTTGTTTATCACTCGCCATCTTTATATTTTTTAAGAATTGCCTGCCACTCTGGATCGTCTGCCATGGTTAGGATTGCTCGATCGAGAAAGGCCTGGATATCTTGGCGTTTGTTATTGATCAACATTTTACGTTCATAAGAACTTTGAGGTTTTGGGGCTATGAATAAGCTTTGAGCAAGGTTCAGTTTTGATATAAAATAATTTGCGGCAGAGGATGGCATGGTGGTGACATCAATCAGACCGTTTAACAGCTTTTGAATATTTGAAAGGTGTCTGTCAGAATCAATTCGGATCGTATTCACCGATTGTAAAATGTAATCATCTATCCCGATATAGTGATGACCCCGTAAACCGCCAAATTTGAAACCTGATAAAGAGCTTGGACCGTTATAAATCACCTTATTATTTTGGCGAGAAATCACGACATTTTTACCAAATAACAGAACGTTTTGGGTCCACAGATACTTTGTTTCTTCTTCATCCTTAAACCAAGACGGGTTGACCCAAGGAACGACGTAGGTTCTTGAGCTTTCTATCAAGTTATTCACCCGTGGACGTGACATAACCCTAGCCTGAAATAGATATCTGCCAGTTGCTTTTTTATTGAGATAGGCGGCAAGATCGTAAGTGAGACCTTTGTCTGTGCTGGTCACAAAAGGTACGTGTGAATGGTAGGAAATTAGTGGAATGGTCTCTGTAACTTGGCCCGGAACTTGGCCCGGAACTTGGCCTGAAACTTGGGCTGAAACTTGAGTCGTGGAAATCGACAAAAAAGATCCGCACATCATGAAAAGCATAGTCATGAGCGCCGTCGTAAATGCTCGTTGTGCTTTCTTCATGGGACAACCCGCGAAATTGTTTCACCAATCACAGCATAGAAACACACTGTAAAGCCATCTCCCTTAAAGACCTTCAATGATTGACAGCCTTAGCCATCATAGAATTAATTCACTACCGACGGGTTAAGGGCACTTTTAGCCAGAGCCAGAGCCAGAGCCAGAGCCAGAGCCAGAGCCAGAGCCAGAGCCAGA
>CAJXUS010000071.1 GCA_913060675.1 uncultured Rhodospirillales bacterium
GGCCGATATATACTCAAAATCTGTAGAAAAAACCCTCTCAACTAGTCATGACCCTAGAAAAAATTGAAACATTTAACTTATTGCCAAGACACAAAGTAAAAAGGCAAAAGAAATAAATTTCATTTGCCTTTTCTTTTATCTGGCTTTTTCCTTCAACTCCAACCGCTTAGCGTGCAGGATCGGCTCCGTGTAACCAGACGGCTGTACGGCACCTTTGAGGACGAGGTCACAGGCGGCTTGGAAGGCGACTGAACCTTCGTAGTCGGCTAACATCGGTTGATAGGCTTTATCATCTGCGTTCTGTTCATCCACGACAGCTGCCATGCGCTTCATGGTTTCCAATATCTGTGTTTCACTGCAAATATTATGGTGCAGCCAGTTGGCCATGTGTTGCGCGGAGATCCGCAGGGTAGCGCGGTCTTCCATCAGGCCGACATCGTTGATATCGGGTACTTTAGAACAACCAACACCCTGATCGATCCAACGAACGACGTAGCCGAGGATACCTTGGGCGTTGTTTTCGAGTTCGCGTTGCACTTCATCCGGGGACCAGTTTGTGTTTTTGGCGACTGGGACTGAAATCAAATCATTGAGTGAGGCACGTTCTCTGCTTGCCAATTCGTTCTGACGATCAAAGACGTTCACCGCGTGATAATGGGTGGCGTGCAAGGTCGCTGCTGTGGGCGACGGTACCCATGACGTATTGGCCCCAGACAGAGGGTGTATAATTTTTTGATTGAGCATATCGGACATGAGGTCGGGCATCGCCCACATGCCTTTACCAATCTGCGCACGGCCACTGAGACCACAATCCAAACCGATATCTACGTTCCAATCCTCGTAGGCTTTGATCCAGGCGGCGTTTTTCATATCGCCTTTGCGGATCATGGGTCCGGCTTCCATGGCGGTGTGGATTTCATCTCCGGTGCGATCAAGGAAGCCCGTGTTGATAAAGAACACGCGGTGTTTGGCGGCACGGATAGCCTCTTTGAGGTTGAGGGTGGTCCGGCGTTCTTCATCCATGATGCCAATTTTTAGCGTATAGCGCTCCAGACCAAGCAGGTCTTCGACTCTTGTGAAGATTTTGTCCGCAAAGGCGACTTCTTCCGGGCCATGCATTTTCGGCTTTACGATATAGACCGACCCGGTTCGAGAATTGCGGGGGCCGGATGTTTTTTTGAGATCATGAACAGCAATCATGGCGGTGACCATGGCATCCATCAGACCTTCGGGAATTTCGAGCGCGTCTTCGCCCAGAAGTATGGCTGGGTTGGTCATGAGATGACCAACGTTGCGCACCAACATCAAACTGCGCCCCTGAAGGGTGAATTCTTCACCTGATGAGTTTTGATAAGTACGATCGTTTTCGAGGCGGCGGGTAATGGTTTTACCGCCTTTGTAGAGGTCTGTTTGCAGATCCCCCTTCATCAAGCCGAGCCAGTTACGATACACGTCAACTTTTTCTTCAGCATCCACAGCCGCCACGGAATCTTCGCAATCCATAATGGTTGAGAGCGCTGATTCAATCACAACATCAGCAACACCCGCCTGATCAACTTTACCGATAGCGTGTTTACGGTCGATCAGGATTTCGAGATGCAAGCCATTGTGACGTATGAGGATTGCAAAGGTGCCTTGCAGATCACCACGGTAGCCTAGGAACTCAGCATCTGAACTGAGATTAACCCGCACCCCACTATCAAGTGTGACCACGAGTTTGCCCTCATTGATCTGATAACTAACCGCATTACCATGTGACGCATCTTTTAAGGGCGCGGCTTTATCCAGAAAAGACTTGGCCCAGGCAATTACTTTTTCACCGCGCAGAGGGTTAAAGCCGGATTGCTTTTCTGCCCCGCCACTATCGGATATGGCATCGGTACCATAAAGCGCGTCGTATAAACTGCCCCAGCGCGCATTGGCCGCGTTCAGGGCATAGCGCGCATTCATTACGGGGACAACAAGCTGAGGCCCTGCGACAGAGGTGATCTCGTTATCCACATTGGAAGTTTCAATGGTGAAATCATCACCTTCTGGAATTACATAACCGATCTCTTCAAGGAAGGATCGGTAGGCGGCATGATCTTGTATAGGACCCGGATTTGTTTTGTGCCAATGGTTCAGTTGTTGTTGTAACAGCCCTCTTTTGGTGAGCAGATCCCTGTTTTCAGATGTGAGTTCTTCGAGCAGGGTTTCAAGGCCGTTCCAAAAGGTTTGTGCAGTTATTCCAGTGTTTGGCAACGCTTCGTTTGTTACGAAGTCATGCAGAATTTTTTCTATCCGCAGGGTGCCGATCTTAATGCGATCAGTCATTGTTATACTTTCCAGTTTTATTGTTATTTTATTGGGGCTTACCTGTCGCCCTTACCAATACATTACAACCATAAGAGGGTTTAGGGAATTTGTAAAATAGCTCCTTTTCCATCGAACCAGCGTTCTTCCAGATTATACCCTGCCTTGTCTTTGATACCTTTGCGATCAACAATCAGAAAGTCCTGCATTGGCTCAAGCACAAGTAAGGGGTGGTGCCAGACATTTTTTGCGTACTGTACACCTTGGCTGCCCGTTGCAAGGAAGGCGCGACAAGAAGCCGAGGTCGGATTTTCGACGTCAGAAACAACGATTAACCAGGGCGCAGGCGTCATCGGCACAAAGGCTTGACTGCCAAGAGGGTGGCGCTCCAGCATTGATATCGCAATCGGCAAGGGACGCGGCGTGCCCCGGAAGATAGAGAGGATGGCTTCGCCCCCCTCATCCGCCACATCAGCTTGGGCCAGATCATGAAAGCGTCTGGTTGTGCCTTCATTGATCAAATAACTCTTATCATGATCGGCCTCAATGACCTGACCAAAAGGCTCAAAGGCTTTTGCGGTTAACGGTTCAGGGCGAAGAGTTACAATTTCAGACGTCATAACAGATCTTTTCTTAATTTTTCAACTCGCGTCGTAAATACAGCGTGCTAGGTTCCTTGATAGGGGTGGTTTTCGACCCAGTGGTTGGCAATGTCGATACGACGCGCGCACCAGACGTTGTCATGGGACTGGATGTAATCAACAAACTTCTTTAGACCCGCAAAACGCCCTGGACGACCAATCAGACGGCAATGCAGACCAATCGACATCATTTTAGGTTGTTCCGAACCTTCTTCATAGAGCGTATCAAATGCATCCTTGAGATAGGTAAAGAAATGCTCCCCGGTATTAAAACCCTGGGCAGATGCAAAGCGCATATCGTTGGTATCAAGGGTATAAGGCACCACCAGATGCGGCTTTTCTATCTGAGTTGACCAAAACGGCAGATCATCAGAATAATCATCCGCGTCATAGACAAAGCCGCCCTCGTCAGCAACGATCTGCCGGGTATTTTCCGAAGTCCGCCCAGTGTACCAACCCAATGGTCGCGCACCTGTAATCCGCTTTTGGATCTCGATGGCCTGTTCCATATGTTCGCGTTCTTGAGCAACTGACATACCGTGGTAGTTAATCCAGCGATATCCGTGGCTACAGATCTCATGACCATCTTTTATCGCAGCTTCTATTACCGCAGGATTGCGTTCCATGGCCATAGCAACGGCAAACAACGTAATAGGAATATCGCGCTCTCTAAATAATTTAAGAATACGCCACACCCCGGCCCGAGAACCATATTCATAGATTGATTCCATGGACATATGCCGGGCGTTTTCAAAAGCCGCTGCACCAATGATTTCGGACAGAAATGTTTCAGAGGCCGGATCTCCATGCAGTGTACAGTTCTCGCCGCCCTCTTCATAGTTGAGCACAAACTGAACTGCGACCTTGGCTTTATTAGGCCACGTGACTTTGGGCGTATTACGCCCGTAACCGATAAGGTCCCTTGGGTATTCTGAAGAACTAGAACTCATTGAACGCGATCCTCCAAACGGAAGCGAATAATTCTGACTATCTGTTCCAGTGCAGTTTGAAACTCAACCTCGGGATTATTATTCAAGCGTTTTTCAAAAGCTTCAAGGATCATAAACTTAGTGGCCCCTTTTACCGCGAAGATAAAGGGAAATCCGAAGCTCTCGAGATAGCGATTATTCAGATCGGTAAAATTGGCAAACTCTTCAGTGCTGAGTTGATCAAGACCAACGCCTGCCTGTTCGTTTTTTGAATCCTCAGTGAGCTCCCCAGATAACGCTGCCTTACCCGCCAAATCCGGGTGGGCACGGATCAAAGCGAGTTGAGCTTCATGTTCAGCGGATTGCATGACCTTTGCAAAAGTAGAGATCATGGCCTCCCGGCTTGGGAAAGGACGGGCAAGGCCCGCCCCTTCCGCCACCCAGGGAGAATGCTCTGCAATATCACCAAAGACATTTGCGAAAAATGCCGCGTCCATGGCATTTACATCTTCGAGTGAATAGTTAGAAATCATTTATAAGTACCTTTAACTATTCTCTGATTACTGTTGTGCAATCCAAGCACCAAGAGTGGTGCGTTCTGCTTCGGTCATACCAGTTTCATTGCCAAGCGGCATCGCATCACTGTCAACCGTCTGTGCCTTGATCCGGTCCATATAGCGCTTGATATCAGCGATACTTTCAAACTCAAGCCCCTGTGGTGCTTCATCGACCATATCACTGGTGGGCACAGCAGCATGACAGCTGGTACAGTGCTTTTCCATCAAGTCTAACACAGCCACATCAGAAACTTTATCATCGCCATAATCACGGGCAACAGGCGCCGTCATAATCATCGCTGCGATCAAACCAACAGCGGCAAGTGGAAGTGTCCAAGCGTATTGTTTAAACGCATCGCCAGCTTCGTGGCGGTTAAGTAGATGACGCATAGAAGCACCGATAACCAATATCAACGCAACCAGAAGCCAGCTATGTGGATGGCCAGTTAACATAGGATAGTGATTGCTCACCATCATCAGTAAAACGGGGACTGTCAGATAATTGTTATGGACAGAACGTTGTTTACCGATTTGACCATAACGCGCATCTGGCGCTTCCCCGCGCATCAAAGCTGCGGCAACCTTCTTCTGATTTGGGATAATAATTCCGAAGACGTTGACCGCCATGATCGTACCGACAAAAGCACCAACATGGATCAAGGCGCCACGGCCAGAGAAGACGTGGGTAAAGAGATAACTCGCACCCAAAATCAGAATGAAAAGGCAAACAGCCAGCAGACCTGTGTTCTTACCAATTGGAGAACGACAGATGCCGTCATATATCAACCAACCGCCAACGAGACTGGCGACAGAGATAGAGATTGCCTGCCAAGGCTCCAGCGCCATAACGCCGGGATCGATTAGGTAAGAGTTCGCGTTCCAGTAATACTGCACTACAAGCAGAGCAAAACCAGTTACCCAAGTGAGATAGGCTTCCCACTTAAACCACACCAGATCATCGGGAAGCTTTTTTGGCGCAACCAGATATTTCTCAACGTTATAAAATCCACCACCATGGACCTGCCAGGAAGAGCCATAAACATCTTCATCCAAGCCTTCTCGTTTACGCAAAGATAGGTCAAGCCCTATGAAATAAAAGGATGTTCCAATCCAACCAACACCAGCAATCAAGTGCGCCCAACGGATAAGCAAGTTCAGCCAATCTACGGCAAATGATTCCATGAAAATTCATCCTTCCTGATAGTATTTCGCGTAATTTTTTACGTCGCGAATTAGTCGGGTGATATGACACCCATTATTTCAATTCCATCCGGAATATTTTCCGAATGTGTGAGCAATCAAACCGCTTTGTTGGCAAGATCAATTGCAATATTTCGATGACGTTGTAACAAGGGCTGCATGTCCAGACGGGTTATTTTTCCCTCTTTGACCAACAACTCTCCGCCAACAACGGTATAATTTGCATTAGCTGGGGTGCAGAGCATCAACCCAGCAACGGGATCGAGTTCTGCGCCGGAGTGATGTAACGGATCAAGTTTGAAAGCCGCAAAGTCCGCCTGATAACCCGGAGCTAAAATACCGACATCGGATCGGTTGAGAACTTTCGCACCGCCGACGGTGGCTATTTCAATCGCTTCACGAATTTTCATCCCGCGTGCGCCGAGTTTAACCCGCTGCAACAACATTGCCTGACGCGCTTCTGCCAATAAGTGCCCGCTATCGTTGGATGCTGATCCATCAACGCCGAGACCAACCTTCACACCTGCATTATACATTTCACGAACAGGAGCAATGCCTGATCCTAAACGCATATTTGAACAGGGACAGTGTGCGACACCCGTTCCGGTGCGGGCAAAGAGAGAAATTTCGTCTGGGTTTAATTGGACGCAGTGTGCATGCCAGACATCATCACCAACCCAACCGAGTTCCTCGGCATACTGGCCGGGGGTTAGGCCAAATTTTTCTTGACTGTAGAGAACATCTTCTACGTTTTCCGCCAAATGTGTATGCAGACCAACGCCCATTGATCGGGCAAGGATTGCGGACTCTCTCATCAAATCACGGGATACGGAAAACGGAGAACAAGGGGCCAAGGCGATGCGAAGGCGTGAGCCCTCGGAAGCATCGTGATAAGTTTCAATCAGCCGCTGACTGTCTTTTAAAATAGCATCTTCTTTTTCGACCAAGCTATCAGGCGGTAGGCCACCATCGCTCTCGCCAAAGGACATCGATCCACGGGTGGCGTGGAAGCGAATACCCATTTCCATGGCGCCTTCAATGGAATCATCCAAGCGGCTGCCGTTTGGAAATAGATAGAGGTGATCACTTGTCGTGGTACAGCCGGATAACAACAGTTCGGCAATTCCTACCTGAGCAGATACCTTAATTGCGTCCGGTGTTAGGTGTGACCAGACCGGGTAAAGCGACTGGAGCCAGGGAAATAGCGGTTCATCCTGAGCAAATGTTCGTGTAAGAGACTGGTAGAGATGGTGGTGCGTATTCACCAAACCGGGAAGAACGATATGATCCCTCAAATCCAAAACGGTGTCCGCTTCCTGCGGCAGATCGTTTACAGATCCCACTGCCTTGATGACACCATCCACAGCATAGAGAGCCCCCTCTTTGAGCTCTCTACGGTTCTCATCCATCGTAACGAGAACACGTGCATTTTTGATCAATAGAGTTTTCATATCGTTCTTTTATCCAGTAACTTAAGCTTCTTCAGAAGCTTCTTTGGGTATTATCAGGTTCAACACAACTGCCAAGAAAGCTGCAGGTGCCAGACCTGATTTGAGAAGAAGTTGCGCCATATCCGGGAAAGCTTTAACTGATTCAGGAACAGCTTGTATACCCAGACCAACCCCCAAAGACACAGCAATAATCACCATGTCCCGGCGAGACAATGCAGTCATAGATAAGAGCTTGAGCCCCGCGCCTGCAATCATGCCAAACATAATAATAGAAGCGCCGCCGAGAACAGCGTTTGGCATCACAGAAATAACAGCCCCAAGTTTAGGGAACAGGCCTGCAACGATAAGGAATACGGCACCACAGGTTACCACGTGACGGCTCATAACACCTGTCAAAGCAACAAGGCCAACATTTTGGCTATAAGATGTATTTGGCATCGCCCCGAAAAGAGCACCAACTGTAGTCCCAAGACCATCAGCCATGGTGCCGCCTGCAATTTCTTTGTCGGTGGCTTCACGTCCTGCGCCACCAGTTGTAATGCCAGAGATATCACCGACGGTTTCAATCGCACTAACCACTGACATAAGGAGCATACCCGCAACTGCTGCAGTATTGATCTCAAAGCCGTACTGAAGAAGCGATGGTAGAGCAAACCAATCAGCGGAACCAACGCGGCCAAAATCAACCATGCCCATTGGTATCGCAACGAGGTAACCAACAACAAGGCCAACAAGAATAGCAGAGGCCGAAAGGAAACCCTTGGTCATGAATTTTACAGTGAGGATGACAACAATAACCAAGAAAGCCAAACCAAGGTGATGCCAGGCACCAAAGTCCGGAACAGGTCCAGCGCCACCAGCCGCATATTTAATACCAATAGGGATTAAGGCCAAACCAATGGACAACACCACTATTCCTGTTACCAATGGCGGTAATATGCCACGGAACCGACCGATAAAGGTTCCAAGGAAAAAATGGAATACTCCCCCAATGGCTGCAGAGGCAAAGAGAGCGCCTAGACCCGCTGTTTTCACGATCGGGATCATTATCGGAATAAAGGCAAAACTCGTCCCCTGAACGATAGGAAGACGCGCACCAACGGGCCCAAAACCGATAGTTTGGATAAGAGTTGCTATGCCAGCCACAAACATGGCGGTCTGGATAAGGAAGATCTTGTCTCCACCAGAAAGGCCTGCAACACCTGCAATAATAATTGGAACAGTCACGTTACCTGCAAACATGGCAAGTACGTGCTGTATGCCTAACGGAATGGCTTCTTTTAAAGGTGGACAGTAATTGGGATCTTTAAGGGTTTCTGCGTCAACCACAGCTCCCCCGTCGCCCATTGCTTGGGATGCTTTACTCATTTCAGGTTTCCCCCTGTTGTTTTATAAAGGCCGGATATTCTTTGTTGTCCCGGCTTTGCTGGGTGCTGTGCACTTAGCACAACCATAATCAGGGGGTTTGATTGTTCCATCATTAGCTCCCCCGATACGTCGAATAACCATAAGGCGATAGTAACAAGGGAACGTGATAATGCTGGTCTGTATCGGCAATGCCAAAACGGATAACAATGATATCTAGAAACGCGGGTTCAGGAAGTTCCTGCCCGAGGCCTCTTAAATAATCACCAGCATGAAAATGAAGTTCGTAGCTTCCTTTGGAGAAACTATCTTTTTCAAGAATGGGGCCATCAACGCGGCCGTCTTCATTTGTAATTACATCCCTAACCGGGGTCGTCTCTCCAACGCGAAAAAGCTTAATGCGTAATCCCGATGCTGCAGTGCCTGATGCTGTATCAAGCACATGTGTTGTTAAACACCCCATACTACTCACCCTGAAACAATTTTATTGTTATTATTATTTTTATGTGGGGCAGTATGTCGCAGTCTATTTGATCACAAAAGAATTCTTTTTAGATCACAACGATGCCATTTTGAGATCAGTTGTTTGATATGTATTCCTTCAATGCCGTTTCTGCATGCTCCGCAAAGATGGAAGGTGCTAAGGAAAGCTGTCGCGTAGCATTGGTTAGAACCACTAGGCGATCCCGGGGGATATCGGTATCTGTAAGTTCAATATGCGCAAGTAACCCAGCTTTTCTTTCCGCCTCAATACCGAGGATAGTTTGGAAAGTAACATGTTCGCCATTTCGAACAATGTTACGCATAAACCTCAAGGAGTTTGCTTTGATAAAGGACTTAGGTTTGCTTTTTAGTCGGGCCAAAGGAACTTCGATAATCTTGGCCAAAGATAAATTCCCAGCTGGTAAAGCCAAGGGATAATCCAAACAATCTGAAAATGAACAGCTTTCTCGGTCTGCAAGAGGATGATGTGGGGCAACCACTGCACCAACCTTCAACTCCCATTTTACAATTTCTCGCAAAGTCTCATGGTCCGGTGGATTAAACGTAAAGCCAATATGAGCTTCAGCAGAAGAAACCATCCGACTGACCTTCTCGGAACTGGTAATGGTCACTTCAAGGGTAACACCGGGATATAGCTCGAGGAAACTTTGGCTCAGGCCTGGTAAAACGGCGTCAGCAACGGATTCAACCGATGCAATCCGGACAACACCTTGGCGCAGGCCACGCAGATCATCTAACTGCTCAGTAACCGCCTCAAAGTCTGTAAGCACGGATTTTGCGTGCTTGAGAAGCAATTCCCCCGCTTGAGAAATACGCAGGCCTCGGCCAACACGTTCAAAAACCTGAATACCAAACTCTTCCTCAAGTCCAAGTATCTGTCTGTTCACTGCCGATGACGCAATATTCAACTGCCGCGCGGCCTCTCGAATAGATCCATGTTCGGCAACAGCAACAAAATACCGTAATGCTGGCGAATATAAAGTATGAGCACGCTCAATTTTCAATGACTAGAATCCTCGAAAACAGACAATGGTTTGAAATAATTTCTTTTTCTTATAGCCTAAGAAGACAATAGCTCAATCATAACTAATCGACTTTATAAAAACCGGAATAACAATAATGCGCATAGATGATGCCTTTGTCTCTACGGCTTTTCGCTACTTTGCAGCCACAGCAGAAGCGGGCTCCATTCGTGCGGCAGCCCGAGAACTCAACATCGCTTCATCCGCAGTAAACCGACAGATCCTCATGCTGGAAGAAGCCTTGGGAATGCAATTGTTTGAACGTACAGGTCGCACGATGCTACTTACTGAAGCGGGACAAGTTCTCCTGACCCAAACTAAAGTATCCCTTCAGGATTACGAAGATGCTCTGGGCGTTATAGACGAGCTTAGAGGCTTACAACGTGGTCGGGTGAGAATAGCAACGGCTGAATCTGTTTCAGTTAACTTACTCCCTAAAATTCTTGCCGACTTTTCTGAAAAATATCCATCCATAGAGATTTTACTCACGGTAACCGTCGCGGATTCAGTTACGGAAATGGTGCATTCCAGAGAGGCCGATCTTGGTTTTACCTATAATCCAACCACCCTGGACGGTCTTGATATCGGCTTTGAAGAAAGTATCGAAGTTGGCGCTATCGTTTCCTCGACGCATCCGTTGGCTAAAAAGAAAAGTGTTGATCTCAAAGAATGCTTTCAACACCCTTATGCCTATCCTGCAAGAGGCCTCAGCCTGAGGTTGGCACTTGATGCCGCGATTGACGGGTTTTCCAACGATGGCTCTGCTGGGACTTCTAAATCTATAAGTAAACCGATCCTGGAAGCAAACTCGCTTCGGGTTATGGCTGCTATGGCTCAAGAAGGGCGCTGTGTCGCTTTTCAAACCCGTGTCGGCATTGAGCATCATCTTAAATCTGGAGCTTTGACCTTTTTACCCCTAACAGACAAAAGCCTTCCCATGGATCGTTTGATGCTTATCAGGCAATCCGCCCGTACGCCCTCCCCCGCAACGCAAATGTTCGAAAGTCATGTTGTTGAACATCTAAAGGCACACCCTATCAACTGATGCCTTTATTAGATCTCAGGGATCTAATCATTGTTCTTTTTAGATCACGCAGTACCTGTCATAATCAAATCAATCAATAAGTAATAATTACGGCTAAGCCTTAAGTGTCTACAAAAAAGACACCAGCAATTGCCACGTTTGGGGAGTACGGTCGCATGGGGCGACTAACAACACATGTTCTTGATACCGCAAGCGGTATGCCTGCAAAAGACCTTACAATCGAACTCTGGCAGTTCGAAGAAGGTAACTGCGTGCAAATTAAATCAGTCACAACAAATGAGGATGGCCGTGTTGATGGCCCCATTCTTGATGATAATGAATTTGCGACAGGCGAATATGAACTAAGGTTTATGGCTGGAAATTATCTTAAGCAACAAACCCATGAGCTTCCTGACCCACTTTTCCTAGATATAATCCCCATTCGATTTGGTATTGCAGATGCAACAGCTCACTATCACGTGCCTCTTCTTTTGTCGCCGTTTGGCTATTCTACTTACCGTGGGAGCTAATTGATAATGCGCCAGAACATCAAATTTGTACGAGATGGTAAAACGGTTGAGCTTACGAATGTCGATCCGAATGAAACGCTACTTGATTATCTTCGTCTGACAGAAGGATCATGTGGCACCAAAGAAGGTTGCGGCGAAGGTGACTGTGGTGCTTGTACAGTTGCCGTCGGTAGTATCCAAGATGGTCAACTCGAATATCAAGCGGTAAACAGCTGTATTCAATTACTCGGTATGCTGGATGGAAAAGAAGTCATCACTGTTGATGACCTATCAAAAGGCCAAGATGGCTTACACCCTGTACAAGATGCCATGCTTAAACACCACGGATCCCAGTGTGGTTTTTGTACACCCGGCATCGTCATGTCTTTGTTCACGCTTTATCACACTGAAAAAGCAGCCGATCGAAACTCAATCAACAATCAACTCGCTGGTAACCTCTGTCGTTGTACCGGATATCGCCCCATTATCGATGCCGCCCTTGAGAGTTGTACGGGGTCTGCAGAAGATCGCTTTTCTGAAAGTCTTGAGGCGACAACGGCCCTCCTCAAAAAACTGGATGACGGTGAAGATCTCTTTGTCGGCGATGAAGAACGCTTCTTTGCGGCTCCAGCTTCTATTAGTTCCCTCGCCCAACTTTATGAAACACATACCGACGCTATCATCGTCGCAGGCGCAACCGATGTCGGCCTTTGGATTACCAAGCAACTCCGGGATTTACCCAAGATCATTCACCTGGGACGGGTTAAATGCTTGGATCTCATAAAAGATAACGGTGATGAAATTATCATTGGCGCAAGCGCAACTTATGCTCAGGCCTTGGATAGTTTGACCTCAATCGATCCGGATGTCGCGGAAGTTATCAGGCGTATCGGCTCCACACAGGTTCGGGCTTCAGGTACCATCGGTGGCAACATCGCCAATGGCTCTCCTATTGGAGACAGCCCGCCCCTTTTGATCGCATTGGATGCCAAACTAACCCTCCAAAAAGGGAACAAGACCAGAGAAATCGATTTGGAAGATTTCTTTGTCGATTATGGTAAACAAGATAGGGTTGCAGGTGAATTCGTTTCTCAAGTGCGTATCCCGAAGCTTGCTCCCAGCCAAACTCTGCGCAGTTATAAAATCTCCAAACGGTTTGATCAGGACATTTCAGCTGCGCTCGCTGCTTTCCGCTTCACCCATGATAATGGCATTATTAGCGAAGCTCGGATAGCTTATGGCGGCATGGCTGCGACACCAAAACGCGCCACTGAAACAGAAAAAACACTGGTCGGGATGGATTTAAACAATTCTAATGACTGGCAAAAAGCGATTGCCGCATTGGAGCTGGACTTTAAGCCAATGTCAGATATGCGGGCATCAGCAGAATATCGCATGGATGCTGCAAAAGGTCTGCTTATCAAAGCACTTCATGAAACATCAGGCATCCCAACAACAAACACCCGCGTAATCGGTATCAGGGAGGCAGTTTAAGCGATGTTACATAAATCCCCCGATAAAGAAGCTCAAACTACAAAACCTCTTACTGATACCGTTGGAAAGTCCAACAAACACGATAGCGCCGAACGGCATATCAAGGGCAATGCGCTCTACATAGATGACATACGTGAACCCAAGGGTACTCTTCACCTCGCACCCGGTTATGCTCAGGCAACCAGTGGGATAATCAAGTCTCTTGATCTCACGGCTGTAAAGTCAGCCCCCGGCGTTGTCGCCGTTTTAACCGCTGAGGACATTCCCGGCATCAATGACTGCAGTCCAGCCATGGGCGATGACATGATCCTGGCAGACGGGCATATTCTGTTCCACGGTCAGGTGATATTTGCGGTCGTGGCTGAAAGTCATCTCGAAGCCCGTAAAGCAGCAAGGTTTGCCAAAATTGAAATCGAAGAAACCAAACCCATGGTGACGGTAGAAGACGGTATTGAACAAGATGCCTCTGTTCTTCCCCCCTATGAGTTTCTGCGCGGCTCCCCAAAAGATACCATCAGCAAAGCCCCCCATAAGATTATGGATAGTTTCCGTATTGGCGGCCAGGAACATTTCTATCTAGAAGGCCAGGTCTCCATGGCCATTCCGGGCGATGAAGGCGAAATGCTGGTCCATTCCTCGACCCAGCATCCAACAGAAATTCAACACACCGTGGCTAAAATGCTTGGGGTTAGTGATGCTTCTGTAGTCTGCGAATGTCGTCGTATGGGTGGTGCTTTTGGTGGCAAAGAATCACAAGCTGCACAGTGGTCTGCCCTTGCGGCTTTGGCGGCACATGTAACGGGACGCCCCGCCAAGATGCGTCTTGATCGTGACGACGATATGATCATGACAGGCAAACGGCATGACCAACGCTGTGACTGGCAAGCCGGTTTTGATGACAAAGGTAAGCTTTCTGCTGTTGATGTTGAATTCCTATCTCGCTGTGGCTGTTCTGCAGATTTATCCCTCGGGGTCAATGACCGAACAATGTTCCACGCAGATAATTCTTACTTCTATCCTGAAGCACGGATTTTCTCTCGACGTGTAAAAACCAATACGGTTTCAAACACAGCCTTCCGCGGATTTGGCGGTCCCCAGGGCATGGTTTTTTCAGAACGCATGATGGATAGCATTGCCATCAAACTCAGCATGGATCCTCTGGACGTACGCAAAATCAATTTCTACGGCGAAGAAGGTCGGGACGTTACACCTTTTGGAATGAAGGTTGAAGATAACATTCTAGATGAACTGGTCAGTGAGCTCGAACAGACCTGTGATTATCGCAAACGCCGTGACGCCTTAAACCAATTTAACAAAACCAGTCCTTTCCTTAAAAAAGGTTTGGCTCTGAACCCAATTAAGTTTGGTATCTCTTTTACCCTTAAGCACCTCAACCAAGCTGGCGCGCTGGTTCACGTCTATACCGATGGTTCCGTTCAGGTAAATCACGGCGGTACAGAAATGGGTCAGGGTCTCTACACCAAGGTTGCGCAGGTCGTCGCTGAAGAATTTGGTATCGATCTTGACCATGTAAAAATCACCGCGACAAAAACCGACAAGGTCCCCAATACAGCCCCGACAGCAGCGTCATCCGGATCAGATATGAACGGTATGGCCGCTAAATATGCAGCTGGGACGATCAAGGACCGCCTCATAGAACTCGCTGCTACACTTTATCAAGTCGACAAAGAAGCGGTTACCTTTGCGAAAAACGTGGTTCAAGTCGGCGATCAGGAAATTCCATTTTCTGAATTGACCAAGCAGGCATTTTTACATCGGGTGTCATTGTCTTCTACGGGGTACTACGCAACACCTAATATTACTTGGGATCGCGAAACCAAAGACGGTCGCCCGTTCTTATACTTTGCCTATGGTGCCTGTTGTGCCGAGGTTACGATTGATACCCTGACCGGGGAGATGACCGTCGACCGCATTGATATTCTTCATGACGTTGGGAAATCCCTCAACCCTGCAATTGATATCGGCCAGATCGAAGGCGGATTTGTTCAGGGCATGGGCTGGTTGACCACTGAAGAACTGGTTTATGATGATCAAGGTCGTCTCAGAACCCATGCGCCTTCGACTTACAAGATCCCAACAGCTTCGGATATACCTGAAGACTTCCGTGTAAACCTCTGGAACTCCACAGGAAACCGAGAAGAGACTATATACAGGTCCAAGGCTGTTGGTGAACCCCCTGTAATGTTAGCCACCGCTGTTACTTCCGCGATTACCAATGCTATTGCCAGCCTTAAGCCAAATACAATACCGCAAATCGATACTCCTGCGACCCCGGAAAATATCCTGCGTTCGGTCAAACAAATGCAGGCAGGTAACTGATCATGCAAACCTGGTCTCTCATAGCCAAACATCTGCAAGAAAACAGCTGTTGCGCCTTGGTGACCATGGTTGAAGTGTTGGGCTCTGCCCCGCGCGAAGCTGGTACCCGGATGGTGATAAGGCCAGATGGTGGCTTCCACGGCACAATCGGTGGCGGTACTTTAGAATGGCGGGTATTGGCCGATGCGCAAAAACTGATGCGTAACAGTCATGCTCAATTGAGCTGGAAAAAACATGCTCTTGGGCCTGAGCTTGGTCAGTGTTGTGGTGGTGTCGTAAAGCTATTGATTGAGGTGTTTGAAAAATCTCAGCTACCAGAGCTTAAACTCCTGGCAGAACAGGAAAATCTGGGTCCGTTCTCCACAGCGGGGATAATCTCTGAGAACAAAATTCATCGTAATGTTTGCTCAGAGAAAACTTCTGTAGCCTCCTCCGCACCTCCTACTATCAATCAAAGTTCTGATGGTAAGTTGTATGAAGACTTTGGTCAGAAGAAACGAAGCGTCTACCTCTTTGGTGCTGGGCACGTAGGCCGTGCCATAATGTTGAGCATGGCAAGTCTAGACTTTGATTTAACTTGGATTGATTCACGCGAAAATGCGCTTCCCGCGATTGTCCCGGGGAACGTGACCAAGGTCTTTACTCCTTCACCGGTCAGCACAATAAGTAATGCACC
The DNA here is from genome assembly GCA_913060675.1 of uncultured Rhodospirillales bacterium. Lineage (GTDB taxonomy): Bacteria > Pseudomonadota > Alphaproteobacteria > Kiloniellales > Kiloniellaceae > Kiloniella. The sequence continues at coordinate 16,005 of CAJXUS010000071.1, forward strand.
AGACGATACTTTTGTTGTGATTTTGACCCACAGTCATTCTCTTGACCTGGATCTTGTAAACGCAGCACTTTCCGAAGATCGACTTGGTTATGTTGGGGTCATTGGTTCAGCGACCAAAAAAGCACGCTTCCGCAATAGACTAAAAGATGCAGGTCTTGAAGCGACGACAATTGATAAGCTGGTCTGCCCCATTGGTATAGAGGGCATAAACTCGAAACATCCCGCCGCTATTGCTGCATCTGTTATCGCAGAACTTTTGGTGGTGGATGAAGAACTCGTTTCGAAGCAACAACTTCCGGCGTTAAAGTTCGCCGAAGGTAAATAACATAAGAAAAATGAATAAAAACTAGTAAGTTAAAAACCGGAGAGTTAAAAACTTACTGAACAGGGAATAATAAGGCTATTGGAGGGCCTCACGTTGGGGAAAAATATATCCATAAGAGGTGGCACTGCGGCCTCAGCAGATTATCTGCTTGAAGCACGTGGTATCACCAAAATGTACGGTGACCTTGCCGCAAACAATGACGTTACCCTCAAGATAGCCCCTGGCGAAATCCATGCTTTATTGGGCGAAAATGGGGCTGGAAAATCCACTCTGGTTAAGATCATCTATGGGTCGATACAACCAACAGACGGTGAGCTATACTGGCTGGGTGAAAAGGTACACATCGCCAATCCTGCTGCCGCGCGTAATCTTGGCGTTGGCATGGTGTTCCAGCATTTCTCGCTTTTCGAAGCGTTGAATGTCGCTGAGAATATTGCACTGGCTCTCCCTAAAGACATCGATATTGAAGATCTCTCTGAGAAGATTTCTGAAGTCTCCCAAGAATACGGCCTTCCGCTTGAGCCAACAGCCCTGGTCGCAGATCTCTCTGTCGGTGAACGCCAACGGATTGAAATCGTTCGCTGCCTGTTGCAAGAACCTCGCCTGCTTATTATGGATGAGCCAACTGCAGTCCTGACCCCCCAAGAAGCTGACCAATTGTTCCTCACCCTGGAGCGCCTCGCCAGTGAAGGCTGTGCCGTTCTATACATTTCTCACCGACTTGATGAGGTCAAAAGACTTTGTCACGACGCGACAATTCTTCGTATGGGGAAAGTCGTGGGCCATGTTGATCCGCAACAGGAAACAGCTGCCAGCCTTGCAAGGCTTATGGTTGGGGCGGATGTCCATGCCATTAATGCCAACCGCGAATATAACCCGGGCGAAACGCTTCTAAAGCTCAATGCTCTTTGCCAAGATGCCGATGGGCCTTTTGGGGTTTCATTGCTCGACATTAATCTGGATGTTAAGGCCGGAGAAGTCGTTGCGATTGCCGGTGTCGCCGGGAATGGCCAATCCGAACTCTTTGATGCAATTTCAGGAGAACGTGTCTCAAGTTCAACCTCAACAATCCGTATTGATGGGCGCGACAGTGGCTTAGACAACATAACGACACGGCGTAAAAACGGTGCCGGATTTGTTCCAGAAGAACGCCTTGGCCACGGTGCTGTTCCTGGACTTTCCCTTTCCGAAAACATTGTCCTCACCCGACATTCAGATGATGACGGTCTGTCAAAGTCAGGTTTTCTGGATCGCGAAAGCGCTGTCGCCATCAACGAACGGATTACCCGCGACTACGATGTGCGTAAGGGCAAGCCAGACCCGGAAGCCAGATCTCTTTCCGGCGGTAACTTACAGAAATTTGTCGTCGGCCGTGAACTCGACCGCAAACCCAAAGTGCTTGTCATCAACCAGCCAACTTGGGGCGTCGATGCAGGGGCTGCAGCCTTGATCCGCCAAGCGATGATTGATTTGGCCCTAAGCGGATCTGCCGTTCTGGTAATATCCCAAGATCTTGATGAAATCTTCGAAATTGCAGATCGCATTGCCGTTATTTCTCGAGGACAACTCTCAGATGCCTACGCGTCCAATGAGCTTTCACTTGAAAAGATTGGCTTACTGATGGCGGGTGAACATGAAAAGAAAACCACGGTTCAAGACGAGAAGGTAAGCGCATGAAACTAGTTCTAGATAAGCGTTCCGAACATTCGGAACTCATGACGCTTATGTCTCCAGTATTGGCGATAGTCTTAACTGTCATAACTGGCGCCATCATCTTTGCCGTTCAGGGTCTAAATCCCTTCTCCGCACTTTTTGTTTATTTCGTAGAGCCTCTAACGTCTCTCTGGTCTATCGAAGAAGTCCTGGTAAAGGCGGCTCCTCTTATTCTAATCGGCGCAGGTTTGTCCGTGTGCTACATGGCAAATGTCTGGAACATTGGTGCTGAAGGCCAGTTAACCATGGGTGCTCTTGCTGGATCTTTTGTACCCATCGTTTTCTCCTCTTGGCAATCTCCGCTGACACTCGTTGTCATGTTGATTATGGGTGCCCTTGGTGGTGCTGCCTTTGCGGCCATTCCTGCCTTTTTAAAGAACCGATTTAACGCCAATGAAATCCTGACCTCATTGATGCTGGTTTATATTGCCCAACTCATTCTTGATTGGGTTGTCCGTGGTCCTTGGCGTGACCCAAAAGGCTTTAACTTTCCACAATCTATTTCCTTTGAAGGCTGGCAATTGATGCCGACACTGGGCGAAGGACGCGTCCATATCGGAATTATTCTTGCAGTCATAGCCGTTGTTATTTTAACGATCCTTATGAGTAGAACTCTCAAAGGTTTTGAGATACTCGTTATCGGTAATGCGCCTCGCGCAGGTCGTTTTGCAGGATTTTCTCGTAAGAAAATTGTTTGGTTCACTCTTTTACTATCTGGTGGCCTCGCAGGCCTAGCAGGAATTGGCGAAGTTGCTGGCCCAAGTGGCCAATTACAAACTGCTATTTCTCCGGGCTATGGTTTCACGGCCATTATCGTCGCATTTCTTGGCCGCTTGAACCCGATCGGTGTTCTCTTTGCTGGCGTCATGCTTGCCATAACTTACATCGGTGGCGAAGCCGCCCAGATTGACTTAGGTGTTTCTGATAAAACCGCACAGGTTTTCCAAGGTGTACTGCTCTTTTTCATTCTCGCCTGTGACACCCTGATCCTTTACCGGATCAAGTTGCTTGCCTCGAAGATTAAACCTCAACAACACGTAGCGGCGGAGTAAGAAAATGGGTGGAACAGAAGCAATCATTCTTACGATTATTACGGCCTCAACCCCGTTATTACTTGCCGCTATTGGTGAGTTGGTAACAGAGCGATCAGGCGTATTAAACCTTGGTGTTGAAGGCATGATGGTTATGGGCGCCGTCTGTGGATTTGGTGCAGCTTACACGACAGGATCGCCCTATCTCGGTATTCTGGCAGGCATCGCAGGCGGGATGTTTATGGCCTTTATGTTTGCGGTTATGACGCAAACGCTGGCAACCAATCAAGTCGCGACAGGTTTGGCGCTTACCCTTCTTGGGCTTGGCCTTTCTGGATTAATCGGAGAATCTTTTGTTGGATTGCCCGGCGCGAAGCTGGAACAAATATCAATACCGTTTCTCTCAACAATACCATTTATTGGTCCCATTCTTTTTGGGCAGGACATTCTGGTATATATTTCAATCGCTTTGGTATTTGCCACCACTTACGTACTCTTCAAAACCCGCGTTGGCTTGATTATTCGCTCTGTGGGGGACAACCATAACTCTGCACATGCGTTGGGTTATAATGTTATTGCCGTTAGGTATGCCTGTATTCTATTTGGTGGTGCTTGTTCTGGTCTGTCTGGTGCTTATCTATCCCTCGCCTATACCCCGCAGTGGATTGAAAATATGACAGCTGGGCGTGGATGGATTGCTCTGGCTCTCGTTGTGTTCTCGACCTGGTTACCCAAACGATTGGCGATCGGTGCCTACCTGTTTGGTGCCGTTTGGATTATGGGTCTCTATGTACAGGCTCAAGGCTTTGGTATACCCTCACAATTCCTATCATCACTGCCCTATCTCGTCACAATAATCGCCTTGGTTATTATATCTGGCAACAAAACCCTTACACGTGTAAATACTCCGGCATGTATTGGTCAAACCTTTGTTCCTGATCGATAAAATGATATACGATTGATTTAAATTGAGATAACAATACAAGACTTAAAACAGTAGCGTCATCGCATAATCCGGCCAGCGCAGACGTCCCCAAATTAAACCGGCCACAAAGAATTCGCTCAACAGGGAATTCACTAATAAGGAAGGAAGACCCAAATGAAAAAATGGTTGGGATTTGCCGCAGCAATTGCTTTATCACTCGCGATTGTGCCTACCGTGATTGGATCGGCATCTGCTGCAGACAAACTGAAAGTCGGCTTTATCTATGTTGGCCCCGTTGGAGATCACGGTTGGACATACCAACATGATCAAGGACGTTTGGCTGTCGAGAACAAATTTGGCGACCAAGTTGAAACCACCTTTGTTGAAAAAGTCGCAGAAGGCCCGGATGCAGAACGTGCAATTGAACGTCTTGCCCGTAAAGGCGCCAAGTTGATTTTTACAACGTCTTTCGGTTATATGGAACCTACGCTTAAAGTTGCGTCACGTTTCCCGGATGTAAAGTTTGAGCACGCAACTGGTTATAAACAGGCTGATAACGTTGCGACTTATTCTTCACGGTTTTACGAAGGTCGCTACATCATCGGTCAGATTGCAGCCAAAATGTCCAAAACAGGCGTTGCTGGTTACATCGGATCCTTCCCAATTCCAGAAGTTGTGCGTGGCATCAACGCTTTCATGCTCGGTGCGCAGTCTGTAAACCCGGATTTCAAGTTGAAAATTGTTTGGGTTAACTCTTGGTTCGATCCAGGTAAAGAAGCTGACGCTGCCAAAGTTTTGATTGGTCAAGGCGCTGACATTATCTCTCAGCACACAGATTCAACTGCACCACTTCAAATTGCTGGCGAAAATGGTGTATATGCATTTGGTCAGGCATCTGACATGATTGCCTTTGCTCCAAAAACACAGCTCACTTCAATCGTTGATGACTGGTCCAGCTATTATATTACCCGTACTCAGGCTGTAATAGATGGCACTTGGAAATCTGGTGATACCTGGGGTGGCATCAAAGACCTCATGGTTGGCATGGCACCGTACACAAACATGCCTGCTGATGTAAAAGCTGAAGCTGAAGCAACAACTGCCAAAATTGTTTCTGGTGAATTCCACCCTTTCCAGGGTCCGATTACCAAACAAGACGGTTCTGTTGCTGCCAAAGAAGGCGAGACAGTTGCTATTGGCGATATGCTGGGCATGAACTGGTACGTCAAAGGTATCGACGATCAGTTGCCTAACTAAGGTCGCTTAAGAAATCCGGAAGCTTTATCACAGATAAAGATTTTGAAGAAAAGTTTGGGAACAACGCCAGCCTTTAATAAATTAGGGGCTGGTGCCCATTCGAAAACAAGAGAATAAATATCAGTACGGTGCGGGATAATTAGATCCCCCGGCTGACAACACCATTAAATGAGTACAGTACCAATAGTTTGTAGCCGTGTGCGCCGGAACTTCCTGCGCGCCAAATAATCCAGCGTGTTAAGATAAGGCCTAAGTCATGACCAATACCGACCAGCAAGCAGACAAAATCCTGCGCGGCGCCACAGTAAATTTCAAGGCCAATCCCAGAGTAGCTGGGCAAGAGAACTCTGTTTCCTATGAAGCCAAGGGCGCCGTGGTTATCAGCACATCAGGACATATTCTCTGGCAGGGCGCTTTTGCAAATCTTCCCGAAGAGTTCAAAGGTCTCTCTTGTGATGATTATGATGACAAGCTGATCCTGGCAGGTTTTATTGACCCGCATATTCACTTTCCACAAAATCGTATCCTGGCAGCGCCTGGTAAAGATCTTCTCGACTGGCTGAACCGCTTCACCTTCCCCGAAGAAGCCCGCTATTGCTCAGAAGAATACGCAGCCAAAGCCGCCGAGTTTTTCCTTGATCGACTGTTTGCCAATGGCACGACCTCGTCCCTTGCCTTCTGCTCCGTACACAAGACCTGTGCCGACACGCTGTTTTCTGCTGCTGAGAAGCGCGGTATGGCGATGATTACGGGCAAAACCATGATGGACCGCCTCGCCCCAGATAACGTTCTGGATACCCCTGAGACCGCTGGACGGGACTCTCAAGAGCTCATCAACAAGTGGAATGGTAAAGGCCGTTTGAAGTACGCCATCACACCTCGCTTTGCCGTGACATCAACGGACGCCCAGCTTCAGGTTACTGGTGATCTTTACAAAGATAACCCTGATTGCCTAATGCAGACCCACCTGTCAGAAAGCGCAGGCGAGATCGCGACTGTGCAAAAGCAGTTCCCGTGGTCCAAGGATTACACTGATGTTTACGATCACTTTAATCTGCTCGGCGAGAATTCTTTCTTCGCCCATGGCATCCACTTGTCGGACCGGGAATGCGCCCGCCTGTCAGAAAGTGGTTCAACCGTGGTCCACTGCCCGACCTCGAACAACTTCCTCGGCTCCGGCCTGTTTGATATCGACCACCTCGGCAAAGCAGACCGCCCGGTTGGTGTCGGCGTTGCCACAGACGTTGGCGGCGGCACCAGTTATTCCATGTTGCAAACCCTCGGTGAAGCTTACAAAGTTGCCATGCTCAAAGGCCGGAAGATTACCGCCTACGACGCCTTCTATCTCGCCACCCTAGGTAATGCTAAACAACTCAAACTCGACGATGAAATTGGAAGTCTCGACCAAGGAAAATTCGCGGACATCGTGGTGCTCGATCCCAAGAGCACTCCTGTGTTGGCAAGTCGTCAGGAAGTATCCGAAACCCTCGAAGACGTCCTCTTCTCCCTCATGATCCTCGGCGACGACCGGGCTGTCTCAGCCACCTATGTGGCAGGGAAGTGTGTGTATAAGAGTTAAACGTAACCATTTATCCAAGAAAAATTTTTAAGGGCTGCTGACTTTTTCTGCGGCCCTTTTTTATAAACTTCTTCACACCTGTCTCTTATACAC
>CAJXUS010000072.1 GCA_913060675.1 uncultured Rhodospirillales bacterium
TACGAGATCAGCCTCGGTCTCGTGGGCTCGGAGATGTGTATAAGAGACAGATTATTGATGCGGTTGTTGATGCTGCCGAGTTGAATATTGATGGGGATCAAACCGACCTTGGTGATTACGTTGTCACTTGGGTCGATGGCGGGGAAAGTGGTGTCCGTGTTGACGATAATGTGGATGCTTCCGGGAATACAACCGTTGTAGATTATGCGGATCGTGGTGCTGATCCATCGGTAGAGTCTCTTGCCAATGGGGGCTATGTTGTCCTTTGGGACCAAGGAGCTGCAGGTATTCAGGCGCAAGTCTATGATGCACAAGGTGAACCGCGGGGAGAACAAATCGACGTCGACGGGGACGGTGGACGCCCAAGCTATCCTGATGTGGCCGCCCTCGCAGATGGTGGTTTTGTCGCCCTTTGGAAAAGTGACGGCTATGAACTTTCTTTGCGTGTGTTTGAATATGGAGAACCTGCTGGCGATCCAATTCAGGTTGCACTGCCGGATTTAGGCAAAGGTTCTTATGTCGGTGAACCATCCATTACGGCACTGGATGATGGCGGGTTTGTCGTATCCTGGGTTGGCGGCACGGATGATCATGTCGAAGATGTTTATGTGCAACGTTATACAGAGTCCGGCGTTGCGCAAGGTGATCCTGTTCAGATAGAGACACCGAGTTATGATAGCTCTCCTGATCTTTCAGCATTGCCTGATGGCGGGTATGTTCTTGTCTGGAGTTCTGAGGCCGACGAAAACGGTTCTGAAGGCGGTCCTTCTGCAGAGAATATTAAGGTGCAGCGGTTTGATGCTGATGGTAATCTTGTTTTTGATACCACGCTTTCAAGAGGTGAAGACTCCGAATTTGTGAACCCAGAAGTCGCGGGGCTGAACAACGGGGGCATGATTGTTGTTTATTCGTCTGAAGAGAATGATGGTTCTGAAACGATTCAGGTTCAAGTTTTTGATAATACCAATTCTGAAATAAACTCATTCGAAATTAGTGTGCCAGAAGGTGCAGTTGGCGGTAATGCTCACGTTAGTTCGTTGGCTGATGGTGGGTTTGTTGTAACTTGGGTTGTTGTTGAATTCCGTGGCGACGATACCTTTGCACGAAGCGATGAGGGATCTGAAAGTGATGGACCCGGGATCTATGCCCAGCGATTCGACGCTTCGGGTGACCCGGTCGATAATGAACCTCAACTTATATCTCGCCCTAATATCAGACATAACGATCCACATGTAGATGATCTCGACTGCGAAGACAATGACGTTACAAAAACCTTTACTGAAGACAATGAGCATCCAAAAGGCCATCATTATGATGACGTGAGGGGAGGTGATTCTAGCTATGATCTTTCCTTTGACGCCGCAATTGGTGGCGACCGTGATGGTTCTGAAGAGCTAACCCTTGTTAAAATTGGCCTTACGGATCAGCTAATAGGTGAAGACGAGCCTAATGGTCCTAATAAATCCGGTCCTGATGGTGAAGCTGGAGATCCTCGTACATTTAAGCTTGTCTCCGCTCCGGAAGGTTCAGGTGATGGTGGCAGTAATCCTGACACAGAGCTTTCTGTAAGTGATAGTTCTGCCACCAAAGAAAAGGATGGTGAGACTGAGCATAATCCAGATCCTGCACAAGGCGATGCATATCTTGTTGTCGGTGGTAATCAGGTTTCTGAAGGTGAGTTGATTGACGTTTGGGCAATCTGGGCACAGCTAGACGCCGGTGGAAATCCCATTCTTGTCGGTGGTGAGCCAGTACTTTACAGCGGCTATGTTCAGGCCGAAGCTTCGATTGATACTGTAAACGGGACCCTCGATCTCAATTTTGATATTGATATAAACTCTGGCCTGCGCGTTTGGGAAGTATTCTTAGATGGATCTCACCCTACTGGTTATGATCTGCCTAAAAGTGACGATGACGATGACGATGACGGTGAAGGTGACACAATCCTCTCACTAAAGCATGAAGGGTATGATGTTGATGCCCCATCGGTTGTTTTGGATGAAAACGGTGAAATCATTCGCAATTCAGAAACTGGAGAACCAATTGAAGTCAGCCATCCAATTAATGGCTCTTTGCTTGAAATCCAGCTACCTGATCACGCTGATGACGATTTCGATGTTAACTACAGCGTAACGACACGTGATAATCCGACAGATAGTGAGTTACTTGATGTTACCGATGGTGATCTGAATAACAATGAAACCACAGTTACGGGGACACTTCAGGTTGAAATCAAAGCCATCGCCGATGGTACTGTACTCACCAGTGGTGATTATACAAACGGTGATGATAACCCAGGTCTTGTGGATATTGGTGTAAATAAAAAAGGCCAAACCAAACTTACATATGTTGAAGATGCGAAATCTTCTCCTGATGAACATGGCGCTTACACTGAAGAAGAAAACCTCAATGTTGCTATCCGTGTTAATGCTGACCTCATTGATAAAGATGGTTCAGAATCAGTCACTGAGATTCGAATCAAGCTTAAAGGTGGTCATTCCGATGATGCCGTGTTTACAACAGCCGATGGAACACCATTGGGTAGCAATGGAGACATAACATTAACAACTAGTCCAAACGGCGATGAAGTTGTGGCAAGCTATCATATGGATGGGGACCACAATCTTCATATCCTATTGCCAGAGTACCTAGAAGATGGTTTGCCTAACCCGGTTCTACTCGGCCAGAACATCAATCTTGATGGCCAAGTTATGGTTCAACTGCCTATTGATGACAGTTCTGATTTCAAAATTGATATTAAGTACTGGACGGCTGAAGTGAATGCCGAAGGTGAGTATGTTCGCCATCATTATGATGAAGACGATAAAATCACCCTTGATGTTGATATCGCGGGCGTGGTCGGTGCGGCGCGCACTGGTTTCTTCGAAGACATTGGATACCAGTTCTTTGAGTTTACTGCCCATGAGCGCGGTACTGTTCATGAGAGCGAGCCTAATACCGTCAGTGATCCTGATGATTTGAATCGCAGTGCCTTCTTCTATGATGAAGAAGTGCGTGCAGGCGTGGTTGATCTTCAGGGGACACTCGCAAAATACACTGCTTCTCATACCGACCGTCACGATGCATTTGAAGTAGAGCTGAAAGAAGGTGAACTGTTAACGATCGATGTAACAGGCGAAGGTAACTCCTCTGGTACTATTGTCGAATTGATTGACGTTAGTACAGGCGAAGTTGTTGCGACTTCTGTTGGTGGTGATGAGGGTGTGCTCGAGTTTGATGTGCAGCATGATGGCGATTACATCATCAAACCATACAACCCGACATCCTACGAAGGTGGCACATCTGAACACAGCTACAACGCCGAAGTATCTGTTGGTCTGGCTGTCGATTATTATGAAGACGGACGTGGGCGGACAAGCGGACACGGCGATGGTGCAAACGAACACAATCAATATGTTGCGGTAAATTCTTGGGCAAAAACCGAAGATGATTTCGATGTTATCGATATCCTCCAAAACGGTGCGCCAGAGTTTGAAGCTCCAGATGATCTCTCAGAAGCTATTCAATCAATTACAGTTTCAAAGGGCGATTCAACGGGTACGTTTGTTGCTGGTTATGGTGAGGCTATTACAGAAGGTTCTTCTGTTTCAGTCTGGGCCGTGTTTGTCGATACGAATGGTGATCTTGATTTTGGAATAGTGACCGCGACGGCATCCCTTGATGCTACGACAGGCGATCTTACTCTTATTTTTGATCATCCGTTGGTTCAAGCCGTGTCCCTAACGCCATGGTTTAGCGCGGAAGGTGACGGTTCTGGAAGTCAAATTCCGACCTTTGGTGGCCCAGGCAGTGTATGGGGTGTTTCAGTCCAACTTGATATTGACGACTCAAATGACTTTACCTTGTCCACAACGACGACAACTGTTGAATACGACGATGATGCGGTTCAGGAGTATCTTGATAACGTTGGTGGTGATGCAGCTGCTGCAAAAGCGGCTCTTCTGGCTGCGGGTGTTGGTAACACAACAAGCACTGATGACAGCATCGAAGTTGTTGTCAAAGGTGTTGCCGGTGCGGCTGAAGTCGACTTTGATGCTGACAACTATGATCTTAGTAAAGGGAGTTATGAGGTTTTCTTCGCTGAAGATGGTACTCCTGTAATTGGCGACCACGGTGATAATGCAACTGAAACACCGTTGCTTATCGATGTGAAATATTCTGCGGGTACCGAAGACGGGACAACCCAGCATGGTGATGGAACCCCGGTTGTCGATGCCGACCTTTCAGAAGGCATTACCAAAATCGTTCTCGACTTTGGTGACAGTGATGGCGCTTGGGTTAATACCTCAGGTGGATCCGCTGTCGCACTTCTTGGCGGTGAAATCCTAACTTTGGGTGGCTCAACGGCTACGGTATCTTTGGATGGTGATGATCTGGTTCTGACTTTTGCTGATCCGGGCGTGCAAAACGTTGATTTGTCTGGAACAGTTGGTATCGAACTGCCGATTGATGACAGCACTGATTTTGATCTATTAATCGTTACCACCACGTCAGAATATGATGATGATGCCTTCCCGGGTGGTTCATATGACATGTCTGCCGCGATTAGTACGGCAACAGCCACTGATAGCCTCCACTTCAATATCAGGGGCGTAGTTGCCGAAGCCGATGCATCTTTTGCGGAGCCAACTGTTACCTACAACGAAGATGCCGAGCATGATGTGGTTGAGCACGGCGCGGGTGTTAACGAAAGAGGTCTTCGTGTTGCGGTCGATTATCAAGCGGCAACGCAGGATAACGACGGCACGACGACAACTGATCCACGTTCTGAAGGCATTCAGAGAATAGTCCTAAGCAAAGCCTATGAAGGCGGTGCGGAAGCTGACGGTGTTTGGGTTGTTGGTGGCACAATTGTACCAAATCCAGGAACCATTGGCGCTGATGTTCCAAATCAGGATGGTGGTACCCACTCTGCTAGTGTGAGCATCAACACAGATGGCGATCTTGTAATCGAATTTGGTCCGGATGCTAACTTTGTTGAAAGCATTAATCTTAATGGTTTTGTTGAGGTTGAACTCGCCATTGATGACAGTTCTGATTTCTCAATCACAGCAGTGACAACAACTGCTGAGTTTGATGATGATGGTGGCATGTATCAAACAACCACCACAACGGACACAGTTGATATCGTAGTCGATGGCATTGCCGGGGCAGCGCGGATTGAGCTGGATCCATTCGATGAAGGAACCCCAGGCTATGCTGGCCCCGGTGCCACTCCCGATACTTATGTCTTCTACGAAGATGGTGCAGGTACTCCTGCTGGTCAGGCCGGATCTACCCTTTCCATTCCGGCGAACTTTACCCTCAATACCGAAGACGGTGCCGGGCAGGATAGTAACGGGACCCTTGATGCTGATAACTCTGAAGGCATTACATCTGTTGTCTTAACCTTGACGGGTGCGCCAGTTGGTACTGTGTTTGACGTTGCTTATGATGCTGGGACTACCGATGTAACAATCGGTGCCGACACCTATAGTGTTGGTATTGCTGGTGATGTTCTTACTCTAACCCTCACCAGTGCGACACACGGTGCGCAGACAATCAATCTTGGTTCTATCGTATCCGTGAAACCAACAGAACATTCCGATGTTGATTTCTCCATGACCGTGGATGTTGTTACATCTGAATACGATGATGATGACACCGATAATTCTGTGGTCTCTACGGCTTCAGCAACGGATACAATCAACATCGTGATCGATGCGGTTGCGGATCCGGCGGTTGTCAATACGGGAGCCTTCGCTCTGGGAACAGAAGAAAGCACCGTGACCATTCCGGTTGATGTATCTTTCGATGATAACGATGGATCAGAAACCCACACGGTAACGATTACAGGTATTCCATCTGACTGGGATCCTAGTGAAAGTTACTTAAATAGTCTGAGCGTTACCTACACCATCAATGGTTTTACGGGTACTCACGAAGCTGGTGATCAGGGGCTGAACATTTATTACAGCATCACCTTTGAGGGTGTTGGCAGCAGCTTCGTTGCAAGCCTTGAGTTCGAAACTCAGGACTGGTCTTCGGATCGTTGGAGTAACGGTGAAGCTCATACCGACGGGGATGCTGAAATTTCTGTGAACGGCATCGTGGTTGAGACCAACCGTTCGGGTGTTGAGCCTGAGGCCGGCAATAATACGAATACCAATACTGAAGTCCACACTGTTCACATTAGTGAAGATGTGCCGGATGTGGATGTGGTTACCATTTATGCAGATGAAACCGCTGGTGCGCAAACAGACGAAGAAATTGCTGCACTTGCCAATCCAGTTGCCGTTGCCGCGGCTCACGGCCTTATCCACAGTGGCATTGAACTTCTGCCTGCAGGGGTTACTCCTCCAGCCAGTGATACCCCTCTTAGTCAGGCTTTCACAGTGTTTGACGATAAGATTGATATGGGAACCGATGGGGTAAACGATACAAACCCTGCAACTACGTTTGGTTTGGAAAGCATCCAGTTTGTTAATGTTAGTGGTGATGCTTATTCTGGAGAAGATTCTGGGTTCGAAACAACGGATGGTACGCCAATCTCGCTTTACACCGATGCCAATAATCCTCATGTGGTTTATGGTATCGCTGGAGCGACTGAAACTGGTGCCGGTGTCCTTAACGGCGGACGGGTTGCTTTTGCACTAACCATTAGTTCTCCGTTGCTGGATGGTGATAATCCAATCCAGATCGTAATGGAACAGTTCGAGAGCCTGAAACATCTAAATACTGCTTCTCATGACGAACTTGCGAATGGAATACTTCATTATTCTGTCACAGACGATGAAGGGGATACCAGTTCACCTGCTAGCATCCATGTTCATTTCCTCGATGACGGCCTATTAGCGGTTGCTGATGTCAACGAAATCTATGCAGACCAAACATCGGTTTCTGGCAATGTTATCGACGGTGAAGCTGGTACTGGCACAGGCGCTGACTTCATCGGTGTCGATGGTGGTACGCTTACCTCTGTAAACGGTACTTCTGTACCAGATGATGGCTCTAATCTTGAAATAGAAACCGCTAAAGGTTTCCTCACCATTTCAAACGATGGCGCTTATCGTTACGTGGCCAAGCCTGGTGAAGATGGCGACGATGCATTTGATTACACCATTACCGATGGTGATGGTGATACTTCTTCTTCAACCCTAACCGTTGATGTGCATGCAGCCTTGGATGCTATTAACGATATAGTTCTGACCAACATCACCGATGGTGATATCGATATCCCTGAATGGGCACTTTTACTCAATGACGAGTTTGGTGATCAGGATGCCAAGGATGTAAATCATGTCTTTAATGACAATGGCGGACGTGCCTCTCTATCCGGTGGAAATGCGGTATTTACACTGGATGGTTTGGGAAGTAGTGCACGTTACGTGGTTGAAAATTCTGAAGATGATTACAACACGCCGAAAAATGATACACTTAGAACTGCAGTAAATTTAACAGACCGAAGCCAGTGGGGACCCGTAACAGGACCTGAAGGTAGTCGGCTTAAAGATGCTTCCCTCGCCACAACCCGTTTCCGAGGGGATATTGATAATAGAAATTCCGGAACTGTTAATCGTGATTATGATTATGTTAGGGTTTCTCTTCTTAAGGGAGAGGTCTTAATCGCTGATATTGATTTTGGAATTGGTGCTTTCTGGGATGTTAATACTGTTCTCCATGTATATAATTCTAGAGGTACTCCTTTAGCATCTAACAATGATTCTTCCTCTGCAAATGGGGGGGCAGGATCGACGAGTAATTTAGATTCTTACCTTGAATATACTGCCCCCGCGGATGGCATCTATTATGTCCGTGTTTCTTCTTTAGGCCCTCGTGACGATGGAAACTACGAACTGTGGCTCTCTATTGATGATTCTAACGTGGATAATAGTTTCGATTACAGAGCCGACGATGGCCATACTGATGATACGGCGACTGTCTCTGTTGATATCCAAGACGGCGATACTATTACTGGAACAGCTGCCGATGAGATACTCGTTGGCGGGGATGGTGCTGATACCTTAATCGGTAATGGCGGCGACGATGTTCTGATCGGTGGTGCAGGGGTTGATACGCTGATCGGTGGTGGTGGCGATGATATCTTTGTCTTCTCTCACACAGGCGCTGCCAATGCTGACAACGTCACGGACTTCGAAGTGGCGACGGTTGATGCGGGTACGGCAACTGCCGGGGATATTCTCGATCTCTCTGATATCTTAAGCAGTGCTAGTGATCTGAGTATTGTTGATATTGGTGGTGGAAGTGCATCAGTGACAATTGCTGGCGCAGAAGTTGCGACCATATCTGGTGCAGGATTGAATGCAGGTGACGAAGTTCGTTACTTCGATCAATTCCATCAGGAACAATTGTTCGAAATCGAAGAGTTTATCCCAGTTCCTTAATTACCTGATTTATTTATAAATCAACATGAATACAAAAGGGCGTCCTTCGGGGCGCCCTTTTTGTTTGCTGGCTAGGAGGTATTATTTGTTAGGGGCAGGGGCTTAATTTGATGTCTTTTTTGATGGGTAAAAGCCCAAGCCGTTGGAAATCCCCATTCTTCATTATCATGTTATTTCTGTGTCAAACCGCCGAAAGCGATAGCTACCGGGGTCAAAAATTGGGGCCAGCACTTGCATCGCGGCCGGGATCAAGGGTAGGTTTGCGTTGAACTTGGTGGGATTGGTGTCGGGGGGCAGTTTTCGCTAAGGGGTGATGTATTAGATATTTTGGCATTGTGCTTAAGAAACGCCAGTAATTGGTGGCTTTGCACAAGACCTGGGGGGCTCACGTGACGGATGATCTCAAACACATAGATGGCGAAGCTGTCGTTGAATCCGCTGTAGATGTTTTTGGTGATGTGAGTTTTCATGGCCATAAAAATTACACCGTTGAACAACTCGTTGGCGGTGGCTATGTCGCTCTCTGGTCTGACGATAACAGTGCCATCATGGGGCAAGTCTATGGCGCAGAGGGTGTTGACTTAGGTGGCTCAATAGAAACTGATGATACTGTGACTGGTGGGCCTGCCATGCTCAGTGCAGAAGGGGCTTATCCTGATGTTGCAGCGCTTTCTGATGGCGGCTTTGTCGGCGCTTGGCTCAACGACAAGGTCATTGAATATCGGATCATGGGCTCGGATGAGAATGACGGCTGGGTCCTTGATATCAATATGTCTGATATCGAAAACATTGGGAATGTTGGCGAGCCTTCGGTTAGCGCACTTACAGATGGCGGTTTTGTTGTGACCTGGGCTATGGTCACAAATAGCGCATCGCAAAACCCAGTTAATCCAGATATTAGTACCCCAGATATTAGCCAACCAGAAATAAACAAGCCGGATCTTTACCTTCAGCGCTTTGCGGCCAATGGTGACGCAGTAGCGCAAATCCAAGAGATCCCTGTGCCTGATTATGACTTGTCGCCAGATATCACTGCGCTGCCGGATGGCGGTTATGTACTGGTTTGGAACAATGATACCTATAGTGATGCTGGCAGTAATGCAGATAGTAATGCTGGGCCTAAATTCACCCCTATACCAGTCCAACGCTATGATGAATACAACACCCTAGCCTTTAGTACCGTGCTGTTGGTTCCTAGATCAGACTATTATCAAACACCTGAAATCACTGGGCTAACATCTGGTGGTTTTATTGTTTCCTTTGCCGCATCGGGTAGTGATTTTGGCACGGGCACTAAAATCCACATGTATGATAATCAGAATATTGAGATCGACCATTTTAACCTGGGGGGTCTTGTGGGTGTTGAGGGTACTACAGTTCCGCAGGTCAGCGCGCTTTGGAATGGTGGCTTTATTGTTACCTGGAGTGTCAACGGTGGAGCTCCAGATGTTGGTGAACTTGGTTATGTCAGGCCTGAAATTTACGCCCAGCGCTTTGATGCAAGTGGACAAGCAGTTGATAAAGCCCCCCTTAATTTATCAGACCTGAACATCTCTGTGTCAGATAGCAACCAAATTGATTTTGGCCCAGATAATCAGGACGGGGACAGTTCTTCAAATAACAATGGTGATGTCACAGAAGGTACAGCCGATAGCATCGACGCAGATATGGATCAGCAACAGGCTTATGTTGATGTGAACTCATGGATAACGACAGAAGATACCTTTGATTTGAAAGATATTCTTCAAGAGGGGCCTCTGGTTGGTACCGGAAAAATTTCAAAAGCAATTCGTGAGATCTTTGTTTCTAAAACAGACAAGTTGGGGCGTTTCTTTGCCAGTGAAGAGCCGATCCGAAATAATTCTGTTATCTATGTCATGGCCCTGTATGTTGATCAGTCAGGTTATCTCCAGTTCGGGCCGATTGCAGGCCTTGTCTTCCTTGATCTGAACGGTGATCTAACTCTCACTTTCGAGGAACCCTTGGTTCAAGCCGTAACCCTTTCCTCTGCTTTTGGTGATTTAGGGGTTTCCCTCGAAATACCAAACGATGAGCCCGGTGAGGTAACTCTATCCACCGAAGCGTCGATCATTCTCTATGACGGTGAGGCCCTTCAGGCTTATTTCGAGCAACTCCAGAACAACCCTCAAGCGTCAGAACTCTCAGCAATCGTCCTACCTGATGCACAAGGAGAAGCGATAACGAAGGAAGGTAGCATTGAACTCGTGCTCGAAGACCCCGATGCGCCAAACGGTATCGTCATCGAAGAATATTCTGTAGATGATAAAGGCTTTATCGGCAGTGAAAACGGCGTTTTTTACTTTGCAGAAGATGCCGAAGTTGGTTCCGCCGATCAGGCAAGCGAGACAGCTGGCCCTCTGCAAATCGATGTGTCCTATTCTATTTCTGCGGCTTTGTTTTCGACGGGGTCTGATACCACCCATATAAGTGCCTCAGGTACAAGTGCCTCAGGCTCCTCAGGTTCAGGTGGTACTGATGTGGCCGGAGCTTATTCTCTCTTTTCTGATCCGATCGATACTGGTCCTGCTGTTTATGGATCTAGTGGTTCTGGTGATACAGGGTCGAGCTCCACCGAACAGGTTAATACTCAGGGCAATGAAGAACCGCCCTCAGATGAGACTGTGTCGGCTACAGCCATCACCGAAATTACGGTAGAGCTTGTTGCAATCCAGGATATTAATTTCCAGGGCGTTGCAGGCGAGCTGGGTGAGCGCGTCGATCTGGTCTTCAAAAAGGGGGTAGAGATCAATCCTGCGGGCGACCAAGTGAGCTTTTATATCGACGGGGAGGGTAACCTGAGAGGGGAAGGCCCTGATACGACGAAGATAACGGCTGAATTGATGCGTTCCGAAGATGGCAATCGGATCACATTGAAATTTGTCGATGGACAATCAGGCCCTCAGATGATGGGTAAGCTTGAACTTGAATCCCTGTTGAAAACAGTTTTACCCAAGCACAGTGATGTGGATTTTGATATCAAAATCACCGTTGAAACTACCTTTTATGGTGACGAATACAACGTTCTGGGGACAGCATCGAACGTTGATAGCTACACGATCTCTGTTGATGCGGTTGCGGATCGAGGAATGCTAGAGCTTACTGACGGTGTTCAACCTGATGTAAATGCTCATATTACGATCTCCGTGGGTGTCAGTTTTGATGATTACGCGGATGGGTCCGAAGACCATGCGGTTGTCCTGAACAACGTTCCTGTGGAATGGATTTTGCTAAGCGACAGTCTTCTTATCAGTGGCCCGACAGCGGTCCCGGATTATCCCGGTCTGGTCAGCTATCAGTTTGACGTTTCGGACCTGGTCGATGCCGGGGATGGTTCTGCAAGTCTGCCGATAGAATTTGCCCCACAAAATTGGGCCCCTCCCTGTGGCGAAGTGGGACCTGATCACGGTGAAGGTAACGCAGGGGGAAATACTGGGGGAGGATCTGGTGGAAACCATGCCGAGATCGAAGTTCAAGCCATTGCTACTGAAGCGAACCTTTCAGGTGACGATTACCATTATGGGAACAATGTCGCGACGACGGTTAATTATTTTACGGTCAACCCTGACGCATGCCCTCTATTTGAGGATGAAAACGATTCCGGTGAGACTGGCCCTGTTAATATCGTCCATCTAGGGGCTGGTAACGATACTTTTGATGATCATAGTCCGGGCGCTGAGATTGACCTCGTCGATGGCGCAGAAGGGAATGACACCATTTGGACTGGTGGTGGTGACGATATCCTGTTTGGGGCTGAAGGAAATGATAAGCTTTACGGCGAAGGTGGCAATGATTACCTGATCGGGGGCGCAGGAGATGACATCTTAAGGGGTGGCTCCGGCGCTGATGGTTTCGTGTTCACAAGCGATGACTTAGGTGGCAGCGATATCATTCGCGATTTCAGGGCAGAGCAAGGTGATACTCTGGACCTGATGGATCTCCTGGTGGATGATGGCTCCCTTTGGACTGATGGGGGGACTACTTCTGGTGATAACTCTGAACTTGCGACCGCATTGGAAAGCTATCTCGATATTTCTTCTGATGGCACTGATACAACCATCGTGGTCGATGCAGACGGATCAGAGCCCGGCACAGATGTCGCGACAATCACCTTGCAGAATGTCGATTTGACGCTCGGGGGCTCAATAAGCGGTCACGATATGATCAAGTCTTTACTTGATAACGATAACCTCGTTATTGACTGACCCCAATCCTGCTGGGATTAAGAATAGAGGGCGCAGCTATTTAAGTTGCGTCCTTATTTATTTTTGTGATGGTCAGACGCAAGGGCTTGGTAAAGGAGTACTTGCTGCCTTCCATGGTGAGAGTTCCTTCACGTAAAGATGCGCGGACTTTCTTGTTAATTGGGTTAACTTTGGTAAAGCCGATGTAGAGGTAAACCACCATTGCTACACCACATAGCACTTGCAGTAAGAAAACTCCGAGATAAACTCCGAACAAGCCAACGCCAAGCGCGCCAAAAATGCTCCAGGTAAGAGTTGAATTGTACTCGTATGTTACGCGTTGTTCGTTGTCTTCGAGTATTTTGTAAGCTTCAATCATGTTGCCCTTAAGATGTTATAGCCGCTTGAGGCTCTTTGAGAGATTTATGCCGCAGATACAGTCCTTCGATACAGGGAATAAAGGCGAGCACGATGGCGATGACTTGGGCAATGAAGATCACGCGGTAGGCTTCGACTTCTTGCATACCGTATAGTTTGGCGCCCTGATAGACGATCTCCAGGACTTCAAGGCCAAATTCAGTGCCGAACATTATCACCAGAGCCGGCAGCAAAGCCATCACCGGATTACCGCGGCACTCGGCCATGACAACGCCGATGATCACAGTGGTGACGAGACCCATACCGGCAGACGCAACGATTTTGGAAGTGTAGAAGAAGGACGCATCAACCGGGAGATCTGGATATCGAATGTAACCCAGAGAGCCTAATAACAAGAGCACGATCCCGGTTATCAACAGCGCGGGCATGTAACGCGGCCAGCGTACAAAGATAGCACCGCCAAGCACAACGGCGGCAATTTGGGCGGCAGCACCAAGGGAAGCGCGGTCCTCGATCAAGTTGGAGGCACAAAGATGGCGGACAAGATAGGCACCGTCAAAAAAACCTGTGGAGGGAATTTCAAGGATAAACAGGCCGACGAGCAGAAAGGTTGCTGTTGGTGGCAGACCCTTTTTATGAGGGGTTGCGTCCGACTGTTCTGTTGAAGTACTGACTTGGGCCTGCTTCTTTTTCTTAAAATAAAGGCCCGTTATCAGGGCGATAGCAAAGAACAGCCCCATTAAAGATAGGCTGATCGGGGAGATTACCCCCGCGAGAGAGTTGGATAGGGTCCAGGCTTCGAAGGCTGCAATGGCGACGATGATGTAGCTGATGGTTTGCCAGTCGATTTTGGATGCTGCTAGTGGCAGGGAGGCTGTTGATTCGCTGGCTGGTTTGCGCAGGACTATCCGGGTCAGAAATAGATAGAAAATTGGCAGGGTGGAGAAAATCAGGAAGTAATTGCCTGTGCCGATATCCAGCGCGACGTACTTGACCAACTGGGGCGTGATCAAAAAGGCGACAGGTTGTGCCGCAGTCCAAACTGTGGTGAGCAGAACACGCTCGCGTTCGTTATCGACTTCGTTGATCGCCAGTTGCGCGATCGGAGCAAAGAAGGAGATGAAAAATCCCCCCAGAGCAAAGGTGGCAATCACCATCAACTCGCGCAGGAATAGCGGTGGTCCCCAAAGCATGGTCAGCCCCAACGCGGCGTAACAGCCCCCGGCGACGAGGGCCGATAGCGTTGCGATCTTTTGCGCGCGGTCCCGTGTAAGTAGGAAAGGGGCCACCGCAAGCGCCATGACCGAACTGCCGATCAGCAGCTCGACCAGGATCTGGGTTTTGTCGACGGATATGTTTAAGAAGCTGGCAAATTCGCCCTCGGAAACAAAAACCGTTGAGGTTACAACAGATTTCAATGCGTTTCCGAGGAAGACAAATGAGAGAACAGCCAGGCTGACAACGCCAAGCACTTTATTCATTAAGCAAGTACCCTGTTCTCTATAACTTTTTTTGGTTCAATTTATGGGGTCTCCGCAAGTTTCTTCTCCATATGATCCGCAGCACGAATAGCAAGTGCCGCAATGGTCAGGGATGGGGCGTTGACCGGCATGGTGATATGACTGCTGGAGCCAATGATATAAAGGTTGTCGTGATCGTGCGCAACCAAATCACTGTTGACCACAGAGGTTTTGACGTCCGTTCCCATTCGCGTCGTACCGCCGATTATGGCGTTAGAGAGATAAGGGTCGTTGTTTTTGACTTCTGTCGCGCCCATGTTTTTGAATACTTCAAGATTGATATCCAAACCGACCTTGAGGCCTTGTTTGGTGTATTCATCCATCTTGAACGTGATCTTGGGTTTAGGAATACCAGCGGTATCCATCTGATCTGAAAGTTCTAGACGGTTATTGTAATCCGGTAGAACTTCGGCAGAGGAGTTTAAGCGTAAGTGACGCGAGACTTGTTCGTTGATTTGACGCGGTAAGTCCTGACCGACGACACCTTTATCAATGAGATCGTGTGCCATATTGATGGCATCGCTGTTACCAGACCAGCCATTATTCATAAACGAGGTACCAATGGCGGCAACCTTGCTTCGGAAATCGCCATCTCTACGCTCGACCAAGCCAGAGGTTTGTTGCGGGCCGCGGTAAGGGAATACCGGATCTGGGGTCAGGCCAGTGGTGTCTTGATTGGCCTGGGTAAGTAGGTAGCGTCCAACACTATCGGACGAATTTGCGATCCCTTTACGGGCAAATTCTTGCTTGGAGTTGAGAAGCAAGCGAGGGTTTTCAATGGCGTGGCCGCAAAGAGCAAAGACTTTCCCGCCGACCCAGAAGGTACTGCCGTCTGGCTTTTGCACTTTAACGCGGGTGATCTTACCGTCTTTGTCTGACTCTATAAAGGTCACCAGCGTATTGACTTCGACCCGAGCGCCTTCGTCTTCTGCTTTTTGGGCATCGACAGAGGCGTCGTACTTGGCTCCGATTGGACAAATCGGCACGCAGGTGTTGTTCCCACAGCAAACCGGGCGATTGTCATAGATCTCCGAATTACGTGCATGCGAGAAAATGGCTGAGTGCAGGCCCATTTTTTCTAATGCCTTAGTGACTTGTTTGTCGAGATAAGTCGCAGGGATTGGTGGCATTTCGTACGGTGCCCCGTCCCTTGGTGCGCCCCATACATGATTAGGATCACCCGCAACACCCCAACGCTTTTCCGCAACCAGATAATGAGGCACAAGGGTATCGTAATCTATCGGCCAGTCTTCTGCGACATCATAGAGGCTTTTCATGCGAAAATCTTCTGGACGCAAGCGATCGGCAAAGCCTGTCCAGTGCCAGGATGTACCGCCAAAAATTCTTAAATATGCACCGATAAAGAGGTTCTCTTTCAGGGTGTCTTTATCCTGTACATAGAAGTCGGCGTAACCGTTATCTTCCGGGTGTGGGGCTGATGGAATGCTTGGGTAGGGAGCTTGAGGACCCTTTACCGGGTTTTCATAGAAGATTTTGAGGAAGTCACCGCGCGAGCGTTTATCGCCAGCTTCGAGCATAAGGACGTCGACGCCTTTTTCACGAAGTGATCTTGCAAGATGCGCCCCAGCCATTCCGGCACCAATGATAACGACATCGGCGTTCATTTTGTTTTCTTTAGCCATTTACATTACGCCTCCCTTAAGGGGGCCGTGAGCCCAATGGCCAAACTTTGGACCACCACAAATACCGGGTGCCTTGGCAAAAGCCAGTGAAGACCAAGCTACTGACCAAGGGTAATAAGGCACCGTGGTAACCGAGTTCCCTTTATCGTCTTGGCGCGTGATTTCCCCAGTATAGAGAACTCGTGCGACAAGCTTTGCTTGTTCTTTGAGCTCATCGCTCCCATTGGCAAGGGTCTCTGTAATCGAGCGGCCATCCATGGCAGCAATAAAACTATTCATGCCGTCTTGACCGTATTGGAACAGGAATTCCTGTTCCACGGCGCGGACCATATGGTCCGCAATATCAACGACACCGCCGATTTGGCGTACTGCTTCGCTAAATACCCGAAAGCCAGAGCCTAGACTTAGTGCCTGAGCTTGACCTACAAATGGGATTAGCGCAGCAGATGCGAGTAACGAGCGTCTGCTTATATTCATTTTGCTTATCCTCTCTCCTGACCTCTAACGGGTCTTATTGACTGACGATAACCGCGCCGCGGGCTCTATTGGATGTAGAATCTTTATCCATCATGGCCGCGTAAAGCTGGTCGATGGTCAGCCAAATCGGAGGGTATTTATAGCGGGCAACATCGAGAACCAATACCCGATCGGTGTCTGCGTCATAGGCCGCCACGGGGGAGATATGTCCGCCGCCCACTTGTCCGATGGGTTTACGGGAATAGTTGGCGACAAAACGTTTATTTGGGTCTGCCAGTGTCTTGGTAATAGTTTCGCGCAGCCATCCTGCATCAAAATCATCGGCGTGCTTGAATTCTGCTTTAGCACCAAGATTGATGAAGAACTGTGCCAATTGTGGCAGCTCAAGTCCGTCGTGTTCCACCTTGGCATAAGGCTTCACCTTTTGGTTCTCTTCGGTGAAGATCGAGGTCTGAGTAAAAAGAGGCCAAGGATAAAGTTCTGGTGGTTGCGGGCGGTCAATATCAAGGGAGTTCATCACACCGGCAATAGACGCTGGGCCACAGAAGGTCAGGATGTGCTCACTTTCCAGATAGCTGGCAAGTTTGAGGTAATCGGTGACGATCTCAGCATCTCTGAACAGCTGCTCGCCTTCTGGAGAAGTGAGGTAGATGTTGGTATCGACTGTTGAGCTGCTATCTGCCTGTGCTGTTCCAATAAACGTTCCGGAAAGGCTAACAGCAACAAGAGCGATGGCAACTGTCGTATTTAAAAAAAATTTTCTCATTTCTGTTCTCCAAACCATATTGCGAGGGCTTCTATATCTTTATCGGTAAGGTCTTTGACCATTTCTTGCATTACC
Organism: uncultured Rhodospirillales bacterium; assembly: GCA_913060675.1. Taxonomy (GTDB): domain Bacteria; phylum Pseudomonadota; class Alphaproteobacteria; order Kiloniellales; family Kiloniellaceae; genus Kiloniella. The sequence continues at coordinate 17,467 of CAJXUS010000072.1, forward strand.
AGTGCTTGGCCGCCTGTTCGCTGCCCGGATTTGTAATGCCTGAGCGCATTGGCGAGATAAATCGGTTGCTGTCCGGCAATAATCGGAACATCGGCAAGGGCTGGCCGTCCGTCTGTGCCATGGCAAGACAAACACTGGGAGCCTATAGGCGGTATCGCGGTTGCTGAACTAGAAGATGTGTCGGCAATCGCTGAGCTGCCAAGTATTACATTTCCTGCGAGCCCGACAACAGCAAGGCCACGTACCAGACCACGTACCAGGCCAAGTTCCATAAAGGCACAGGTGGCGTAGATCGAGAGTGATTTCGTCATTTCAAGTGTTCCTGTCCAGTTCTAATCCGGTGGGTTAAGCCTCTATATTCACATTAATCATCATGCCAGTATCCTCATGGGGGAGAATATGGCAGTGCATGACATAGCGACCTGAAAAATCAAGGAAGCGGGTACGGAAAGTAACCGATCCTGCCGCTGGTACGGCAATGGTGTCCATCCAGGGCTTATCTGGATCAGGCACGCCATTGACTGACATCACCTGAAACGGATTGACGTGAATATGGATCGGGTGCGGGAACGGCGTGGTATTAATTAGAGTCCATTCTTCGACTGCACCGACCTTTGATACCACATCGTCTCGTCTGGGATCGAAAGGCTCACCATTGATGGTAAAGAGTGTGTCGTGGAAATAACCCTTCACGTCCTCAACGCCGAGTACGATTTTCCTGTGCGCTGTGATCTCATCGTCGGTGATGTCGGTCAATATCCGGTTCTTGGGAAGATCACCCTGAGGGATTTTCTTACCAAAAGGTGTGCCTGCTGGAACACGGGCATCGTCTTTAGGGATAACAAAGATGTTGGCAAGGTGGACTGGTGGCAGTGATGCTTTGCCCTGATCAAAGAAAGGGCGGGCCAAGAGATATGCGCCTGCTTTTACACCCTTGACCAAGACATCAACCCGATTACCTGGGGCGAGATAAATCTCGTCTCTGCGCTTGGCCTTTGGTAGCGGGTTTCCATCGCGGCCGATTTCGTAGATTTCCAACCCATCGATTTTAAACGGGAAGAACTGTGCATCACCGGCGTGGAGAATACGCCAGCGCTGAACTTCACCTTCACGGATATAAATTCGGGGTTTGTATACTCCATTAACAAGGAAATCCCTTTCGGCATCTAATGGCCAAATCGGATCTTCGGCGTCTAAAATACCATCTACACCGGGGATTGGTGCCTGAATAACCAGGACACGTTCGACGGCTTCTTTTATTTCAGGTACTTCATCAAGGGTACCTGTGATAACCGCCATACCCGCTGCACCCGACGCGACCTGTGCTGAAACTGAGCCGTGGCGATGGGGATGATACCAATAACTTCCGGCTGGGTGATCATCTGGAATTTTAACTACGTAGTTAAAATTCTGTTCGGGCTCTATATTCAAATAGACGTTATCACTGTTGCCTTTTGGGCTCACGTGAAAGCCGTGATAGTGCATGTTGGTTGTATTGAAGTGATTGGGTATATTCACTTCCGTTGGTTGGTCCGGAGTGTTTTCCGGCATCCGATTTTCAAAGGCCAGTTCTAGCGTATCGCCAGGGTCAATCCGAAGGGTTGGGCCGGGCAGACTGTTGTTAAAGTTGCGCAATAGTGCGGTGCCACTTGGCAGCTCAACTTTGTTGTAACTCATATACATTTCAGCCCGTAGCTGACCGTCAACAGAGCGTAATTCTGGTGGATTTGGTAAGTCATCGCTAATGCCTAACGGCGAGACACTTGCGTGAAGCTCATTAGCGTAACTAAATCCGCTACTTGTAATGCCTTGGAATACAATGCCACCGGCTGAAAGGGCGGCAGCACCTTTCAAAAACGTTCGCCGTTCTATTTTTTTCATTAAATCTCCCCTGAGGCGTTTATATTGGAGCAAACAATACTAACGTCTGGTTAACAGTCGCAGCTTATCACGGCTGCTTTTTTTTGTGCGGTTTTTGCACCTATTGATTGAAATATATCGTTTTGTAGTAGTATAGAGTTGTTAAGTGTTAAGGTCTATCATTATGAATTAAAAAGAAAATTATATTTGGTGTCGCGCTTCTAGGCTAAGATCATCCCGTGCTCAAGATTTTTCTTTTTTTACTTGAAACTTCTCCTTTTTCATTGCCTTCTCTCCTTGTGTTTTCTCCTTGTATTTTCTCTGGGTCATCAAGGCTAAAAGAGATAACAATCGACAAAAATGAAAGCTGGTCCTGTAATGTTAATGACCCGTCCTTGCGTAAAGCCACAGGTGCTTTCTGGTGCCGAATGTCAGCGCTTGATTGATCTTTTTGAGCAGTCTCCGGATGTGGCGACAGCTAAACTTGCTGGCGGCGTGAAGAGTTCAATTCGGGAATGCCAGTACCTTTGGCTCGATGATGACGATGATTCGGCAGGAGAAACAGCTTGGATTTTTGGCAAGTTGGCGGGATTGGTCTCTCGGGTAAACCAGGATTGGTTTCAGTTTGACCTCGAAGACTTTAGAGAAGGTTTGCAACTGATCCGCTATGATGCTCCAGCTGATCCTTCTGCGCCTGCGGGGCACTATGGGGCCCATATGGATATCGGGTCTTCTGGCTCTACCGTCTCACGTAAACTATCGATATCGATTCAGCTCAGTAACGAAAGCGATTATGAAGGGGGCGCGCTGCTGCTGGATAACCAAGGCAGTGAATGGATGGCTCCCCGCGATCAAGGAACTGCAGTTGTGTTCTCTAGCTTTCTTCAGCATCAGGTTTGTCCGTTGATTTCGGGGACAAGGTACGCCCTTGTCGCCTGGATACACGGGCCAGCTTTTAGGTAATCTGTGTTTGTTTGTTCTTGGTATGATGTTTTGATGCTAGTTTTCACGGCTTTGTGAAAAAGGGTTTAGAGCCTTGAAAATGTAAGGAGATCTTCCTAGTTTTAGTCATAAGAACAGAACTTTCTCGCGCTTATTCAGGATAAAGCACTGGATTTAATTAAAAATTATTCCTTTGGCGCGATGGTGGTGACGCTCCGCTTCTAATTACAGTTTAGAAGTGTGTATCGGTTTCACATTTCAGGGCCGACCTATAAAATGAAAAATGATCCCAAATTGTGGTCAGGTGCATCTCTCAAGACTGTGCTTGAAGGCCAGTCCATCATAGACTCACCCAAATTACAGGTGAATAGCAAGGAGGAGGCAGAAGCTTTCCTTGAATGTTATGGATTTGATTATAATCTACCTGAAGACCGACAAGAGATTGAAGGCATTCGAGAGGAGGCGATTTCTTTTATAGAAGAGGTGTTGCTCCAAGATGGTGAGGCAATCGATCCGGAAGTGCGTAACCAAGAAAGTGTCATAAAACTTTTATTATGGGTATCTGAACCCGTGGCATCGGTGCGATCACAATGGTCGTGTGCACTATTGAGGGTTATGCACACCATTTCTCACTGTGGCTCCTATTTCAATGAACGCTATCACGCCCAAATAAAAGAGCAGATTTTCGGGCGTTTCGAACAACACATCCGGCATACATCCAATGGGATCTATATCGGCGATATAGAGCTTGCTTCTTATGAAAGCAGGTCCTCTAAAACACGCCATTCTGCGGTTCTCAAATTATTGCATAAGGCTGAAAACGTGGCGGCGGATATTTTCGACTGGCTGGGAATACGGATTGTTACCCGTGACCCGTTGGATGCCTTGAAAGTTCTTTGTTACTTGCGTCAGTACAACGTCGTCATGTTTGCAAATATCAAACCCTCTCGCTCTCGCAATACCTTGATTGATGTTAATTGGGTCGAAGACCGATGGCAGGACATAGCGGATCTGGAACTGGCTCGGATTGATCCAGAACAAATCATGTATCCAGACGAAGAAGGGCGGGTAACGGACAATCTTTTTAGCGGGGCGAGTTATCGTTCGCTGCAGTTCACTTGCCGCCAACGTATCCGGCTTCTAGAGGATGATGGCACGCGTATCCGGTTTTATTTTCCATATGAAATTCAAATATTGGATGAAGCAAGTTATCAATCCAACCGTCACGGGGAAGCCTCTCACGAGCAATACAAACTACGTCAGGTTAAATCTGTCAGGCGGCGGGTTTTGGGGCGGTTATGTACACACAATTCGAACACAGAAAAATCGCCAATGGCCGCGTCAGGGTGAACGACAGAGTAAAGGAAGTTAAATTGTCTGGCTTGATTGTGGCGCTTGTCAGAGTAAATTCCCGCGGTTATATTATAGGTGTATGAATTTGGGCGCTGAGCGCGGCAGGCTGATGGTCAGCAGGCAACCGCGGCGCTTCTGCCCCGATTGAATACATGAAGTCCCTTCTTAAGCCTTGGGGGATGGATTCAAAAGGGGCGTGAGCGGAGACCCCTTTTAATGAAGACAATAATCGAACCCTTTCGTATCAAATCTGTAGAGCCTATTCGCATGACAACGCTTGAAGAACGGCGTGAGTTGCTGAAGGCGGCACACTACAATTTATTTAAACTCCATTCCGACGATGTTTTGATTGATCTGCTAACCGATAGCGGAACGTCGGCGATGTCCTCTCAGCAATGGTCGGCAATCATGTCGGGCGATGAATGTTATGCAGGGTCGCCATCTTTTTACCGGTTTGAGGCTGCAGTGCGTGATCTTATGGATTTCAAGCACATTATTCCTACCCACCAAGGCCGGGCGGCAGAAGCAATCCTGTTTTCAATTCTGGGCGGTGAAGGAAAGCATATTCCCTCAAACACGCACTTTGATACCACCCGCGGTAATATTGAAAACTCTGGTGCACAAGCCGACGATCTGGTGATCGAAGAGGGTAAAGATCCCGCCTTGATCCATCCCTTCAAAGGCAACATGGATCTAGAAAAATTGGATCGTTATCTTAGCCGTTATGATGACAGTGTTCCCTGTGTGATGTTGACGATCACCAACAATGCTGGGGGCGGACAACCGGTATCTCTTGAAAATATTCGTGGTACTGCGGCGGTTGCAAAACGCCACGGCAAACTTTTTATTATTGACGGCTGTCGGTTTGCAGAAAACGCTTGGTTTATCCAGCAACGTGAAGAGGGGCAAGGCGAAAGATCTATCAAGGATATCGTCCGTGATTGTTTTACGTTGGCGGATGGCATGACCATGTCCGCGAAAAAGGATGCCTTTGCCAATATCGGGGGCTGGTTGGCGCTTAATGACGACGAACTGGCGGAAAAAGCCCGTGCACGTTTGATCATGACCGAAGGC
>CAJXUS010000073.1 GCA_913060675.1 uncultured Rhodospirillales bacterium
GTGCATGATATGTCGCTTGCCAATATGGATGGTGAATACTGCCAGGTTATAAAGAGTTCTGACCTTTTATAAAAAGTGATTAGTTGGAAGAGAACATGGATAAGTACCTCATTAAAAAAACTGAAATCGATGGGATGGAAGCGCGTACGGCAGATCATTTTTTGAACCCGAATGCGCAGAGGACTGGTAAGTCTTTGGGCGACCTCACAGGGTTGTCAGGATTTGGCTTTCATATTGTCGAAGTGGCGCCGGGCAAAGACTCCACTGAATTTCATGTACATTCACATGAAGAGGAGTGCCTCTATATCCTGTCTGGTCGGGGCCTTGCCTTTATTGGCGAAGAAAAACACGACGTTAGTTCAGGAGATTTCATAGGCTATCGTACAGGGGGTAAAGCCCACAGCTTAACCAACACTGGTGATGAGGCGTTAAAATATATTGTGGTCGGGCAAAGATGCGATTTTGATATCTGTGACTATCCAAACCTTAATAAACGCATTTACTGCACAAGAGAGCCTGCTTTTGATTTAGTAGATATCGCCGACATTGAAGTTATTGGCGGCAATGTGGGTAAGAAATAAAGACTTCGTCTTAGTTTTGAAGTCTCCGAATTGATTGTTCAATTTGGCAAGTGTGACCCTAAAAATGCAGGGCTCGCCCGAGCTTATGCGAGGACCAGCCTACGCGGCGTGAGCGCAAAAGGGCCTTAGTGGCGCTTGAACGATATCTCCAGATCAAATCCCTGATCTGGCAAGCGTGACCACGCGCCCGAGCTTATGCGAGGTAAAGCCTCAGTGGCGCTTGAGCGATACCTCCAGATCAAATCCCTGATCTGGCAAGCGTGACCACGCGTCCGAGCTTATGCGAGGTAAAGCCTCAGTGGCGCTTGAACGAAAAATAAGTACTTCCTCCAAGAAGGATATGCTCTTTAAACTCTACCTACTGATCGTAACTCCGACCATTTTCAGGCCAGCGAATATCAAAGCACAACCAGCAACCTTATTCAGACCATTGACCAACGATGCCTTGATTCCCCCGCGGGTTAGACGCTCACCCATATAGGCATAGGCACAATAGATCGGAATCTGAAGGGCGTAAGTGGTGGCACCCATGATCAGTATCTGGGGGACGATGGGTTTGGATACGTCGATAAATTGCGGCATGATGGCTGTGAAAAACAGCATGGCCTTGGGATTGGATAACATAATGAACAGCCCCTGTAAGAATAACGCTGAGCGTTTTTTCTGTGGGGCACCAGGTTTTATGTCAATCAGGGCTGAACGGCTGAAAAGGGCTTTGCAGCCTAAATATAATAAGTAGGCAACGCCGATCCATTTTATGGCTGAGAAAACAAGGCTAGAGGCGAGTATGAGCGACGCGACACCCGTCGCAGAAAGCGTGAAATAGATCATGCCGCCGACAGCAATGCCAAGAATTCCAAATATCGCCCGCCCTAGACCACTACTGGCTCCTTGAGAGACCACCAAAATCGCAGAGGGACCAGGAGAGGAAATAATAACGGTAGTGGTTGCTGCAAACATAAGGAATAAATGGAGTTCCATGACTTGTTTCCTGTATGAAAAGCGAGAGAACTTTGTTAGAGAATTTTTTCAATGTCTTGGGTCATCTCGAACTCATCGCTAAAACATTTAGCTAACCCTTGTGTGAAAAAATTGGCAGGTGGAATTGAATTTGGCTTCTCTTTAACCCCCACAAAAGAAAGATCGATTTTACTGACTTCTTTGCCTTCTACGAGCTCGTTTAGGGCGGTTGTTTCTGAATAGGTTCTTTCTAACCAGTCACTTTTGGTTTCACATTGGCATGCACTTTGTATGCTCGCCACATCTGCCGTGGCAATTTTTTGCTGCAATTCTTTCATATGCTTTGACACTTGTGGTGTCATAGCCCTTTGATTCAACGTGCTAAACATAGTTTGAGAAATGTTTTTGGATTTGGTTTTACTCAAACATAAAGAATAGGTAGCAGCCATTCCGAGTTCATTGAAAAGAGAAGTGTATTGCGCAACCTTTAGTCGGCCACTTTCAGAATATTTTACATATTCATTACTTGGGTATTTTACTGTTTGATTTTCCCCGGTTGTTTTACAGCCAACCAGGATTAAACATGACAATGCTACAATTAAATTTTTCAAACCCCTAATCCTCTACAATTAGGGGATGGTATGTATGTAATTGAGCCAGTTCAAGTAATTAACTGGGAAGACAGGTTACCGACTAAGATAAAATAAAAGATCTTTTACTTTTACCCCGTCAGATTGCTGTCAGTCTCTCTCCCTAAAACAGATCCCAATATCTTTGCAGAACTTTAATTGGGATCATAGTAATGAGACTTTTCGTATATATGGGGGCGGTTGCCATTCTAGGTCTATCGGCGTGTAGCAATACAGGCGCTGATTACAGGCCGATTGTCGATGGCACACAAGATACAGCCTATGAAACAGACCTTACCGCTTGTGCTGAAGTAGCAGATCAACGTGGATACCTGAACGGAGATGTACAAAACGGCGCCTTATTGGGTACAGGTTTAGGTGCAGTTGTGGGCGGGCTCAGCGAGGGGCTTGGCGGTGCATTGATCGGTGGCGTACTTGGCGCTGGTATTGGTGCTGGCAGCCAAGCCTGGGATACTCAGGATGAGCGAAAGCAGATCGTAAAGAATTGTATGACAGGGCGTGGGCACAACGTCGTCGGTTAATGAGGCCGTTTATGCCGCCAATTTATAAAATTTGGGATCTGGGCGCTTTTGGATGAGCGGTGAGGGCTGATATATCGTTTTGGTTTTAAAATTCTATCCCCCTAGAATTTAAAGAGCGAAACAATTTCGATCTCCCTTATAGGCCTTTACTGTTCATCCAAAAGCGCCCAACCAAACTCATAATTTTTGGCTGATATTATTTTGAATCATCTGAAGATTTCTGTTCGGCAGTGACTGCTGCGGTATAGAGCTGTTTACTGCTCACATTCATGCCGCCCAAGGGCATAAAGGTTGCTTTTTGCTCGAGATGTCGGCGGCGCTGGAAAATACGGACGAAGGTAAAAACAACCAAGGTACAATTGACACCGATGAGGAACATGAAGAACCCATTGGGTCCAGCAAGGGTCATAAACTGCGCTGCGACAACTGGGCCAATAGACGCGCCCACGCCATAGGCGATAAGCAATCCGGCAGAAACCTGGACCAATTTATCCCGATCGGCCATATCGTTTACCTGGGAAGAGGATATGGCGTAGATCGTAAAGGAAAATCCGCCGTATAGGGCAATAGCCGCGATCAGGAATATTACATCCTGCCCGGTCGCCCAAATCACAACCAGTCCTAAAAGTGCTGTAGATCCGGCTGCAATGATCAATACCGTGCGTCGATCAAATCGATCAGAAATACGCCCGATGGGGAATTGTAGCAACATACCACCAAAAATTGCTGCAGCCATAAAGGTTGATACTTGTGGAAGGGTTAGTCCTGATTCCCCTGCAAAGACGGCGCCCATGCCATTAAGCGAAGAATTGGACATACCTGCGCAAACTGTGCCGATGACCCCCACAGGAGAGGTCAGAAAAAGCTTGGTAAACTTCATTCTTTGCGGGGTGATCGGCTTGGGCGCGGTTGCACGGGTGAGTAATATCGGCACTAAGGCAAAGGAATAGACCATGGAAGCAATGACAAAGAGCTGAAATTGTGCGGGATCACCAAGCAGCAGCATAAACTGGCCTGATCCAGATCCGACATAACTTGTGATCATATAAAGCGAGAGGATTTTACCCCTGTTTTCGTTTACGGAGCGTTCGTTGACCCAACTCTCCACCACCATGATCATGCCGGCCATACAAAACCCGGTGGCAAGGCGTAACACAAACCAGAAAATCGGGTCGGCGTAGAGTACGTGTGCTAGAACGGCGACAGACATGATCGAAGCAAAGGCGGCAAAAGATCTGATATGTCCGACGGCAGAAATCACGCGTACAGCAAGCAAAGCCCCGACCAACATGCCGATAAACTGGCCGGTCATGATAAAACCGGTAGTCTCTGTTGAGAAACCCTCAATACGGCTACGCAGGCCAAGCAGGGTATTGATCATCCCCTGACCGAGCATCAGCATACCAAAGCTCAAGAGCAACGAGGAAATGGACTTAATCGTTTGCCACATGATTTATTCTTCTCGCTGTCTTGTAAATTTTGATAGCTGTATTTTGTCTGTTAGCAGTCTGGTTTATTTTGCCTACAAGGATCAAGCGGTTATCGCAACCGAGGTTGTTTTTATTGATAAATGTCTAGCTTTGCTAGGATATGTCCAACCTTATTGAGATAAAGAGAGCCATGATACTACCTAGACTTCTTTGCTTTGACGCTGCTGCAAATAAATTCCCTTATTTTTGATCTTTTGGTGCTCTCGGAATGCAGCCGTGATGGCATTTAACGATTCCTTTGTCTTGGGATCAAACAGAGAAGAATGCATAACGATTGACAAGGATGGTAACGGTGGCAAGCCAAGCGCGGCACTGACCTCGACGACATCCGCCGGTGCAAGCCGACAGGGATAGGCCGCAACTGCAAGTCCGGCGGATAGCGCGGCCTCTAATGCAGAAGTTCCTCCGCTGAAGACCTCCGTCCATGGAACCGAAGCGCGATCAAGCAACTTCATTGCAACATCGCGCACGGAACAACAGGGTAAAAAACTTGCCAACTGCAGGGGTTCACCTTCGCGATACTGGAAATGCGGAGAGGCGTACCAGCCGAAATGCTCTGGGCCCAGAGTTTGGCCGTTTCGTCGATCATCATCACTGCGTACGATTACCGCATCAAGGGTGCCGTCTTCATAAGAATCAAGAAGCTCGCGGGAGTTATCGACACGCACCTCTATCGTCAGAGTGGGGTCGAACGACTTCAGTTTTGCCAGAAGGGTGGGTAATTCAGGCCCCATCACGTGGTTGGCGATCCCGAGTTTAAAACGCCGGCGCGACGTTGTGAGGTCAGCAATAGCCCGTTCATGAGCTGCCAAAAAATCACGCGCAGACTTGATAAATATCTCACCTTGTATGGATAGACGCACCTGTCGCGGCGTCCGTTCGATCAGTTTCTGATCCAGTCGGTCTTCGAGCCTTTTCAGCTTCACGCTCACGGCACCTTGGGTCGTACCAAGAGCTTCCGCAGCCCGGGTGAAGCTCTGAAGGTCAGCGATCATTACGAAGGTCCTGACTGCATCGACCTCAAGTGTTGTCATGGTATCTATCTGTTTTTGTTGTCACTGAAATACTCTGTCATACGATTGTGTTGTGGTCAATGTTTCCCCATCTTACATCCAGTTCATCCCAAGCAGCCAGTAAGATAACTGCACACAGCCGAACGATTACCATCGAATGGTCAGTGAATCTTGCGGCGGATCGAAGACGTAAGGTCAAATTATGAATTTTAATGTAATCTCTCGAAATCTGGTGGCTCTGGCTGCCGTGTGCTTATCGGCGCTGATGCTGGGATTAGAAATATCCAGTATCCCGACTATCTTACCAACATTGGAACATGTCCTTCCGGCTGACTTCAAACAGCTTCAATGGATCATGAACGCGTATACTATTGCCATGACCACCTGCCTGATGGCGATGGGTGCCTTGGCCGATCGCTTTGGTCGCAAGCGCATCTTTATGGTCGGCATCGTTATTTTCGGCGTCGCGTCTCTCGTCTGTGGATTGGCGACCAGCGCGCCTATGCTGATCGTGGCCCGGTTTTTCCAGGGAACAAGTGCTGCGGCTATGCTGGCCTGTCAGGTTGCCGTATTGTCTCACCAGTTCCGCGATGGGCGAGAGCGGGGTATGGCCTTTGGTTGGTGGGGTGTCATTTTCGGGATAGGACTGGGTTTCGGCCCCATCGTCGGTGGGTTGATTGTTGCACTTTCGAACTGGCAATGGGTGTTTCTCGTGCATGTGGTTCTGGCGATTATTACTTTGATCCTGGTACGTACTGGGGTCGAAGAATCAGTCGACCCAGATGCTGGCCGAATTGATCTCGTTGGTATGACTACGCTCTCGATATCCGTCTTCGGTTTGGTTTATCTCATCACTCAGGGTGAGAGCCTGAGCCCCGACAACCTTGCTGGAATGATCATTGCGGCTGTTAGTGTCGTAAGCTTTCTTTTCTTCGTTGTTGTCGAAAACAGGGCTGCGCGACCAATGTTCGACTTCGCAGCTTTTCGTATCCGAAATTTTTCCGGCGCGCTCTTGGGTTCGTGTGGCATGAATTTCAGCTTTTGGCCCTTCGTGATCTATTTGCCGATCTACTTTCAGGCCGTCACAGGCTATGACAGCGTGACGACGGGGCTAACTCTTCTTGCCTATACACTGCCGACGTTGATCGTCCCGCCCATCGCTGAACGGCTGTTACTACGCTTTGGACCGAGAGTGGTCATTCCACTCGGACTCTTTACCATTGGCACGGGCTTCTTCCTCATGCACTTCGCAGCAACGAGCGACCATGCGGGTTGGATGACCATGCTACCAGGGTGCATTTTGGCCGGAATTGGCTTGGGACTGACAAATACGCCAGTGACAAATACGGCCACCGCATCGCTTCCTATCGAGAGAGCCGGCATGGCCTCAGGCATGGATATGAGCGCCCGAATGATCTCGCTCGCGATTAATATCGCGCTCATGGGGTTCATTTTGCTTCAGGGAATTCAGTCCGGCCTCGAACAGGTGATTCCGGGCGATCAAATCCAAGCACTCGCAGAGGCTCTTGCAGCCGGAAACCTCGGCGCAGGCGAAGCTGCGGGTGTTTCTATTTCGATGTCACGTCATGCGCTCGCGCAAGGTTTTGGCTGGGTGATGCTCTATGGTGCGGTCTGTGCTTGGGGGCTTTCAGCACTCAGTTTGGCTGTCTTCGGTCGAAGGGCATTATCATCGGCCTATTGAGATACGACGATATTGTAGTAAAAAATGGAGGACAAATATATGCGTATAAGCCTTGTTGGAGCTGGTTCAATGGCCCAAGCCATCACGAAACATGCTGTCAAAGCAGGTCACCAAGTTATGATCAGTAATTCGAGAGGCCCAGAAACGTTGGTTCAACTGAGCAAGGCCCTCGGTTGTGAGGCTGGTACGGTGGATGAAGCGGTGACGTTTGGCGAAATCGTTTTCATTGCAATTCCGCTTGTCGCTTACAGCTCGATCCCTGTTGCCCCTCTTGTGGGTAAAGTCGTTGTGGATTTACTTAACTATTTCCCGCATCGGGATGGCCATATTTCAGAACTTCAAGATGGCGAGGTTACGACGAGCGAATTTTTAGCGCGACATTTACCGCAGTCGCGCATCGTAAAAGCATTTAATGCAATCACGGTTGAGGACTTAGAAAAAGATGCGCGTCCTGCCAACTCTCCAGATCGACGTGCGCTTCCCATTGGCGGTAATGATGCCGAGGCCAAAAAGATAACGACACGTCTGGTGGATCAACTTGGCTTTGATGTCGTCGATGGTGGCTCGCTTATAGAGACTTGGCGATTTGAGCGCTTTAGGCCAGCCTATTGTGTCCCACTAAATAAGGACAAGCTAGAAAGGGTTCTGTCCGCGACTATGCGTGAAACGAAAGTTCCCGATGGCTATTGGCTTAATCCTCGGTCTATTCCTGTTTAGCGCGATAGTATGGCCATAGCCCTACCAAAACAGCATGGGGGGTGGCCGTTTATGTGGGTTAAGTTATTTAAATTAAGATGCATATTTTAAGATACGTATTGAGCCCATTTGCCTGGGGTAATGCCGAAGGCCTGTTTGAAATGACGGGTCAGGTGGCTTTGGTCGGCAAAACCAACAGTAAAAGCAACATCGGCTAAGGGGTGTTGTCGTTCGATCATGTTCCGGGCAAATTCAAGTCGTCGCATTAGTAAAAAACGATGCGGGCTGGTGCCGAAACTTGCCCGAAAGTGTCGGGAGAGGGCGTACCGATTGAGGCTGGTAATCTCTTCTAACTCTTCTGATCTTACCGTTCGAAAAGAATTTTCATAGAGAAAGTCGCGGGCAAGATTGGCTGCTTTTCTACAGGATTTATCTGGTTGTTTAGCAAGGTCATCACTGTGTCGCACCAGGCTCTGAGCAATTCCGCTTATGGCGTCACTGGCGGCGAGATCACTTAACTCACCATTCATTTGCCCAAGCACTTCGATCATCGCGCGTTGCAAGGCAGGATCTTCGATAATCGGGGCGTTCACAAAGGGCAAACCTTTGAATGTCTCACCTAAAGCCTCACGCACCACTGAAGGTTCCAGATACAACATGCGATAAAGCAGTCCTTGATCCGTGCCCGATCCGCCATCATGTAATTCGTCGGGATGGAGGACAATAATGCGACCGGGATGACTGTATCGCCTTTCGCCCCGGTATTGAAAGGCCTGAATACCTTGCATGGTCAGGCCCAGGGCATAGGTGTCGTGTCGGTGGGGGGCGAAAAAATCCCCGATAAAGCTGGCTTCAATTCGTGACATACCTGGAACGGAAGGCGCGGAAGTTATTTTGGCAACATCACCAATTTGAGGCAAAGAAGATCTGTACGTACGTTCAGGACCTGTGCCGTACTTTCCTTCTTTATTGATGTTTTGTTCCATTGATAACAGCCTAAATATCGCAGCTCGAAATGCGTGAAATATTCCTTAGATCTTGACTATGATTTCTCTTTTATACACCGATTTACAAGAATTCTTGCATTATTTCAAATTGATAACTCTAGTTATCAATTGAATGCATAAAATTTTTCTAAAATATTTGTTATAAAACGAATGTTATAAAATAATATTCGTCAAATTATGGGTATGCTCTATAAATTGGTTGTTCAAAGGTTCTGCACAAACGTTCAAGACGAGTACAGTTTATTTCGTGTTGAATGGTGGTTTATTCTATTAGTAATATCCGGAAAATAGAGACCAGAAATGTCCAAAATATTTGATACTAAAATCGCAATCGTGTTACGCGAAGATTTGATGCCATGGCAGGCTCTGAACGTGACAGCCTTTTTAACTGGTGGGATAACCGCACAATACGGAGACATTATCGGTTCAGACTATCAAGATCGTGCGGGGAATATTTACAACGCTTTGATCAGGCAACCAATTATCGTTCTCTCGGCAGCAAATGAAATCCTGAAAAAGGTTCATGAGCGTTCCTTAAAACGTGGAGTAAAGTCGTCACTTTATATCGAAGAGATGTTCTCTACTGGCCATGATGATGCCAATCGTGCGGTTTTTGCTGAGTATGATCCAGAAGATGCTAGGGTTGTCGGTATTGCTCTTCACGCAGACAAAAAACTGGTCGATAAAATTATCAAAGGCGCAAAAATGCACAGGTAAAGAGAGGCCGTTAGGTCGGCTAAGATATTAAGTCCGAAATTTTCATAGAAAACTGCTTCATAAGTAATGCCATGAAAGACTGAGTATTTAGAGAGGGTGGAGCGGTGTGAAGTTGTATCATTGCGTAATCCCAAGTCACAGAGGGAATGAAAGGTCTGATAACAATATCAGAATCTTCACCATCTATCACAAAGGGATCAAGAATAGACACACCGGCTCCTCTTCTTACCAATTCGTATATTGTTCTTTGTGTTCGGGTCTCGATTGTCAATTTTCGTTTTACTTTTTCATGAATGAAAACCGTATCGATTAACGCTCTAAAAGGACTTCCTGCGGAGAGGGATATAAACGGTTCTGATTTGAGGTCCTTGGCATGGATTTGAGATTTTTCACTTAAAGGATGGCCTGCGGGCAAAACGCAAACGGCCTTTTGCTGGCAAAAAGTTTGAATTTTCAGATTTACAGAATCTTGTCCCATCATTGAAACAACCCCGATATCGAAGCGTTGTGAGCGGACCATTTCAAGGGCTTGGATCCGGGGCGCGGTCTCAAGTTCGATGCTGACTTTGGGGTAAAGCTTGGTAAATTCAGAAATCAAGGAAGGTAAGAAGCTTTCGACACAGACGGGCATTGCGACAATCCGAAGGCTGCCCTGCTGCTGATTAACAATAGCTTCTGCAGTCGTTCGGATTTCCTCCAAACCAATAAAGGCGCGATCCACTTCGCGGTAAAGTGCTTGCGCTTCGGGAGTTGGTTCCAGCCGATTTGGTTTTCTTATGAAGAGTTGCAATCCAGAGCTAAACTCAAGATCAGAAATTAATCGGCTGATAGCTGGTTGTGTAATGAACAGCATTTTTGCGGCTTCTGTGCCTGAGCCCGTAACCATTACAGCTCTAAACGCTTCTATTTGACGAAAATTCATAGAAATAACGACCTGACTATAGATAGTTATCATTTTAGCATAACATTTTGATATGCACTATGGGTATTAACTGATTTGCTCTGATGCTGTAAAAAAGAAAACAATGCTGCCATTGCTAATAATTACGAAGGCAAGGCAGCATGGAATGGGCGTTACTCTTACTGGTTACTTTTCTCGCCGCAACCGTTCAATCAGCAACGGGTTTCGGTTTTGGATTGATAGCTGTATCTGCCTTTTTGATCATGCTTGATTCAGTAGCCGCAATTCAAATTGTGATCATAATCACCCTGATAATGTCATGTGTTCACTGGCCAAAGCTGAAAGGCCTAGCACCTGCCCATTTATTAAAATGGTTGTCTATAGGCTGCACACTCGGCTTTCCAATCGGTGTATTGGCTTATAACCAGCTTGATCTTGAAGCCATTAAGATGGCTGTCGCAGTTTTGATCATATTGATTAGCGTGCAAAACGGTTGGCATTTACTCAAGAGGCAAAGAAAAGACCTTACTCCCGGTAACGAACCTAATCCAGGCAACGAAGGGCAAAGACCCGGTGCTATCATGGGGGTTGGTGTTGCATCCGGTCTTATGGCCAGCGCCATGGCGATGCCGGGCCCGGCAGTTATGCTGTATCTTTCGAGGACCAGCCTCGGTAAAAATGAAATTCGCGCCACCATTCTTACATTTTTTGTATTTTCCTATGCCGGAGCTTTGGTGCTGCAAACCGTATTTATCGGTATTGAAATCCAAACGTGGATAACTGCCGGGATGCTCACGCCATCTGCACTAATCGGGGTGGTAGCTGGTCACTTACTTTCAAAAAAAATCAATCAACAACTTTTTAAGGGACTGGTTTTACTAATCCTGCTGCTGACTGGTTTATTCATGATTTTCAATCTGTAATTCTTTTATTTCGTGCAAAATAACAAGAGAGATCAACATGTTAACCGACAAGTACCCTCGGGTAGAACTATCACATACGCCGACACCGCTGGAGAGTCTCGAGAATTTGAGCAAGAAACTCGATGGCCCTCGCATTTGGGTTAAACGTGATGATTGTACTGGTCTTGCCATGGGTGGAAATAAAGTACGCCAACTAGAATACTATATCGGTGATGCAATCTCCAAGGGTGCGGACACGCTGCTTACGACTGGGGCCGTGCAATCAAACCATGTGCGTTTGACGATTGCTGCCGCTCGGAAGTTAGGTCTGGAAGTCGAGGTTCAGCTGGAAAAACGCGTCGACGGTCGGCAACAAGAATATTACGATTCAGGCAATCCTTTCCTCATGAAACTAATGGGCGCAAAAATCCATTATTATCCAGTGGGTGAAGATGAAGAAGGCGCAGATAGCGCTCTCTTTGAACGAGCCGATGAAATTCGTAAGGCCGGTGGAAAACCCTATGTCATTCCACTGTCTGGTAATAACCACGTCCCTTACGGTTCTCTAGGTTATGTACGTTGTGCTGAAGAACTCCTGTTACAGTTTCAACAACGATCTCTTAAAATTGATGGCATCGTGCTTCCAACCGGAAGCGCAACGACCCATGCCGGAGTATTGAGTGGGCTGCGCGCTTTGGGGTGCAACATCCCTGTTTACGGCTTTTGCGTCAGGCGTGATCAAGAAGCTCAATCTCAACGCGTATTAGCCAAAGCAACCGAAGTTGCGGAGATGATCGGGTGCCCCGGTGTTGTCACGAAAAACGATGTCTGGACCGATGACAGAATGCTGCGTCCAGGCTATGGCCAATTAAACGATGATTTATTGGAAGCATTGCGTTTGAACGCCACCTGTGAGGGCTTGCTTCTGGATCCCACCTATACCGGGAAAGCAATGGCAGGGCTTATTCATTTGATCACCAGCGGCCACTTCAATCGAAATCAGAACGTCGTATTTTTACATACCGGAGGCACGCCAACTCTATTCGGGTATCCGGAATTACTCCAGGGAATGTTCGGTGACACGCAAACCCAAGCCACCCTTTTGGCAAGCTAATCAGGAAAATAGAGATGACAACAACGATTGAAGAACGGCTTAAGACTTTAGCTATCGATTTACCGGAAGCGACGGCACCCGTTGCCAACTATGCTCCCTATGTCTGCACCGGCAATCTGGTTTTTGTGTCCGGCCAACTACCAATGGCAAACGGCGAGATCGTTTGTCGTGGCCAAGTCGGTGCCGATGTTTCCATAGAAAATGCGCAGGCAGCTGCTCGCCAATGTGTGCTGAACCTCATTGCCCAGGTTAAATCGGCCTGTGAAGGGGATTTGGAGAAGGTAAAGCGTGTGGTTCGGCTTGGCGGATTTGTGAACTCGGCAGCCTGATTTACAGACCATGCTCTGGTGATAAATGGTGCTTCGGACCTCATGTGTGAAGTCTTTGGTGACAAAGGCAAACACGCTCGTGCTGCCGTAGGATCTTCATCCCTACCATTTGGCGTATCAGTTGAAGTCGATGCCATCTTCGAACTGGAAGATTAATTCTTTTGTACCTGGGATAAGCCTCACCCCTGGGACATCCATTTACGAGGCAACTAAACAAAAATAACAATAATCAATGGGAGTGTTTTTAGTGTTGAAGTTATCAAGCAATCATAAGTTCCTTGCCCTGGCAGTCGCCGGATTGATGGCATCGGGAATTAGCACCCAAACCTTTGCCCAAACCAAGACACACGTATCTATCGGTACGGGTGGTCAGACTGGGGTCTACTATGTTGTCGGTCAATCGATCTGTAAAATGGTCAACCGCACCAGCAAAGAGCACGGCTTGCGCTGTTCAGCACCATCCACTGGTGGATCCATCGCCAATTTAAACTCGATCCGTGATGGTGGTCAGGATATGGGCGTTGCTCAATCCGATTGGCAGTATCACGCTTATTACGGTACCTCCAAATTCACCAAGGCGGGTCCTAACAAATCTCTACGTGCCGTTTTCGCAGTTCATCCCGAGCCCTTTACTGTTGTTGTGAGGTCTGATTCAGGTATTACACACTTTGACCAACTGGTTGATAAACGTGTGAATATCGGTAATCCCGGTTCCGGCCAACGCGGTACGATGGAAGTATTGATGGACCTTAAAGGATGGGACAAAAAGAGCTTTCAACTGGCCTCTGAATTAAAATCCAGTGAACATTCGCAAGCCTTGTGTGACAACAAGATTGATGCCTTGGTTCATACTGCGGGCCATCCCGTAGCAAATATTAAAGAAGCTGCGACCAGCTGTGACGTTCGTATTGTTCCCGTAACTGGTGAATATGTGGACGGCTTGGTTGAGGCAAATGCCTATTATTCCGCTGCGCAAATTCCTGGCGGTATGTATCAAGGCACAGACAAGGCAATCGATACCTTCGGTGTTGGCGCGACCTTTGTTTCTTCAGACAAAGTATCAAACGACACCATTTATCACTTGGTAAAAGCCGTATTTGAAAACTTTGATCGTTTCAAACGCTTGCACCCGGCTTTCGCCAATCTAAAACCAGAAGACATGATTAAAAATGCTCTCTCAGCACCTCTGCATGATGGTGCAGTTCGTTATTACAAAGAACGTGGCTGGTTGTAATAACAGACGACTGATTGCTTCTCCCTCCACTGGTTTGTTCGACATCCAGATGGTGGGAGAAGTTTTATTCAATATGGCAATTTCCTTCCGATGCCTGCGAGTTAACGGTAGGAACTCTGGGAGTTTAAAATGGATGATCAGGTCAAGAATACACCTGTTGATGTCGGTGACGATGTGGATGACATGGTCGTTTCAGCGGATACCGGAGGACGAAAACCTTTTGGGGTCACGCAGAAAGTAATCTTGGGAACGGCCCTTACTTGGTCTCTGTTTCAGATATGGATAGCCTCACCACTTCCTTATATGGTCGATATTGACTGGCTCCGCTTTAACGGAAATCAAACTCGTTCAATTCATTTAGCTTTTGCCATATTCCTGGTGTTTTTAAGTTTCCCACGGTCAATTAAATCACCACGATCATATGTGCCGTTAACGGACTGGATCGTGGCTGGGGTTGCAGCTTTTTGTGCTGCTTATTATTTTCTCGATTACGAAGCCATTTCTGAACGTGTTGGTGCACCATCGACACAAGATATTGTTGTTGCCTGTATTGGCGTGCCTTTGTTACTAGAAGCTGCGCGTCGAAGTTTAGGCCCAGCCTTGGTTGTCATCGCTGTCTTATTCTTGCTCTATAGTTTCTATGGCAATTACATGCCAGAGCTGATCGAACACAAAGGCTACTCCCTGTCGCAGGTGGTCAATCACCAATGGGTAACAACAGAGGGTGTTTTCGGTGTTGCTCTGGGGGTTTCTACCGACTTTGTTTTCTTATTTGTACTTTTTGGGGCTTTGTTGGAAAAAGCGGGTGCTGGTAACTATTTTATCAAACTGGCGTTTTCTCTGTTGGGTCATTTCAAAGGCGGACCGGCCAAAGCAGCCGTTGTAGCTTCAGGCCTTACAGGCGTTATTTCAGGCTCATCGATAGCCAATGTCGTGACCACTGGTACCTTCACAATGCCCATGATGAAGCGGGTCGGGTTTTCAGCTGAAAAAGCAGGCGCGGTTGAAGTCGCATCATCCGTGAACGGACAAATCATGCCCCCCGTGATGGGCGCGGCCGCTTTCTTGATGGTCGAATATGTCGGTGTTAGTTATATCGAAGTAATTACGCACGCTTTCTTACCCGCGTTAATTTCCTATATCGCCTTGGTTTATATCGTTCATCTCGAAGCCTTAAAGCACAACATGAACGGATTACCCCGTCGTCCTAATAGCCAGAGTTTTATCCGTAAAATTTCAGGATTTTTGCTTGGTTTTCTAGGCTTTTCAGGTATGGCTGTGGCCGTCTATTACGGTATGGGGTGGATCAAACCCATGGCTGGAGACTACAGCGGCTGGATCATCGCAGGATTAATCTCGATTACCTATGTTTTGCTCGTTCGTTACAGCACCTTTTTTCCTAAAATTGAGATGGATGATCCCAATAAACCGATTGAAGAACTACCTGCTCCAGGACCGATTTTCAAAGCTGGCCTCCACTTTCTGCTGCCGGTCATCGTTCTGATTTGGTGTTTGATGGTCGAGCGTCTATCACCAGGATTGAGTGCCTTTTGGGGTTCTACCTTACTCATCTTTATCATTGTTACGCACCGCCCTCTCGATGCTTATTTTCGGGAGCATCAAAACGCAATACCAGAACTAATCGGAGGCTTTCTTGACCTAAGAGATGGGCTCATTACCGGGGCACGTAATATGGCGAGTATTTCCATCGCCACAGCCACGGCCGGCATTATTGTTGGTGCGGTATCTCAAACCAGTATTGGTTCTGTCCTAGCTGATGTGGTTGAAGTTCTTTCCTTTGGCAATTTAGCTCTGATGTTAATCCTCGTCGCCTTTCTTTGCCTCATCCTAGGCATGGGTTTGCCAACGACAGCAAATTATATTGTTGTCTCGTCCTTATTGGCGAATGTCATCGTTGAGTTGGGTGCCCAGAACGGCCTGATCGTGCCTTTGATCTCGGTGCATCTGTTCGTGTTCTATTATGGCCTGATGGCCGATGTTACACCACCTGTCGGTCTCGCTTCATTTGCAGCGGCGGCTATATCAGGAGGCAACCCTATAAAGACGGGTATTATCGCCTTTGGTTATTCCATGCGGACAGCAATTCTTCCCTTTATCTTCATCTATAACACCGACTTGTTATTGATTGATGTTGGTTGGTTAGAGGGTATATCTATCTTTGTCATTGCTACGATCGCGATGCTGGCTTTCACCGCCGGAACGCAAGGATACTTTATCACCCATTCTAGAAAATTAGAATCAGCCTTGTTGCTGCTTGCCGCTTTCAGTCTGCTTCGCCCAGGCTTTTGGGTTGATCAAGTAGTCGATCACTACCAACAGGTTCCCGCCTCACAAATCATGGCAACACTTGAGACTATCGAACCTGACACTGCAATAAGGCTACGGATCTTGGGCGAGGATGATGTCGGTGATCCCCGTCAATTCATGGCTGTGGTGAAGCTCCCTCAGGGTGATAGCGTCGCCGACCGCTTGGAAAAATCGGGACTTCAATTATTTCAATCTGATCAAGGTCTTGAAGTTGACGTTGTTGAGATCGGCAGCCCGGCGGCACAGGCAGGACTTGATGCATTTCAACTGATCGAAAGTATGGAAGTTCCAAATTCACAACCCCCGAAACAACTGATCTATATTCCAGCTCTTGGATTGATCTTGATTATTATCTTATATCAACGCCGGAGAAAACGCGGACAGGATATCAGTATCCAAAATGCGCCCGTGAGTACTTAATATTAAGGGGTGGTATCAGATTGTTTATTCGTCATGGACAAGTTTCTCGTAACCAAAGAATAACCACATAAAAAAGGCTGCCAAATCGGCAGCCTTTTTCAGTTTGGATCGTATCCAGTCTTAGTGGCGGAAGTGGCGCATTCCAGTAAAGACCATGGCAAGGCCCGCTTCATCCGCGGCAGCGATGACATCGGCGTCCCGCATGGAGCCACCCGGCTGAATAACTGCGGTAGCACCAGCATCTGCAGCGGCAAGCAAACCGTCAGCGAAGGGGAAGAAGGCATCAGAGGATACCACAGAGCCAATGGTTCCAGCCTGTGCTATATCTGCATTATCAGCGGCTTCTTTACTTTTCCATGCGGCGATTCTCGAAGAATCCACCCGGCTCATCTGACCGGCGCCAATACCAACGATCGCACCGTTTTTGGCATAAACAATGGCATTTGATTTCACATGTTTGCCAACACGGAAGGCAAAGAGCATGTCTGCAACTTCCTGATCGGTCGGTGCCCGTTTGGTCACGACTTTGAGGTCTTCAGCCGTGATACGACCGTTGTCTCGACCTTGAAGCAGGAACCCGCCAGAGATGGTTTTCATTGCCATGCCCGTATCGGCAGGGTTCGGCATTTCACCCGTTACCAAGACACGCAGGTTCTTCTTTGCAGCAAAAATTGCCCGGGCTTCATCATCGATCGATGGTGCAATGATCACTTCGGCAAATAGATCGGCAACCAGATGGGCAGTTGCGGCGTCCATCGTGGTATTGGTGGCAATGATACCGCCGAAAGCACTGGTGGGATCACAGGCAAGGGCAGCCTTATAGGCTTCGCTGAGATTATCACCAGTCGCTACGCCGCAAGGGTTGGCGTGTTTGATGATGGCGATGGTCGGGGCCTCAAACTCTGAGACCAGCTCAAAAGCAGCGTCTGTGTCGTTCAGATTGTTGTAGCTAAGCTCTTTGCCCTGAAGTTGTTTTGCTGTGACCACGCCGGGGCGGGCATCGATAGAGCTGTAAACCGCGGCAACCTGGTGTGGGTTTTCGCCATAGCGCAGGGATTGCTTGTGTCTACCACCAAGTGTGGTTTCACGGGGAAAGTCTACCCCACATTCACCTTGGAGCCAGTTAGAGATCATGGAATCATAGCGCGCCGTATGGCTATAAGCCGTCGCAGCCAATTTCCGACGAAGGCCCAAAGACGTAGCGCCAGCGTTGGCTTTCATCTCTTCTTCGATCAGCGCGTAGTCCGCAGGATCCGTAACAATAGTCACAAAGCCATGGTTCTTCGCCGCCGCCCGAACCATCCCAGGTCCACCAATGTCTATGTTCTCAACACAAGTTTCATAATCCGCACCAGAAGTAACCGTCGCTTCGAAGGGGTAAAGATTGACCACTACCAGATCGATTGGCGCAATGTCATGCTCTTCCATCGCATCGGTGTGAGTCTTTAGATCTCGTCTGGCAAGAATGCCCCCGTGGATCTTAGGGTGTAGCGTTTTTACGCGGCCGTCCATGATTTCTGGAAATCCTGTGTGGGCTGAAACTTCTTTAACGGGAACACCGGCGTCGCTCAAGGCGCGAGCCGAGCCACCAGTGGAGAGGATTTCTATACCTTGATCGGCGAGAAATTTGCCGAATTTAACAAGACCCGATTTATCGGATACGGAAACGAGCGCACGACGGATGGTGTTAGACATAGCAGTTCCTTGCAGCTGTCATCCACCCCAGGTGCCCACCGGGGCGGGAAGATTAAGGACGATTTCGATCAAGTTTTAGGGATCAAAAGGTCCTAGTTGGCCGAAAATTTCTTAGGCGGGGCCACTAATAGCCCGAAGAACCAGAGGATGCAATGAAGGGATTCTCTATTTATATAGCCTTATCAAATACAGAGAAATCCGGTCATCAAGTTTTAGGAGATTACACTATTGATTTCTTGTTTTTGTTCAACTTCTTGGGTCTGTTCAGCTGTGCCTTGGTGTCCATTATATTCAGGGACCAGACGGCGCAATTGCTGGATGACTTCTTCACGGTTTCGATCATCGATCAATTTCACCAGATGATCCAGACTCTGAGACAGAAGTTCTAGGTCTGTAATTCTGGGTGCAGCTAATTTCAGGCTGTTGTGAATGGTTGGGACCATGGGTTCCGTTGCGTGGAAAAGTTCTTCATAGAGCTTTTCTCCGGGGCGTAGACCCGTGTATTCAATTTTGATATCTTTGTCGGGCTCAAAACCGCCCAGCCTGATGACTTGACGGGCTAAATCAACGATCTTGACTGGATCCCCCATATCGAGAACATATATTTTTCCAGCATCCTCGCTCGCCATTTCTGTGCCAAGGGTCATGGTTTGCAAGACCAGTTCAACCGCTTCCTTGATGGTCATGAAGTAACGCGTGATGTCAGGATGGGTAACGGTTAAGGGGCCACCAGCCTTAAGTTGACGCTGAAATAGGGGGACTACGGATCCAGTTGAGCCCAAAACATTGCCAAAACGTACCGTTACAAAACGGGTATTACCTTCGATTTTGCCAGCAAGATCCAAGGCCTGACAATAGCTTTCGGCCAGCCGTTTGGTTGCTCCCATTATGTTTGGCGGGTTGATGGCTTTGTCTGTTGAAATTAGCACCATAGTTTTAACGCCAGCTCTTCGGCAGGCATCAGCTGTGTTTTTGGTGCCTATCGTATTTGTATGAACCCCTTCAACAGGGTTAGCCTCAACCAACGGTACATGTTTTAAAGCTGCAGCATGAAACAGAAGCTCCGGTTTGAAACGCTCAAAAACCTGATCCAAACGAGAACGATCTCTTACATCACCGAGTATCGCATCGCGTTTCAAATCGGGATAATCTTCACTTATTTCTAAATCAATGGAGTAGAGGTTGAATTCAGAACTGTCCAAAAGAATGAGATGAGTTGGTCCAAAAGAAGCAATTTGACGTGAGAGCTCAGAGCCAATTGATCCCCCGCAGCCCGTAATCATTACCCGACGATTAGCAATTAGCTTTTTCATCGCCGGGCGATCCAGCTTGGCCTGTTGTCGACCGAGTAGATCTTCGATTGCGATAGGCTTTACTTCTATGTCACTCCCTTCGCTACTTCTGAATTCGGTAGGGTTGGGTAAGCGCATGATACTAAGGCCACTTTTTTCAGCGACCTCGTTGATCAATTGCATGCTGTCGCGATCAATAACCTTGGAAATAATAATGCGTTGTGGAGCTCGGTTGCCAATAGATGTGACCTTTAGGGCGTCTTCCAGTTTATCCAAAGGGCCCATGACAGGGACATCGTGAATGCGTCGACCTGTTTCAGCTCCACTGGGATCAAGAATGCCGACGACTTCATAGGCGCTTTCGGGATCACGAGCGATGTGGCGGAGAAACGCTTCGGCGATATCATCAAATCCGATGAGGAAAACAGGTACCCGTAGATGGCTATTTTTCTCCATCAAACGACGAAGACCTTGGTCTTTCCATATACGATAGATCATCCGGGGGCCCCCGAGCAGGAAGATCAGGACAAACCAATTGATGATCAAAGAGCTACGGGGAATATCTTCAAGTCTGTTCCAGAAGAAGAGTACCGGTAAGAATAGCAACATTATCAAGGTCGAGGCTTTGATAATGTTGAGTAAATCGTTCATTGAGGCGTAGCGCCAAATGCCTTTGTAAAATCCAAGCATCCAAAAAGTTACGGCACCAATGGCTGTGAACAATCCCCAGGCAGGAAGAAGGCTTCCTGTGGGGAGGTGAATTGTCTCAGCCACGTCCATACGAAGAGCAAGCGAAAGAGCAAAAGAGGCTGCAACCATAATCAAATCATGCGCAAACGCGATCATTGATTTGGTACTGGATTTAACCAAAAACCTCATTCGTGTAATTCCCTTAAACTATTCGTCAAAACTTGCTGCTAATATCCGTGCACAATAAAAGGTAAAGTCAATTTTTACCAGAAAGCATTTTTGATAAGGAGAATATGATTTTATAGGCTTTTAGCTATGGCTTTAGAGGACAATAATTTCATTGTTGCAGCGACGATGGATATGCTGAATGCGAGGCTAACCCAGGGATGATCTTGGCTGAATAGTACCGTAATACAAATGAGGCAAAGGTTGCAGGCAAGTATAACGAGAGCAACTTTTTTGTGGCTTGCACCATTTTGCACAGCTATTTGATAGCAGTGCTCTTTATGAGCGTGCCATACTTTCTCTTTTCGTAATGAGCGTCTGGTTAAAGTCCAAGTTGCATCACAAAGATAGTAAAGCGGCAGGATAAAGGCCGCAGCCCACAAACCTTTAGCAATTAATAAAAGGAAAAACCAGCCGAGGATATAGCCAAGGGGAACTGAGCCAACATCGCCGAGAAATATTGCCGACGGTTCCCAATTCCAAATCAAAAAACCAAGGGTTGTTGCGAGGACAATTAATGGTAGATAGTAATATTCCTGAGGCCAGGATAAGAGCAGGGCGAGGGCGATTAATCCTATCGTTATGGAGGAGGTTTCAACTCCGGTTATTCCATCGATACCATCCATGAAATTGTAAAGATTAATGAGCCAGATCCAAGCCAGCCCCAAAACTATGTAGTCAACAATTTGTGGGATAAACTCTGGAAAAAGTTTGATGTTGAGCCCACCGTTTTTAAGGCCCCAAAACCCTAAAACAACAGCAGAGATTTGGACAACCAAACGAACTCTTGCAGAAAGATTTTTAAGGTCATCAAGCCAAGATACCGCCATTAGCCCCAAGCTCCCGGCGATAACCTGCCAAAGCCCAGGTATTGGTGTGGGTACGGATAAGGCGTATCCAAACCAACCCGCAAGTAGCACGCCCATCAAAGCAATCCCGCCTCCTCTTGGGGTTGGGACAGTGTGGCTACTTCTATGGTTGGGAGTATCTAAAACGCCTTTGCGGAGCAGAACTTTGCGCAACAAAGCGGTTGCGATACAAGATGCTAACCCGAATATGGCAAATATCGTTAATAAGTGTATAAACTCTGTCATAGGTCCCATAAATTAGTTTGGTTATTTTTTGCGGTCGCCTTTTTTGTCGGGACCCTTACCAGAGACCAGTTAACAGCTGTATCTTTGTTGGAGGTAATGCCAGAAAGGACGATCTGTTGGCAACGACGGATTTCACCTGATTTACCGAGGTAAATACTCGGCTCCAGGGCAAGATGTGCATCTGTGCAAGTAAATTGCCAGCCGCCCCCTTTTTGAAGACGTAATAGTACGGCCTCGCCATCATTTATGGAAGAAGCTTGGACGTCTGAATGGAGATGGAAGCGAATAGCAAACTCTTGGCGTGAGTTTTGATGTTCAGTACTGGTTGAGTTAAAATGATCACTGCCTTGAATTCCAACACCTTTAGCACTGTCTCTTATACACATCTCCGAGCCCACGAGACCGAGGCTGATCTCGTAT
>CAJXUS010000074.1 GCA_913060675.1 uncultured Rhodospirillales bacterium
AGCGTCAGATGTGTATAAGAGACAGGTGCTCTCTAAAGTGGCGGGAATGAAGCCTCGAGATCTTGCTGGTTTGCTTGCTGCCCGATTAGAAACCTTAGATGTCGTGAAAACTGTTGAGATTGCAGGTCCGGGATTTATTAATTTACGCCTTGATGAGAATTTCTGGTTCGAACAGGTGTCCATCATACTCAACGCCGGTAAGTCTTACGGTGATTCTGATATGGGGCAGGGTGAGAAGGTCAATGTTGAATTTGTCTCTGCCAACCCAACAGGCCCCTTAACCGTTGGTCATGCACGCGGCGCCGTAATTGGCGATGCTCTTGCGTCCTTGCTTACAAAAGTCGGTTATGACGTCTGCCGTGAATATTACATTAATGACGCAGGCAACCAGGTTAACGTTCTCGCCAACTCTGCCTACTTAAGATACTGCGAAGCCCTCGGCGAAGACATAGGTGAAATCCCTGAAGGTCTTTATCCTGGTGAATATTTGAAAGCCGTCGGTCAAGCTCTTGCTGATCGTGATGGTAAAAAATGGTTGGGTAAGCCGGAAGCGGATTGGCTTTCAGACGTTCGCCAGTTCGCCATCGATCAAATGATGAACCTTATTCGAGATGATCTCGCTGCCTTTGGTGTGGTAATGGATCTCTATTCATCGGAACGTGCCCTGGTTGCTGCGGGTGGTGTCGATGAAGTGATGAGCGTTCTCGAAGCCAAAGATTTGGTCTACACGGGTGTGTTAGAGCCGCCAAAGGGCAAAAAGCTCGAAGATTGGGAAGAGCGTCCTCAAACCCTCTTTAAATCCAAAGAGTTTGGCGATGATGTCGATCGTCCGATTAAGAAGTCTGATGGAAGCTGGACATATTTCGCAGGGGATATGGCTTATCATCTCGATAAGTACCGTCGTGGATACAATAACATGATCAACGTTTGGGGCGCTGATCACGGTGGTTATATCAAACGGATGCAAGCCGCGGTTAGCGCTGTTACGGATAAAGAAGGCAGTCTGGATGTTAAAATCTGTCAGCTGGTAAATCTGATGCGTGATGGTGAGCTGGTAAAGATGTCCAAACGCTCTGGCAATTTCATCACACTGCGGTCGGTTATCGATGAAGTCGGCAAAGATGTTGTTCGTTTCATTATGCTGACGCGTAAAAACGATGCTTCACTCGATTTTGATCTGGTAAAAGTTCTTGAGCAAAGTAAAGACAACCCGGTTTTTTACGTACAATACGCTCATGCCCGTAATTGCTCTGTTCTCAAGCATGCCAAAGACGAATTCCCTTCATTAGATTTATCGATTGAAACTTTAAAAGGCTTGGACCTGTCTGCTCTTAACAGCGAAGGTGAGCTCAGCCTCATTAAAGCCCTTTGTGCTTGGCCTCGGTTACTTGAGAGCGCAGGAGAAGCGCACGAGCCGCATAGAATAGCATTCTACCTCTATGATCTCGCTTCTGAACTTCACTCTCTTTATCATAAAGGCAAACTCAATACCCGTTTGCGTTTCATCGTTCGTGATGATCAAGAGTTAACTCAAGTACGTATGGCACTGGTAAAAGCGACGAAAATTGTCATCGCTTCAGGCCTTGAAATGTTTGGCATTGAACCTGCTGAGGAGATGCGCTGATGTCTTCCAAACCTACTGATGATCTGAAAGATTTTGAAAAAGTGCGCCAAAATGATTCTATGCGAGCGATCTCCGATCGTAATGCTGACGATGTTTCCGACGCCCACGAAGATTTCTCTGAAGATGATTACTGGGAAGATGAAATCGATTTGGATGATGATCCTGGCGCAGGAATTTTTAAAAAACTAATGCCTATAGGTCTTGGTTTAATTGCCGTTTCAATTGTTGGCGGCGGTATCTTGATTATGCTTGGGGACAGTTCTCCTAAGCATAATATCCCTGATGCCATTCCTTTGATTGAGGCTGAAACAACACCAGAAAAAACGAAGCCTGAGACACCTGGCGGCATGGTTATTCCGCATCAGGACAAGCTGGTATTGAATGAAGAAGGTGCGGGCAACAAGCCTGCCCAGGTTGAAAAGCTACTCCCACCTCCCGAAGTTCCTCAGCCGCCAAAGGCTGAAGAAGTCGTTACTGAACCAGTAGTCGCGGAGGTTCCTGAAAAGGCCACAGCCGAAGCTGTATCTGATCAAGTTGTTGAAGCGGCGAAATTACCCCTTACCAAACCAGCATCAGAAGCAACACCAACTCCTGATACGCTATCGCCAGAAGTTGAGTCTGTTTTAGCACCCAAGAAACCTGAAAAGGTTCCTGAAGTGGCCAAAACAGAAACACCAAAAGCAACCGCGACTGCTCTAGCCCCAGTTCCAGCCCCAGTTCCAGCCCAAACTCCAGTATTGGCTAAGCCTGTGACTGGTCAATATATCCTTCAGTTGGCATCTCTCAAGTCTAAGGATGGTGCCATGACTGAGTGGAAAAACATGCAGAAGAAGTTATCCAACCTTCTTGGTGATAAACAGCCCATCATCGAAAAGGCCAATATCTCTGGAGTAGGCGTGCGATATCGTCTGCAAACCGGTCCTTTTGTTGATAAGAAAACGGCAAGTAATTTCTGTGCCAAGCTGAAGTCGGCTAAGAGAGATTGCCTCGTCAAAAAAGTTAAATAGTATCAGTAGGGCGGTAAAATGAGATGTAACTCTGTTATCTTTGGCTGTGAAACACACAGTCTAACTGATTGGGAAAAAGGATTTTTTTCTGAAATAAATCCTTATGGGTTCATCCTCTTTGCTCGAAATTGTAATACGCCTGAACAAATTAAAAATCTCATATCCGAATTAAGAGAACTCTCTGGGCGCGATGATCTTCCTGTGCTTGTTGATCAAGAAGGTGGACGGGTGGCCAGATTGCGTCCTCCCCATTGGCGGCGTACACCACCCGCAGCAATATTTGGTCAGTTGTACGAGGTCTCACCCGAAAAAGGCCTCAGAGCAGCTTATCTTAATTCCTGCCTAATCTCACAGGAGCTCAATAGTCTTGGATTTACGGCTGATTGCGCACCTGTATTGGATCTCACAATACCTGGGGCGCATGAGATCGTCGGTGATAGATCTTATGGTGCAACACCAGAACAGGTCGCGGCTATCGGGCGATCCGTAAGTCAGGGGTTTTTAGATAGCGGTATTATGCCTGTCATCAAACATTTGCCAGGCCACGGTCGCGCAATGGTGGATAGTCATAAAGAGTTGCCTCGGGTAGATACGCCAAAATCAGATCTCTCAAGCAGCGATTTTGAAGCCTTCAGGTTGATGAACGATGCTCCTTGGGGCATGACCGCGCACGTGATCTACGAAGACATTGACCCGGACAATATCGCGACGGTGTCTGAAAAAGTTATCCAAAAGATCATTCGCGGGGAAATTGGCTTTAAGGGCATTCTTCTTTCTGACGATCTTTCTATGAAAGCCATGCACGGTACGTACGAAGAGCGGGCAAGAACGTCTCTGCAATCTGGTTGTGATCTTGCGCTCCATTGCAATGGCGACCAAATAGAAATGCAAGCTGTTGCAAAAGGCTTAATCAAGATCCACGAAAGCAAACATACACAGCTGGAAAAAACCTGGAGTATGCGCAAAGTCTCATCGCTTGATTGGGATGATACTCTTGCCGAATTAACGACATTAATCTCGCCTTATTGGCCTGAGGCCTAGCCTCCTTTTCAGCATTAGATATCTGATGCGCATTCTAATCAGGATTAATATCTATGGATATTTCAGAATTCCTTAGTGGGGCCACAGTTTGGGTTCTCCCTGTTCTTTTGGCCGTAACTCTTCATGAAGCTGCACATGCTTACGTAGCTAAGCTTCTTGGAGATGATACGGCCACGAAGTTGGGACGGGTAAGCCTGAACCCTGCAAAACACATTGATCCTTTTGGCACAATACTTCTGCCTGCAATGCTTATTTTTGCAAGTTCACCTGTTATTTTGGGGTGGGCAAAACCAGTTCCTGTCGTTTTTGGTCGCTTGAGAAGCCCCAAAAGAGATATGATATTTGTTGCCATTGCAGGACCTATATCTAATATACTCATCGCGATAATTGCAGCACTTTGTTTTAACTTCGTTTCTCTCATACCTAACATCACAGTATATGATTGGGTTGTGCAAAACCTTCAAAATGCTGTAAAAATCAATATATTGCTAGCCGTTTTTAATATGCTACCAATTTTACCACTGGATGGTGGAAGGATACTGACAGGCTTATTACCTACTCCTCTAGCGATTAAGTTTTCTCAATTAGAACGTTATGGAATGTTCATACTACTTGGGTTAATCTTTTTGTTACCGTTAATAGGTAGGCAGTTTGGAATAGATTTGGATTTATTAAGATTTATTCTTATAGAAGCAAAGAGCGTGATGTATCCGTTTTTTAACGAATTAGCTAACCTATTCAGGTTTTAACTAAAGGAAATAAGTGACAGAAACGCCGTTATTTGAAGAAGATAACCTGTCTGAAAAAGATGAAGCGTTAAAAGCGCTTCATCCGCTTGTTCTCGACCTTGAGGGTTTTGAGGGGCCGATTGATATTCTTCTTCAGTTGGCGCAGGATCAAAAGGTTGATTTGACACAAATTTCCATTCTCGATCTTGCCAACCAATATATTGATTTTATCCAACAGGCCCATGAATTAAGGCTGGAACTCGCCGCAGATTATTTGGTTATGGCTGCGTGGCTGGCCTATCTTAAATCCCGATTGTTATTACCAGCCCCTCAAGGGGATGAAGAACCCTCTGGGGCCGAGTTGGCAGCTTCCTTGAAATTCCAACTCCAACGCCTGCAGGCAATGCAAGATGCTGGAAAAAGCCTTATGGCCCGTCCGCAGTTGGGAGTTGATTTCTTTGCCAGAGGTGCACCGGAAGATACCGGTATAATAGAGAAAACAGATTATGAAGTTTCTCTTTTTGAGCTTTTGAAAGCTTATGGGAATACCCGTACAAAATCAGAAACAAAAAGCCTTCTGATTGAACACATGGAACTTCACTCGGTCGAAGAGGCAATCCAAAGGCTTTCATCACTCCTTGGTACGATACCTGACTGGCGGGATCTGCAACAGTTTTTACCCCGAGTTTTACAGCCTGGCATCTTGGGACGATCGGCCGTGGTCTCACTTTTTGCCGCAAGCCTTGAAATGTGCCGGGAAGGTAAGCTTGAATTAAAACAAACAGAAACTTTTGGATCAATTTACATCAAAGATGGTGACAAGGGTTACGCAAGAGATGAAATTAGAGGTGATATGAGTGATGATGTGTCGAAACCTGATAATTATCATTCGGAAAGTACGAAGGAGAAATGAATGTCTCTTGAAACCAGGTATGATCATATTCGTCTGATAGAAGCATTACTGTTTGCGGCAACAGAGCCCCTTTCACCGAAAGATTTATCAAGGCACTTTCCCCCCGATTTGGACCTCCTGCCTTTTCTTATAGAACTAAAGGCGATTTATGAGAACAGGGGGGTAAATCTCATGCGGCTTGAGGAGAAGTGGGCCTTTCGTACGGCTCCCGATATGGCACCGTTGCTCAGAATAGAGCAAAGCCAAATAAAGCGCTTAACCCGTGCGGGAATAGAAACCCTCGCCATTATTGCTTACCATCAACCTGTTACCCGTGCAGAAATTGAAGAAATCCGTGGTGTAGCTCTTTCTAAAGGGACATTGGACATATTGCTGGAAATAGGGTGGGTGCGCCCTAAAGGAAGGCGCAGGACACCGGGAAGGCCTGTAACCTGGGCCACAAGTGATAGTTTCTTGGATCATTTTTCCATTGAAAACCTGGATGATCTTCCGGGTATAGACGAATTAAAGGTTGCCGGGCTCTTGGATGCGAGGCCTGCGATTACAGCCCTGGGCGACCATGGGGATTTACTGTCTGTGGCGGGAGAGGGCGTTGATATTGAACGCACAGATGAAACAGCTGAAAACACAACGCAAAGGCTGCAATCCGATTTTGGAGATGATCTCGCCAATTTGGAGGAATAGACGCCAGTCACCTCAAACGAAAATGGAGGACTATCTTCATTGCCTGTTTAGGTATTTTTGTCAAAATAACTAATATAGTTGTTTTTAGTGCGACATTTTGGAATCAGGCTCTAGTTGATATTGATTTTTAACTGCAGTTCTGCGTAGGTTGCACAAAACGTAATGAAGTTTAATGACACGGTTATTCTATGTCCGCACTCTCTTTGGAAAATGTTAGCCATCGATTTGGCAAATTAGCAGCGGTAAACGACGTCAGTCTTTCAATTGAGGCCGGCGAGTTTATTTGTCTGCTCGGTCCATCAGGTTGCGGAAAGACCACTATTTTACGTTTGGCAGCAGGTCTTGAGCCTCTCCAAGGTGGTGTTGTTCGGATGGGAGGGGCAATTGTTGCAGATCGCAATATTGAAATCCCACCAGAAGACAGATCAGTTGGTTTGGTTTTCCAAGACTATGCCTTGTTTCCTCATCTCAATGTTGAGAAAAATATTGCCTTTGGGCTCACACAACTTTCGAGATCCGAGCGCAAAGCCCGTGTGCTGGAAACTTTGCAGCAAGTTGGTATGGCAGATTATTTGGATGCATATCCACATACTTTGTCTGGTGGGCAGCAACAACGTGTTGCCCTTGCACGTGCCATAGCCCCAAGACCAAAGCTTGTTCTGTTGGATGAGCCCTTTTCCGGACTAGATGTTCGTCTCCGAAATCAAATTAGAGATGAAACGGTTCGCGTGTTAAAGGAAAACGGCACAGCAACCTTGATGGTTACGCATGACCCTGAAGAAGCAATGTTTATGGCAGATAGAATTGCCATCATGCGGGAGGGGAAAATTGTCCAGCTTGCAACCCCTTCAGAGTTATATACTAATCCTGCAGATCCCTTTGTCGCTCATTTCTTTGGTGATTTGAATGAGTTTAAAGGGGTTTGCGATAACGGTCACGTTGTCACACCCTTTGGGCCTTTGGCTACACCAAGCCTTCCTCATGGTTCTCCTGTAAATATCCTCGTGCGTCATGAAGGCGTTCTGCTGGGTGAAAAAGTCAATGGTACAGGTGTCGAGGCCAGTGTCTTGAAATCACGGATGCTTGGACGGACTAGTCTAGTAGACTTTAAAATTCCCAATGGCTTAGAAGACGATCTTCATGTAAAAGCTCGGATGGGAAGTGAGCTTATTCCCGAAGCCGGAAAGAAGATTGTTCTCGAGTTGGATAAACGTCTGGCCTTTGTATTTTCATCCCTCCCAACTGAATAATAATATATTCCAAACAAGACACTTAAGTCCATTACGTATGAATCGTTGATTGACCGTAATCTTTTTGCCATAGTCCCTAGCAGATTATAGGTTTTTATCTCCAGGGAGAGAGTAATGGGTACGTTCAGCATTTGGCATTGGCTGATTGTTTTAGTTGTTGTTTTGGTTCTCTTCGGTGGCGGCGGTAAGCTTAGTAAGCTTATGGGTGACGCAGGTTCAGGCATTAAAGCCTTTAAAAAAGGCCTTAAAGAAGAAAATAAAGATACTGCCTCTACTGACACAGAGGAAAGCAAAACCATTTCCGAAGACAAAGACAAAGCTTAAACCCTATTGGGTTCCAGTTGGATCGAGTTTTGACTTAAGGAGCAGTAACCTATGTTCGACATTGGTTGGTCGGAAATGATGGTCGTTGCAGTTTTAACCCTGTTAATTATGGGTCCTAAAGAGCTGCCTAACACACTGCGAAGCGTATCCAAATGGATAAAGAAAGCAAAAGGACTGGCGCGGGAGTTCCAGTCTGGTGTTGATGATGTCATTCGTGAGTCTGACCTTCAGGATGCAAGAAAAGCACTTGAAGGGTCAAACAGTGAATCTATTCGCAAGACGCTTGAGGAAGTAATTGATCCCAGCCAAACCCTGACCAAAGCCACGCAAGAGGTTAAGGACGGCGTTGAGGCTATCGCTAAAGATGCGAATAAGGATACGGAAGAGGAGCACAATCCCTTTTCTTCGATTACAAAGCCTCCAACAAACCTTGTTTCTGAAGCTCCTAAAGCTGGTGCTACAAAAAGTGACACGTCAGAATCTGTCGCTCTTTCAGATGCAGATCCTGAAACAACCAGTTCTAAAAGTAGCTAATCATTGTGACCAATACGACAGATGAACAAAAAATGCCCCTTTTGGAGCATTTAATTGAGTTTAGAAGACGCCTTTTATGGAGTGTTGTTACTCTGTTGGTTGCTTTTCTGGCTTCTTTTGCAGTTGCTGAACAACTTTTTGAGTTTTTAGCTTCACCCTTAGCAGAAGTAATGCGTGAAAATGCTGTAACTGATCGCGAAACCAGACTGATCTTTACGGATTTGACAGAAGTATTTTTTACGTATGTTAAAGTTGCTTTCTTTTTTGGTGCCTTTATCAGTTGCCCAATATTTTTATCACAAATTTGGCTCTTTGTGGCTCCTGGCCTGTACAAGAACGAAAAAACGGCTTTTGCCCCTTTCTTGATTGCTTCTCCAATTTTGTTCTTTATTGGCGGAGCATTGGTGTATTACGTAATTTTTCCGATGGCTGCCGAGTTTTTCCTTGGGTTTCAGGTTCAGGGAAGTGATAGCACAATCGCAATTGAGCTTGAGGCGAAGGTTAATGAATACTTCTCTCTTATGATGAAGCTTATTTTTGCCTTTGGAATTTGCTTTCAGCTTCCAGTGCTCATGACCCTGCTTGCAAAAGTCGGTATTGCTTCTTCAAAGGGCATGGCTGAGAAGCGTAAATATGCAATCGTCGGCGTGTTTATCGTCGCAGCTATTTTTACGCCGCCAGATCCCCTGAGTCAGTTGGCTTTGGCCATTCCAATCGTTCTTCTCTATGAGATTTCTATTCTTATGGCTAAGATGGTTGAAAAGAAACGTGCTGAAGAAGAAAAAGCTGAATCGACTGATACTTAAAACTAATACTGTATAAGCTTCTTGCATACTCATGAAGAGGTGCAGGAAGCTTTCAGCATTTATTGAATTTTGTCTCTATCAAAATAAGGGCAGAGATACCTATGTATGATTTGAAATTAATCCGTGAAACTCCAGAATTACTGGACGAAGGTCTCAAGCGTCGTAACCTAGCGCCGATGTCTGCTCATATTCTCGATTTGGACAAAAAGCATCGTGCGGTCCAGGCAGAATTACAGGACATGCAAGCGCGCCGTAACGATGCGTCAAAACAAATTGGTATTGCCAAGCGCAATGGTGAAGACGCGTCTGATCTCATGGCAGAGGTTGCTGACATCAAATCTGGTATGGCTGAAAAAGAAGCCGCTGATAACGATTTAGCAAACCAAATTAAAGATATTCTTTCCGGAATGCCCAACCGTCCTCTTGATGGTGTGCCCGTTGGCGAAGACGAAGACGACAATATTCTCGCACGTCTTGTTGGTGACAAACCTGAACTGTCCTTTGATGCCAAACAGCACTTTGAACTTGGTGAAGTAAACGGCGAAATGGATTTCGAGCTTGCCGCTAAACTGTCAGGTTCTAGGTTTGTTGTTCTCAAGGGTGGTGTTGCCCGGTTATACCGTGCGCTATCACAGTTTATGATAGATCTTCATATCGAAGAGCATGGTTATACCGAAATTATACCTCCTGTCTTGGTGCGTGATCACGTCATGTATGGGACATCACAACTTCCTAAATTTGCTGAAGACTCTTTTCGTACTGAAGAGGGATTTTGGCTCATTCCAACAGCTGAAGTTCCATTAACAAATACTGTTGCAGGCGAAATTTTAAAAGAGACTGATCTTCCCAAACGTATGACAGCACTCACGCCTTGTTTCCGCTCAGAAGCTGGATCCGCCGGGCGTGATACCCGTGGTATGCTACGTCAGCACCAGTTTGATAAAGTTGAGATGGTTTCCATTGTTCATCCTGATAACTCAGATGAAGAGCTGGAACGTATGACGGGTTGCGCCGAAGATGTTCTTAAACGTCTGGGGCTGCATTATCGCGTGGTTGTGCTTTGTACGGGTGATATGGGATTTGGTGCGCGTAAAACCTATGACATCGAAGTATGGCTTCCAGGGCAAGATGCTTATCGTGAGATTTCCAGTTGTTCGACTTGTGGTGACTTCCAGGCACGTCGTATGAATGCACGTTTCCGCCCTGGGGATAGTAAAAAACCATCTTTTGTGCATACACTGAACGGATCTGGTGTGGCTGTTGGCCGTTGCCTTATCGCGGTTATGGAAAACTATCAACAGGCTGATGGCTCTATCACAGTGCCAGAGGCTCTACGTCCTTATATGGGCGGTAAGGAGAGCATTCTTACGAATGAGTAAGGTGATAAGTAATCTTTCCAAAGCTCGGGTGCTGTTATCTAACGATGACGGCATCCATGCCGAAGGATTAGCTGTGCTCGAAGAAATTGCACGAGACCTGTCTGAAGATGTATGGGTTGTTGCCCCGGAAGTCGAGCAAAGTGCTACCAGCCACTCGCTGACTTTGCGTCGTCCGTTGCGCGAACGAAAGCTTGGGGATAAACGCTACTCGATTGACGGTACGCCAACAGACTGTGTCTTGATGGGAATGAAATATCTCATGAAAGGGCAGAGACCTGATCTTGTTCTCTCTGGGGTCAATGTTGGGGCTAACCTGGGTGAAGATGTCATTTATTCAGGTACCGTCGCCGCAGCAATGGAAGGTGCCATTCTCGGTGCCCGATCTATTGCGCTTAGCTTACGTCCAGATAATCAGGACGATACTCTTTTCCATTGGGATAGTGTTCGACGTTTTGCGCCGGATATCATCAGAAAACTCGCGCTTTGGTGTGAGCCGGGCAATGAAACCGAAAACTTGCTGTTTAACGTCAACTTTCCTGGAATTCCTGCGGACCAAGTTAAGGGAATTAAGATCTGCCGACAGGGGCACCGTGACGAAGAGACCACTGTCGTCGAAGGAAGCGATCCCGGCGGAAGACCTTATCTCTGGGTTGGACAGTTTGTCAGCCACCACACCTCTGTGCCGAATGCCGATCTTACTGCAATTGCCGAAGACTACATTACGGTAACGCCTTTGAAATATGATCTGACAGACCATAGTGTTCTAGAGAAAATGAGTCAGCTTTTCTCATGAGCCTTGAAGCAAGAAAAATTCGTTTGATCATGGAACTGCGTCGTGGCGGTATCTCTGATACAGATGTTCTCTCTGCTATTGAGCGTATTCCAAGAGAATCTTTTGTTCCCGGCCCCTTTCAAGATCAGTCATATGAAAACAAGGCTCTTCCAATTGGCCGAGGTCAGACGTTAAGCCAACCGCAAGTCGTCGCGATGATGACACAGGCGCTTTCGTTGAATAAACGCATGAAGGTTCTTGAGGTTGGGACTGGGTCTGGTTATCAGGCTTCTATTCTTTCTCGGTTGTGCCGTCGGGTATATACCATCGAGCGTTACAAAGAATTATTATCCGAAGCTGAAGAACGATTTACAAAATTACGTCTTCACAATGTGACCACAAAGTTGGGTGATGGTTACAAGGGGTGGAAGGAACAAGCACCTTTTGAGCGCATAATTATCACAGCAGCGCCACAGGAAATACCAAAGGCACTGCTTGAGCAATTGGCAATAGGTGGTATTCTAGTCCTACCACTTGGATCGCAGGGTAATAATCAAGAACTGATTAGAATTACGCGAACAGAACACGGATTTGATCAGGAAAATTTGGGGGGCGTACGTTTTGTACCTCTCGTACATGGTATGCCCAAAGAACGATAAGGTATATGTCCCGCATTAAAGGGATAGATAAAACGTGCGTTACAAGAAAAATGTTTGATAAGAAAAGCTTATCCATTGTGAAAATTCCTGTCCTGCTTTTTTCTGCGGGATTATATGGTTGCACCCTTGAACCATCGTCGTTTCCAACACTTTCATCCCCTTCAGCATCTTCACAAACCGCACCACGTACAGTTTATCGCTATCCTGCGCCAACACTTCCAAAGCGCAAGCCGACGCCGCCATCAAGGCCGCAAGGAGTGCCAGGTAACACAGGTACCGTTGCTGGCAAGGTTATTCCGGCTCTGCTACCAGATCGGATACCTTTGCCCAAAAGGAATCCTCGTCGGGGGAAGACCTGGACGCAGCCCTTAGATAATTCTACGACAAAGAGCATCGTTGCTTCTAAAGAGGTCGTGCCTTCGGACTCGACAATGAAATATCGTGTTATGAGAGGAGACAGTGTTTATTCGATCTCTCGTAACAAACGGGTATCTATCCGTGAGCTGATCATTATCAATAAATTATCTGCTCCCTTTAAGTTGGCCGCAGGTCAGATAATCCAACTGCCCGTTTCCAAAGAGCATGTCGTTGTTTCTGGCGATACAATTTACGGTATTTCACGCCGTTACGGGGTGGAAACGACTGAGCTGGTTCGCATTAATAAAATTCAACCTCCATACTCATTGCGTGTGGGACAGCGTTTGAATTTACCAGCCCTCAGGAAAAAAACTGTCTCGAGTACAGTGGTAACAGCAAAGGCTGTACAGAAATCGTCACAGAAATCATCACAGTCACAGAAAGTATCTGTGTCGTTACCAAAAGCTGCTGTCAATCAAATCCCGAAAGCTAAAAATTTTACTGGGCCAGTTCCCAAACCACTGCCCCGTTCGGCTAATAATTTTTTACGTCCGGTAAGCGGGAAAGTAATCTCTTCGTTTGGTCCTAAGGCTGGTGGCATTCACAATGATGGGATAAACATCGCCGCCCAAAAAGGCACCGCCGTGAAAGCTGCTGAAAACGGCGTGGTTGTTTATGCTGGGAGTGAGCTCAAAGGGTTTGGCCAAATGTTGCTGATCAAGCATTCAGGTGGTTGGGTCACAGCCTATGCACATACTGACCAACTATTGGTCGGTCGGGGGCAGAGAGTTAAAAGAGGGCAGGCGATCGCTAAGGTTGGTAGTACGGGGAACGTCTCAAAGCCACAACTCCACTTTGAGATCAGAAAAGGATCCGAAGCCGTTAACCCCACCAAACTTATTACCAAGTAGAAGCGCAGTTGTTGGACTAAACCATTGGCGCTTAATATTACACCGTCGGGACGTATTTTAAGAGATGATGGTATTACTTTATCTCAAGTAATCTTTATGGACATTCTGCCAGCAAGATCTTGGATGTATTGCCAGGCAACCCTTCCAGAGCGTGATCCTCGCGTTACTGACCATTCTCTTGCTTCAGCGTGCAACGTTTCTAGATCGATCTTAATACCATAATGTGCAACGTAGGCTTCGATCATTGCAAAGAAGGTATCCTGATTACAATTATGGAAGCCAAGCCATAGGCCAAAACGGTCTGAAAGGCTGACGTTTTCTTCGGTGGCTTCTGAGGTATGGATCGCAGAAGAGCGTTCGTTTTCTATCATCTCTCGTGACATCAGATGGCGGCGATTTGACGTTGCGTAGAAGATCACGTTATTTGGGCGACCTTCGATCCCACCTTCGAGAACCGCCTTAAGAGATTTATAGGTATCATCTTGAGTATCAAAGCTCAGATCATCGCAGAAAAGAATGCACGGGCGATCTGATTTTTTTAGAATTTTGAGCAGCCGTGGCAGAGAAGGAATGTCTTCGCGGTGAATTTCAACAAGGGTAAGTTTAGAGAAACCCTCGGCTTCGGCTAAGTTATTTACCTTGTCATGAACGGCTTTTACAATAGAGCTTTTACCCGTTCCTCTCGCCCCCCAGAGTAAAGCATTGTTCGCCGGAAAACCTTCGACAAAACGTAAGGTATTGGAAAGAAGTATTTCTCTTTGGTGATCTATTCCTTTTAGAAGATC
Source organism: uncultured Rhodospirillales bacterium (assembly GCA_913060675.1). Lineage (GTDB taxonomy): Bacteria > Pseudomonadota > Alphaproteobacteria > Kiloniellales > Kiloniellaceae > Kiloniella. The sequence goes on from CAJXUS010000074.1 coordinate 13,775, forward strand.
AAAATCAATCCGATTCACTTCATCAATGGGTTCTAATTGGTCAGGATCGGTGTGCCAGACATATGCTTCGGCTAGAGAGAGATCAGGCTCTGATTCTGCAATGGGCGCAATCTTCTCTAATGCCGCGGCAATGCGTTCAAGAACGGGCATTAGGGGTTGAGAATCAGTCATTTATCTTACTCCGGCAAATCGCCAATAATGTTGTCATTTCCCGAACCCTATCCTTCTGCTCTAGAGGCGTCAAATGGAGTGTCACCTAGTTCGGTTAGCTTTGTTCTCCTGTTCGTTTGCATTCGTTTGCATTTCCGGGTCAGACCGTTATAGTCCGCGGGTAATTTTTTTTGGACGGCTGTTAATAGACCGATTCCAAGTTCTATCTTCTGGAGGGATTAATGTTTATTTCCACAGCCTATGCTCAGGCACTTGGTGGTTCTAGTTCACCAAACGAATTGTTCGCGACACTTTTCCCGCTTGTTTTGATTTTTGCGGTTTTCTATTTCTTGATTATTCGCCCGCAAAGCAAGAAAATGAAACAACAAAAAGCGATGATTGGTGCTATTAGTCGTGGTGACAAAGTGATCACAGCTGGTGGTATCGTTGGCAAGGTTTCTAAAGTCAAAGAAGGCGAAGTCGAAGTTGATATTGCTGAGGGTGTTCGGATTACCGTAATCCAAAGCACAATCGCGAGCGTTCTGACAAAACCAGAGCCAGCTGATAAATCTACTGAGAAATCAGCTAACGACGACAAAAAAAGTAAAAAAGACAAAAAAGACAAAAAATCTAAAGATTAATTTTGTCTGACGTTCCAATAGCTTATGTGCTTTTTATAAGTAAATAGTTTTGAGGACTAGTCTTCACCTGCTCTGGCCCTATATCCAGAGCAGGTTTATTTCATTTTTTAACAGATAAAACGGGCCGGTTATGGTTCAAATTCCTAAGTGGCAAATTTTTGCAATTATTGGCGTTCTTGTTCTTGGTATCTATTACGCCATGCCAAATGTTTTCAAAGAACAAACTCTTGATAACTTCCCCGAGTGGGTGGCTTCAGACCAAATAAACTTGGGATTAGATCTTCAGGGTGGGTCATACCTTCTTTTGGAAGTAGATCTTGAAGGTGTTCAAAGTGAACAACTGTCAAACCTTATTGAAGGCTTTAGAACAAGTTTGAGAGCTGAACGCATTGGTTATGAGAACCTTAGAGTTGAGGATGGTGCAGCCACTTTTGATCTGAAGGATCGAAGTGATGAAATGTCTTCACGCGTTCGCGCAATGATTTTTCAAAATAATCCCGGCCTGCTTATTACGACAGATAATGGTACTATAAATGCCGCTTACAGCGAACAAGCTGTACAGCAACGCAAGATATCAGTTCTCAATCAGTCAATTGAAGTTATTCGCCGTCGTGTGGATGAAACAGGAACGAAAGAAATCAGTCTTCAAAGGCAGGGTGAGAACCGTATCGTTTTGCAAGCACCTGGTGAAGAAGACCCAGAAAGACTAAAGGCGCTTATTGGTCCAACTGCAAAATTAAATTTCCAATTGGTAAATCAAAATGCAGATCCTTATTCTGGAAAAGCACCCGTTGGATCGCAAATTTTGCTATCCCAAGATCTTCAAGCAAATGGTCAGCCACAACGGTACGTGATTAATAAACGTATAATGGTTAAGGGTGAAAATCTTACTGATGCTCAAGCAACATTTCAAGATGGCCAACCTGTTATATCCTTTACCTTCAATACGACGGGTGCTAAGCGCTTTGCTGATGCAACACAGAAAAATGTAAATCGTCCCTTTGCAATCGTCCTGGATGGTAAAGTTATTTCAGCTCCGGTTATTCGCTCTCCTATTTTAACCGGTACAGGTATTATATCCGGTAATTTCACCACTCAATCTGCCGAAGAACTTGCTCTGTTGCTTAGAGCAGGGGCGCTTCCTGCTGATATTTCTTTTGAAGAAGAAAGAACGGTGGGAGCGGGTCTTGGTGAAGATTCTGTTACTGCAGGTAAATACGCAAGCATCATTGGCCTTGTCTTGGTTTTGATCTTTATGGGCCTCGCTTATGGTCTGTTTGGCATCATGGCGAACTTTGCCTTGGTTGCAAATCTGGTATTGATTGTTGCTGTACTTTCTCTATTCCAGGCGACACTTACTTTGCCAGGTATTGCGGGGATCGTCTTGACGATTGGTATGGCAGTTGATGCGAACGTTTTGATTTTTGAGCGTATCAGAGAAGAAATTCGAAATGGCCGAGGGCCGGTTATGGCTGTGGATGCAGGTTACAAACGTGCGATTGCAACCATTCTCGATTCAAACATCACTACCCTGATTGCTGCGGTTCTGTTGTTTCAGTTTGGTACAGGCCCAATCAAAGGGTTTGCGGTTACACTAACCATCGGGATTATTACCTCAATGTTTACGGCTATTATGTTCACCCGTTTACTCATCGTAGTTTGGTTGCGTCGGAAACGTCCGCAATCACTCGGCATATAATAGAGGGGGTTGAATAAATATCATGGCATTAATCAAAAAACTTCCTGTTAATCCTAAAATCGATTTCATGGGTAAAAGAAAGCTGTTTATGGCTTTCTCTGTGCTTTTGATTGTCCTGTCAGTCGTTATGGTTGCGACCCGTGGATTAAACCTCGGTATTGATTTTCGCGGTGGCGTTCTTATCGAAGTTAAAACCACTGAGCCGGCTGATCTCAATGCTCTACGAAGCCGAATGAGTTCACTTAATATTGGTGAAATCAGCCTTCAAGAATTTGGTGCTCCTGATGAAGTTCTCATCAACATCCAAAAGCAAGAGGGTGGTGAGAAAAAACAGATGGAAGCCATTCAGCTGGTTAAAGCTGAATTGGGATCTGACGTTGCTGAATATCGTCGTGTTGAATTTGTTGGGCCAAAAGTTGGTGCTGAACTAAAGAAAGATGGTGCACTTGCAACGATCTTTGCTCTTCTCGGAATTGCTTTTTACATCTGGTTCCGGTTTGAATGGCAGTTCTCCGTTGCCGCTCTGTTGGCTCTTACTCATGATGTTATCACGACCATTGGCTTCTTTGCGATTACCCAGTACGAATTCAATCTGGCGTCTCTTGCTGCCATCCTGACGGTTGCTGGTTATTCGATCAACGATACTGTGGTTATCTTTGATCGGGTACGGGATGAGCTTCGTCGTTATAAAAAGATGGAAGTCATCGACATCCTCAATATGGCGGTTAATAAAACGCTCTCTCGGACAATTTTGACATCTGTCACAACTCTATTGGCACTGGTCGCTCTTTTTGTCTTTGGTGGTGAAGTTCTTCGCGGTCTGAGCCTGGCGCTTATCTGGGGTGTCGGAATTGGTACTTATTCATCTATTGCCCTTGCTGTTCCATTGCTCTTTGCAGCAGATGTTCGTTCACCTGTTCCTGAAGAGGAAGAAAATGGTGAAGGTTCTGAAAACGGACAAGAAGCTTAGGAGCGTCACACTGTGGAAGTGACACTACAATTAAATGAAGGCCAACAGGTCGTCGAAAAATATGGTAATGGTCGCTTTCTCATAAGCGACCATTACCACGAAGGCTCCGTTCTTATTAGGTCCGAAGAGACGGTTCCTTGGACGGTTAGTCGCTTCGATGACTTAACCGTTGAGAGCCTTCGACACTTTATTGATATGGCGGATCAAATCGAAGTTCTTCTGATTGGGTGCGGTTCTAAATCCGAATTCATTCCACCCAAATTTAGAGAAGAATTACGTAATAAAGGTCTCGTGATTGACGCCATGGACACGGGGGCTGCGTGTCGAACCTATAACGTTTTGTTGTCAGAAAACCGTACTGTGGCAGCAGCTCTAATCGCTGTAGAATAGACAACAGGCATTATGAGTAACGGGCTTAATGAGTAATAGTGCACTCTCACCTTACGGCTTGGACGTTAAGTCTAATGATTATGATCGTTACCTAACGTGTCTTTTTGCTCCTGAAGAATGTCGCAACGCCTTGTTTGCTCTTTATGCTTTCAATCAGGAAATTGCGAAAACTGCCGAGGTGGTGAGTGAACCGCTTACAGGTATGATCCGTTTGCAATGGTGGCGGGAATCAATCCAGGGAATCTATGACCGTACACCAAGAAAACACCTGGTTGTTGAAGCCTTATCAGAAGCAATTCATCAATTTTCTCTTGAGCAGCAGTTATTTGAAAAAATAATCGATAGCAGAGAATTTGACCTGGATGAAGAAGTTCCCGCAACACTCAACGCTTTGGAAGATTATGTAGAGAGTACATCATCTAGTCTGTTAACTGCGGCGGTTGAGATCACTGCCTCAAACCAAACAGATAATACTCACGAGGCTGTTAAACATATGGGACTTTCTTGGGGAATTCTTGGTTTGATCAGGGCGATCCCCTTTCATGCAGAGAAAAAACGGATCTATATTCCACAAGAATTAAGCAATCAGCATAATTTAGATCTTAAAGAACTCTTCGAACTGCAGAGCTCCACAGCATTATGTGATATAACCAAAATTCTAGCCGAACGACTGCGTGGCCATTTGGTTAAAGCAAGATCTGTTCGTCGAGATATTCCTAAAAATGCAATGTCACCTTTACTTGTTGGTATTCTGGCGGACCAGTATCTAAAGCGGCTTGAGGAAAATAACTACGATCCATTTAATCCATCGCTTCGTAAAGTGACGTCCTCTGCCTCTTGGCGTTTAATGTGGGCAAACTTCCGGTCTCGCTATTAAGGCCGATCTCGCTATTAGGTAATATACAAAAAAGGCTTCATCCCCGAAGGAACAAAACCTTTTTGTGTTCATATTCTTAAATAATTTTTCTTAATAATTTTCATCATACCAAGTTTGAAGATCTTCCAAAGCTCGTTTGGAATACAGTGGCTTGCGGTCTTTCTTTTTTACTTTTTTGCCAGGGCCTCTTGGAATATTTGGGAATATGCCAAAGTTCACATTCATTGGCTGGAAGGTCTTGGCGTCTGCCCCACCTGTAACATGGTTGATCAAAGCACCATGTGCTGTGGTAATTGGGGGAGCTGGTAATTCTTTGCCGAGACGCTCCGCCGCAGCAAAGCGTCCTGCCATCAATCCTGAAGCTGCAGATTCGACATAGCCTTCAACACCTGTGATTTGCCCCGCAAATCTCAACCGAGGCATTGGTTTCATACGAAGAGAACTATCCAATAGTTTTGGTGATTTCAAAAAGGTATTACGGTGGAGTCCGCCCAAACGGGCAAACTCAGCTTCTTCCAAACCGGGGATTGCCCGAAAAATTTCCATTTGTGCGCCGTATTTCATTTTGGTCTGAAATCCGACAATATTATAAATCGTGCCGAGTTTATTATCCTGACGCAGTTGTACAACAGCGTAAGGATCTTCTTCGCTATGAGGGTTTGTAAGACCTACGGGTTTCATAGGGCCGAAACGGAGGGTTTCAACACCACGGCTCGCCATTACTTCAATCGGCAGACATCCTTCAAAGTAAGGAGTGTTTTCTTCCCATTCTTTGAAATCAGTCTTTTCACTATCAATGAGGGCTTGAATAAAGGTTTCATACTGCTCCTTATTCATAGGGCAGTTGATATAATCAGCGCCGTCACCCATTGGGCCAACTTTGTCATAGCGTGACTGGAACCAGGCTTTGTCAAAATCAATGGATTCTTTGTAGACGATAGGAGCGATGGCATCGAAAAAAGCCAGATATTCCTCGCCTGTGATGCTGGCGATAACTTCGCTCATGCTTTCTGAGGTCAGCGGCCCAGTTGCCATGATAACAGAATCCCACTCTTCGGGAGGCAGGCTTGTTATTTCTTCACGAACAATAGTAACAAGGGGATGTTCTTCAAGACGCCGCGTTACTTCATCAGAAAAATTATCGCGATCAACAGCCAAGGCACCACCAGCAGGAACCATATGTAACGCTGCGGAGGCCATGATGATTGAATCCATCCGACGCATCTCTTCGTGCAGAAGGCCAACAGCATTGTTTTCGTAATCATCTGATCTAAAAGAGTTAGAGCAAACGAGCTCTGCTAATCCTTCACCCTGATGTGCATCGGTCTTTTTGACCGGGCGCATTTCATGAAGGATAACAGGGACGCCAGCTTGAGCAATTTGCCAGGTCGCTTCGGTGCCCGCCATTCCGCCGCCAATTACGTGGATAGGTTTTAAATCGCTGTTGCTCATTTGTTCTTCTCGTATGATAAATAATTTTTTCGTGTTATATCTATTAATTCAGCCAATTGCACCCATATGTTTTACGGCGTGTAATTTTCTTTATACATAATACTTAATACCACATTTCTCAGGAGCAAATTAGTCTATGCAACGAATTGATGATCGCATTAAACGGGGGGGAGATGACGATAGTCTTATTAGCTCAGTTGTTGACTGGGTTATGTCGCAAGCCCTACGCGATACAACAATTGAAGATCTCTTCGAAGGCTGTTGTCTTCGTTTAAGGTCTGCAGGTCTTCCAATTGCCCGAGGCTATATCGCTTTTCGGACGCTCCATCCACTTTATAGTGCGATGGGACTTACTTGGGAATTAGGTAATGGTGTAAAGACCGTCGGCATGTCACATGATGCGTCTCGTGATGAAGTTTGGCGCCGTAGCCCGTTTTATTTCATGCTCAGCAAAGATATCAGCCTTTTAAGGCGTCGGTTGATTGGGGAAGGTGCCATTCATGATTTTCCATTAATGAATGATCTCAGGGATGACGGTTACACTGATACGCTTTGTTACGCCATTCATTTTGAGGAAGCAGCCCCGGGAGACACTGAAGCAAGAGGAATACTCGGGACTTGGTCTTGCGATATCAAAGCAGGCTTTAGTGATTCTGATATTCGCTCCCTGATCCGTGTACAAAACCGTCTTGCGGTGGCCTGCAAAGTTATTATCAAATCTCAGATCGCCCATAATATCTCTACCACCTATCTTGGTACGAACGCAGGACAACGAGTCCTTAAGGGGCAGATTAAAAGAGGTGATGGTGAGAAAATTCATGCCGTAATCTGGTACAGCGATTTACGCAATTCAACTGCTCTGGCTGATATGATGCCTGAAGAAGAATATCTCGATCTTCTCAATGGATATTTCGAAAGTACGGCTGGTGCGATCATAGATAATGGTGGCGATGTCCTCTTACTTATCGGTGATGCCGTATTGGGTATTTTCCCCTTTACGGATAACCGTACACAGGCGGAAACCGGAGAACTTGCCGTAAAGGCTGCCTATGATGCCCTTGAACGTATGAAAACGTTAAATACCTGTGCCTGTGATAATGGTAAATGTGAGGCGACGTTTGGGTTGGGCCTTCATGTAGGCAATGTCATGTTTGGTAATATTGGTTTACCTGATCGACTACAATTTACAACGGTAGGACCAGCCGTAAATGAAGTTGCGCGTCTTGAAGCCCTTACAAAAGAGCTTGGGAAGACAATTCTTATGAGTAAAGAATTTGCCGAAATCGTTGGCAGACAATGTATGCCAATGGGCGAACATCAACTCAGAGGTATTGAGGAAAAGCGCGAAGTCTTTACCTTAGGTGATTGATATTAATTATAGGGTCATGACTAGTTGAGAGGGTTTTTTCTACAGATTTTGAGTATATATCGGC
>CAJXUS010000075.1 GCA_913060675.1 uncultured Rhodospirillales bacterium
GAGATGTGTATAAGAGACAGAGGTAAATGTATTTTTGTATAAAATATAAATAATGGAGTATTTATGCATCTTGCATCAGATGTAGTGGTTATCGGTGGCGGTATTATTGGAAGTGCGGCAGCCTTCTTTATAGCAAACGACCCCGGCTTTGACGGTAAAATAACCGTCATTGAAAAAGATAATACTTATAAAGGTTCCTCAACCACCCTTTCTGCTGCTTCAATTCGGCAACAGTTTTCTACACCAGAAAATATTGAAATCTCCCTATTTGGTATTGATTTTCTTCGCAAGGTTGGAGAGCACCTCGCTTTAAGAGATGGAAGTCAATCAGACGTTGATCTCGATATAGGATTACAGGAAAAAGGCTATCTCTTGCTAGCAGGCTCTGCTGGGGAAAATGTCCTTAGAAGCAATAATGCAATTCAGAAAGCACTTGGAGCAGATATAAGTTTGCTATCACCAAAGCAACTCGATGATCGTTTCCCCTGGCTAAATTGTGCCGATCTTTCCCTCGGATCTCTCGGCAATCATGGCGAAGGGTGGTTTGATGCCTATAGTTTGTTGCAGTTATTTAGAGCGAAAAACAAAGAACTGGGTGTCGACTATATAAATGATGAGGTTGTGGGCCTTAAATCTGATGGTCATAAAGTTCAATCAGCTATTTTGAAGACAAATCAGGTAATCGCAGGAAAGACTTTTATTAATGCTGCAGGTCCTAGTGCATCAAACATAGCATCAATGGCAAAGATAAATCTTCCCGTAGAAAGTCGGAAACGCTGTGTTTTTGTCTTTCACTGTCGGGATAAAATAGAAAGTTGCCCGTTAGTTGTTGACAACAGTGGCGTGTATTTCCGACCCGAAGGAGAGCATTTCATATGCGGCGTTTCTCCAGATGAGACCAACGATCCTGCTAGTTGTGATTATGAAGTCGACTACAGTTTGTTTGATGAAACAATTTGGCCAACTCTCGCCCATCGCGTACCTGTCTTTGAAAGTATCAAGCAAGTAAACGCCTGGGCCGGACATTACGCATACAACCTATTAGATCAGAACGCTATCTTGGGAACCCACCCACAAATAGACAATTTATACTTTGCAAACGGCTTCAGTGGGCATGGCCTACAGCAAGCCCCTGCTGTCGGTCGGGCTCTGTCAGAACTTATTCTTCATGGGCAGTACCGGAGTCTCGATTTATCTATTTTCGGTTTCACCCGAATTTTTGAAAATACACCTGTCAAAGAACAAAATGTCATCTAGTTATTAAAATTTGTTAACCAACTCAAGGTGTTGTAAAAACTAAATTTTTTAGTTTTTCGGCCTTGGGTTGGGGACAAAAGAAGAAAGTGTTCACATTCTTACCACTTTTTTGCCCCACCACTGCTCTACTTTTTCTGCTTAAGATAAGGGCATGGGAAATTTTGATCAAACATATCGCTTGGATACACAGGCAAAAGAAACTAATCGCTCATACATTGAACGAAACGAAGATATTGACGTTGATCGTTTGGTCTGGGATGTAGAATATCGAGAGTTAGTAAAAAGAATTCTTCACCCCAGGGGTGGAATGCATATTCCGTTGGGAATTTGATAAATCCTTTCCTCTCCCCCAAATGAATATAATAACTCATTAGTCTCGTTCAATTTTTCAGGCGGTTTAGTCGTAGATAATGTAATTGTTAAATAGATTATCTCCTCCCCCTTTGTTCTTGATGACGAAGGTGCTAAAATCCCTCTGTTATGTCTCAAAAAATAAAACCTAATGCCAAACAGTTAGCATGGCTTAAGCGCGGGCTTAATCAAGCTGGTGGAAAATTGCCGCTTTTTGACGAGTATGGCCAACATTACGATTCCAAACTCATAAAAGCATGTATCGACCATGACTGGGCCGAACTCTGGTTCAACAATGTTTTAAAACCGGATTGGCAAGTCTGTAAGCTTACCGAAGAAGGAAAACAAGAATGTGGCGCACAACCTCTTCTTGATTTTGATGCCTAGGTTTCAATCCAATTTTTTTGCCCAAATTTCTTACCCAGATTTCTTACAACGATTTCATTTTCATGACAGCCATACGTCAGTCGTATGAAATTTTATACAATCGTTGACTGACCGAACAAAGACGAATAGCCTCTGACTAATGGTGCAGCGCACAATTTTGTGATACCAGCTGAAACAAAGGTCAAAACAGTACTCTGATTGATCGCTTTATCTGTTTCACAAATAACAATAAATAATGACCATCAGGTCAGGGGAAGATACCGTGTTATATACGTTTTTTGATATGCAAAGCGCAGCTCTCGGGCCGATGCGTGCGATGACCGAGCTTACCAAAACATATTTTAACAACCCTCTCTTCCCCATGTCACAGACCTATATGGGTAAAATTATGGCCGCCAGCGCTGATGTTGTTGAAGGTGTAATTCGCCATCGCGGGAAACCAGAGTGGGGGTTTCAGGCAATCAAAAAAGACGATGGCATACATCCCATTGATCTTGCGAGAATAGACCATAAGCCATTTGCTGATCTCATTCGATTTAAGTGTGATCTTGCCAAGAATCCTAAGAAAATACTTTTAGTTGCGCCCATGTCTGGGCACTTTGCCACGCTTTTAAGAGGAACGGTACAGACACTGGTTCAAGACCATGAGGTCTATATCACGGATTGGAAAGATGCGAGCAAAGTACCGCATTCTGAAGGCTCTTTTGGACTAGATGATTATATTCAATACCTTATAGACTATATGCAACTTTTGGGTCCTGATCTTCATGTCATTGCTGTTTGCCAACCTGCGCCATTGGTTTTAGCTGCAGTATCTATTCTTGCTGCCAACGACGACCCTGCTCAACCAAGTACCATGACACTAATGGGGGGGCCAGTTGACCCCGGAGCGGCAGAAACTGGAGTGACAAAGCTTGCGGACAGCAAATCATTAGCATGGTTTAAGAGTAATTTAACAGCCTCTGTTCCTCTTCATCATGAAGGTTCCGGACGGCGTGTCTATCCAGGCTTTTTACAACTAGCGGCCTTCATTTCCATGAATTCAGCACGTCATGTCAATGCGCATATGCAGCATTTTGATAACCTTGTAAAAGGTGATGGGGATTCAGCAGAAAGTCATGACAAATTTTACGATGAATATCTATCTGTCATGGATATTACAGCCGAATTTTACCTTGATACGATTGAACATATTTTTCAATCCCGAAGCTTGCCTTCCGGTACTATGGTTTGGAAGGGGCAAAAAATAGATCCTTCCAAGATAAAGAAAACGGCTTTATTGACAGTTGAAGGCGAGCTTGACGATATATCGGCTCCAGGCCAAACCGAAGCCGCTCATCAAATGTGCTCTTCACTCGCAAAGGGCAAACACCAGAACCATGTTGAAAAAAATGTGGGACACTATGGTATTTTCAATGGTCGTAAATGGCGTGAAAACATATCAAAAGTGATTAACGAATTCGTTGATAAACACCACCCCAAGTCTTAGAGTTAATTATCTTTTTTCGGAAAATAATTATTCTTTTATAAAGAAAATTTACTTAGGTTGGTTGTAATATTAACGACCTGACTATATGGGTGCTCGCCTATGCCACAATTACGGCCTTGCTTATTCAAAGCCATCCTTTTGACTTCTCTTATAACCTTGGCTGGTTGTAGTGGTAGTCGTGTTTATGAAGACACCAAGGGGTGGGGAATTGGTGTGTGGGAAGGCATTAAGGCGGGGTCCAAACAGGCCTCGGATGCAACAAAAGAGGCTATGGATTCAGTCACCAACTCGCCAGAAAAAGCAGATGAGAATACATCTGAGATTGAAACTTCGAAAATTGAGCCTGTAAAAACCCCTAACGGTAAGACAAGCACACCCACTCCCTTGAAGGCCTCCGAGAAGATGGCCCAACCACCGGGGGTTAAGATTAAAGGCAGTTACGCGGTACACTTATCTTCAAATAAAAGTAAAAAGAGCGCCGAGCAAGAGTGGGTAGAGCTTAAAAATGCTTTCCCAAAAGAAACCCGGGGTCTCCAACTTCGGTTGAAACCAGTCAACATCACAGGAAAAGGTACATTTTATAGAGTGCTGGGTTCTTCTTATGAGACTAAAGCCTCAGCTGATAAAGCCTGTGAAAAATTTAAACAGAAAAAACAATACTGTATGGCTATTAAGCTGTAGCCCGCCCTACATCAGACAATTTATAACTTACCTGACGTAGGGATAGCACACCAAGTTATCTTCCTAGAATGGATCTGAGTTCATCGCTTTTAGCTCTTGCACCCCTGACAACAAATCCAATATCACCGCCATCCAAAACTAAATCATAACCCGCTTCATAAAGTGCGGCAGCTTTACGTTTTGGTGTTGGAATTGCGCCAAGTAATTTTCCTGCTTTTTTAACGGCCGTTTCCACTTCTTGAATAGCAGCCATAACGACAGGATGATCTGTTTCTCCCGGATATCCCAGATCTGCAGACAAGTCAGAAGGTCCAATAAAAATCATATCCACCCCGTCTGTGGCTGCTATTTCAGCAGCTTTTTCGACCCCTTCTGAATCTTCAATCTGACAAATTATCATAATTTCATCGTTAAAGGTCTCCAGATACTCTGTGGCTTTCACACCGTAATCTGCGCCACGAACAATCGTAGAGGCAACGCCCCTCTTCCCTTTGGGAGCATAAAGTGCAGCTTCAACGACGGCTTGTGCTTCGCGAGCTGAAGAGATCGAAGGTACCATCACGCCATCAGCGCCAGCGTCTAGGACGCGTTTTATTTCGGAATAAGAGTTGTGAGAAACGCGGACAAAAGTTTTTGGCCCATAAGCTCTCGCTGCCTGCATCTGGGTAATTGCATCAAGGACGGATCCAGGCCCATGTTCCAAATCAATCATCAAGCAATCATTACCCGCCTGGGCGATAATTTCAGTGGCTATAGGACTGAACATATCAATCCAACATCCAAAGGCTGGGTGGTGTTTTCCAAGTTTATTACGTAGCTTTTCACTGGAAAGGGTTTCTGGAATGGTTTGGGTCATGATTTATTAATCCAATTGTCTTTGTTTCGAGTTTACAAATAAAATTTAAAACATCGAAACCGATGCTAACTGATGAAAAGCGGTGTTAAAACAAGAACATTGAATTTGAAGGATGTAAAAGGAGATATAGCAAGCCTGCCGAGGATGTGCGGGAAGCACATCCTCCCAAAACGCTAAATGAATAGGTTCTGGATCGCGACTTACATATAGCACGATAAGCGGCTTGCTTCAGGAAGTGCATCCAATCGCGCCGTGAGGCAGCGTAAAGATCCCTTTTCCCAAAGCTTTTTGACCTGAGTTTCTCAGGTCAAGGCAGGCCTTATGTAACAACTTAGCCAATAAAGCTCAAGCAATACCCATAGATTTAAGAAACTTCTTTCGAATATCGTTGAGAACTCAATAAATTAGAGAAAGCCTTAATCTAGCCCTTCGGCAAGATCAGTTAGCTCCTGCATGTTCGTGATTTCTAGAATACCAGTAGCAGGTATAGAGATGATTCCCATTTTCTTTAAATTGGTCAGGGTACGGCTTACCGTCTCTGTTGTTAGTCCAAGATAATCACCGATATCAGAGCGACCCATCGGTAGAGATATGGTCTGTGCTTGATCACTTTTTGACGGCGCTCTTTTGCAAAGAGAAAGCAGGAAACTGCAAACTTTTTCTTTCGCTGTTTTTCGCCCTAATAGTAACATTTGATCCTGGGCGAGCACAAGTTCGTTTGAAACCATATTTAAAAGACGGTTTTCAAGATGAGGTAATATTTTTAGTAATTCCTCTAGTTTTGCCCGTGAAAAACGGCATAACTTTGTATCTTCAAGGGATTCAGCTGAATAAGCGTAACAATCGTTCATTGCGATCCCAAGGAAGTCCCCAGGAAACAGGAAACCGGTCATCTGACGTCGACCATCGGGAAGAAGCTTGTAAAGTTTCACAGATCCAGCGGTTACATTGAAAAGATAATTCGCAGGATCTTGTTCGTTAATGATTGTAACGCCTTTACCGACCTCGATACTGGAAGAAATCGCAGAGAGTTGTTTTAAATCATCACATGAAAGCGCATGACAAAGGCTCATCTCAGCAATGTTACATTTTTCACAGGGTGAATTTACAGAAGCAAGCGATGCAACTGTTGATGCAACTTGAGAACGGCTTCTCATCAATGGTTCTTCCTGAGTTAGTGTTTTTATATAATTATATTTAAGTAGAGTGATACTACCACACTCGTTTATGAGAAATAGATAACTGTTTAATTCTATGCGTCAAATTGACCTACATCAAAGACCAACTTAAGTAAATGCACTTCAATACGAATATAACCTCAAATGCGAGTAACCAAAAGTGCAATTTGCAATTAATACCCTTGACCAAAACAACTGTCTTCAGCTTTTGCCTTTAATTCAAACGTTGAAACAGGACATCACTACTGATGAATGGCAAAATTATGTAGATAGCTTTACGGGTCGAAACAGTCGTGAGTGTGGCATTATAACAGTCAGAAATACGGCAGGTTATTATTTGGGGGTTTTGTGTTATAAGGTAGTAGAAGATGTTTCACATCAAATGGTTATGGATGTTACAAATTATGTAACAGCGGATTTTCTAGGCCGTAATGATATTTCCGAAACCCTGTTAGAGTGGCTCGAAGGCCAAGCAGTTTCCCGAAGCTGTCATGCTATACATCTGACAATGGATATTCAACATACAATTATTCCAGAAAGTAGTTATACTAAATCTATACCTAATCAACTTGCAGATAAGGGATACGTTTGTGACGCGATCCGATTATGTAAGCAGTTAAAAAATTAAAAGTATCGTTTAGTTTCGTCTTTTTAGGGTGCGTCACCCGGTATCATTGACTTAGATCAATGCTCTTATGTACTTGAAGGGTAGGTTACAAAAGCTGTTGGATGTTCTATCTGGCGGATTTACCACGTTTTTTTAAATAAAAGGCGACTTCAGGAATGACTCGGGAAACTACCGCTAAGGCGAGATTGTCCATCGACGGATGGGTAACAGCCGGGGCATTAACAATTGGTGTTTTTTACGCCATGTTAACGGCCGCGCGTACCGAAGACCCCTTGATGTCTGTTCATGCATATATTTTTGCAGGCGCATTCATTCTCGGAATATTCGGTATTATCAAAGCATATTACGACAGCTCAGAACGTCGGGAAAAAGAGCCTACAGATGCCCCCGTTGAATACAACTTAGATGTTATAAAAGCAGGTGTTATCGCCTCAGTATTCTGGGGTATTGCAGGTTTTCTCGCTGGAGATACTCTAGCCTTTCAATTGGCTTATCCAGATTTGAATTTTGATGTTTCATTTTTCAATTTTGGCCGATTACGCCCCCTCCATACATCAGCTGTTATTTTTGCTTTTGGCGGTAACGTCCTTATTGCAACCTCGTTTTATGTCGTCCAGCGAACTTGCAAAGCGCGGATGCCTGGTGATTTTGCCCCGTGGTTCGTATTTTGGGGATATCAACTATTCATCGTGATTGCCGCAACAGGTTATCTGATGGGTATTACCCAGAGCAAAGAATATGCAGAACCAGAATGGTACGCCGATATATGGCTGACAATCGTTTGGGTGGTTTATCTGTTTGTCTTCTTGGGAACTCTATGGAAAAGACGTGAACCCCACATCTATGTAGCCAACTGGTTTTATCTCGCCTTTATCGCCACCGTAGCCATGCTCCATATTATCAACAACCTTACCGTTCCTGTTTCTTGGACAAGTACAAAAAGTTATATCCTTTTTGCAGGGGTGCAGGATGCACTGGTACAGTGGTGGTATGGCCACAACGCAGTTGGTTTCTTCCTGACAGCTGGTTTCCTCGGCATCATGTACTACTTCGTTCCAAAACGTGCAGGACGCCCGGTTTATTCCTATCGCCTATCCATTGTTCACTTCTGGTCTCTGATCTTCATGTATATTTGGGCTGGACCACACCATTTGCATTATACTGCCTTACCTGATTGGGCTCAGACATTGGGCATGACTTTCTCTATCATGCTTTGGATGCCTTCTTGGGGTGGTATGATCAATGGCCTGATGACCTTGTCCGGTGCGTGGGATAAACTTCGGACAGATCCTGTTCTTCGTATGCTGGTGGTATCCATTGCCTTTTATGGCATGAGTACTTTCGAAGGCCCCGTAATGGCGATTAAAGCCGTTAACTCTCTCAGCCACTATACGGACTGGACCATTGGTCACGTTCACTCAGGTGCTCTGGGATGGGTTGCCTTTGTCAGCTTTGGCGCTCTTTACTGTATGGTTCCCTGGCTTTGGAACCGCACCCAGCTCTACTCCTTGAAGTTGGTGAGCTACCACTTTTGGATCGCGACGTTTGGCATTCTTCTCTACATCACATCCATGTGGGTATCAGGTATTCTTCAAGGTCTGATGTGGCGTGCTTATGATGATCTTGGTTTCTTGGAATATTCTTTTGTGGAAACCGTAGAAGCAATGAATCCTTTCTATTGGATCCGTGCAATCGGTGGTGCCTTCTTCTTGGTTGGCTCTTTCATTATGGCTTATAACCTCTGGCGTACGGCGCGTGGGGACGTGAGGGTGGAAGATCGTCTTCTTGCTCCGGAAAATGTACCCAGCCCCGTAGCAGCAGAATAAGGAGGGAATGATCATGATTAAACACGAAATATTTGAAAAGAATTCCATCGTTCTCCTGATCGGCATTCTAATCGTCGTTTCTATTGGAGGTCTGATAGAAATTGCACCGCTGTTTTATTTGGAAAGTACAATTGAGAAGGTTAAGGGCATGCGTCCTTATTCTCCTCTCGAGCTTGCTGGGCGTAATATCTATATCCGTGAGGGTTGCACTTCTTGCCATTCGCAAATGATTAGATCTTTACGAGATGAAGTAGAGCGTTACGGCCCCTACTCACTTGCAGCTGAATCGATGTACGATCATCCTTTTGTATGGGGATCAAAACGGACTGGACCTGATCTGGCACGGGTTGGTGGTAAGTACTCTGATGAATGGCATACAGAACATCTTTTGAACCCTCGCGGGATCGTTCCTGAATCCATTATGCCAGGGTATCCCTTCCTTTTGGAAACTCCTTTGCGATACAAAGATATGAAAGATCATCTTATTTCGAACAGAATGGTCGGTGTTCCCTATACCGATGAGATGATTGAAACGGCTATCGAAGACGTAAGAGCACAGGTTGATCCTGATGCCGATACAGACGGGCTTCTTACCCGTTACCCAAAAGCACAAGTACGTGATTTTGATGGAAATCCTGCTGTTTTGTCAGAAATGGATGCCCTGATCGCTTACCTGCAAATGCTTGGAACTCTTGTGGACTTCTCAGCCTATAAGGCTGATGGCCCCAACCTGCGTTAAGGAGATTGTCATGGAATACAACGACATTTCAGAATTTTCGCGAACTTGGGGACTTGTGTACCTTGTGGCTATGTTCTTGGCTGGAATTGTTTATGCATTCTGGCCGCGGAACAAAGCCAAATTCGATCACGCAGCTCAAATTCCACTAGAGGATGACTAGTCATGGCAGGAAATCCAAGAAAAGATGAGATCTCCGGCGTCGACACCACAGGTCATGAGTGGGACGGCATCGAAGAACTAAACAACCCTCTTCCACGGTGGTGGCTCTGGGTCCTTTATGTATCCATTATCTGGTCAGTCATTTACTGGATATTTATGCCAGCCTGGCCGGGAATATCCGACTATACCAGAGGTACGCTTGGTTATTCGCAACGTAACGAAGTACAAATGGAACTGGCAGAAGTAAAAGCCAGTCGAGCAGGTTTAGATGAAAAAATTCTTACCTCCTCGCTTGAGGATATAACCAGTGATACGAGCTTAAACCAATACGCTCTTGCCGCGGGTAAAGCTGCTTTTGGTGATAACTGTTCTGGTTGTCATGGTAGTGGAGCACAAGGGGCCAAAGGTTATCCCAACCTCAATGATGATCATTGGCTTTGGGGTGGTTCTTTGGATGATATTCACTACACCATTACATACGGTATTCGTTCAACCCATGACGATACCCGGTTTAATGACATGACGGCTTTCCTAACAGATGAGATGCTTGAAAAAGATGAAATCTCGGATGTTGCGGAATATGTTTTGTCTCTTTCCGGTACATCTTCAGATGTGGAAGCTGTGAGCCGCGGAGAAAGTATATTCGTGGATAACTGTGTTGCATGTCATGATGAAGGTGGTATCGGAAATCGTGAACTGGGTGCTCCTAATCTGTCAGATAAGCTTTGGCTTTTTGGTGGAGATAAAAAGACTGTCGTACAATCCATTTCTTATGGTCGTAAAGGCGTTATGCCGACATGGGAAACACGATTGGATCCAGTAACGATTAAAGCACTAAGTATTTATATCCACTCTTTAGGTGGTGGCGAATAAGCCAGAATGCCTGGCCATCAATGTATGGCATTGAGACCACGGGGAGTGTTCATTCACTCCCCGTACTCAAAAATATAAAAAAACAACCCAACACCGTCAGAAAAGAACGTCTGTAGTATGAGCACTAAGCTAGAACAGATCGTTAGGGAAGCCACCATTGAGGTGGAAGCCGTAAACAAAAAAGAGAACCGTCCTCTTTACCAAAAACGTGTGCCGATTTTTCCCAAAAGAGCAGTAGGCGAATTTCGTCGTCTTAAGTGGCTGATAATGATCACCACACTCTCAATATACTATTTAGTACCTTTTATCAGATGGGACCGTGGACCAGGTGCGCCTGACCAAGCCGTTCTTATCGATTTTCCGGCCAATCGGTTTTATTTTTTCTTTATCGAATTGTGGCCCCAAGAAGTATATTACATTACCGGAATTCTTATCGTTGCGGCATTGGCCCTCTTCTTTTTCACAACTCTCTTTGGTCGTGTATGGTGTGGTTACACCTGCCCCCAAACGGTTTGGACTGACCTGTTCATTGCAGTTGAGAGATGGATTGAAGGTGATCGGAATGCTCGCATCAAACTCCATCGTGCAAAATGGAGTATTGAAAAGGTTTGGAAATATACACTTAAACATACCCTTTGGATTTTAATTGGGGTTGCTACTGGTGGAGCCTGGGTATTTTACTTTGCGGATGCGCCAACTCTGTTCGTTGATTTATTTACTCTCCAGGCAGATATGACAGCTTATGTTTTTGTCGGCATGTTTACCGGTACTACATACGTTCTTGGGGGACTATCGAGAGAACAGGTCTGTATTTACATGTGTCCTTGGCCGCGAATACAAGCGGCCATGATGGATGAAGATTCATTACAAGTAACCTATCGTACAGATCGTGGCGAACCCAGAGGGCATGCCAGAAAAGCACCTGATGACCTGGACAAAAAGGTTGTTGGCGATTGTATCGATTGCAAGCAATGCGTTGTGGTTTGTCCTATGGGAATTGATATCCGTGATGGATCGCAGTTGGAGTGTATCAACTGTGCGCTCTGTATTGATGCCTGCAATGGCATTATGGATAAAATGGGCACACCCAGAGGTCTCATTGGCTATGATACAGATGCAAATTTAGCTAGGCGCATACAAGGTAAGCCAGAGAAATTCCACCTATTGCGTATGAGAACAATAATGTACGCCATGTCAATCGTCGCTGTTTGTGGCTTTATGGTTTACCTTCTCGCCAATAGATCTCCTCTGGATTTAAATGTGCTAAGGGACCGCAATCCGATATTTGTTCAATTGTCTGATGGTAGTATTCGAAATGGCTACACTATTAAAATACTCAATAAACATCGCAATCAACGTCAGTTTGAGATCACGGTAACCGGATTAAAATTTAACGAATTGAAAGTCAATGACATCAAAAGCGTCGGGCCTGCACCTGTCATAGATGTCAAAGGTGATAGTCTTCGTTCGGTACATCTTTTCCTTTCAGTTGATGAAAGTACCTTGAAATCGAGCTCAGAACCGATCGCGATCATTATTACTGATATTGAAAGTGGTTTAAGCGTTTCAAACGAGAGTGTTTTCTTAGGGCCAGATAAATGAGCCTAAAAAAATGAGCCCCAAAAAATGAGCACAGTAGAAAGTTACTCCGCCATGAACAGTTCTGATAACGGTACGAAAGATAAAAAGTTTACGGGAAAGCACTTCCTAATCTCTATTCTATCATTCTTTGGCGTCATCATCGGTATGAACGTTGTATTCGTATATTTTGCAACGAATACCTGGACTGGGTTATCCAAAGATAATGCTTATGTGGATGGCCTGAACTACAACAAAACGATCGAAGCTGCCCAGGTTCAAAGTGCACTGAAGTGGCAAAGCCAGCTTTCCCTTACATCAATAGGTGACCAGTATCTGTTATCTTTTGAGCTTGAAGATCAACATGCTCAAAAGCTTTCAGGTTTTAAAGTCGAAGCTAAAATTGGACGTCCAACCCTTCAAGATCACGACCAAAACCTCGTCCTAGCAGAAAGTAAAGCAGGTATCTATGAAGCCACCTTTGATCTACCGCTAAATGGTCAGTGGCATGTTAGCTTACAAGCTATGTCAGCAGACGATAAGCCCTATCAAATCGAACAACGTTTCTTTGTGAAGTAGGTTTTCAATATGTCTGATTGTTGTTCTGGTACCAAGCAAACAAACGTTGCTACTATTCCTCCGATCGTTCATGTGAGTATCGATCCCTCCGCTTATATCCAAAAAGCAGAAGCCGGGTTATCTCAACTTAGTCTGATTGTCGATACGATCCATTGCCCATCTTGTATCCGCTTAATCGAAGGTAATCTCAATAAATTACCTGGTATTGAAACGGCAAGGGTCAACCTTTCGACTAAACGTCTTTTTGTCCTTTGGGATGAAACCCTTACGTCTGCGACTTCTATCGTAAAAACACTTGATGACCTCGACTTTCCTCCCACCCCTTTTAATCCTGAACTCATTAGCAATGCGGGTGAAAAAGAAGATAAGGCTTTGTTACGTGCCGTCGGAGTTGCTGGTTTTGCTGCGGCGAATGTTATGTTGCTCTCAGTCGCCGTATGGTCTGGTACCAATGATATGGGGCCTGCGACCCGTGATCTAATGCACTGGGTTTCAGCTTTAATAGCGCTTCCAACTGTTGCTTATTCCGGACAGCCATTTTTTCGCTCGGCTATCGCTGCACTAAAAACGCGTAGCCTGAATATGGATGTACCCATTTCGCTGGCCGTTTTACTCGCCGTTGGAATGAGCGTAGGCGAAACCTTACAAAGCGCAGATCATGCTTATTTTGATGCGTCGGTAATGTTGCTGTTCTTCCTATTAATTGGAAGATATCTTGACCGCCGTATGCGGAGCCGTGCTCAATCAGCAGCTCAGAATTTACTATCACTTAGAGCCATTGCCGCAACAGTTGTAAACGGTGATGGAACGCGCTTGTCTCTACCCGTAGAGTCGATAGAGCCCGGAATGAAGGTCGCTATTTCAGTGGGGGAGAAAGTCCCGGTTGATGGCACTGTGGTTTCTGGTGCTTCTGAAATAGATACGTCTCTCATTACCGGGGAAACCCTACCCCAAGTTGCTCAAATTGGGGATGCCGTATTTGCTGGTACCCTAAACCTGACATCTCCCTTCGAAGTCATGGTTACAGCGAGAGATGATAAAACTCTTCTTGCTGAAATCGTTGGTTTGATGGAAACAGCCGAACAAGGTCGGGCAAAATATGTTCAATTGGCAGATCGTGCGGCTAAAATATACGCACCAGCAGTACACTTGCTATCTGCACTGACATTTATCGCTTGGTGGGCTTTAGGAGACGGTGGGTGGCATCTAGCCATGATGAATGCAGTCGCAGTTCTGATCATAACCTGTCCTTGTGCCTTAGGGCTTGCCGTCCCCACCGTTCAAGTTGTCGCCAGTGGTTTGCTTCTCAAAAAAGGTGTCCTTGTAAAATCAGCTGATGGTCTTGAACGGTTAGCTGATGCGGACACTGTTGTTTTTGATAAGACGGGAACGTTAACAGAGGGGAAACCTGAACTCTATAACCGTTCTGATATATCGGATGAAGACCTTAAACTCGCGGCTTCATTGGCCTTATCTAGTAATCACCCCTTAGCAAAAGCGCTCGTAAAAGCCGCAGAATATAAGATAACGGCTCTTCCTGACATTCACGAAGAGCCTGGACAAGGCATGGAGAGCTATGTTGATGGTCAACGCATCAGAATTGGCAATAGGAATTGGTGTGGCATTAAAAATGAGGACGAAAGAGTAAGCAATGAGCCTGTAAGTGAGCTTTGGCTGACAAAAAGTGTTGGAAAACCTGTTCGTTTTACTTTCAGAGATAAACTTCGCCCAGATGCCATGTCAGCAATTACCCTTGCAAAAATATACTTAAGCTCTGTTGAATTACTCTCAGGCGACAGAAGTTCTGCCGTCAAAATGGTTGCCGATGAACTAACTCTATCCAACTGGAAAGCCGAAGCTAACCCCAAAGATAAAATCAACCGCTTGGAAGAATTAACGAACCAAAACAAGAATGTTCTTATGGTGGGTGATGGTCTAAATGACGCCCCTGCCCTGGCAACAGCCTTTGTGTCTGCGTCACCTGCAACGGCCGCAGACATTAGCCAAACAACTGCAGACTTTATATTCCAGGGAAATCGCCTCAAACCAATAATCGAAGCAATCGGCATTGCGAGAAAAGCAAAAATTCTAATTTTCCAAAATTTTGGATTAGCAATTCTTTATAATATGATTGCAGTTCCTCTGGCGATGGCAGGACAGGTTACACCTCTGCTTGCTGCTATAGCCATGTCCTCGTCATCAATTATCGTGACATTAAATGCGCTTCGCTTACGTCTGACAGAAAAGGATACTTGAGATGTCTGCATTGGCTATTCTCATCCCCATTGCCTTATTGCTTGGTCTGGTTGGACTTGCTGCATTTCTTTGGTCTTTACGCACAGGACAATACGATGATCTTGAGGGCGCAGCCTACAGAGCGGTTTTCGATGAAGATGACGATGACGATGAAATTAGTGAGGTTTCAAAAGAAAAAGGAAAAAAGTCCTGAAAGCAACTTCTTACGTTATCTTAAACGATAAGGAATTTTCTGAGCAAGAAGACAAAAATAATGCGTTGATAAAAACGTTCCCAAAGTGTTGCTGATTATAAAGTAATTTACAATTTACAACCCAAAAGCCGCTGCGTATTTAACCTTTGCATTTTTTGGTAGAATCCCTGACCTGAACTCCAGAGCCATAAAGCTTTCGTTTTTGAAGGGGGCATCAAGATGGGCTCCTAACTCGGAGGAAAAACCGAACCTCTGATAATAGTCAGGATTTCCAAGAACGATCATTCCTGTTAACTCTTCTTTATTACGACAAATTAGTAGCCCCTCGTTAATAAGTTTAGTACCAATACCTTCTTTCTGCCTTTGTGGATGTACCGCGAGCGGGGCTAATGCAGCCGCTTCCAAAAACAATTGGTCAGTTGAGATTTCAACAAGGCTAAAAAGGATATGACCAATTATTTTTCCCTCTTCTTCGGCAACGAGCCCAAAAATGACATCTTCATCGAGGTATAGTTGCTTAACCAAATCGCTCTCGTCCCAACGGCCAAAAGCATCATGTAATAATTGAAGTACTGAAGCTCTATCAGTTGTTTCTTCTTTTCTGATCACGACCAAAGTTTAGGCCCTTTTCGTTCGGTGTTTATAAATTAAATTGGAAGTTCAGTAGAATATTTAACACTTCGCAAGGCAAAGCGCGAGTTGACTGAATTGATGATAGGAAGATGTAAGAACTGTTCCGTCAACATATGATCATAAGCTTCAATATCTTTCGCAACTATTCTTAAAAGATAGTCTCTATCGCCGGTAATTGTATAACACTCCATAATTTCAGGTCGACGCTCGACGATATCTTCGAATTGCCTCACATGCTCTTCACTGTGCTGAACAAGGGTTACTGTTGCAAAAACTGTCACGCCAAGCCCAGCTTCTTTCGGATCGAGAAGACACACCTCTTTACGAATAAGACCTTCATCCCGAAAACGCTTTATCCTCCGCCAGCACGGTGATTGGGAGAGACCGACCTTTTCCGCTATTTCTGCAGTTGGTATTGTTGCATCCTTTTGGAGCAAACTTAGGATTTTCACATCCAAAGTATCGAGGTCAATCAATTCTTATTTCCTGAATTTATTAGATATATTATGTTCAATATTAGCGATATTTTGTGATTAAGAAATAATATACCCTAATTTATCACATAAAATAAGCATTGTAACTAAATTTACATGTTGGAGAGTGAGTAAATGGGGCACTTGGGCTCGGTATACGAATCAAAAATTCCAAATTCTGAAGGAATTTATCATTATAGCTCCGAAGAGGATAATGTATGGGGAGACCTCATAACCCGACAGAACAAAATCCTCGAAGGTCGAGCTTGTGATGAGTTTATCAGAGGGCGGGAAATCTTGGGTTTGTCCTCATCGCGTGTCCCACAGTTATTGGAGATTAGCGAGCGTTTAAAAGACGCAACAGGGTTTGGTGTTCAATCTGTTCCTGCAGTCATTCCGCCAAAAGATTTTTTTCAAATTTTAGCAAATAGACGCTTTCCAGCCGCCACTTTTATTCGCCTTCGCAAAGATTTTGATTACATCAAAGAGCCCGATGTATTTCATGAAATATACGGACATTGTCCAATGCTTACGAATGCATCCTTTGCCGATTATGTTCAGGAGTACGGGAAGTTGGCTCTTTCCGTTGAGAAGAAATACATGTGGTCCTTACAACGATTGTTTTGGTTTACGGTTGAATTTGGGCTTATTCAAACGCCTAAGGGTGAAAAAATATACGGAGCTGGACTTGCTTCATCATCCGGAGAAGCCGTTTATTGCACAGATAGCTTAGAACCGACAAAACTTGCCTTTGATCCGTTAACAATATTTAGAACCAATTACCGTATCGATATATATCAACCGATTTATTATGTGATTAACAGCTTTGAGCAGCTCTTTGACACGATCACCTCTGATCTGTTGCCGATCATAGATGAAGCCAAAGCCATGGGGAATATTAACCCTGCTCCTGCAGCACCTTCTGACGATAAACATTAAATCACAGATTTGGTCTAAAATGAGCTGCTAATATTCTTTAAAGTACAGCCTGGGGGCGAATAGCTTATCTGGAGGCAGCTTATGAAACTTGCAACCCTTAAAAGTCATGGTCGAGACGGCAAAGCGGGTAGAGACGGTAAGCTTGTCGTCGTTAACAGATCTCTTACTCAATATGTAGATGTTCCAACGATAGCCTTAACATTACAAGCTGCTTTGGATGATTGGCCGACATTGGCACCTGCTCTTGAAGGAGTGTATCGGCGGCTAAATAATGATGAGGAAAAAAACAGTAAAGCCTTTCAATCCACCCAGTGCCTCGCCCCTCTTCCTCGTGCTTATCAGTGGGTCGACGGATCTGCCTATGCACATTATTTAGAGCTCGTTAAAAAGGTTAAAGGGGGTGATATACCAAACAATTTTTGGACGGTTCCTTTTATGTATCAAGGTGGCTCCGACACAATGATTGGTGCCCATGACGCAATAGAAGTTATTACAGAAGACTTTGGGATTGATTTCGAAGCTGAGATTGCTGTTATTACTGATGATGTCCCCATGCATGTCTCTCTTGAACAAGCCCCTCATCACATCCGTTTAATAGCGCTAGTTAATGATGTTACTCTTCGTAATTTGATCCCCGATGAGTTAGCAAAAGGGTACGGGTTTATCCAAAGCAAACCTGCGAGTTCTTTTTCTCCTGTTGTCGTTACACCCGACGAGTTGGGTGAAGCCTGGAAAGATAACAAAGTAAATCTTCCGCTAATCACAGTTTATAACGGAAAGCTGTTTGGTCGACCTAACACTGGAACGGATATGACGTTTGATTTTTCAAAGCTTGTCACACACCTAGCTAAAACACGTCAGCTGTCTGCAGGTACAATCATCGGATCAGGCACAGTGTCAAACCAAGACAGTTCTATCGGGTCGTCCTGTATCGCGGAAAGGAGAATGCTAGAGATACTCGCCCGTGGAGATGCTACGACCCAATATATGAGATTTGGTGACCACGTAAGCATAGAAATGTTTAATAACGAAGGTGAAAGTATATTTGGCGCTATAGATCAATATGTTATTGAACATGCTGTAAGCGAAGAGGAAGTTCACTATACTTCAGCTTTTGAGTAATTGTGCTTTCGAATATAAGCTTTTTTACTCAGCCCCTACCTTAAAGCTGGAAATTGATACAAATTTAAGGTAATAGTTTATTAACTAATATCTTAAAGATGAAAAGCTACTGCATCAGGGGCAAGCTTAATGCATCAGGGGGCAATAAAACAGACGACGAATTTAGAGGCGGCGCTTAGGCGTGAGCCGAACGATCATCTGTCTTTAATAAACGACCCAAACAGTAAATGGGCCGTGCTCCGTAAACAGGCTAATCGTATTTACCATTACCGTCTAACTCAGCATAATTTGTCTCAAGAAGATAAAGAAGCCCTTATGCTTGCGCGTAACGAAATCCTGTGTCTGGCTAAATCATTGAAAGCAGTTACGACTATTCAAAAGGCTCTCACCGAAGAGTAATCGTAGCGCGTATCAAATCCATATCTTCTTCAACACCCTCTAAAATAAATTTGGCCCCATCTGCGCCAAAATCCTTTTCCACAATTCGCACCTCTTTTTGATCACACAAATATTCAACGTGTGGAATGTTTTTAAATGAGATGGATAGCTCTATTGTAGTTAGTTTTATGTAAGGCTTTAGGCTTGCGTCCTTTATAACGGCTTTAACGCTTTCACCGTAAGCCCTCACCAATCCTCCGGTGCCAAGCTTTGTGCCACCAAAGTACCTGATCGTAATGACTGCGCTGTTTATTAATTCATTACCCTGTAAGATACGTAAAGTTGGCGGACCAGATGTTCCAGAGGGTTCCCCGTCATCTGATGAGCCCTCTTCAATTTGATCAAATTCATTTAATTGACGAAAAGCCCAAACGTGATGGTTTGCTTTTTTGTGTTCCTCTCGGAGATCCTTGAGACGCTCTTGAAAGGTACCAATTGGGACAAGATGAGAGATAAAGAGAGATTTTTTGACCTCAATTTGAGATACGGTTTCTTTTTCAACGATCACCATTTGTTTATTCAGTTAAAACGGAAATCGGTCCCTCAGCCGATTTGTGTATGAACTGATTTACATAAGGATTATCGGTATTATCCAAGTTTTTCGTTAAACCACTCCAAACGATACAGCCCTCATGAAGCATGATTACATGATCAGATATTTTTCGTGCTGAGGATAGATCACTGCTTATAATTATGGAAGTTACCCCATTTTTTGTTGATTGGGATGTTATCAATTGACTTATGGAGTTACTCATAATCGGATCTAAGCCGGCTGTAGGCTCGTCAAGAAAAAGAAACTCCGGGTTTCCTGCAAAGGCCCGAGCTAAACCAACACGCTTTTGCATCCCTCCTGAAAGCTCTGCAGGATAGAGATCTGCCACTTCAGGTCTAAGTCCAACCCGATCCAACACCTCTATGGCTTCTTGTTTGATTTTCACCTCGTCAGCGTGACGATTTTTAAGGGCTTTAAAGGCAATATTGCGCCACACTGTCAGAGAATCAAATAGGGCGGACTGTTGGAACAGCATGCCGAAACGGTCTAACAGATCTTGATTATTTCCAGGATGGTCAGACGTGTCTATTCCACCGACTTTTATCTGACCGGAATCAGGTTGTACAATGCCAAGAATGGTTTTCAGTAAAAGTGTCTTCCCGCTACCTGAAGCGCCAATGATGACTAGGGTGCTCCCTAATTCGAGAGAAAAACTGACATTTTGAAGAGCTTTTAACTGGTCAAAGCTTTTAGATAAATTTCGAATTTCTAGTACCGGGTCAGCAATCTTTAATTCAGCACTCATTTCGACAGTCCCTGTGGTCATTTAACCGCGCAAGACTATCATAGAACGACTAGAAAACCAGTCTCAGCACGGATAATTTTATAGTGAAGTATTTATAAGAGAAAATACCCCCGATCCGGAAGATCAGAGGTATTTTTTATTGGTCGGAGTAGCAGGATTCGAACCTGCGACCCCTTGGCCCCCAGCCAAGTGCGCTACCAGACTGCGCTATACTCCGCCAGTCGGGACGCTATCATCGTCCACACGTTCTGTATACCTTTGCCCTTTGCCCAAGGCAATGCTCAAAAGTAAAAAATCGAGAGGAATTAATTTAAAAGGGAACGTATTTTCTTCAATTCAATCAAAAGCTTCTTTGGATTGTCCAACGACATTCCTTGAATTGTGTCCAAAGGATCAGCCTCTATTTTTGCCGTTGATACGACAGTGGCTTTCTTAACTGCTTTGGTTGAGGATTTACCATCACTTACTTTAAAAGCGCCGTCTTTAAAAAGTTTTTGCACACCTTTGATTGTGTAGCCATCTTTATACAGCAAATCCCTAATTTGACGTAGAATCACTAAGTCTTCAGGTCGATAATAGCGTCTGCGTCCAGCACGTTTCAGAGGCTTAACCTGGGGGAATTTTGTTTCCCAGAACCGCAGTACATGTTGCGGAACGTCCAGATCGCCAGAAACTTCACTAATAGTCCGGAACGCAGTCGCAGATTTAGTTGTCGATTCTGCAGCAGACATTATGCAGATTTAACTCCTGCTCATTCAAATTTAGTCGGATTTTACAAACCGACACGTTCCGAAAAAATTCTTGTTTAAGACAAAGATGAATTGATCTTGTTTTTCAAGACATGCGATGCACGGAATACAAGAACTCGTCGCGGTAAGATTGGAACTTCTTCACCAGTCTTAGGATTACGTCCAATACGTTCGCCTTTTTCTCTAACAGCGAAACTACCGAACGATGAAATTTTGACCGCATCACCCTTAATCAGGTTATCGGAAATTTCATTTAAGACTGATTCAACCAGATCCGCAGACTCGTTTCTGGATAATCCAACTTCTTGATATACTGCTTCACTGAGATCAGCACGGGTTACTGTAGTGCTCATAATGAAGTTCCACTCCCCTTGTTATCTTTATCCGGATTATACGAAATTGCCGCTAACCCATATCTGTCTCTTATACACATCTCCGAGCCCACGAGACCGAGGCTGATCTCGTAT
>CAJXUS010000076.1 GCA_913060675.1 uncultured Rhodospirillales bacterium
AAAACTGCAAAAAGACTATCTTAATTTAAGCTAATTTGAAATCGGGGGCAGGATATCAGGTTTATTTCAATACGTTGCAAACAATCCCGGTTGCAGCTTAACAAGGACTGAAATCCACTTATAAAACTCAGTCAAACTGTTCAGACAAACCGAGCCACTTCTAATCAAAGAATCGGTTTTGAATTTTGAATTCAAATTTACTCAATAATAAATACAACACGCACAAAACGAGAATATTTGTGTCAGCTTTGTGCCAATAAACCTACATATTACCGCTTTATTCTGCGGTACTGAATTTTTTTATATTTTTACCCTTTACACATATGCCTGAAAACCTTAGAAATTCGCTTGTTCACGGAATGTGGAGAGTTGGCCGAGTGGCTGAAGGCGCTCCCCTGCTAAGGGAGTATACGTTAATCGCGTATCGAGGGTTCGAATCCCTCACTCTCCGCCATTATCTCTTAGCCCAGATAAATTAATTATACATAATCATATATTTTGTGACCTAATTTCATAACTATACACGTATTCCCACACAATATGCCTTGCTTATCTCGACATCTTATTAAGTCACAAATCTAGTGGTAAGACGATTTTATTGAGTTGTTTCTTTTTGCTGTGGGGTGCTTCTAAAAGACAAATTCAAAATCAGATATATTTCAGGGAGCAGGTCAAATCACACCACGCTACGCCTTGCTTCTTTGAAATGGTGTGGGTTTAAAGCCTTGTTGATGAGGTGTTGGTCAAACTGGCTGCTAATTGTAGCTACAAAAAGTATGAAACCTCTTATATCGCGAAATTTTAATACAAATCTTACTCTAAAATTTCTCAATTTATATGGCGGTGTGAGTGTTCAGGGTATTGGATTAAACACGCCTCAAAAGTGGGATAGATAAATTTAATTGACAGCAATTGAACGAGTGTTCAGTATCTGGATCGCTAACAAATAAATCATCCTGGACCTAAGGTGAATTGCTCATGACCACTCAATTGGAAGCTCTTAGAACGACCGACAAGTATTTAGAAGTTCAATGGAAGGATGATGTCCAGCCATCTCGTTACCCATACTTTTGGCTTCGGGATCACTGTCATGCTGCGCACAGTATGAACCAGGAGACAAACCAACGTCAGGTGGATACTTTTTCTCTGCCGGTTGATTTAAGAGCTGAAACTGCAACTCTGGCTGAAGACGGTAACTCAGTCTCTATTCGGTGGGAAAATGAAGAGCAGGAAAGTATTTACCCTTCGTCCTTTCTAAGAGAGATGGCGGTGGCAGGATTGCCTCAGTCTGATCATCCTAAAATCTTGTGGACGGCGGAGGAAATCGCTGATCGCTTGCCGAAGATTTCCTATGATGATGTTATGACGGGGGACGAGGGTCTTAAACGATGGGTCGAGTTGATCGATTACTATGGTTTCGCCATCGTCGATAATACACCTGCTACACCAGAAGTAACAGAAGACTTAGCCCGACGGATCACTTATATCCGTGAAACCATTTTTGGTGGATTTTGGGACTTTACGGCTAATCAGGCCTTTGCTGATTCAGCCTATAGCACTGTAGAAATTGGCCCGCACACAGATGGCACCTACAGCGTTGATTCGCCAGGATACCAGATGTTCCATTGCCTTGAGTTTGACGGCACAGGCGGAGAGAGTGTCTTTGTGGATGGTTTTCGAGTGGCAGAAGAAATCCGCGTTCAAGACTCAAAGGCTTTTGATACCCTGACTTCTGTTCCTGTCCCGGCGCAATATTTGGGTGATGGAGTTCATTTACGCGCGGAACATCCTATTATTGGATTGGATCGTGACGGTGCTCTCTTGCAGATAGCCTATAATAATTATGATCGGGCACCGTTCCGGCTTGAAGATGACCAGCAGGAAGATTTCTATCGAGGACTACGGCTGTTTAATGAATTGATCAATGACCGTCGTTTCCAGCTGCGATTTGGTTTGCGGCCGGGCACAGTGGTCTTGTTCGATAACTGGCGTGTTATGCATGCCCGTGATGCCTACCAGGGCCACCGTCGTTTGTGCGGTGCCTATTTAAATAAAGAAGATTTCCTAAGTAAACTGAGTGTCCTACGCAGAGGATAATTATTCTTTATTTATCCTTCGGGATAGGTATTACAAAAACTTGTCGCACTCCCCAACTATCGGCCACTTCGATTGAAGTGGCCGTCATTTTGTCTTCTATGTGTTTTCAGCCTAAGAAAGCCCTTCCCTTTTTAAGTTGGGTATGGTCGCGACAAGGGTAAGGGGAGGGGAATATCAACCATAATTTCGGGTGAAGAATTACCCGTTAGATTTCGGGGTGAACAATTGCCTACGCAATATCTCTGATTCCAGAACTAGATCCCGTCCGCTTCATATGATTGTGTCCATATTGGCTGGGATATCTTCCCAAACCTACATACTAGTCCCGCCCCATAGAGTAGAATTCATCATTGGGGCGCATTGAGGTGACGTTGGCCATACGGTTGCTTAGCCCAAAAAAGGCGGTTATTGCGGCGATGTCCCAGATATCTTCGCCTGTAAAGCCATGGCTTCTCAAAGTTTCAAAATCTTCATCACTGGTCGATTGTGCATTGTTGGATACCTTCATCGCAAAATCCAGCATTGCCATTTGTTTGGATGTGATGTCAGCTTTGCGATAATTCACTGCCACCTGATCCGCGATCAAAGAGTTTTTGGCACGGATACGTAAAATGGCACCGTGAGCAATTACGCAGTACTGGCAGCCATTATCGTTCGAGGTTGCGACAATGATCATCTCCATCTCTGCCTGGCTAAGGTTGCTCTCTTTTGTCATCAGGGCATCGTGATAAGCAAAGAACGCTCTGAATTCTTCCGGACGGTGCGCCAGTACCAGGAACACATTGGGAATAAAGCCAGCTTTTTCCTGAACCGCGAGGATCTTATCTTTGATGTCTTCAGGGAGAGTGTTGAGGTCCGGCACGGGGTAGCGGCTGATAGGTAAAGAGGACATTTTCAGAAATCCTTAAATTACAAAGGTCTTACTTTGATATTTGTTCAATTCCATTAAGTCGGAATATTAGAAAATGATCAATATTAAGAACGGTTGGGTTTACGTTTAAGCCGTTTTTGATCTTGTTTTATTGCTTTGGTAATACGCCTTTGTTCTTGCCAGGAAGGGGAAGTTTCGTCAGGAGTATCGGATAATTTATGGCTATCTTGGAGCAGCTTTTTCCAACGTTTAAATCGGGTCCGATCAAGAGTTCTATCTGATAAGGCGGCTTTTAGGGCACAGCCGGGTTCATCATTGTGGGTGCAATCGCGAAAATGGCATTTTTCAGTGAGTTCAGTAATGTCAGTAAAGAGGCGGTTGATGCCTTTTTCTGCTTCGTACAGATGTAATACCCGTATACCGGGTGTATCCACCAACCATCCTCCAGACTTGGTTTGATGTAGGGAGCGCGCTGTTGTTGTGTGCCGACCTTGAGCATCACTTTCGCGTATGGCACCTGTTGCTGTATCAAGTTCACAGAGAGCATTTAGGATGGTCGATTTTCCAACCCCGGAAGAGCCAATCATCGCAATGTTTTGTCCCGGTTGGCACCATTTTTCCAGGCGATGAATTTGATCGGGGTCGTGGACGTTAAGTGCTTCCACACTCAACGAGGGGGATAGGTTTTTAGCCTGTTCAATCCACGGGGTTGGATTGTCCGTTTTATCGGTTTTTGTTAAAATAACCACAGGCGTTACGTCCGCCTCGCATGCCATGGCAAGAAACTGATCAATCCATCCGGTCTTAAAGTCGGCGTTGCAAGAACTGACGATAAAGAGTGTATCTATATTCGCGGCAATTAACTGGGGTTGGTTTGATCTTGGAATAAGCCGCTGGAGAACAGTTTTTCTTTCCAAAAGCCTGAGGATATGGCCGGTTATTAAATCTGTGAGAACCCAGTCACCAACGGCGAAATTGGCTGTATTCTGGCTTTTGATCGGCACAAGTATATGGCTGCGATCTTTTCCTCGAGCGTGTAGCCTGATGCGGTGAACATCGGTTATTCGCAAGGGAACAAGTGTCATCAACTTCAGTTGCTCACTCTCATCCGCTGTGAGTTGAGAGTGAAAAAAGTGAGACCATCCGAGGTCTTCCAAGGAGAGAGGTTGCCGGGGCACTGGTTTATGAATTGTCCGTCACCATTTTCCTGTCACCATACTTACTGCCACCATAAAATTGGCACCATATTTTCGCCACCATTTATTTTTTTTCAATGATTATGGATACCGCGAAATATGGCCTTCGACAATGTATTCATTATCATTTGGTATTGTAATCTCAAATGGTGAAGTAACAGACCTGTGTCTCGAGTTCGAAAAAACTTAAACCTTTGTAAGGGCAATTAGGGGACAATAAGCTTCTATAGAGTACTGGTGATGCTATTTTTGGTTGAGCTGATTTACCAGTATCTCCAAGCTACGTAACTTGAAAATTGGTGTGTTTGGTGACGAGGAAAATGGAAAACAGACAGCTATTATAAAATGTTAACAGAACAATATACTGAACAACATTTAGATTACGAACTCATTGACATGTTTGATGTCGGGATGACTGTTGTTGATAGAAATCTGAATTTAACATTTATCAATAAAAAAGCGATTGAACTTTTTGACATTCCTGACGAACTGACGAAACCTGGCGTAAATTTAAAAGAAATAATCCGCCTTAATGCTCAGAGGGGGGAATATGGTCCAGGTGACCTTGAGGCCCAGGTAAAGGAACGGCTAAATCTATTTGTTCCTGAGCAGTCTTATAACCTTAATCGACACAGACCAAATGGAACTGTCATTCAGATTGTTGGACATCCGATCACTTCGGGCGGATTTGCAACAACTTATTCTGATATTAGTAATCTCGAAAACACCAAAAAAGGTTTAGAGAGTAAAAATATAGAACTTATTGAGGAAATCCGGGACAAAAATATTGCCTTGGAAAAAGATAAAATAGAGGTTGAACGAGAAAACGCTATACGCGATGTCGTGGTTGAAAATACTCCGCACGGCATCTCTCTTATTGATCGGGATTTGAGACTGGTTATCTGTAACAAGCGTTTCAACGCATTACTCGATATTCCTGAAGAATTGTCTGCTCCGGGCGCCTCTCTCGAAGGGATATTTCGTTACTGTGCCAAGCGCGGTGATTATGGAGAGTTAACAAATCTGACCGACATAAATAAGCGAGTTCAGCAACGTTTAGAAGATGCACAAAAATTTCACCCTTATGATGCCCGTCGCGTCTTGCCTGGAGGGACCGTTCTAGAGGTTGTAGGTCGGCCGGTAGAAACTGGGTTTATGACCACCTATACCGATGTAACGGATTTGGTACGTTTTCAAGAGGTGGCAAAAGAATCTTCCCATAAATTATCTGAATTTGTTGAAACAAGTCCTGTTGGTGTGGGGATCTCACGAATAGATAGTGGGGAAATCCTTCTCATCAACCTCTCAGGGGCCAAACTTATTGGCTTTGATAACATTAATGATGCCATTGGGGTGTCGTTTCGAAAGAGTTGGGTTTCTAAAACCCAACGTGAAGCGTTTATTCGAAGGTTCAAAAAGTACGGCACAGTCAAAGCGGAAGAAGTTCAATTAATAACAGCCAAAGGGGATACCTTCTGGTGTTATTTGTCATGGAACAAAATTAAGCACGATAATAAAGACCGGGTACTGTTTTGGATTTATGACATTACCGAACAAAAAGAAATCCAAAGACAACTGTTTGAGACTGAAAAATTAGCTTCTTTGGGCGGACTTGTTGCGGGAGTGGCTCATGAAATTAACACTCCTATTGGGATAGGGGTTACGGCCATTACGCATCTACAAGAAGAATTGCGTGATGTTGAGGATAAGTTAGTCGAGGAGACGTTGAGTAAAAAGGGGCTCGAAACCTTTTTTTCCGGATCCAGTGATACCTTGAAAATAATTCTCTCGAATTTGCGATCCGCTGCGCATCTCGTAAATAGCTTTAAACAAGTCTCTGTTGATCAGATTAGCGAAGAACCCAGAGAAATTCTTATTTCAGAATACCTTCAGGCTGTCGTTGAAAGCCTGAACCCAACAACGAAAAGAAGTAATGTTTCTGTTCAAACTGACTTTGTCGAAGATATTACCGTTTTTACTTACCCTGGGGCCATTTCTCAAATTATCACCAACCTAATTTCAAACTCTCTCATTCATGGTTATCCCGATGATCAGCATGGAATTATTAAAATAAGTGTATCAGGTCATGCTAATGTGGGTATCGAGTTGAAATTTGAAGATGACGGTATTGGAATTCCTGAAGATATTTTACCAAAAGTTATGGACCCCTTTTTTACGACTAAACGTGGAAAAGGGGGAAGCGGGTTGGGGATGTGTATCGTGCACAACATCGTTACCCAAAAACTAAAGGGAACCATAAATCTGAAAAGCCATACAGGTGAAGGATTGTTGGTATACATCACGATACCGACATTAGATCAAAACGTAAGTATCTCTAATAATGGGGGCAGCAAAGATGACTGACTTTTTAATTGATGCCCCTGAAGATAACGAAACCTTAGATCAAGGCTTAGAAAGTGCTTGGAAGATACTTATTGTCGATGACGAACCCGCCATGCATCACGTTACCCATATGGCGTTAAACAAAGTTGTGTTCGAGGGGCGTAAACTTGAATTTTTTTCTGCGTACTCTGGCGAAGAGGCCAAAAATATACTTTTGGAACAAAAGGATCTTGCGATCGTTCTTCTTGATGTTGTGATGAAGACAGATACAGAAGGCCTCTCTGTCGCTAAATGGATCCGCGAAGAACTTAAAAACTCAATGGTTCGAATAATTTTACGAACAGGGCAGCCAGGACACGCACCAGAAAAAAAAGTTATTCTCGATTATGATATCAATGACTACAAAGAAAAGTCCGAAATGACAGCTCAAAAGCTGTTTTCTTGTATCATATCAGGGCTGCGTTCATATCGAGATTTATCAGCACTTTCTCAAAATAGAGAAGGCCTGAAGCGTGTAATTGAAGCCTCATCCCATATTTTCAAAGAACGGTATTTGGGAGAGTTTATCTCAGGGGCATTACAACAACTTACATCCCTTCTTTACCTGGAATCAGATGCTGTCCTCATGACCGCTAATAGCCTGGCTGCTCTTGAGACGGAAAATTCCACGAAAATTATTGCAGCGATTGGAGAGTTTGATCAACTCATTGGAGATCACCCGTCTAAAGTTGTTCCGCAGTGGATAATCGATGATTGGCTATCTGGATCTCAGAGAGACAACATATTAATTGGTGAGGATGAAATCGTCGTCACCTTCGAAACCGATAATAATCATAAAAACTTACTTTATCTCCACTCCAGTCGCCCGATATCTGCCGATGCCATTAAGCTAATTGATCTGTTTACACAAAATATATCTATCGCACACAAAAACCTGAGGCTTGGACAAGAGATCGAAGACACTCAAAATGAAATTGTGTCCATGTTATGCGGTGCGGTAGAGACGAGGTCCAAAGAAACTGCAAACCATATTATTCGTGTTGCCAAAATATCAGGGTTAATCGCCCAAAAGTACGGATTGAGTACAGATGAAGTAAATACGCTTAAACTGGCTTCTCCTCTGCATGATATTGGTAAAGTTGGGATCCCTGATAATGTCTTAAATAAACCTGGGAAGCACACCCCAGAAGAATGGGAAATAATGAAGTCCCACGCCGAACTTGGCGCCAATATTCTAGAGGGGTCAAGACGCGAAATCATCCAAAGTGGTGTTATTATAGCCCGTCAACATCATGAAAAATGGGACGGGACTGGTTATCCCAATCAACTCAGTGGACGCGACATTCATATATTCGGTCGTATTTCTGCCGTAGCAGATGTCTTCGATGCCTTGTGTTCAAAGCGGTGTTACAAAGAGGCGTGGACAGTAGAGAAAACCATGGAGCTTATCTGCTCTGAGTCAGGTAAACATTTCGACCCCGCCATCGTTGATATCCTTCAAGAAAACCTAGAAGCCGTGATCGAAATCAGAGATAAATACGCTGATTGAATTGCGCTCAAGATGGCAAGAGAGATTCAGTTTCCCAATCCGTTTATCTAATGAATAGGTTATTTTTTCTTCTACCTGTTTGTTCTGGTCTAGATCGACCATGTCTTTAATACCCATAGAAAGACTATGTAGAGCTTAGAGTTATAGCAGGGAATACTTGACCATTTAGTCAAAAAAAATTTAAAGTGTAACAATTCTGTCATGTAGCAAATAAAAAATATCCAGAAAATAGTAAGAATATAACAGGGAAAATGATCATGATGCGTACTCTAAAGCTAACCGCTTTGACTGTTCTTATGGGGGGAACATTAGCGGGTTGTATCTCTACTCCTCAAAACGACATTTTGAATGCCACGCTTTGGACCCAAAAATCTGTTGAGTTCAAAGCCAACAGTATTGCGATGTATGAACTCGCTAAAATCAAACTCGATGATGCCTTGGCTGATAAAAGCTGGAC
Organism: uncultured Rhodospirillales bacterium; assembly: GCA_913060675.1. Classification (GTDB taxonomy): domain Bacteria; phylum Pseudomonadota; class Alphaproteobacteria; order Kiloniellales; family Kiloniellaceae; genus Kiloniella. Next base: position 8,514 of record CAJXUS010000076.1, read on the forward strand.
TGGCGCACCGAACGAGCAGGGCGATAATTATAGTGGCAAACCACCAGCAGTCATGCTGGATGTGGATGAGACTGTTCTCGATAATTCTGCCTACGAAGCTTGGCTTGTCGCCAATGATGAGAGTTATGGTTCAAAAACCTGGGTGCCATTTGTACGCTCAGAAACCTCAACACCAGTTCCGGGCTCACTTGATTTTATCAAGTATGCGGAATCAAAGGGCGTGAAAGTCTTTTATGTTTCTAACCGTAAAGCACCCCAGGAAGAAGCGACCAGAAATAATTTGAAGGCTTATGGCTATCCTGTGGACACTTCAGAAGATACCGTTCTTCTCCGCAAGGAAAAAGAAGCCTGGAACTCTTCCAAGAAATCTCCACGTCGCGCGCATATTACTGAAAATTACCGTCTTGTAATGGTGGTTGGTGATAATTTCAGCGACTTCGTTGATGATTACAAAGGCAGCATCGATGAGCGTAAAGCCGTTCTCGACAAATATGAAGATATGTGGGGCAGTAAGTGGATCATGATTTCAAATCCAATGTATGGATCTTGGGAATCAGCGGCCTTTGGTCATAACTGGGGATTACCTTCTGCAGAGCGTCGCAAACTTAAGCATGAATCTCTAGATGTTTGGGTGCCCGCTGAGGAGTAATTAAAGCGACACATTTTAAAATCTGATGTTATCAGATTGAGATGATATAAGGGAGGACGGTTCATTTACCGTCCTCTTTTTATTACCAGAAGAGACCATGTTTATTTCCAAAAATATATGATCTGATTGATTATTCAAACCTGGTGCCTGTTAAAATAGATAATTTAGTTAATATTGATTGAACCAGAGAGGATTACGCCTTAGATATGATGCAGGTTAAAGAAACTAGGAATTCACTTTTTATGTTATTTACACTGATCGTCTCTATTTTTCGCCGTATCTCTCTTCTTTCTGAACCGACACCAGCGCTCGAGCCTATTCGGATTAAACAAAGAGATCGTAAAGGTTCAGGCAAAAACCGGAATCATCGGTGAAGGCTTTCAATATTCTGAAACAGGCCAAAAAGTATTGGTCTTCAGAACATGAAAGTCTCAAGTGGTGGCAGCTTTTCTTTACGCTTAAGCGTGCGGAACACTCCCTAGCTCAACGCGCCACAGGCCTATCAAGGCTGATCCCTATCCTGTTACTTACTGCTATCGGAACTCTGATTGCTGGATTGACCATCCCGATCCTCAAGGTTGAGAAATTTTTCCTTTTTGAAGATCTCATTTCCATCGTGGGTGCTATCGATGAGCTCGCAAGGAGTGGTGAATATCTTCTCGCTCTTGTAATTCTGTTGTTTTCGGTTGTTTTCCCTACGATTAAAATCTTTGTTGCCGATTATATTTGGCGGGCACGAAACGTAGAGCATAAATCCGTACAAAAGGCTGTGAAGTTGATCGATCTACTTGGTAAGTGGAGCATGCTCGATGTTTTTATCGTGGGCATGATCGTTATTTCTGCCAAGTCTTCAGGTATGGCGAATGCGACATCCCAACCGGGCATGTACTATTTCGGTGCTTCTGTGATTTGTTCGATGCTGGGAGTGATCTTGTTAAAGCGCTCCATAGACAAAATTGCGAACAAAGAATAACCTTTGTTGGTCTCCATAATTTAAACTATTTTCCCTACTAAAAATTCTATGCATTTAGTGGTATTTTAGATTGTTTATTTCATTAACGAATATCGCATAAATTGTAGTTTATGATATGGTATTGTGAGGCTTAGTTGCTTATCATCGATAAATTGTTATAGGATTTTTTAACATGAAGCGCCGGAATATTGTGGCAACTTTGCATGGTGTTGACGTTGATCAAGTCGTTGAAGTCGTTGAGGTTTTAGTTGAATCGGGTATTTCTCGAATTGAAATTCCTCTAAACTCTCCAAACCCTTTTGGATCTATCTCGGCGATAACACAAGCACTGGGAGACAAAGCCATCATCGGTGCTGGTATGGCGCTTAATCGAATTGATGTGGATGGGTTGAAAGTTTTAGGGGGTAAGTTTATTTCCTCTCCAAATTGTAATCCTGAAATAATATCTCTGACCAAGGGGTTGGGGCTTTTATCCTGGCCTGGCGTTGTTACCCCGAGCGAGTGTTTTGCTGCCTTGGCTGCGGGTGCAGATGGTTTGAATGTTACCCCTGCCTCAATGGCTGGTATTAATGGATTTAAAGCCTTGCGCGCTCTTCTTCCTGAAGGAACGCCGCTTTATGCTGTTGGTGGGGTGAAACTCTCGGAGTTCAAAAAATATGTCCAAGCAGGGTGTTCGGGTTTTGGCCTGGGTTCTGAAATCTATGTCCCTGGGTGGAGTATCAATAAAGTCGCCGATAAAGCCGCTGCGGCAGTAGATGCACACGACACGGTTTTTAAAGGTTTCTGACCTTGAAAAGGTTATTTATCTATTTATTGTTTATGATGTCTTTTTACGCCATTTCGGCAAGCTCCATCGCTGTCGCTCAGCCTCATTTTATTATTTACTACAACAGTGATGCATCGGCTTTGTCTGAAATAGCTGAGGCCGATTACAGCCATGTTATTGTTTCCTTTTTGGGGGCTGAAATAAATGATGGTGGTGCAATTGTTCTCATTCCTCCCAAAAATATGGAGAAGCAGTGGGATTCAGTCGCGCTATTGAAAGCCAAAGGCATAAAGGTGTTGATTTCATTTGGTGGTGGTTTGGCGAAAGCGAAGGATTATGAACATCTGATTGGTCGGGAAGATGAACTTTCTGATTTGATATCAGCGTTCGTTCTCGCCAAAGGGCTCGATGGTATAGATCTCGATTTTGAGGCTAGCGATATGCTTCATAAAGAACGTAAAGCTGGCGTTGCTGATGGGAAAGCTTTTTTGATAAGCCTTACAAAGGCATTGAGAGATCGATTGCCCTCGAAAAAATACATAATTAGCCACGCCCCTCAGTCTCCCTATCTCAATCCAAAATGGCATGGTGGGCCTTATCTGGAAATTCTAAGATCTGCAGGAAAGGATATAGACTGGATTATTGTACAATATTATAATAATCCGGGGCAGGATGGTCCCGTCGGTAATAAGGTGGTTGGGGTGTCTAAAGGTCCCTATCCAACATCCTATCGGGGACTTGTTTCAAAAGATGGACCGTTGTTTTGGCCGAGTGAAAAGATAATTATTGGCAAGCCCGTATATAAAGCGGATGCCTTTAGCGGGCACCTAACTCCCGAGAATATGATTAAACAGATTATTAGGCCTTTATATTCTGAATACGGTGATCAATTTGGTGGCATTGCTGGGTGGCAATATTCTACACATACCAAAGATCATCAGGCATGGAATAATACACTTGGCAAAGCTCTTTATCAGACCAACTAAAAGGTGTTTTGTACAGGGGAGCTTTGATCACGCCCGCTTATGTTTTTCCGTTCCATATTTTCACCTTGTGACCAACTTCAACGATGGCGTTGATAGCGGGGATTAGCTCTGTCCCAAGTTCGGTAAGATTATACTCAACTGAAGGCGGGGAGGTTGGCAGAACTTCACGGTGGATGATACGCTTTGCCTCCAGCTCTTTAAGGCGTGTCGCCAGCATTTTTGCAGAGATACCCTTTAGGTCGTGTTTTAATTCGCTAAATCGCCTTGGTCCGCCGGAGAGAAACCATATTATATTTGTGGTCCACGCTCCGCCTAATATCGCCATGCACTCACTCAAAGGGCAGTTGTAGGGAACGTCGCCACTTTGGTTTTTTCTGACTTTTAGGGCCATAACAAAGGTTTTCCTGTTTCTTTATAAATATCTATATAAACTATTAAATAATGTATATCAAAGAGTTACCAAATGGAAACTCGGTTACCATATGGAAACTTTATAATTAAGTAACATAAGTAAACGTGGTTTACAAAAGTAACCTTCACTCTTACCTCTGTTGTCATCAACAACGAAACAAAGAGGTCTTATCTCATGTCACAACCAGTTAAACTTTATTACAAACCCGGTGCTTGTTCTCTTGCTTCTCACATTGTTCTTCATGAGCTTGGAAATGATTTTGAAATTGAGCAAGTTGATACCGCTGCTCAAAAAACGGCAAGTGGTGAAGACTTCTCTCTTGTTAACCCAAATGGTTATGTCCCAGCCTTGAAACTGGCTGATGGCGAGATTCTGACTGAAGGTGCGGCAATTCTTCAGTATTTGGCTGACCAAAAGCCTGAGTTAGGTTTGGCCCCAGCTGGGGGATCATTGGAGCGCGCACGCTTACAAGAACATCTAAATTTCATCTCATCAGAACTTCACAAAGCTTTTGGTCCCTTCTTCACTGGAAAAGCAGAAGGCGGTGCCCGTCCGGCAGTCGAAGAAAATGTTGCCAAAAAATTGGCTCATTTTGAAAAAATTCTGTCCGATGGTCGCGATTACCTTTTGGGTGATACCTTTAGCGTTGCTGATGCCTATCTCTTTGTGGTGACAAATTGGTCCAATTTTGTGGGAGTTAGCCTGGATAAAGTACCAAATTTGGCGGCGTTTGTCGGACGTGTTGCAGCACGTGAAAAAACACAAGCAGCCCTTGGTGCAGAGGGCTTGCTCAACGCGTAGGTCAAAAGGTGCCCGTTACGAATTTACTGATTTGTAATGGGCACTATTTTCATTCTTTTGCCCAAGGGAAATAAGATATGCCATTAGCTTACCAAGCAGTAGAAGAAGCAGTGGGTCTATACTTCGATGGGCTCTATCACAGTGATGTAAGTCTCCTCGAAAAAGTGTTTCACCCCAAAGCCCATTATGTTTGTGCGGCCGAAGATCCTCTGATGTATCTGAGCATGGAAGAGTACTTCCCGATTGTCGCTCGCAGGAAATCCCCCGCCAGCCGAGGGGAAATGCGACAGGATAAAATCGTATCGATATCCTTTGCCGGAAAAAAGACAGCTTTTGTAACACTGAATTGTGCAATTGGAGAAAAATTTTTCACCGATTTTCTGTCACTTATCCTTGTAGATGGGCGTTGGCAGATTATATCGAAAGTATTCCATTTCGACCTCAGGGATCCATCCGTTATTTCTGATGCGACCTCAACACTTAATGATTAGACCCTAAGGAGTTTTAAATGCCATTCGTGAATATAAAAGTCACCAATGAAGGCGTGACCAAAGAACAAAAAGCACAACTTATCAAAGGCGTAACTGATCTCCTTCAGAATGTTTTGAACAAAGATCCACAAACAACCTTTGTGGTTATTGATGAAGTAGATCTTGAAAACTGGGGCATCGCAGGGATGCCAACAGATGAATATCGAAAGCTGAAGTCATCATAATTAACGATTCTGTATTTGAAGGCGAGGAGCGAGATCTCCTCGCTTTTTTATCCAGACTTATCCCAATAAGGTTCTGGCTCGAAGCGCTTGATTAGGAAGTCGACGAAAGTTCTTACCTTGGGGGGCAGGAGCCTGTTTTGCGGAAAGACGGCAAAGATACCGAGATCCGCCACTTTGTATTCGGGTAGGACAATTTCAAGTTCACCGGTTTTCAAATAGGGCTCCAAGACAAAGCTGGGCAGTAATACGAGCCCAAGCCCCTCGCTTGCGGCAGATGCAAGGGCTTCTCCGTAGTTGGCGTGCAGAGATCCTGTAACCTTAACCGCGTATTTTTTATCCCCTTTGCTAAAGTTCCATTCATCCCCATAAGACGAATAGCTATATTGCAGGCAATTATGTTGTTTGAGATCATTAGGTAAGGCGGGGAAGCCATTTTCTGCCAGGTAACCTGGGGCAGCGCAGAGGTGAATTTTACAAGGGGCGAGTTTGCGGGCAATGAGGCTTGAGTCCGCGAGGACACCGATCCTTATCGCAAGGTCATATCCTTCATCGACCAAATTGACCACACGGTCGTTCAGTATGAGATCAACAGAAACATCTGGGTATGATTTTTGATAATTTGCAATGGCTGGGGCAAGGTGTCGTTTACCAAAGGCGTGTGGGGCATTGATGCGGAGCAGACCTTGCGGGTGAACCTGAAGATTACTCACCTCTCTTATTGCCTCGTCAACTTGAGGGAGTATTTCTTGGCAACGGATGTAAAACGATCTTCCGGCTTCTGTCAGGGAAACCCTCCGAGTAGTTCTATTGAGCAAACGCACCCCGAGTTCATCTTCTAGGCGTTGTACCTGTTTACTGACCATGGGGCGTGAAATATTGAGGGTTTCACCCGCAGCGATAAAGGACCCGGTTTCAACGACCTGTGCAAAAGCTTCCATAAGGGTAAAACGATCCAATATACGTTCCTTTTAAGAACTAAATACGTTCATTATTAAGTGATTGTTTCTTTTTGGATACTAACTACTTTCCCTTTAGGCCCGCAACAAATAACCGGGTGAAGCCCGTTATTGGGACAAGTTAAAAAGCAGTAGGGGCAAATTCTGTCTCTTTGTACATGATCTTAAAGGAGGAAATTAATGTTGGACCAAAAAACGGCGCCCTATGCAGCACTGTTGCTCAGAGTGACACTTGCCATAGCTTTTCTGGCCCATGCAGGCCTTAAGCTCTTTGTCTTTACCCCAGCGGGCACAGCAGGTTTTTTTGATTCAGTAGGGGTACCGAGCTTTCTGGCTTATATCGTGATCTTTGCTGAAATCATCGGCGCAATTGCTCTGTTACTTGGGTATAAAACCCGGGTAGTGGCTGTTGCTCTTACACCCGTTCTTTTGGGGGCAACAATCTTTGTTCACGGTGCAAACGGTTGGTTGTTCTCCAATCAAGGTGGAGGATGGGAGTTCCCCGTATTCTGGCTTGCTGCTCTAATTACAATGGGCTTGCTTGGAGATGGTGCTTATTCCCTGTCTACAAAAATCCAGAGAAGCTTCTCTCCAGAATAGGCTGTTTAGGACACTTAAGTCCATTTTTAGGTTATGATCTATCAGTTAGTATCGGAGATATCAGTGACTGAAAATCACCATGCATCCTATCCCAGCCTTTTTGTCTCTCACGGAGCCCCGACACTTGCATTGGAAGACTGCGCGGTAACACGCTTTTTAACAAGCCTAGGGCAAAAGCTTGGTAAGCCGAAAGCCATTTTAATAATCTCTGCTCACTTTGATCAGAGACGCCCCACCATCGCTTGTGGGGAAAGACTTGAGACCATTTATGATTTTGGCGGTTTTCCAGCAGCGTTATATGAAGTTCGTTATCCAGCCAGGGGATCATCTGAAATTGCGGTAAGGGTAAGGGAGCTTTTACTTGAGGCTGGAATAGCCTCTGATATGGATGAGACAAGAGGCATGGATCACGGTTGTTGGGTTCCCCTGGTCCATATGTATCCTAATGCTGACGTGCCGATTGTACAGCTTTCCATCTCCATGGGGCAGAGCCCTCAGTGGCACTTTGAATTGGGACAGGCACTGTCTGGCCTCAGAGAAGAGGGGGTGCTCATTATTGGCTCAGGTAGTGCCTCTCATAATTTACGAGAGCTTATGATGGGTCAGCACGATGAAGAGGAGCCAATGGTTCCTTGGGTACGCGATTTTACCGACTGGGTTACTGAAAAAATAGAAACCGGAGATTATCAATCAGTTCTGTCCGTGATGACCGATGCACCAGAGGGAAAAAGAAATCACCCAACCATGGATCATATCCACCCCCTGTTTTTTGCCCTGGGTGCTGGGGGTTCCGCTGTTGAAGATGGTGCACGAGGTAAAAGGATACACGCCAGTACGACCTATGGTGTTTTGGCTATGGATATCTATGCCTTTGGCAACGAAGAGGATATTTCCTCTACCGCTTAAGGTCAGGGAGTTTAGTGTGTAGGATAAAAAAGCGGGAGCGAACAGTAAGTGGATAGCTTATCGTTCGCTCCTTTTTATAAATTAGAACTACTTAGTTGGCATATTCAGTGCGGTATATTTCACCGATTACGGGCTGTTCAAACATATGTTGTTTGTAACGCGCGATGTTTTTGTAGGTTCCAGTGATGGATTTACTTAGAACACCTTCCCAGTGGATGCAGACCATCAGGTATAGATCAGCCAGACTTAATTCTTTACCATTGATGAAATCATTATCACCCAGTTGTTCGTCAATCATGGCAAACAGATTGTGTAACGCATCTTCTGCTTTGGTTTTGACGTCTGCCTCATCGTCACCATAGCGCCCGGGAACAAAAGCACGGGCATAATGAGGGTGAACGTTTGAATACATAAACATCAACCACTTATAAGCTTCAGCCCGGGCAATAGATCCTTCTTCAGGTAGAAGCTTGGCGTTGGGAGCGCGTTCGGCAAGGTGGAGCAGTATCGCTGCACCTTCGGTTAGGAATTCACCACCGACTTCAATGGCAGGCACTTTGCCTAACGGGTTAATCTTCTTGAACTCATCACTAAGGTGCTCGCCTTCGCCGAGGTTCACCTTTGTTACCTGATAGTCAACATCGGTAAGTGCGAGGGCGGCTTTAACCGCTAGAGAACAACTGCCTTGTCCGTGGAATAAAGTAATCATCAATCTTTCCTTTCAATTTAATGTCTGTGATTAAAGTAGAGCGAAACCTTTCGATTGATAATTCTCGACGTTTGCGGATTATCTGTGCAAAAATGCACGAATGATAAATTGGGATGACATAAAGTACTTTCTCGAAGTAGCTCGTTCGGGGAACATTACTGCTGCAGCAAAAAAGCTTGGGGTTAATCACTCGACGGTTTCTCGTCGGATTCAAGCGTTGGAAGAACAAAACGGTGTGCGTCTGTTCGACCGTATTCCTACGGGTTATGAAATGACGGAGGCCGCGAGTAATATCTATGAGTTTGCTCTAGAGATAGAAGCGCGTAACCATGACATAGCACGTGGTCTGGTTGGTCAAGACAGTCGATTACAAGGGGATATCAATGTAACGATGCCCCACAATATATTGGACTATTGTCTCATGAGGGAGGTAACACGGTTCAAAGAACTGCATCCGGAAATACGCTTGAATTTATTTGTGGCTAAAGGTGTGAAAAACTTAGCGGCAAGAGAAGCGGATGTGGCGATCAGATTAACCCCAAGTCCGCCTGATTATCTCATTGGCAAAGAGATCACAAAAATACAGCATGGTTTCTATCAAAGCAGAAACCTTAAAGTGACGTCCGAAGTGCCGATTATCGTATGGGGTGATGAAACCGCTTTACCGACCTGGGCACAGGATCACTTTCCGAAGGCAGAAATTGCACTTCGAGTGGATGATTTATATAGCATGTATACAGCTGTAAAAGCAGGTCTGGGGATCGCTAAAATGCCTTGTTATTTGCCGGACACTATTGCTGATGAAGAGGTGCGGAGGATTGATATTGAAATTCCTCCTTCAAGCTGGGGAGTTTGGATACTCAGTCATGTAGATCTTCGCCATACTGCTCGGGTACGGGAATGTCGATTATTCCTAGGGAAGTGTTTAGAGGATAGAAGATCTTTGTTTAAAGGGTTAGAATCTCTTTATGTATGAGATTAGTTATGAATCGTAACTCACTTGAAAGTAAGGGGAAAATAAAAAGTAAAATTATTTACATTTACTCCATGCAATAGATCCGCCGCCTCTATAACATGGTTGGATAGTGGATTATCAATGTCGATCAAAAGTCTTGCTTGCCCATGTTAGTAGCAAAGAATTAATCACAATCGGTATCTTCACACTTATCAAAAACGACAACCTTGATGGTTTTGCTCCCTTTTGGATTAAGAGAGTTTTTAATTTGTATTTTTTGAAGTAGGTTGAATGAACGGCAATAAAAAGCCAGCACAGGATGCTTCAGAATTGGCGATGGAATATTGTGAACAATCACAACGGAAAACCGCGATAGAAAAAGACCTGAAATGGGTTATTTCACATTTAGGAAAAAAGAGATCTAATATTGAAGTAATTCTGAACTTCAATATTAATTGGATAATCATTATTCAACTCCGAAGAGGTCTTATACGTGTAAAGGAACGCTAATACCCCTCCGGGGGACGAGTTATATTGGTTGTGGTTTGACTACTTAGTTGTTTGTTAAGTCTAAACCAATTTTAGGGTTTTTATAATTTTCTTTGGCCAATTTCCCTTTCACTTTGCTGTTGCCAAATTCCTGCAGAAATTTGTTTGCGATCGGGTTTTTCTTTGCGGCATCTACGGCCTCTTTTACTTGGTTTTTTTCTTGAATAGCTTCTTCCTCGGCCTTGGTGCCACTATTTAAAGCGTCCCAGACTGCTTTGTATTCTGCGTTATCCGTTGTGATGGCCATTTCTTCGATTTCATTCCGGAAATCTTCGTCGGTTTTTGCTCTTTTTATGGCATCATCAATGCGTCTTTGCCTTCCATCCGTTGGACTACCACCACCGCCGGTGTAGATAATAGGTGTTAGCTCTGGAATAACGCTTTTTGGTAAACCTTCGCCTGAGCTTTGGTTTGAATTAATCCAATTAGTAAGGCCTGTTTTTGATGAACCTAAGCCAGATATTTCTTCGTCATTCGCAAGTGGGCCTTGAGGATGACCAAATATTAATATGGTCAATCCTACTGCCCAATCACTGCTTGATGCGGTATTGATGACACCAATTTTCTTAGGCTTTGCACTAGCGTCAACAACCACTTTTGGCTTTTTGGTAAACCTACCATCGTTATCGCCTCCATTACCTCCGCCACCACCACTACTGGCTAAGGATTGAGAGGAAAAAGCAAATAGGGTTACTAGCATGGGGACGAGATACGTTTTATAGGATTTCAACATATTAGTCTCCTTGTGAAAATAATGTTTAGAAAGGGTTTTTCATTGGTGATTTTAACGAGACGATGCCATTAGCTAGAGGGCATTGGCTGTGGACTTGAACTGTATAACCCGACGACGCGTGCATCTCCGTCTTTAGGGGTATATAGGGCTTTTATCCAGAAAGCCTTTTCTTGATTAAAGGCAAAATGACCTTTAACAATGGCGGTAGCCCAGCCATCTTCAAAAACATGGTATGAAGTCAAATCGCTAAAACCATCTGTGCCCCTACGAACATCAGATATTTTAACGGCAAATTGGCTGTCAGGTAACAATTGATCTTTTACAAAAACAAAAATTGCATAGTCAGTTGATTCAGTATCTATAGCGCTTGGTCCCTTCACGGGTATGGCATTGGCCTGGGCAAATTTATGGAGCGATCTATAATTTAAATCGCTATTTCCGAAATCGCTCATCTTAGCCAGGGGCACGATATAAAGCTCTGTACGAGGGTTTGAAGGAGAGACTTGTTGCCAGTGCCCTGATTTCAATTCATATCCATCAGTGGTTTTGACAATGTCACCAAAGAACGCAACCTTCATACCGCGATCCAGATCATCGCGGAGATAAGCAGCCCCGTTCACATAAGTTGCGCCACCTATTTTTTCTGGAGGGGTTACCTCATAGAACTCAAGTCCGTACAGGTACCAACTATCTAATTGACCAACCTTTACAGCTGGAAAAACGCCTGCATTCTTCACAGATACTTTTTCTTCAATAGAAATTTCTTTTTCACCGTGAAGCCGCATTAAAAGTGCCGTCGCGACGGTTTTTGCTTCGAGTGGTGTGTTTTCTAGTGATGTTAGGGTGCGAGTACTCGAACTCTGTGACCCTCTTCCTGTCGTTTGACAGCCAACGATAAAAATAAAGGTAAAGAATACCGCTAAAGATACAAGTATCCTCGAATATTTGTTTTTTTGTAGAGTACGCATATTACCTCCAGACTATTTTGGTACATCCCCTCATTTTTGGACATATAAGCAAACCGTAAGGATAACTAGGTAATTTTCAACACAACAACATACAGGATTATGAAAATATTTGGAATAATATATTGAATAAAAGAAATGAAGATGAGATCTTCTCAGACTGCTGACAAAGGTCTCGCCATTGCGAGGCCTTTGTGATTCACTGTGTT
>CAJXUS010000077.1 GCA_913060675.1 uncultured Rhodospirillales bacterium
GAGATCTACACTATCCTCTTCGTCGGCAGCGTCAGATGTGTATAAGAGACAGGCTAAAAACATTGTTACTGCAGGTCAGGACAAGTAAATCATGCCAGTCGTCTTCTCGTGATTTTGAGCCTTTGAATTGAAGAAAAGCATCCCTGATGTTTGATGTGGTTTTGGACCAAATTTCTACACCAGGTTCTGTGCTGGTTTTTATGATCTCATCTGCTTTGCTCAGCTCTCCATTAATAAGGCGTGGAGTTAAGCCATAATCACAGGAGAGAATAGAGACTTCCCAGTCACTAACTGGACCACGCTGTAAATTGCGTGCGTCAAACATTGATGTCAGTTGGGTGTCGCCATATAAAAAAGTGAATTTTGGCGCTCCTTGGTGACCTGACTTTCCTATTGCATCAGCTATATAAAGTGATATGGCAGAGGATTTGTCTTTTGTTTGTATATATACAGTCTTGTCTTCGAAGCCAGTAAGAGAGTTTTCTGCAGGATTATAATGAAATTGATTTTTGGCAAATTTTGTTGCTTCTGAAAAAGGTGGATGTCTTTTTTGCCCCTCAAATTCAATAAATGTAATTTGCTTATCTGTGCCAGCTGCGGGGTAGTTGTGAAAGATCCAAGGAGAGGGAGCGGGTTCATTCAGGGGGAAAAGCCATGGGGCCTTTATAGGGGATGGCGTGTAATCTTTTGGGGAATAATGAAGCGTCCTTTCCCAGAGGTCGCTCCAGCTACCGTTAACCCAGCCGCCTGCGACAAGAATTCTCGTTGGTGAAAGGCCTGTCTTCTCTCTTTGCGGCCAAAATGTAAGCGCATCACAAACGCAATCATCAACTCGACGCCAAAGCCCATACGACGGGTAAGGTGTATCTGAGCCCTGCTCTTCACACCAAAGTTGAGCGGATCGAATATGATCTACCTGCCAGGCTAGTTTATCATTCACCAGAGTTTGTTGTCTTGTATACCTTTCAAAGGTGTCATAGACGATAGGCCCCGTTTCCACCAATAGCGGATAGCTCAATCCATCGTGTTCGTATTGAAACCGCAACCACTCGCCCTCTGCAGGAGCATCCTTTGCGCTCAGCTTGGCAATAAAGCGAACCCGCTCCCCACTCAGCGTATTAACCAACGCCTCATTATCCGCATCAAACGCCCACCAACCGAAAATATCAATCAAAATGTTTATGTCCTATCGCCATACGTCAAACTCCTTAGATGAAAACAATGACATAATTATTCTTTGAAAGAAGTGTGGGCTGCTCAGTTCGTCTGGCGTAATAACTTGATTCTTTGAACCAAATGCCCGCCAGAAAGTTTCCTTCCATTGCAAGCCAACTCACTTCGGGGAGACCATAGCTATCGAGCCAATCATCATGCCGGAGTTCCGTTCCTTGCCAGTGTAAAAAAGCGTCTCTGATTTTAGGGTCTGTTCTCCGCCACATTTCCAGTGCAGGTATCCTAATGATGCGACTTTTTTCATTTGGTTCGTTCCAATACTTGTCTGGCCAATTGGGGTGGCGTGTTTCATATGACGTTATGTTATCAACTGACCAATTTGACGGTGATTTCCATCTGTGGTTTTGCGCATGTAAGGTTGCCGTAATATCTTTGTCAGCATAAAAGAAATCTAAAGTTTGTTTGCTCCAAGGTAAATAGTCATACCCTTTAACAGTGGGCCCACTTTGAAAGGCAAGAACCGACAATTCATCTATGCTTTCCATGTATATGGTTTCACCATGAATGCCCGAGATTGATGTGCCTAAGGGATATATGTATGTAAATTCTCCTGGAATGATTTCTCCGTGTTTATCCTTTATGAGTATTCTTTGCCGGCTTTGGCTATCACCAAAACTTAAGAAATTAATCCAAAAACTTGAGTGCAGCGTCCCTTCATACTTTCCAGCTTCTGGCTTTTCACCAATATCGTTATGGAAAATCCATTCGGCGTGGCTTCTTTCATCTAGCGGAAATAGCCACTTTTTTTGAGGATTAGTATCATCGAATTCAGCGAAGCTTCTGTTAAGATCTTCTGTAATGGGGAGGTACACGCGTTCCCAAAATGCTGACCACGTTCTATTAAGCCAGCCACCTGACACGAGAAATCTATCGGGAAGTCGTCCTGCTGATGTATTCTTGGGCCAAAAACGTAGCGCATCGGTTAGGCAGTCATCTACTCTGCGCCAGACACCATAAGTTGGGTTTAGATTATGAGAGGGCTGTTCTTTTTCCCATAGCTCTGCTGAGCGGATGTGATCAAGCTGCCAACCGAACCCGCGCTTAGTATCTCTCGTATGTGAATTATAAAAATATTCAATCTCTGCAACTTCGACGAGGACGGGATAACTCAGGCCATCGTGTTCGTATTGAAATTGTAGCCACTCGCCTTCTGCAGGAGCAAATTCACCTGTCATCCGGGCAACAAAACGAACCCGCTCTCCGGTCACTTTGTTATTCAAAGCTATCGTGTCGGGATCAAACGCCCACCAACCGAAGATATCAATCATACCTATTGAGCCCCCTAAATATTACGAACTTCATGTGGTCGTTAGACTAAAGGGGTTTAGACATGGGGATCATGTGCGAGACGCCGATCATGATTTCGAGCACGAGGGTAACGGCTATTTTTGTATCGAGCGTGTCTTTGGTTTTGGCGAGTAAATAGCCAATGGCATAACCGAGCGCCATCGCTTTGCCTGTGCGATCCAAATCGTGGCTCTCGGCGATGTTGTTGATATGAAGACGAAAGTTTGGACAGGCATTCGGCGACCATTCATGGGGGTAGTGCTCTTGCGGAACGGACAACGGCGGAAAAGGACTGCCGCCGACTGCCGCGGCAACCCGTTTGGTCACTTCTATAGGATCAGGGAGATCAACCTCGATATCCTGGTGGGACAGAACAATCCGCATTATCGCCCAGATGGTCATATCAGAGGATGTCGGCGCATTGAATATCAGGCCCAGGGCTTTTTCACTCACAACCCAACCGCTCGCCGGGATGGGGTCGCCAGAGGCCAAAAGGGCACTCTCACCCGCAAGAGCTGCTGCGGCTCCGAGGATGGTTTCACTATGGACACCGTTGGCATTACCGTAGCCTCCCATCAATAATTTGACGATATCCATTCCGGCAGCAGATTGCGCAGCATGTGGCATATAAAAAACACTCCGATTAATTTCACCTGAATAGGCAACAAGACTTCGCAAGATATTAATTTTACAACCATAACCAAATGATTAAGAAACAAATTTCTCTTGTATGAATAGTTGTAAAACATAAGAAACATAGCCAAAAACACTTACGGTAAGATTGATTTTGAGCAGCTTCTTAAATGTCTAAGAAAATGAAACTCTCCTTATCCGCTCTTTTTATATATTTCGCTCTGAATTTTTACACACTTGCATCTGAGCTAAGTGATGGCATTCAAGCATATACTGACCGGAATTATGAAAAGGCCTTAATAACGGAAATTTCAAACCTTATGACGAAGAGCTAAATATTGGCTGCCAAAGAACATATTGGCAAGTTCAATAAGCTGTGAAATCAGGGTTGAATCGGCATATAATTTGGCCTGCGCAGATACTTTCTAAGCTATACCTGAGCAAATTTGTCATTTTTTCTACAGACTTCCACACACGCCCAAAGGCCTGAATATCCACAAAATATGGCCTATTTTCAGGTCAAAACACACCACCCCTATGACAGAACGGTGAATTATCCCTTCGCTAAAATAACTTTTATGGGGTACGATATTCATGAAAATGCACTCAATTCGTCTTTATAGGCAGGTTGCCCTTAACGACAGACTGTTACAACTGAGTTGCCATTTGAGCGTGTGGTGCCTGGTATGGTTTTGTACAACTAGGGGGGAAGCCAGATGTCTGAAGAGACTGACACCGACTATAAGGTTGGTCAGGATAATATTACCACCAACTTAGGCCCCTTTGGGCTCGACATTCACAATCCCGTTTTTCTTATTTCCGGCATCGCAATATTCACATTTGTTATCGGTACCCTCATGGTACCGGAACAGGCTACGGATGTCTTCAAGGCCATGCGAGGCTGGGTAACCGTGAACTTTGATTGGTTCTTTTTACTCAGCGGCAACATCTTTGTGCTGTTTTGTTTCCTTCTTATCATTACGCCACTAGGGAAAATTAGACTAGGCGGCGTCGACGCCAGACCTGATTATGGTTATATCGGCTGGTTCGCTATGCTCTTTGCTGCGGGGATGGGTATTGGCCTGATGTTCTTTGGAGTATCAGAGCCGATCTCGCATTTTGGCAGTTCCATATCTGAATCTGCTGGCACTCCCGAAAGCTGGGCCCCGCTTGCAGGTGCACCGGGTGATGCGGCAGCTGCTGCTAAATTAGGTATGGCCGCAACTATTTATCACTGGGGATTACATCCCTGGGCCATGTACGCCGTTGTCGGACTAGCCCTGGCGTTCTTCACCTACAACAAAGGCATGCCACTTTCCCTGCGGTCTGCCTTCTACCCTCTTATGGGTGAAGCCGTCTGGGGATGGTTCGGACATATCGTCGATGTGGTTGCTGTGCTCGCAACCCTGTTTGGTCTTGCAACGTCACTTGGATTTGGCGCCGCGCAAGCCAATGCGGGCTTAAATTTTCTCTTTGGTGTCAGCGATAGCGATGGCACCAAAATTATCCTCATTATCTCGATTACCGCCGTAGCACTAATATCGGTTATGCGCGGCCTTGATGGTGGCGTAAAACGGGCCTCTGAGATTAATATGGTATTGGCCTTCCTGCTTTTGATGTTTGTTCTCTTTGTTGGGCCGACGTCTGATATTATCATGGGCTTTTTCTCAGGCCTTGGTGCTTATGTCACCAACCTGCCTGCCCTTTCCAACCCCTTTGGCCGCACAGATGCAAACTTTAGCCAAGGCTGGACATCGTTCTATTGGGCCTGGTGGATTTCCTGGTCACCCTTTGTCGGCATGTTCATCGCCCGCGTCTCTCGGGGTCGTACCGTGCGGGAGTTTATCATTTGCGTGTTGCTTGTGCCTTCACTGGTCTGTGTACTCTGGATGACCGTCTTTGGCGGCACCGCGCTTTACCAGATCGTGAACGATGGCTACACCGGAGCGCAAGAAGCCGCAACGGAACTCCGTCTCTTTACCATGCTGGCTGAATTACCGCTCACTCAGATCACATCTGCCATTGGCATCATTCTGGTTGTGGTCTTCTTTGTGACCTCGTCTGATTCAGGATCCCTTGTAATCGATACAATTACCGCCGGTGGTAAAACCGACGGTCCCATGCCTCAACGCGTATTTTGGTGTGTGTTCGAAGGGTTGGTCGCCATCACCTTGCTCCTTGGTGGTGGACTGGCCGCCCTTCAGGCCATGGCGGTGACAATGGGTTTTCCCTTTGCCGCCGTCCTTCTTTTGATGTGTGTAAGTATTTGGAAAGGCCTGAGTGCCGAACGCAAAAATTTATGACGGTTTAGCTGTACCTCCCTGAGCAAGTTTACCCGCTTGTCAACTTGCTAACTGCCCCTGATGCCCCCCCTTATTAAAGCATCAGGGGCTTTTTTATGCCTAACCCTGGTAATTTTTATGGGTAACCCAGGTAATTTGATCAACATCATTGATGCCTGACAGCATGCTTCTCTATAGTTCCAATAGAATTCACTGCTTTTGCAGTCTTTGATCAACACATCGCGTACGCTCTCTACTCATCTAACGGATAGTATGTAATGAACAAAGAAAAGGAAAAGAAAACAGAGATTATCTGGCACTCAGCGACCATTGAGGCCACCCTTAATACTTTGAAAACCGATACACATGGTCTTTCTCAGAACGAAGCCACTGTACGTCTCGAAACTTATGGACCAAACCGCCTGCCGGAACCTGCAAAGCCCCGTGTCCTGATCCGTTTTCTCCTACAATTTCACAACATACTTATCTACGTCCTTCTTGGTTCCGCCACCATTACCGCGGTGCTGGGCCACCTGATCGATACCCTAGTTATTCTGGCTGTTGTTATCGCAAACGCTGCCATTGGCTTTGTGCAGGAAGGCAAGGCGGAAAAAGCAATGGACGCCATCCGCCAAATGCTCGCGCTCAAGGCAACTGTTTTGCGTGACGGAGCCCGCCTAACCATTGAGGGGGAAAATCTGGTACCTGGAGACATCGTACAGCTGGAGGCTGGTGACAAGGTACCAGCGGACTTGCGACTTTTTAGAGCCAACGGCCTTCAGATTCAGGAGGCAATACTCACTGGTGAGTCTGTGCCCGTCGAAAAAAACACCGATCCTGTAGCCGAGGATGCACCTCTCGGCGACAGGGCATGCATGGCATACAGCGGAACACTCGTAACCAGTGGGCTCGGTCGTGGGATCGTCACCGCAACTGGAACTGGCACAGAGATAGGTCGTATTAGCGGCATGCTCTCAACTGTCGAAACCCTTACAACGCCACTTCTTGTTCAGATGAACGTGTTTGCACGCTGGCTCACGATCCTGATCCTCCTTGTTGCGGCGCTATTGCTAATATTTGGATATTTCGTAGGCCATTTAGGATTTTCTGAAATGTTTATGGCAGTGGTCGGGCTGTCAGTTGCCGCGATACCCGAGGGTTTACCTGCCGTTTTGACAATTACGCTGGCAGTGGGTGTGCAGGCGATGGCAAGGCGTAATGCTATCGTCCGGCGGTTGCCGGCCATCGAAACACTGGGTTCGGTATCGGTGATCTGCACAGACAAGACTGGTACTCTGACACGCAACGAGATGATGGTCACGTCCATCGTGACCCAGGCACATGTCTTTTCGCTGGAAGGCTCGGGATATGAACCAAAAGGTGTGATAAAACTCAACGACATTGAGGCCAGTATACACGAGCACAAAATCCTGGATGAACTTGGCCGATCAGCCGCGTTATGCAACGACGCATTCTTGAATGAACGTGAAGGGGTGTGGACCGTCGAGGGTGACCCCATGGAAGGCGCTTTGCTTGCACTGACTGGCAAGATTGGTATAGATCTTCGCCAAGAACTCGCCACGTGGCCCCGAACTGACGCAATCCCTTTCGACGCCAAGCACCGTTTCATGGCAACCTTAAATCACGACCATGAAAACCATGCCTTTATATCCGTAAAAGGCGCGCCGGAGAAAATTTTCTCGATGTGCCGAGATCAGCGCACGGTATCGGATAGTACCGAACCTCTCGATAATAATTACTGGAATGAGAAAGCTGAAAGCATCGCTTTAAAAGGTCAGCGTGTGCTGGCATTTGCCGTCAAGCCTGTACCTGCAGAACACACGGTCCTCGAGTTTTCAGACCTTGAGAGTGGTTTAGTATTAATCGGAATGGTGGGTCTGATCGATCCCCCGCGCACCGAAGCCATCGACGCCGTTGCGGAATGCCATGGTGCGGGAATAGGCGTGAAGATGATCACCGGGGACCACATGGGGACGGCGGTAGCCATCAGCAGGGAAATCGGCCTGAAAAATCCGGATACAGTACTGACAGGAGCTGATCTTGATCGCATGGATGACGTGGCTTTGGCTGTTGCGGTGCTCAATACCGATGTGTTTGCCCGCACAAGCCCAGAACACAAACTGAGGCTTGTTATGGCCCTGCAAAGCCACGGCATGACCGTTGCGATGACTGGCGACGGGGTTAATGACGCTCCCGCTCTGAAACGTGCCGATGCTGGAATAGCCATGGGTCAAAAAGGCAGCGAGGCAGCAAAAGAAGCGGCTGAGTTGGTTCTCGCAGATGATAATTTTGCTTCTATTGTTGCTGCCGTTCGCGAAGGTCGCACCGTATACGACAATATTAGGAAGGTTATCGGATGGACCATACCCACGAGTACTGGTGAGGCCATGACGATCATAATGGCTTTGCTTTTCGGCATGACGCTGCCGATCACACCCATCCAGATTTTATGGGTGAATCTGATAACGGTAACCACTCTCGGCATGGCACTTGCGTTTGAGCCGACTGAGACAGACACCATGCGACGCCGTCCTCGCCCGAGAAATCAACCGCTTCTGACCGGTGAATTGGCCTGGCATATTGTGCTGGTTTCGATCTTATTCATCTGTGGCGTATTCGGCATCTATGCGCATGCCATAAATCAAGGATACTCCATAGAACTTACCCGTACGATTGCAATGAACACCTTGGTGGTAATGGAGATCTTTCAACTGTTTTTTATTCGCAACATCTATGGCACCTCTCTGACATGGAAAGCAATTCGCGGTACAAAAGTCGTTTGGACAACGGTCATTATTGTCACAGTTGCCCAGTTTGCCATTACCTATTTGCCTCCATTACAACGAATATTCAAGACCGAGGCCGTGCCATTTTTCGATGGGCTGCTCATCTTCGGGATCGGTGTGGCGCTTTTTGCAATCATAGAAATAGAGAAGCAACTTCGTCTGCGGTTGCGCCTCATACGTACTGCATAACGTAATATTTTCGACACAAAGGAAGAGGTTCATGCAATGGACCTTGTCCCCCGGCGGTCATCTGGTGTTTAATTCCCCAAATAACATTGCACCAACGGGGGAAGTCATATGGTAGAAGTCGCATTGAAATGTAGCTGTGGTCAGGTCGAGGGTATTGCCCACGATATCTCGCCTCAAACGGGCCTGCGTCTGGTCTGCCATTGCGATGACTGCCAGGCCTTTGCGAAATATCTGAACCGTGAGGATGCTATTCTCGATAGATGTGGTGGCACCGATGTTTTCCAGACCACCCCCTCACAGATAGAAATCACTCAGGGCAAAGATCAACTCCGTTGTGTTCGTCTGAAGCCAAAAGGTTTGTTTCGCTGGTACACGGACTGCTGCAAAACCCCCGTTGCCAATACCATTAACGCCAGCTTACCTTTTTCAGGCATCGTTCATAACTTCATGGACGATAAAGGTCAGCGCGATAACAACCTTGGCCCGGTTCGCTTTTCTGTTATGGGGAAGTTTGCAAAAAGTGACGTGCCGTTGCCCAAAGGATCACACGCGAAATTTCCATTAAGTATCATCATGAACATCTTCGCCCGCATGATAAAAAATAAAATCCTCGGCCGACACAAACCCTCTCCGTTCTTTGGTAACGATGGAGCGCCGGTTTGTGAGCCGATCATTCACAACAAGGGATAGTCAAACCTTCATCAGGCCCTTTCGATCGTTACCTTCTCACCCTTTGTATCGTTATCGTGCCGATCTGGCTCAGTCGCAGAAATAACCCCTGAAATACTCGGCAACAAAGGAAGCATTTCTGAAAGTGTCTCATAACAATGTTTAACTCTGCCCGTAATCTTGGCCGTAACCTTGGCCATAATCTCGGGCCGATAAAACCTATAAGCCTATCCTTGCTGATAGGATTTATAGGGGCTGGGCTGGCATCTCTTCTTGGGGTGCCAGCTCCCGCCTTGTTGGGCAGCACCTTTGCCGTGTCCGCAGCCTCATTCTTTGGCTTGCCGATGAAGATGTCCCTCTTGTTACGCAACATTGGCTTTACAACAATTGGATGCTCTCTCGGTACGGGAATAACCCCTGAAATTCTCAGCAACGCCGCCCGGTGGCCGCTTAGCCTCGTAGTACTCACGCTTCTTCTGCTTTTGATTATGTTTGCCACCAGCCTGATTTTGGTCCGGGTATTCGGACTATCAAAAGGAACCGCGGTACTCTCAACCTCTCCTGGAGCGCTTTCTTATACCCTCGCCCTCGCAGAGGCGGGAATGGGTAATATCAAAACGGTTTCAATCCTACAGAGCTTACGCCTGTTGATCATTACCATATGCCTGCCGATCATTCTCTCGACCGTTGGCGAAGAAGGCCAATTCTCTTTGCACGTTACGCCGACCTGGCTACCTTTTGGCCATACCCTTATCTTAATGGCTGTCGTTTATGCTGCAGGCCTTCTAGGTACTAAACTTAGAATTCCAGCGGCCTACATTCTCATTGGCATGGTCATAAGCGGATCACTACACGCCACTGGTTTGCTTGTTGGCAACATGCCAAAGGAAATTCTCTTTATCGGCTTTACCCTGACCGGCGCAGTTGTAGGGGCTCGGTTTTCTTCTATTAGCCGCCATGACCTCAAAGGCCTTTTGATCGCCGCGGTGACCATTTTCTTGGTGAGTTCGGCCTTAACGGCAACTGTGGCCTATTTCATGTCCAGCTTTCTCGGCGTTCCTTTTGGCCAAATCTGGGTAGCTTACGCGTCAGGCGGAGTCGAGGCCATGGCCGCCATGGCGCTATCGTTGGATTACGATCCCGCCTTTGTCGCCACTCACCACATTTTCCGGATATTGTTTCTTATCTTGATGCTGCCTTTACTGATCCGCTTTCTTGCTCGGGACAAAGGCGAAGCCTAACCAGCGGCAGCTCCGCATTATATTTTCCGCATTTAGGACATTTTTTGTCGGAAAATTTCAAACACAATCCAAACAAATCATCTACCATAAGTAGTACAAAAAGAGATTGCACACACTCTCTTTTTGTACTGCGTCCCCTAGCAAGTTTTTTTACTTGCTCACTTCCCCCTGCCGCCAATACTTCCTGGGGCGTCGGGGGGATTTTTTCATTTTACTTTAATAATTCCAGCCAACTTGTAATGCGCTCTTTGTTGACCCCAAAATCACTTTTCCCGTAGTGAGAACGGCTGTAGATCGCCAAAGTAGAGCTTGTCTCTCCCAATGGAATAAAACGCACGGTAATGCTATCTGGATAACGCACCCATTCTGTGCGTTGAATGAAATCGTACTGTAAGGCCGTATCATCTGCGGCCCCCTTTTCAATACGCGGTTGCGCTTCAACCATCGTCATCCAGCTCTCTTTAAGTTCTTGTGCAGATTGCGCAAAACTTGGACTGGTGAGATGGGGGTCAGAGGCACAATAGTCCTTTGGACAGACGAGATATTGATTAGGATTTGGCCCCAATACAAGACTAGCAAAATCAATCGGTTTGACAACGACAGGACCAAAAACGATTTCAAGGATGCGATCACGTCCAACCACCGCAATGTACAAAGCAATGCCGACAAGCAAAACCACGATCAGTTTAGTAATCATTCCCAGAAATTTTCCCAAAGTTAATTCTCCCCGCTTATTGAGATGAACTTAACCTCAATTCCATTTTAATATCAAGTCGCTGATCCACTATATACTTTAGCGAGCAAAGGCATTGATCCAACAAATTGGCACGCTTGCGATGATATTATAACTTCCCCTTGTAGACCGGAACCACAAAAATTCACTCCCAGTTGAATTTCCTTTTAACAAACCCCTAAAATAATGTTTTACTAACCTACAGGAGAATGACGAAAAACTTAAGAGAGTAATGCAATGACCCAAGCACCCTCTTCTTATGGTACCCGCGACCCGAATGTTTTCAGCCGCGGAAGTTTGAAATTTACTTATGAGCTGTTGCGCGAAAACGATGCAGAGCTCGCGCTTATTATTGACGACATCCTACAAAGTGATCCCTTGCCGAGAGCTGAAGAATCCCAGGATACGAAATCTAGGGATACAGAAGCCCAGAATACAGAAGCTAGGGATGGAACAGACACAGACGATAGCGCTTCAGATCATTTTAAAATAACGCTGGACCCAATGCAGATCCACGCCATTCTTGAAGCTTTGTTTCGCCATGATGAACAATATCAAGACACACAAAACATCTGTCAGGAGATCATGGGCCAAGCCTTAATCGAAGATTGGATGAAACTGGCTTATCAAATGCTTGCAGAGCAACCCAAAGAGCAACAATCCTCAACCGTACATTAGCAACAGCACTTTAGAACTTTGTTTTAAAACTCAAGCTTAGATGTTTTCATGCCCTTTCGATCAGGGCTTTGATTGCACTATGGGGCAAGGCTGGCACAAAGTTTCCATCCCGGCCTTCCATGTCCTCGTTTGCAATCATGCTGTTGATAATGGCCTCTTCGGTGGATTGCACCACCGCCTCAAAAAGAGAGTCCAGATGGGGATCGGGGATAAATTCTGCCTTGTGTACCTTCGCCTCACTTGATGCCAATACTTCCTGATTTGCCGTGGAAAAAGCCAGGAAGATATCGCCAGAGCCATGAGCGCCAATCCCCCCGGTCTGCCCCATGCCAAGGGCCATCCGTCGGGCGAGACGTTTGAGTTGATGGGGCAGCAAGGGCGCATCTGTTGCGATGATGCCTATGATAGAGCTCAATTCTGTGTTGGGCGTATTCCGTATCATTGCGGGTTCAATAAGCTCCCGGCCCAGTCGGTGCCCCAAAATGGTGAGATCAGCGCGCTTGCCAAAATTAGCTTGGACAAAGATGCCCACGGTATAAAAATTGCCGTCGTAGTGAATTTCTCGAGAAGCCGTTCCTGAGCCCGCTTTAAAATCAAAAGACTTCATCCCGGTGCCGCCACCGACACTACCTTCTTCGATTGGACCGGATGAGGCATTTTCTATCGCCTCAAAAACGTGGGCATCAGTGACATGAAAACCATTGATGTCATTTAAAAACCCGTCATACGTTTCTGCGGCGACCGGCAGTCCAAAGCTGTTAGAAAACTCATTTGGAAAGTTCTTAACGACCCAGCGTAGGGTTGCGTCACGGGTCAGGCCACAGGCGTGGGTATTGGTAATCGTAATGGGCAGGGTGAGCTGACCGACTTCTTCTAAATAGTGAGAAGAAGTCAGCTCACCATTTCCATTAAAGCTGAAACACCCTGCAAAAACCGGCCGACAAACCTCGTTTTTCGGACGCGGCAAGATTGCAGTGACCCCCGTTCGGATCGGTCCTGTACCAACCGTGAGCGGCCCCTCGCCCTCAATCAATGTGGTATAGCCGACAGATACCCCCGCAACATCGGTGATGCTATTGTTGGCACCTGGTACGCCAGGGAACTTTAGTCCCAGCCCCGCAGCACGTGTTTTTCCCGAAGGGGTGAAGAGCTTGCTGTCTGTCATCAAGCCCTCATTTGCCACAGTTCTGTCTTCCAATACCCAGTCCCGTATATCTGTTGATGCTAGCTCCATTATACCAGTCCCGGACTTTTCCTTTATTTGGTCCTTTATTTAGTGAAAATTGTCGGGAACCAGTCTTCGCGTAACTTCTCTCCCGCTTTCATACCATGTCCAGGGTAAGGTGGCGAGGTTGGACCAGCACGTTCAACATATCGGGCATCATCGCCGAGTAAACGCAAAGAGAAAGCTCGGCGTCTGGAGCTCGCCTGATTACCCCGCGCCCCGTGCAGGGTTTTGTAGTTGAACGCAACCGCATCACCGGGCTCCATCTCCCATTCTAATATACGCATGCCTTCTGCATCCGGATCGGGAACTGGCATGTAAATATCTTCGCCTGCGTAAAAGTCTTCTTCTGAAAGCCAACGGGTTGGCAACACCGGTTTTTCCCATCGGTGAGATCCCGCAACACAGCGTAAAGAGGCATCCTTTACCGGATCAAGCGGCGCCCAGAAACTCACGTTTTGTTGACCTTCGACAAAGTAATAAGGCTCATCCTGATGCCAGGGCGTTGCTTTCGACGTTCCTGGTTCTTTTACCAACACATGGTCATGAAAGACTTGAACGCTATTTGATTGCATCAAATCAGCCGCGACCTCTGCCATGGGTGAGTAGCGAATGGCATCTTCGAATTCGGCAATCCGGTTCCAGTTACAATAATCATCAAAGAAACGTCCGGTATCTCCAGCTTTTAAATTCTCCGCAGCATAGGTGCCGGGCTCTGCCATGTTGGTTTCAATTCCACGGCGAAGCGGTTCGACGTAATCCTTAAGCAATCCCTTGATCAGAACCACACCGTCCTTTTGATAAGCGTCGACATGTTCTTGGGTAAGTAATGAATGTAACATGATGTAAATTCCCGTTTTAATTTGTAGTGTATTATTGTTTATTGTTGTTGGATTTAAGTGTGGCGAATTACATAAATAGTTTCAAATAATGTTTGATTAATATAAATATAATTTCATGTTATATTTAACCCTTCGACAACTCGAATACGTGGTTGCAATCGCCAGAGCAGAGAGCCTGACCGTTGCAGCACAAACACTCAACGTGTCACAACCTGCGCTATCCGTTGCCATTACCCAGGTCGAACAACGTCAGGGTCAGAAGATATTCATCCGCCGCAAAGGCACGCCGATCACTTTGACTTCATTTGGTCGCGCATTTGTTGTCGATGCCGAAACCCTGCTCGCAGACGCCGAACGGTTGGAAAACCCAAAAACTCTTGCCAACCGAGGCTTACACCATATCACCCTTGGGTGTTTTGATGATCTCGCGCCGACTTACCTGGCTCCCACTCTGCTTCATCTACGCACCAAATTTCCATCGGTTGACGTCACACCAAAAGTTTCAGGGTTTGAAGACCTCGCAATGGGGATGCAAAATGGTCAAATCGACATCTCGATCACCTATGATCTCGGCCTGGACGCTAGTTTTGGCAAGCATCTCTTAGGCACGGTATCCCCCCATGCCTTTTTACACCCCAGTGATCTCTTGTCTGAGCGAAATGGAATAACCTTGAAAGACCTCTCAGACAGACCGCTCATTCTTTCTGAACAAGGGCTCTCCATTCGCCATATGATCAACCTGTTTCGGGCGCAGGGGGCACTCCCGCAGGTTGTTCACCGTGCGGCTTCGCTAGAGGTTATGCGCTCTCTCGCCGCAAATAACGAAGGCGTTGGTATTAGTTACACCATTCCGCCCACAGATGTCAGTTACGATGGCAAACCTCTGCGGACTGTTTCGATAAATAATCCTGAAGCCAGAGAACCTATCGTCCTGGTCCGCTCCAACCTAAACCCGCCTACTCTTCCAATCCCCGATATCATTGATAGTATTCAACAAAACATAAGCGGCCTTTAGTCATACCGCGAAAACTCCCTCAAAATTGTCAAATGAGTCTGTACTTGATCACATGGTACAAAGGGAAGAATTCCATAAAATTTAGTACGAACTCAAAAATATCTACCTGCCCTGTCAATTCGAGAAACACATATAAAAACAACCTTTCAAAGATCCAGCTGAAGCAGAGAAAATAACTTCTGGGCTTCGCAAAGCTGGGTTAATAGCGTAACCTATCACAGAAATATGATTGGGTTATTCAACCTGCACCTCGCAAAATAACCACCTTTTATGTCCCCTTCAAACCACTAATAGAACCTTCGAAGTGAAACCAAGAACAGATCCAAGATCAGATAAGGAAATCGATATGACTATTTCTAAATCACTCGTTGTTGCTGGTACTCTATTCATAATGGCAATGCCCAATGCGATTGCTGCCGAAGATCATCCCATGGGCTTTTTTGTGACTTCCGTTGGCCTTGGTCAGGGCGCTAACCTTGGCGGATTGGAGGGTGCTGATGCCCATTGCACAAAACTGGCAGAAACTGCGGGATCGACAGGACGAACCTGGAAAGCTTATCTAAGCACCCAAGAGAAAGGCAAGCGTGGTGTATCCGCACGTGATCGCATTGGCCTTGGTCCTTGGTATAATGCCCATGGTGAGCTGATTGCCAGTGATGTTGACCAACTCCACCTCAATCCGAACATCATCATGCGTACCGCGGTTGACGAAAGCGGCAACCGGGTGAACGGACGTGGAGACAAACCCAACCGCCACGATATTCTCACCGGATCCATGGCAGATGGCACCGCCTATTTTCCAAGAGAAAAAGCCGATCATACTTGTAGCAACTGGACCAGTTCTGGTGAAGGCAATGCCACGGTCGGCCATCACGATCGCCATGGCGGCGGCAACACCTCGTGGAACGCTGCCCATGATTCTCGTGGTTGTGGTGAGGCCGATCTACCAAAGTCTGGGGGCGCGGGTCTGTTCTATTGCTTTGCCGCTGACTAAAGGAAATCTAGAGGCTGATCACCCGGACTAGTTAACTTACACCGTTGAACAGGCCCAAAAGCGGGCCTGTTCATTTACTATCCCTTAAAAATACTATCCGTTAATAACATCATCATGCTCGGCTTATATTCAGATAAGATGGCTTGGCGATCAGTTACTCAAAATGGCAGGCTACCCGGTGTGTGCTTTCCTTCTCTAAAGCCAGCACTGTGCCCTCTTTCTCTTCCGGCGCTTTTAATTCTGGAGCTATCTCACCGCAAATCGCCTGTGCCTTGGCACAACGTGTTCGAAACACACAGCCTGACGGTGGTGCCAAGGGGCTTGGTAAATCTCCCTCAAGCAAAATGACATCCTTTGCCCGTTCGATCTTAGGATCTGGAATAGGAACTGCAGATATCAAGGCCTGTGTGTAAGGATGACGGGGATTATCATAGAGATCATCCCGATCCGCAACTTCCATTACCTTACCCAAATACAAGACCATGACACGGTTTGATATGTGCTTCACGACGCTTAGATCATGGGCAATAAAGACCAGGGAAAGCCCCATTTCCTGTTGTAATTCCATCAACAAATTAATGACCTGTGCCTGAATGGAAACATCAAGTGCTGAAACCGGCTCGTCACATATAATCAACTTTGGCTTCACGATAAGCGCACGGGCAATGCCGATCCGTTGACACTGTCCACCGGAAAATTCATGCGGATAACGGTTGATCTGGTTAGGCAGCAGACTGACCTTTTGCATCATAGCTTTGACTTGAGCAACAACCTCATCCTTGGAAAGCTTTGGATTATGAGTACGCAGAGGTTCCGCGATAATCTGCCCCACGGTTTTACGCGGGTTGAGCGACGCCAACGGATCTTGAAACACCATCTGAATTTCAGAGCGATATTTCATCATCTGGGACTTACTCAAACCCAGAAGTTCTTCATCCCCCATCCAGACAACACGTCCTGTTGCTTTGACCATGCGGATCAACGCGCGAGCAAGGGTGGATTTTCCACAGCCGGACTCACCAACAATACCAAGCGTTTCCCCCTGTTTTAATTCAAAACTCACGCCACCCACGGCTTGGAGAACACGAGATTTTGTCCATGGCATATCGCCTTGGGATTTAAGGCTAAATGAAACCCTGAGGTCTTCGACCTTTAAAAGTGACGTGCTCATGCGATATCCTCCGATACCCGGTTACAGGATCGAAAACGCCCTTTGGAAAATTCTGCTAAAGGTGAAAGGCGCTGCGCACAGTCTTCTATTGCAAACTGGCACCGCGGTTCAAAAGGACAGCCCAAAGAGGGTTGCATCATATTGGGCGGAGATCCCGGAATGGTGTCCAGCGTTTTTGTTCCCTTATCAATGCGTGGAATGGCTTTGAGAAGGCCACGGGTATAGGGGTGAGAAGGCGTTTCAAAGATTGGATCGACAGGTCCCTGTTCCATCACCCGCCCGCCGTAAAGCACCAAAACCTCTTCACAAAACCCGGCAACAACGCCCAAATCATGGGTAATTAAAAGGACACCCATGCCAAACTCTTTTTGGATTTCAGAAAATAAGGACATGATTTGCGCCTGAACGGTTACATCCAACGCCGTTGTCGGCTCATCCGCTATCAGCAATTTCGGCCGACACAGCAAGGACATGGCAATCATAACCCGCTGGCGCATACCGCCAGAAAATTCGTGCGGATACTGTTGCGCACGGCCCTTTGCCCCCGGAATTTTCACTGCATCAAGCATATGAACGGCTTCCTTGACCGCCGCAGTTTTGGACAGGCCCTTGTGGTGGACTAAGACCTCCGCCATCTGATCGGCCACCCGCATATAGGGGTTGAGCGAGGTCATGGGATCTTGGAAAACAATGGCAATTTCAGCTGCTCGAACCCGGTTCAAATCAGGCGTGAGAATGTTTAATATCTCCTTACCATTGAACTCAACAGATCCGGTGGCAAAGCCGTTTTGCGCAAGCAACCCTAGGATAGAAAAGGCCGTCTGGCTTTTCCCCGATCCACTTTCACCGACAATGGCGAGAGTTTGCCCTGGGTCCATGGAAAAGCTAACGTCATTGACTGCATTGACAATGCCATCGTTGGTGCGAAATTTGACCGAAAGGTTTTGAACATCAAGTAACGCCATTTTATCTGTCCTTTGGGTCAAGAGCATCGCGTAATCCATCGCCAACGAAAAAGAAGGCGAACAACGTGATCACGAAGAAAAACAAGGGAAATGCCAGTTGCCAGAGCGTGCCATACTGCATGGTCCCCGCCCCTTCAAAAATCAAAGCACCCCAAGATGTATCCGGCTCTTGAACACCAAGCCCCAAAAAGGAAATAAAGCTTTCGGTTAAAATCATAAGTGGCACTAAAAGCGTGGCGTATACAGCAACAATCCCCGTTAAATTTGGTACAATATGTTGGAGAATGATCTTAAAGCTGGACACGCCCGTTGCCTGAGCTGCTTCAATATATTCTTTGTTTTTGATGCTAAGGGTTTGACCACGCACGATCCGTGACATTTCCAACCAAGACAGTAGGCCAATGCCGACAAACAACATAGAGATCGAACGCCCAAAGATCACCAACAGCAATATAATGACAAACATGTAGGGCACTGCCATCAAGATATCCACGGTGCGCATCATCGCATTATCAATCCGACCGCCAATATATCCTGCGGTCGCGCCATAAAGCGTCCCGGCAATGACGGCAATGGCCGCGCCAACAACACCCACCATCAATGATATTTGCGTCCCCTGAACCACACGAGCAAAGAGATCTCTTCCGAGATCATCGGTGCCAAAAAAATGACCCGAGGCAAAGGACGGGCCGCCAAGTTCAGCAACCTGCCCAATCACCATGAAATCGATTTCATCGTTGGTGAATTGAGAAACCTGCGCACCAAAAAGTGCAAACAATCCAACAATAATAAGAACAACCATCCCCGCAACAGCCGCCTTGTTTTGAAAAAATCGCTTGCGAGCATCTGCCCAAAGAGAGCGGCCTTTGACATCTTGCTCTGCAACGACAAGCGCAAGATTTTTTATATTTTCCTGTTTAAACACCATTGTCTTAAAGCCGAATTTTCGGGTCTATCCACGCATAGAGGATATCGACCACCAGATTGAAAAATATTGTTAAAACGCCCACCAGGATCGTAATTCCCATCATGACAGAATAATCTCGGTTCAAGGCGGCATTCACGAAAAACAAGCCCATGCCCCCGGTAGAAAAGAACAGGTCGACAACTACAGATCCGGTTACCATGGTTACAAAGGTTGGCCCCAAATAGGAAATGACGGGCAACATCGCTGGCTTCAAAGCATGGCGCAGGATGATCTGACGCATGGGCAAGCCTTTCGAACGAGCAGTGCGAATATGATTGGCATTCATTACCTCCAGCATCGAAGAGCGGGTTATACGCGCAATGGAGGCCATAAAGCTGGTCGCAAGCGCCACGACGGGCATAATCATATATTTGGGATCACCGTACTCCCAACCGCCTCCCGGCAACCATCCCAGTAAAAGGGTGAAGACCAAAACCAGGATAGGGGCCATAACAAAGTTAGGTAAAACCTGAGCTCCTATCGAAATACCCACTGCCAAATAATCCAGCCAGCTGTTGTGATAAATTGCCGCCATCACCCCGAGAGAGACCCCGGTTGTGACAGCCAGGACAAAGGCAATGGACCCGTATGTCAGGGTTATTGGAAAGCCTTGCGCAATAATTTCGTTCACGCTGCGGTCTTTATAAATGAATGAAGGTCCAAAATCGAAATGGAACACGACATTATTTATGTAAATCAGAATTTGTTTATAAAGCGGCTGATCTAACCCGTATTTTGCTTCTAGGTTAGCGAGAATTTCAGGGGAAAGCGCCCGTTCAGCGGTAAAAGGCCCGCCGGGTGCTGCGTGCATAAGTAAAAACGAAAACACAATAAGCACAAGTATTGTCGGTACAGCCAAGGCAAGCCGTTTGAGGATAAGGTTTAACATTATTCTTTACCTGAGCGCAGGACCTGATCACAGGTCAAAAAAGGGGGCACCCATTTAAGAGTGCCCCGTCTTGTTTATTTCTCGACGATGTAGAGATCGCGGGAATAAAAGGTCTGCATCAGATTATCAACTGGCCAGCCACGTCTGTCTCTTATACACATCTCCGAGCCCACGAGACCGAGGCTGATCTCGTAT
>CAJXUS010000078.1 GCA_913060675.1 uncultured Rhodospirillales bacterium
CTTAGTACAAAACAAAACCCCGCCAAATATGACGGGGTTTGTCAGCGTTCTGAAGCGGGGCTAAATATAGTCCCGCTTTTTTAAATCTGACTAATCTAAATTATCAATCGAATAACGCATCAATGTCATCTTGAGTAATGCCTTCATTTTCAGCAGTAGGCCCGTTCATTAATTGATCATCGCCTTCTCTTTCATCGTCAGCGCCAACAGGCAAGTCCATAAAAGCTTCCGCACCCCAGATATTAATCATAGATACAATCCGGTCTTCAATAAAACGGAGTGTATTTATGATTTTGGTCATTCTCTGACCCGTAATATCCTGAAAGTTAGAGGCTTCAAGAATTGTAATAACCTCGTTTGCAATCTTGTCACATGCCGTTTGCACATCTGTATCGTCATGTAAAAGACCAGACAATTCATTAACGGTTAGTTCAATTCGTTCATTCGCATCGAGAATATTATTGGTAGCAGTTTCCGTCGCCATAACAATAGCATCTAATTCGTTCGTGGACTGCGCAAACGAATCATCTACATCATCAGGATGTTTGATTTGCGCAATTTCTTTTTTTGTTTTCCCGATCATGCGCACCATTTGCGCGATTTCTACACGAACATCCTCAGCATCGTTATAATTTTTCTCTTCCTCTGACATTTCAGAAGAAGCCTGCCGTTGCATGGAATTCGATTGCTTTAGTGCCTTTATTTCAGATCTAAGTTCATTAATAGATTCAAACAACTGCATATTAGATACGGTCGCAGTTGGCGCTAATCCCCGACGCAGGCGGACCCCCCGTTCGGCTGAAAATTCTTTTTGTGACTCGATCTTACTCATTATTGGCTCCCAGATGACCCCCATATTTGCATACAAGCATACTCACCAATACTTAATGTTTTATTGAATATGTCGTTATTTTTACGAGAAAAATGGATTTTTTTTTGACCGGTTGAACAATTTTTTTAGCAAAGGCTTTAACGATTGGTTGAACATGGAAGGGTTTTGCCTCACCATAGATGTCCGATTCCGAGCAATATTGGAGATCGGCAAAAAGATTTAGAATACTATTTAATAACCAATAGACAGGGATTGGGCACTCAAATGAAGAAGCTGTTCCAGACGGCTGCTGCGTCAATAATTGCATTAACGGCCGCAGCCGCTCACGCCGAAGAAATCAAACCAGCCGTCGTATTTGATATGGGTGGTAAGTTTGATAAATCCTTTAACGAAGGTGTTTATAACGGCGTAGAAAAGTTCTCCAAAGAAACAGGTATTAAATACCGAGAATTCGAAGTAACAAACCCTTCACAACGCGAACAAGCTATTCGTAAAATGGCTCAACGTGGCGCAGATCCAATCGTCGGCGTTGGTTTTGCTCAAGGGCCTGCAATTGAAAAAGTTGCAAAAGAATACCCCAATATTCGTTTCACCATCATCGATTCTGTTGTCGATCTTCCGAACGTACAGTCTGTTGTATTTAAAGAGCATGAGGGCTCCTTCCTCGTTGGTGTTCTTGCTGCAATGGCATCCGAAAACCACAAAGTAGGTTTTATCGGCGGCATGGATATTCCGCTTATTCGTAAATTTGCCTGTGGTTATGCTCAAGGTGCAAAATTTGCGAACGCAAATGCCGAAGTTTATAGCAACATGACCGGTACGACACCTTCCGCTTGGAACGATCCGAGTAAAGGTTCTGAATTAGCAAAAAGCCAGTTTGACAAAGGTGCTGACGTTATCTTTGCTGCTGCCGGCGGTACAGGTATTGGTGTTTACCAAGCTGCAAAAGATTCTGGTAAATTGGCTATTGGTGTTGATTCAAACCAAAACCACATCCAACCAGGTACTATGCTGACGTCAATGACCAAAGGTGTTGATGTTGCAGCTTACAATGCTTTTAAATCAGCCATGGAAGGTACTTGGAAACCAGGACTTCACGCTCTCGGCCTAGCTGAAAACGGTGTTGACTGGGCATTAGACGATAACAACAAGTCACTTATTACTGACGCTATGAAAGCAAAAGTAAAAGCTGCTCGTGAAGGTATCGTTTCTGGTGCAATTTCTGTTCATGACTTTACCTCGGACAACTCCTGTCCTGCTCTTTAATTGAGACTGTCTTCAGAAATTTAAAATACTGTATTTAGGTTTTTTATGAGTATAAAAAGCATCACGACTGGTCAGTCTGACGCGGTGGGGGAGCAATCAGCTCCCCCACCTGCTATTGAACTAAAAGCCATCAGCAAAAGCTTTGGCCTTGTAAAAGCAAATCATAATGTGGATTTAAAAGTTCTCCCGGGAACGATCCACGGCATCATTGGTGAAAATGGTGCCGGGAAATCTACCTTGATGAGTATTCTCTATGGTTTCTATGAAGCTGATAGTGGAGATATTTTCATACATGGTCACAAAAAGACAATCCACTCCTCCAGAGATGCGATTTCTTTTGGTATTGGTATGGTTCACCAGCATTTTATGCTCGTAGAAACCTTTACAGTGCTTGAAAATGTCATGCTCGGGGCAGAAGGCGGTACACTTTTAAATGAGAGTAGTAAAACTGCCCGAGAAGAGTTGATAAAACTATCAAAAGAATATAGCTTATCTGTCGATCCTGACGCTTTAACAGGAGATCTTCCTGTTGGGCTACAACAACGCGTAGAAATTTTAAAGGCCCTGTATCGTGGCGCCGAGATTCTTATTCTCGACGAGCCCACAGGTGTGTTAACGCCTCAGGAAACAGATCAGCTCTTTAAAATATTGGATATACTCCGCAGCCGTGGTGTATCCATTATTCTGATCACCCATAAACTACAGGAAATCATGGCCATTACAGATCGCGTTTCCGTGATGCGTGCTGGCACTATGGTCTCTGAGCGAGAAACCGTTGCAACGTCCAAGAACGAGCTAGCCGAGCTTATGGTTGGACGTAAAGTCCTTCTCGAAGTTGATAAAACGGATGCCAATCCAGCTGAGATATTACTCGAGGCTACCGACTTAACCCATGAAGAAGGTGGCGTTGTCCTGCTCGATAGTGTTTCTCTCAATCTCCGTGCTGGTGAAATTGTTGGTATCGCCGGAGTTTCGGGGAACGGCCAAACTCAACTACTTGCTGCCCTCTCTGGCATTTGCCCTCTGCAAAAAGGGTCCATCCAAATTGGTGATGTTAAAATCACACCTAAAGCTCATTATTCACCAAAAGAATTCCGGGATATTGGCGTCGGTCACGTACCAGAAGATCGGCACCGTATGGGAATGGTGAACGCATTTGCCGCCAGAGAAACCGCGATTATGGGTTTTCACGAAGATCCCGCATTTAATGGTAAAATCCTTATGGATCAAAAGGCAATTGAGGAAAATTGCACCAGATTAATGCACGATTACGATGTTAGGCCTGAAGACCCTAGCCTAAAGTCTGCTAATTTTTCTGGAGGCAATCAACAAAAGCTCGTGCTTGCTAGAGAAATGGATCGTAATCCAAAAGTCCTGCTTGTTGGTCAGCCAACCCGCGGTGTCGACATCGGGGCAATTGAATTTATCCACAAAAACCTGATTAAAATGCGTGATGCAGGGTCAGCTATCCTCATTGTTTCTGTCGAACTTGAAGAGATCATGTCCTTGAGTGATCGTATTCTGGTCATGTTTGAAGGTCGAATCGTGGGTGAAGTTTCCGGTAAAGATGCCAATGCACAACAACTCGGGCTTTTGATGGGGAATGCTGGCAATCAAAAAGCCGATCTACCCCCTGATGAAAAGAATAAAGACATTAGTAACCGTAAAAATGATCATTCCGAGGAAGTTGCGGTATGAGTAGTCCCAGTAAAACATTACCTGCCTGGATTGATGTAGGTTTAATTCCTCTCATTAATATAACATTTGCCTTTATTGTATCTGGCTTGGTTATTTTCATCATTGGTGAAGATCCAATAGAAGCTGTTAAGCTATTGGTTTATGGCGCTTTTGGTAACGACTACAATCTCGGATATACCCTTTACTACACAACCAATTTCATCTTTACGGGGCTTGCCGTCGCGGTCGCCTTTCATGCCAGCTTGTTTAATATTGGTGGCGAAGGTCAGGCGTATATTGGGGGACTTGGTGTTGGTCTCCTTTGTTTAGCTCTGGATCAATACGTCCCTTTGTGGGTTATTCTGCCATTAGCAATTATCGTTTCCGGGTTATTCGGAGCAGCATGGGCTTATATTCCGGCTTATCTTCAGGCGTATCGCGGCAGCCATATTGTTATTACAACTATTATGTTTAACTTTATCGCTTATAGCTTGATAAATTATATACTAACAAACGTCCTAATCGAGCCAGGATCTGGATCACCAGAAAGCAGAGATTTGCTGGAGACCGCGCATATTCCAACATTTCAGGATGCTTTTGGTTGGTTTGGAATAAAAATCGAATATACACCTCTTAACCTTTCAATACTGTTAGCGCTTATTAGCAGTGTATTTGTCTGGCTATTCTTATGGCATACACGATGGGGTTATGCTGTGAGAATGTTAGGATTTAATAATAATGCTGCTAACTACAGCGGTATTAACACCCGCCGTGTCATTGTCGGAACCATGTGTCTTTCAGGTGCCCTAGCCAGTTTTGTTGGTATCAATGAAATCATGGGTGTTCACCACCGACTTATTATGGATTTCCCCGCTGGTTATGGTTATACAGGTATTGCTGTCGCTCTTATGGGCCGTAATCATCCGATTGGAATTGTTATTGCCAGCCTATTATTTGGCGCCCTCTACCAAGGAGGTACTGAGCTTTCTTTTGAAATATCAACTATTCAAAAAGAAATGGTTTTAACCATTCAAGGGTTCGTCATTCTTTTCTGTGGTGCCTTGGCATATATGGCAAGGCCAACCATAGAGCGCTTCTTTTTCGCTTTGACCCCAAAAAATCAAACCGTAGCGGCGGAGTAAAATAATGGATGATACTCTACTTCTATTAATTTCTGCACTTGATTCTACACTCAGAGTTTCGACACCTCTCGTACTTTGTGCAATGGCAGGTATATTCTCTGAACGCTCTGGAATTATCGACATTAGCCTTGAAGGCAAACTACTCGCGGGTGCATTTGCGGCAGCTGCTGCTGCGGCTGTTAGCGGCTCTGCCTTTGTTGGTTTGGGTGCAGCTATCATGACTTCGGTTGTCATGGCTCTTCTTCATGGTTTTGCTTGTATCACCCACAGAGGAAATCAAGTCGTCAGTGGCCTTGCCATTAACATTCTGGCCTCAGGACTGACCGTGACGCTTGGCGTGGCTTGGTTCCATAAGGGCGGACAAACACCAACTTTGAGCGGTGATGCACGCTTTTCACCGATCACACTTCCGGGTGCAGAGACACTTGCCGATATTCCTCTGCTGGGTCAGATTTATACCGAACTCTTAAGCGGGCATAACCTCCTCGTATATGTTGCTTTTATTGCCGTTCCGATTACCTGGTGGATCCTCTACAAGACACGCTTTGGCCTACGCTTACGTGCGGTTGGTGAAAACCCACAAGCCGTTGATACCGCAGGTATTTCTGTTACCCTCCTCAGATATCGCGCCGTAATTTGCGCTGGTATTCTATGCGGTATAGCAGGTGCTTATCTTTCCACAGGTCAAAATGCAGCCTTTGGTAAAGAGATGTCTGCGGGTCAAGGCTATATTGCCCTTGCAGCAATGATCTTTGGTAAATGGAAACCCCTACCTGGACTTCTTGCCTGTTTACTATTTGGTTTCCTAGACGCCATGGCGGTCAGACTTCAAGGTGTGTCCCTGCCTGGAATAGGTGAAATTCCCGTACAGTTTATGCAGGCTCTGCCTTATATACTAACCGTCGTTTTACTGGCTGGATTTATTGGCAAAGCCGTCGCGCCGAAAGCAATTGGCAATCCGTACGTAAAAGAGAGATAGCATGGAACAATCTGAAATTATCTCCTTACTACAGGAGAACATGTCAAAAGCTTATGCGCCCTACTCCCAATTCCACGTAGGGTCCGTTATCATCTCAACCGAGGGGGAAACATATAGCGGATGCAATGTCGAGAATGCAGCATATCCTTTGGGCGTTTGTGCCGAAGCCGGAGCTATATCGTCAATGGTTCAAAACGGCAGCAAGGGCATAGCAGAGATTTATGTAATGGGCTCAGGCGAAGCCTTAGTCACCCCTTGTGGTGGTTGTCGTCAAAAAATTCGTGAATTTTCGACACCCGAAACAAAAATACACGTTTGTGGACCGGAAGGTTTACGACAGAGTTTTACAATAGAAGATCTTCTTCCTTTTTCATTTGGACCTAATAATTTGAAACATGACTAACTCAAAACAATCCACGGATATCACAGCTTCAGAACTTATCCGTGGCCGCCTTAAGGGCGTTATCCCAGAAGTAGCAATTATCCTTGGTTCTGGTTTAGGACCACTCGTCGAAGCTGTCGAAAATCCAATTACTATTTCATACAAAGATTTGCCCGGTTTTCCGCAACCCTCTGTCGAAGGGCATGCAGGATCACTCATTCTGGGACAAATCAACGGTACAGAAGTCCTTATTTTGCAAGGGCGCAGCCATTACTATGAAAATGGTAATGCCACCGGTATGTTAACCGTTATCGAGACCATTAAAGAGCTCGGGTGTTCCCAATTGCTCCTGACCAATGCTGCAGGTAGCCTTAACAAAGCTGCGGGTCCCGGAAGTATTATGCTCATCACTGATCATATTAATTATTCCGGGATGTCCCCTTTAATCGGCGCGCGCGGCAATGATCGGTTTGTCGATTTGACTGACGCTTATGATCCTGCAATGCGGACTGAGTTAGCGAAAACAGCTAAAGACATTGGAATTGAACTGCATGAAGGTGTCTATATGTGGTTCTCTGGTCCGAACTTTGAAACGCCAGCTGAAATTAGAGCGGCGGCCATTTTAGGTGCCGATGCAGTCGGCATGTCAACTGTACCTGAGGTTATTTTGGCTCGCCGTGCTGGTATTAATACGGCTGCCATGTCCATTATAACCAATTACGGTGCTGGAATGAGTGATACGGCCCTCACCCATGAGCAAACAATGCGCAATGCTAAAACCGCTGCCCAAAGCCTGATAACGTTGGTAAGCTGCTATCTAAAAGATCTGGATAACGCTAATGACTGATAAAGCAAAACTCGCTCTAAGCCTTTTAGATCTTACAAGCCTGTCTGCAGATGATAGTGAAGCATCCATCCGCGAGCTGTGTTCAAAGGCCGTAACACCCTTTACTCCAGTAGCCGCAGTCTGCGTTTTTCCTCCCTTTATTTCAGTTTGTAAAGATGCCCTTAAAGATAAGGGCGTGAATTTTGCCGCTGTTGCAAATTTCCCGAGCGGAAACGAAGGCCTCGATGCCGCTATAGCTCAGACAAAAAATATCATTGAGTTGGGCGGGACAGAAGTTGACGTCGTTGTCCCTTACCAAACGTGGATAGCAGGCGATAAGACAAGTGCTCCTGAATTGGTTCGGGCTTGCAAAGATATCTGTGGCGAAAAAATTTCCCTGAAAGTTATTCTCGAAAGCGGCGCTTTTGAAGATCTCTCATCTCTTTATGAATTGAGTATCGCTGCCATAAATGCTGGGGCTGATTTTATCAAAACCTCAACAGGAAAGACGGACGTCTCAGCCACGCTTGAGGCCGCAGAAACCATGTTGAAGGCGATCAAAGACAGCGGTAAGCCCTGTGGATTTAAAGCATCTGGTGGTATCAGAACTCATGCACAAGCTGTTGAATATATGGACCTTGCCACAAATATCATGGGGCCTGACTGGGTGAATTCAAAGAACTTCCGTTTTGGCGCCAGTGGTCTTTTAAATGATCTCTTGAATGTTCTCGGTCATCAAAAACAGGTGGCAGACGAAGGCGGGTATTAATGTACCTTCCCCAAGAGATCATACGGAAAAAACGTGAAGGTCTGCCCCTGAATGAAAAGGAAATAACCTTTTTTGTTCAGGGCATCACCAACGGATCGATTAGTGAAGGGCAAATCGCGGCCCTCGCAATGGCCATATTCTTTCAAGGTATGTCCGAACCTGAAACTGTTGAGCTAACCCGTTCGATGACTTGTTCTGGTGATGTCATCAATTGGTCCGAGTTAAAAGATCTTGGTCCGGTACTCGACAAACATTCAACGGGTGGTGTTGGTGATAAACTAAGCTTAATGCTGGCACCAATAATCGCAGCCTGCGGCGGTTATGTTCCGATGATTTCAGGCCGAGGTCTTGGTCATACCGGCGGAACGTTGGATAAGCTTGATGCCATACCGGGATACCAAACCGTCGTTGATATTGATCGTTTCAAGCAAGTCACCCGCCAAGCGGGCTGTGCTATTATTGGGCAGACAGAAAACCTCGCACCAGCTGACAAACGTTTCTATGCAGTTAGGGACATTACTGCCACGGTAGAATCTATCTCCCTGATTACCGCATCGATACTTTCTAAGAAATTATCTGCTGGCCTACAGGGGCTTGTGATGGATGTCAAAGTCGGTAATGGCGCCTTTGCAGATAGCCCAGAGATGGCTGAAGAGCTCGCACAGTCAATTGTTCGGGTCTCGAAAGGGGCAGGATTGCCAGCAACAGCCTTGATAACGGATATGAACCAGGTTTTGGGTACCACTGCCGGAAATAGCCTGGAGGTTCATGAAGCTCTACAGTTTCTCAAGTCTGAAAGACGTGATCCCCGTCTGGAAGAAGTTACCACGGCCCTTTGTGCTGAACTTTTGATTACGGGTGGTCTTGCGCAGAACGGACAAGAGGCTACGGATAAAATTCAACGCGTTTTGGATAATGGTAAAGCTTTGGATCTTTTTCAAAGAATGATATCGGGCCTTGGTGGTCCGTCAGATTTTTGTGATATACCAACAAAGCATCTTCCTAAAGCACAATTGGTATTAGATGTTTTTCTTCCTGAGGATGGCTATATTTCATCAGTAGAAACCCGTGCAATTGGCATGGCTGTTGTTTCTCTTGGCGGGGGGAGAAGTAAGGCAGGACAGGCTTTGGATTATAGCGTTGGTTTTGATCATATCGTGCCAATCGGGACTAAAATCGACAGCCATACCCCCGTCGCTCGTGTCCACGCCCGAGACCAAAAAGACGCTGAAATGGCCGCTGCACAATACAGAGCAGCACTGAGTGTCTCTCAAGATGAGCCCAAAGAAACAAAACCTATCTTAAAAAGAATTGTAAATTAAAATGTCTAGAGCCTTCATTTTATTATTAGATTCCTTTGGAATTGGTGGTGCGCCCGATGCAGAATCTTTTGGCGATAAAGGTGCAGACACGCTCGGTCATATCGCAAGAGAATGCGCACAAGGCAAAGCCGAAATCACGGGATTACGTAGTGGCAAATTAAATTTGCCGAACATGGAAGCTTTAGGCCTAGGTCTCGCTGCCAAAACAAGCACAGGAACCCTACCTTCTGGCTTCTCAGGAAATATTAAACCAACAGCGATCTTTGGGGCAGCAAGTGAAACCAGTAATGGCAAAGATACCCCAAGTGGCCACTGGGAAATAGCGGGTGTGCCCGTTAACTTCGACTGGGGGTATTTTCCCCACACAACACCCTGTTTTGGCGAGGATCTTGTTGCATCCATGGTAAAGCAAAGCCAGCTACCTGGTATACTTGCTAACTGCCATGCTTCTGGTACTGAAATCATTGCCCAATTTGGCGAAGAACATATGCAGACGGGCAAGCCCATTGTCTATACTTCTGCCGATAGTGTTATACAAATAGCCGCACACGAGGACAGCTTTGGCTTGGAGCGGTTACTCGATCTTTGTGTTAAAACCCGCGACCTAGTGGATGATTTAAATATCGGCCGTGTTATCGCGCGCCCTTTTACTGGCACGAATGCAAGCGACTTTATAAGAACCGGGAACAGGCGTGATTACAGTGTTCTCCCCCCTGCGCCAACATTACTGGATGGCGTAAAAGCTGCGGGGCGTGAAATGATCGCCATTGGCAAAATTGCTGATATCTATGCTCATCAGGGGCCAACTCAAGTCATCAAAGCATCCGGTCATGACGCACTTTTCGAAAAAACCATGGAACAAATCCATAACGCCCCAGCGGGCTCGTTAACTTTTACCAATTTCGTGGACTTTGACAGCCTCTACGGCCATCGTAGGGATGTTGCAGGTTATGCCGCAGCTCTCGAAGACTTTGATCTCAAATTACCGCAACTTATCGACGCGTTAAAACCGGGTGATCTTGTCATTTTAACCGCAGATCATGGCTGTGATCCGACTTGGCCTGGCACCGATCATACGCGTGAAAACATACCAGTGCTCGCCTTTGGCCCAAACATTCTGTCAAAAGATATTGGTCTTCGAAATTCCTTTGCTGATATCGGTCAAAGCATTGCAAAGCATCTAAATATCCCCGAGCTTAACGCCGGAATTTCTTTTATTTAACTCGCCTGTGAAGTGACTAACCTTTAGGGATACCTCAATGGTACTGAAAGCAGAATTACATAATCATCTTGAAGGGACCGCTTCTCCTGAATTGGTGAAACGTCTGGCAAGTCGAAATTCTATGTCGCTTCCCTCTGAGCTGTTCAATGATGATGAGACCTTCAAGTGGACGACCTTTCTCGAGTTTTTAAAAGCCTATGACCTTGCGAGTTCGGTTATTAAAACCCCTGAAGATTATCGGGATGTAACCTATCAATACTTAAAACAATGTGCCGGGCAAAACGCAATCTATGTCGAAGTCATGTCGTCGCCTGATCATGCCGCAATGGCGGGCATGAGTTATCAAGACCATCTGGATGGTATTGTACAAGGGATTGAGGATGCCCAAGCCTATTTTGATGTTGTGGGACGAATTATCGTTACTTGCGTTCGACATCTGGGACCAGAGAGATCCATAGAGGTTGCCAAACAGGTAGTTAATAACCCGCACCCCCTTGTCGTCGGGTTTGGTATGGGCGGCGATGAAAATGCTCATCACCTTTCGGATTTTTCCCCTGCATTTAACCTATGCCATGAGGCTGGACTATTGTGTAATGTTCACGCAGGCGAAATGGCGGGTCCAGAATCAGTACACGCGGCTTTAGATCATCTCCCCGTCAAAAGAATTGGTCACGGCGTCAGATCCATTGAAGATCCTGAGCTTATTCAACGGTTAATAGACCAAGACATTACCCTTGAGGTTTGTCCCGGAAGTAATATTGCATTGGGTGTCTACTCCAGTTTTGCAGATCATCCGTTTTTAAAGTTAAGAGAAGCTGGCTGTAAAGTTACCTTGAGTTCGGACGATCCGCCCTTCTTCCACACGTCAATTGGACACGAATACGACATCGCTTCGAAGCATTTCTCTCTTTCGGATGAGGAACTGACGGGAATTACAAGAACATCTCTCGAAAATGCCTTTGCCGACCAAAAAACCAAAGACAAATTGCTCGCACGCCTGTAAACACTCTAAATATTATCTATTCTCGACACTCTCGGGACACACACCCTTTAGGTAACGCATCGATCCAATGGCCAAGCTTTATTTCTACTACTCATCTATGAACGCAGGTAAGTCGACGGTACTTTTACAATCGAGTTACAATTATCAAGAGCGCGGCATGGGAACCTTACTTTTTACGGCGGCTTTGGATGATCGTTATGGCAAGGGTAAGATATCTTCACGTATTGGCCTGCAGGCAGAAGCTCTGATTTATTCTAGAGAAGATGATCTGTTTTCAATGGCCAAAACAGAATTATCTGAACGTAAAATAAATTGTGTCTTCGTTGATGAGGCTCAGTTTCTAACGAAAGGCCAAGTGTTCCAAATTAGTGAGATTGTCGACCAATTAAATATCCCAGTCCTCGCCTATGGCTTGAGAACGGATTTCCAAGGCAATCTTTTTGAAGGCAGTAAGCAATTATTGGCTTGGGCAGACGT
Organism: uncultured Rhodospirillales bacterium; assembly: GCA_913060675.1. GTDB lineage: Bacteria > Pseudomonadota > Alphaproteobacteria > Kiloniellales > Kiloniellaceae > Kiloniella. The sequence goes on from CAJXUS010000078.1 coordinate 11,898, forward strand.
GTTGCACGAACTCAAAACCATTTGTCATTGTGGAAGTAAGGCAACAATGGTTATGCGTGTTGATGAAAGCGGTGAAGCCATAAGGGAAGGATCACAAGTGGAAATTGGCGGCAATGATCGCTACGTTCCAGTTTGCAGGAAACATTTTAAAGTTGAAGTACTCGGTCTTGCGAAATAGATAGCCGATGAACCCAACCTATGTTCAGAGTTATCCTTCTTAATTCAAAATTCTAGTTATTTATTCAGCTATAGTTAACCTCTGATCAATAGTCTGTACCCTCATAACAGATTATACCTCTTCACCTTTTCGAAAAGGGGATGATGTTGGTTCTTTAAGGTTGGGGAATGGGAATGAGCGCAGTTGTTCAGGGCTCACTAGTAAAGTTTGGTCGTACGACAACTCTTTTATCACTAGCTGTCATTATATTCTTGCTCGGTGTGTTTTTTTTCACAATTTACAAGCTAGAAAGCTTTGCAATTCAACAGCAAGAACAATCCTTTAATGATCAGCAGTTATTACAAACTCGCATCACCCAGAAGGCTTTTCAAGCAACCCTGGATAACATCAAAAACTACACCCTTGAATTCTCACGATACCCAGCTCCACAGGTCCTCGCAGGCCGCTTGCAAAATGATCAGCTAGAGAGAGAACTTAGCAGAGCAACAACCTTTCACCCTTCTATTTTGGGTGTAAATATATTCGACAAAAATCAGGACATACTTACCAACACCCTAAGTCAAGATTCAGAAAATACTGAAGTCCAAAGCACCATAAATAAGTGGGTAAAACAAAACTGGATCGCATTAAATTCACCAGAAATAGAACTTATTGTCCCCCCCTTCTTTGTTACGGATAAAAGGCAGTTTTTTGCTCTCATCGTGCCCGTCCGTACAAAAAACATTCTCGGCGGGGTATTGGTTACTGTCGTAGATCTTGCTGTGTTGTCTAACGAATATATTGCTCCGATGCGGTCTGGAGAACACGGTGCAGGATATATGCTAAATGAGAGCGGGGTCATTCTTTACGATCATGAAACCGAAATCATTGGCAGAAGTGTTTTTGATGGATTACACAAAAATTATCCGGACGTACAACGCATTGATCAACTTTTGATTTCTCAACCCTCTGGCCAAGGAGAGTACCATTTTACGGTTACCAGACAGGATAAAAAAACGGTTTTAAGGAAACTAATTTCCTGGAATACAGCCCAAATTGATAACAAGTATTTTGCAATCGCCCTTTCTGCACCTGATACCGAGATTGTCGGTCCAATACAAGGGCTTAGGCAACAGGGAATTTTCATGGCTGTTGTACTTTCTTTCGGTCTGGTATTGGTAACTATCGTCGTATACAGAAATACAAATAAAACACTTATCCGCACGACCCAAAGACTTGAAGAGGAAGTAAGGCTACGAACAGAGACTCTCAATGAAGCCGAGAAAAGCTTTCGCAATACCGTTCAAAATGCGGGTATTGGTATCTATAGAACAACACCCGATGGAAATTTTCTAAGAGCAAACCCGTACCTCGTTCGCCTTAATAACTGTGCGAGCGAAGAAGAGCTCATTCAAATTGCCAATTCTAGACCTGATAACTGGTACCTAAAGCAAGATAGGCGAGATGAATTTAAACAAATTATGGAAGATCAAGGTTTTGTCGATGATTTTGTCTCTGAAATTGCGACCTATAAAACGGGTGAACACAAATGGATCAGTGAAACTGCCCGGGCTGTTAGAGGCGACAATAATGAAATTATATACTACGAAGGCACAACTCAGGATGTAACCCATCTGATTGCGGCTAAAGAATCCCAACAAAAAAGTGAAGCTAATCTCAGAGCACATATAACTGCGATGCCTGATCTTGGTATTATTTTTTCGTTGTCAGGCGATGTTCTGAATATTTATGGAGATCAAAAACTGCTGGCTCACCCACGGGAGAATATGATCGGCAAGTCCCTCCGCGAACTGGCAACAGGTGTAAATGCTGAAAATTGGTTACAGATCATAGAGACAACTGCGGAGACGGCGGAGGTCCAAAGTCATGAATATCACCTCACAATCAATAAAGTTTCAAGGTGGTTTGAGGCGCGCACTGCCCTTATCAAGGAGGCCAATAATATTCCAGCAAGGGTCGTGATTTTAATCAGAGACATCACTCAACGCCACTTGGATAAACAAGCAATGCTTGCTGCGTTGGAAAACGCAGATATTGCAAACAGATCTAAGACCGAATTTTTAGCAAACATGAGCCACGAACTTCGTACCCCTCTTAATGCAATTTTGGGGTACTCTGACATCATGATTCAAGAATTATTTGGTCCTGTCCAAAACGATAAATATCAGGAATATGTTTGCGATATCCATACAAGTGGCCAACATCTTCTTGATATAATAAATGATATTCTCGACCTCTCAAAAATCGAATCTGGTACTTATGTGCCCGAAGAAACGACTGTCGAATTGGCATCGATAATTGACGACACAAACCGGATTGTCAGTGGCTCTGCAGAAGCCAAAGGCATTGTTTACCAGGTTGGCGATATACCGAAGATATCTCTAATATGTGATTCCAGAGTTATAAAACAGATTTTAATTAACTTATTATCCAACGCGATCAAATTCACGCCTGGAGGGGGAAATGTTGAGTTAACCGCAACAAACAATGCGGAAGGTTTGACAATTACCGTCAAAGACACCGGCATAGGCATGAAAGCCACAGACATCCCCCGGGTTCTTGAGCCATTTGTTCGTGTTGGGACCAGCCAAACAACAGAAGAATCCGGCACCGGAATTGGCCTGTCGCTTACCAAGAAGTTTGTTGAGTTTCACCAAGGAACTCTCGAAATTAAGAGTGCTCTTAATGATGGAACTACGGTTATGGTTACGTTCCCCAAAAGCCGCATAGTTGCATCTTGAATATAACTGTTTAATTTGATCCTATATTCGAAGCTCCCGTCGGTTTCATTCGGTTTCATTCGGTTTCATTCCGGCCTGCTCCCATGAGATGACTTTATGAGTAAAAATACAGATGTTCTGATAATAGGCGGTGGTATTGCAGGAATTAGCGCTGCAGCGCGTATCGCCCCTCATGCCAAAGTAATTGTGCTGGAGCAAGAACAAGCTCTTGGATATCACTCCACAGGCCGTTCTGCCGCCATTTTTATAAGGAACTACGGTAACGAAGTATTACGCGCCTTAAATGCGGCCAGTGCAGGCGTTCTGGAAGAACCATACGGCATATCAGATCACTCGCTTTTATCGCTTCGTGGTGAATTAATGATCGCGACCGACGAAGAGATTCCTGAATATCAAGCCTATATGAAAGATGCCGTTGGCATTGACGAACTTACACCTTGCGAAGCTCTTGATCTCGTCCCTATTCTACGTCCCGATGGGTTTCAACGTGCTGCAATAGAGCGCAATGCCTATGACATCGATGTCGATCGTCTTTTGCAAGGCTTTGCCCGCTTGCTGCGATCCCATGACGGACAAATTGAAACCGGAGCCGAAGCATTAGAGATCACACACAAGGATCAGTGCTGGCATGTCAAAACGCCCGTAGGTGAATTCAGCGCACCGATCATTGTTAATGCAGCCGGTGCCTGGGCAGATGTCATAGCCAAACGTGCTGGCATCACCCCTGTCGGCCTTATTCCCATGCGACGATCCGCAGCTATTCTACCTGCTCCTCCAGGCCATGACGTTACTTCGTGGCCTCTTGTCGTATCAGCCTCAGAGGCCTGGTACATGAAACCAGAGGCGGGGAAACTAATGGTATCCCCCGCAGAAGAAATTCCCGTAGAACCTCATGATGCGTGGGTCGATGATATGATTTTAGCTGAAGGACTGGATCGTTTCGAAAAGGCCGTGACGATGCCGATCACCCGGGTTGAGCGCTCCTGGGCTGGATTGAGAAGTTTTGTCGCCGACCGCACACCCGTTGTTGGCTTTGCGCCAGAAGCAGACGGTTTTTTCTGGTTGGCAGGACAAGGGGGGTATGGTGTTCAAACTGCGCCAGCCCTTTCCCAACTTACCGCGGATTTGATCTTGGAGCGTACTCCACGGTTAACCTCTGAAATAGTGGCAGCTCTTGCTTCTGACCGTTCAAGTCTAGCAACATGATCTTAGTTTGAAAGTAAGTTGATGAGATTAAAAGTATCTACCATCACAAAAATCACATTACTGATATGTGTTTTCTTAGCTGTTAATACTGCCTTAGAGATCGAATATAATTACTCCAAAACATATGACATAGCTTATTTAAATAAACACTGTCCAAGAGTAGCCGATATGAATATATCAGATATAACTGCCAACATAATGTACGATGGAGTGATTGGTACCGCAGTTTATATTTTTGAGCAGATACCAGGACAAGCAACACACGGCGATTTCATTGCGGCAAGACGCAGTTCTTTTTCATCATTTTCATGCATTCCATCACTTGGCTGTATCATACCGCCAGAGATAACAAGTGAATGTCGAATAGGGAGTTAAATTCTGTTTGAAAACCGCTCAAACGCGGTTATGCGCTTAACGGGGATAAAGGTCGTTGAACTTTGATAGATATCAGTTTTGAGAAACTCTAATTCGGCTTCGTGTGCGTCTTCAGGGCAGTCGATATACCAAGCCTTTGGCTGCCCATTGGCACCATCGTTCCAACGGTATCCACGCGCTTTTAAGATATCTTTACTTTGAAACGGTGCCTGTTCGGCACATATTCTGAAAACGGGTTTTCTTGCGTTCTCTAAAAGAGCTTTTAAGGCACTCTCACCTGATCTGGGTAAGTTACGTGATAGAATTTCAAGGCCGGCGCGGCAGTCGGTCTCTGCCCGGTGCGCATCATAGAAGAAACCGTAATGAACCGCGATATACTCTAGTTTCGACCCAGCGATACCTTCCCGGCTCCACGGAATGTCTTTTTGAGAGCACCCCCAGGACTTTTTTTCAAAAACAGGCCAATTTATCTCAACGAACTTACGGTCAAAGCCAGCGTTGTGAGCAATCACAAGATCAACTTGCGAAACCATTTTTGAAACGACTTCGCCATCAATCTTTTGCCCCTCAACCATCTCATTGGTAATACCGGTTAATTCCGTAATCTCGGCAGATATCGGCTTCGAAGGCTCCTGTAGTTGATCAAATACAGGCCCAAGATCTAGAATTTGACCATAACGGGTAAACCGAAAAGGGATCATTGCCAACTCAATGACCTCATCCTGATCATGATTTAATCCTGTGGTCTCAACATCAATATAGAGCCCGTTACGGATATTAGCCGTGTCAGCTTGAATAGTTTGATATTGATTTTTCACCTGCAAACGCTGAAGAACACGAAAGTCTTCTGTTGCATCCAACTCTTGGGCTAATTGATTGTAACGATACATAAATTGATCTTTTTAGTTCAAGTACTCGATCAGCACGCCTTGATAAATGCAATAAGAACCCTTATTTACCATCATTGAAGACATCAAGACTAAATTTGATTATGACTGTCTACATACTTGAGAACTGTTTGTCAGCCAAATACTAACTTATAACCGTTCTCAAGAAATGTATTGATGAACAGCCTGAACACAGGCATTGTTGTGTGATCTCAATATATTAGCTTCCTTTGGTTTTGTGGTAATGAGTGAAGAAAATATAATATCGCAACCAATTTCCTTTCTCTCGGACAAGGCTTTGCCAAATCTTAAGCGGGGTTTTAAGTGGTGGGAACTTTCTGACGGTATCATCGGCACTGACCAGGAAACATCGGCTATTCTTGAGAATATACAAATATCGATAATCCAGCAGGAAGACAAAATCCCTCCCCTTATTCATGCGGGTATGACATCCGTGACCGCCCTTGTCTTTGGACAAAACTGGGCAAAAAATTGTAACGGATCAACCTTACCTGACGAAGAATTCGATCAAGCTGTCACCGAACAATATATAAGGGTTTTAACAGAAAATAAGCCTTTGGTTCATGAGATCATTGCTCCTTTATATCATCCCATAAAAGGCAATTGTCTGGTCAGCTATGAACGCTTGTTGTTGCCTTGTCGTTTTCGGGGTGGTGGAAATGTGATTGGGAGTGTGACGGGCTTGAAATCATTTTCTGTATTACCAAATATTCCAAATCAAGACGATCCATCCAAACCAGCCAATCGTTCGGATTGATCTCTCTCGGCTGTTCCGCCCAATGAGACCCAACGGGTTCACAATGAAAATACCCTTCTTTCAAGGCAAAACCAGACAGACATAATCTCTCGTCCATAAAGCCGTAAACGTAATCCGGCATCCATTTGAGAAGCGCTGTAGAAAGCGCAATGCGGGACATCAGACCTGCAATATTCAGCCGCGCGCAAGAACGATCCACCCAGACATCCCCATGAAACACCACCCGCCCCTTTATCCTTTGAGCAGCTGGACTAGAACTTTCTTTGAGCTTTCCCCCGTGGAGGCGTTTTAAATGTTGCTGCCAGTAGACCGCCAGGGTCGTCTCTCCAAGTTCAGAGAGCCGCATGACTTGCGTAGCAACAGTTTCGCCCTTTGTATTAACCCCCCGCACCCAAAACCCATTTCGAGGCATGATGTCATAATATTTGGAACTAAAGGGCTCAGAGATTTGTTTTCGGCCTTCAATAGAATGACAAACGCGTTCCAATTCTTGGAAATCCTCACTGATCTCTATTCCAACTCCCTTTCCCTCTAATTCCATTTCCAAGCTGGATATCAGCCGCGTCACGGCATGTATGACAGAAGCTTTATGCATTAGTTTCACCCCTATAAATTATCGTTCGAAAAGAAAATGGAACATATAGGGGGGGGGATGAAGTTCTTGTTAGCCTAAATAATTTGGTTCGGGAATGTCACAGAAAGTAAAGTATGTAATTGTTTGTGTTTATGATGACAAAATGAATTCTCTGAACCTTTACCGCTAAACACTATAAAATTAACAATTCGTATATCGTTCTAGTGAAGTTGAAGAATGACGCAATGGTATTTGTGTTTGGGTGCATATTATCAGTATTTGCTCTTGAAATGCGTCTATTTACTCGCCAGAAAAAAGACTGTAACAATTATTTCCAGTCAATTAATCCATACTTTGCTAAAATTTGCTGTAACCGACCAGAAGCCCGCATTTCAATCAGTCCGGTAGAGAGAATATCGGCATACTTGTTAGATGAATTATGGTTCGGTGAAAAAGCGATGTAAATTTTTTGACTTTCCCCAATATTATCTCGACCTGCAAATCTTATTTTATCCAAATATCCGCCCGTTTTTGCTCTGTATAAAAAACTATTCATATTTGTCGGAATAACATCAATCCGTCCATTCAGCAGCATTTTGATGTTTGTCTCTATAGCCTTCTCGCCTGGCATAACGACAAAGTTCTCTGGATGAGATGTTCGGTATTCCTGCAGCCAGGGTCGGTAATTATAATCTTGGATTACGCCAAGTCTTACTTCTTTTAGAGAATCAATGCCATTGAAAATCCAAGTGCTATCAGCCTTTGTATAAAAAGATAGAGTACTAGCGCCTATTTCCTCTTTTGGGAAAATAAACCCGGGCGCTTCTGATTTAAAAGGGCCTAAGAGGGCATTGAAAGTACCTGCTTTAACTTCCATAATCGCACGGGTCCAAGGGCGGACACTGTATTTGACAGTATGTCCTTCGCCTTCAAAAATTTCACGTACAATATCAATTAAATAACCTTCGTCTTCAGACAAAGGCTCCGCGTTGAAAGGAGGCCAAAGGTCACCAACAAAGACGATTTCGTCTGCTTTAGCGTATGAAAAACTGAATAGGAGAATTAGCAGAAAAAAAAAGTTCATTTTTTTAACCATAAACCTATCGCCTCATCATTTTGGACAACCAGTTGCCATTTCTTCTTTGAGAAGAATACAGTTTATCAATAACCAAAACTTTAAATAATGATACTACTCTCTCTATTAAAAAATCCAATAGGTTGTAATTTTTTAGTCCCCATCGGAGCAAAAAAGTTGACGCATTTACATAGTGGAATACAAAATGTGCGGCTGTAAAAGTCGTTGCTCATTAGAACTAAACCACTACCGACGGATATCGGTAGGTTTACGTGAGGAGTGTAACTCCAGG
>CAJXUS010000079.1 GCA_913060675.1 uncultured Rhodospirillales bacterium
TGAGCTAAAGAGTGTTTCTCTTTGAATATTAAGACCGACTTCAAGTCCGGTGATTTTGTGTGCTCGCGCGGCAATCATCGTAGCTTCGACAGCTTCAATATTGTCATCAATGCCTGCAATATCTGCCTCTAGCGCAAGAACCTCTTTGCTTTTCTTTTGTTCAATCGGGTCAGCAAGTCGTTTCAGGATTTGATTTGACCCGGTAACCAATTCATCGGCAGAGGCCCCTTTGCCTTTATTATTTACAAACTCTGTTAATGCAGCCCCACTGATGCCTCCCATTCTTGAGGCGATCTGTTCCAGTGCTTTTTTGTCCTTATCCAAGACCTTTTGGATCGTACTTTTTTTCGATTTTTCCGGTTCTTCAGGTAGATCAGCCAAACTGACTTTTTTATTTGTTGCTTCCGCTACTTTCTGGCGGTTTTCCTCTATACCCTTAAAGGTATTTACAACCTGATCACGTGCAGTATTCCAGGTTATCGCGCCCCCTCTTGTCATGGGTGTGGGAACAAACTTTCCTTCCTGCATTTTGCCGCCGACACCAAGTGCATCAAGTTTTTTAACAACCCCGCTCTGTTTTGCTTTGATCTGATCCCGCTTAAAGGCAAGCACTTCTGTGTGTTGAGCTTGTTGAGCGGTAAGGCCGCTCTGAGATTTAAAGACGGATAGCTTTCGGGTTACGGTATCCAACTCACTGCCTAACTTGGCGAGTTGTACTTGTTGATCAGCAACCGCAGCCACATTATTACCAAATATTTTACGGTCAACTTTACCATCTGATCCTAAAGGTAACCCGTTTGCTATTTCTGTGTTTAGCAATCCAACCTGACGACTAAAGATATCAATCTCGACAACGGGAAGAAGTCCGCGCATTTCCAACCGGATTTCTCCGGCTTGTTCTTGCAACCCAGAAAGTCGCTCGCCGACACTATTTCTTTCATTAACCGCCTCATCGAATTTCTCACGTAATTGATCATTTGGTAAATCTTGATTCTGAGGATTTTCTTTAAAGTATGCTTTTTTAAAACTTTTAAAATCTTTCGTTTTCGCATCAAGCTTATGGAAATACCCCGCGACACCTGTTCTCTCTTTTTCGAGAACATCAATCTTATCAGCTAACTGACCAAATTTTGCCAAAGTCTTAGGCGACCCTCCTTTTGGAATTTCTCCAGATTTAAGTGCCTTTTCCGTAGCATCAAAATGCTCTATCGCAGATCCATATTGTTTGGCTAGATTGGTAAGCGTATCCACATCCATATCTTTAATGATTTTAGCGTCATTCATTTCCTTCATAAACTCTTTGGGTATATGGTCAAAAATGGAAGGATCACCGCCTCCTAAAGAAACGACACCCACGCCTTTCTCAAATGTTTCCCTGCTTTGCGCAAAAGCTTTTTCAGCCGCTGTGGCATCAAGCCCAAGAGAGACAGCTTCGGCGACAAAAGAATCCCCTTGTGCATCGATAAGAGCCTGGTCATTTCTCTCTAACAGCCCTTCCAGACCTTTCATTTGGTTTCTGAAATCGGCCGCATCTTGATCGTTAATACCAGTTGTATTGCCTTGTCTTTTCGCCTTGTTCTTTAAATCTTCTATCGCCTGGTTTATTTTATCCTCTTGTGTCGTGTATTTTTTTATCTTTTTATCAGCCTTGTGTTTGTCAAACTCAGCATCATTCATGCCAAATTTTTGATCTTTCATGTCTTCTACAAGTTGCGCAGCCTTTTTATGATCCTTCACATCCTTGTTGAATTGTTTGGCTTCCTCCTTAAGGTCTTTTCCTGTCTCTCTATGAGTATTTTTATCTGCTTGGTTATCAGCACGAAGCCTTCTCACATTTTGGCAGGCAGAACTGCGGCAATTGGGATCACCGTCCCGACGCATTTCATCCTCAATCTCACGTAAATTTTTATCTTCACGTTCTAAATCTTCGCCATCTTTTCCATGCTTTTTAGCTTTTCTTTTTAGCTCTTTATTTTTACGTTCCAATTCTTTGCGTTCTTGCTCAAGCTTATCTTCTGCATCTCTTCGCGCTTTATATTTTTTATCATTTTTTTTACGATCTAATTCTTCTTGCATTCGTCTTTTAGCTTCTTTGATTTTCTCCTTTAATTTTCTTTTTTTCTCCAATTCTTCCAATAACTTTTTCCTCGCAGCCTCAAGCTCTTTGTCTTCTTTTTTTGCAACATCCTCAATGTCATCTGGGTTAACCACAATCGCCAAGGTTGTCTGCTTAATCATTGCAATTGAAGCTTGGCCAGCTGAGCGAACCATTTCGCCCACTTGAGTGATTAGATTGTTCAAATTGGGACCAGACCATTCACGCACGGTGTCTATACTGCTAATGGGACCTACATCTTCGCGAACCAAATTTCTTTTCGCACGTTCCTCAGATGCTTTACGCATGGCAATTATCTGTTCCAAGGTCATACCCGGAACTTTTTTCTTTTTTTCTTGATGTACCTCGCCACCTGCTTGAGAAACATTTGATCCCTCATCCGTAATGGCAGCTGGTTGTTCCACTGTGATTTTGGTGTCGCCTTCCCCTGTTTTGGCATCCGAACCAGCCTCAACGTTTTCGGCAGTTGTTTCACTTGAAACACTGGAAGGGGCTAAAGGAACAGCCGTCTCGCTTTGAGTTGTTACCGATGAAGTCGTGGGAGTAGCTCGCGAAATTGAGCTTGTTTCGGGGCCTTTTATATTCTGAGTAACCGAAGGCTGTGATGGAGAAACTGAAATTACAGTGTTGCCACCTGTTCTTGTTTCAGCCCCAGTGATTGTCGCCCCCGTTCTACCCAATACATTCGGCTGATAGGGCATTGATATAACAGGGCTAGTCTCCGTAGGGGCTACGCGAATTATGGACGGTGGACTATTATATGTTTGCACATTGTACGTGGGTATAGGGCTCTCAATGATGTTTGCTGTGGGGAGTGTTGGTCGATAGGGTTGGCTCGGGCTAAAGGGAGAAACATAACCCTCGGCTTGGCGGGCTTGTGTTGCCTGCCCCGCTTGCGTCGCTTGTCTGGCATAACCACCGCCCGGAGTGACAACTTGCCCAGGGGTGAAGACTGTATACCCCTGATTTTGAAAATTATAGGGAACTTCCTGTGCCTCAGCGTAACCAAACTGACCTACGATCATAAGACCAATGGTCAAAATTTTGCCTGAGTATTTTTGAGTACATCCAGAATAAAACGAAAAGTCGTTCATAAAACTGCTCCCTTAACCTATTCGAAAAATAGGGAAAATAAACATGTCCGTTTTTAAAAACGATAAAAATACTTAAGCATAAGCATTTGTTACCGTTATTATTCCGAATAAAAAATATAAAATAGTAACTACTATTTATCTAACAATAACAATAAGATCCCCTCTTTGTGGCGCATCGATATCTAGCGGCACAAAGTCACCATAGGAGACCTTTTCGAGAACATCTGAAACCGTTACCAACCCCAATTCCTTTTTCCGTATCATAAGAACTTCACCGGTTTGAGGATCGGTCAGTTTTTTGACAATGCGTTCAACCATAAACTTATCGTTTGACCTGATCCCGGATTTGGTCCCTGCATTGATGTAAACCTGCCCTTCGTCAAAATCGACCACCATACCAGTCCAAGCGACTGTATTCGTTTTAGCAGCAATCATCTGTACGGCTCGGGTAATTGCTTTTCTTGTCGCCTCGCCCAAGGGTGTTTTCAGAAACTGGTTTGTGCCCATACTGACACCTTTATATCCAAGCGAGAGGTCCCAAGAGGAGTTATCAATTGGCTCAGAAACCCGGTACACTTCTTCAACTTGAGACGTAGTCGCGTTTACAAGCCGGATATCCATGGCCACCTTCCCTGAAGCTGATTGCCTTGAAAGAGCGCCACTAAAAAGATTGCCTATTGTCCCCGTGGAAACACCAACCCCAAATCCACCCCCTTTGTCCTCTGAACCAAATTCTGTAACAGAACCATAAATTAGAAAGTTTACTCCGGTTATCTGTCCTAATTCGGGGCCTGTTGTCGGATTGGTTAAATTTTGCCCCTTCATCTGTTGTTCCGCCAATACCTGTTGAACATTGGCCCGCTCCACAACAATAAATCGATCAGATTCAACCAAGGCTGAAGTCATCATCGCCGACAAACCGCCACCAATATCCCAGTCACCATACTTTTGTTCAAATGACCCCACCGCATCAAACTTACCCACAGAAACGACCCGTTTAGGGCCTGCAATTTCCTGAACCGGTTCAGTCAATATTCGCACTTTTTCATCAGAGGTTTCTGTGTTTGTCTGGGAATACCCCGATGAATACGAAAAGATGAGTACCAACAGTGTCACAAACAAAAACAAAATGGGCTTTAAAAAAGAGTGGTATTGGAAACCAAGCATAACTATGTTGCCTTTCCATATGACATTACACCGGAAACAAGATTTAAGTTTCAATCCTGTAAGTGTATATTATTGCGTCGTCCATATTCCGGTAGATTTATCAATCTGATAGCGTTCTACCAGCGAGCCATCAATGGTGATCACATCCGCAGAAATAAAACTATTTTCGTCCTTGATATCACCGACTTTTAACCGTGAATTTCCATTTACCATCAACTGATATTCAAGAAGCAGACGAACAGCCTTTTCGGTAGGTCCGGCGGGTCCATAAATATGATCAACTTGAGATTCAGGGCTAGAGCGAACCACGCTAAGTGCCCGAGGCAAGGTTTGTGGGGTACCCCCCGAATTAGAATTAGAATTTGTTTCTTGGCTCTCGGCGAGGGATCGCACGATGTTAGATAGTATATTTATTTGCTGTGTTAGAGCGTAGTAATCAATCTGTCGGTTTTTCGGATCGCGATAGATATTCTCATATCCGAGTTGCGACTGAGCTCTTGCTTTCGATGCTTCACGTAATTGTTGCGCTTGGAAATGCTGCCGCTCTTCCAGCGAAATCTCATCAGAGAATGTAACCGTGGGACCACCAATAAAACTTACCAAAAGCAAAAATGAAATGCATAAATGAGCACCACTTTTACCGGCTAACATACTCCTGAACTTAAAGGGAACATCCATTGATCTTCCAAACAAATTTAGGGTGGTAGCTGTTTTTGTAGAATTGATATTATATCCAAACACCCCTAATTAATCAATAAGAGCTATCCCTTTTTCTTTATAGAAAATCCTCCTTCCTCAACTCCAACAACCCGAACGCAAAAAAGCCCCCACCGCTTTCGCTGTGGGGGCTTTTTTAATCTAGTTGGTTGCGGGGGCAGTAAGACCACACTGGTTACACAATGTGGATTTACCCTTCTAATCGGTCTAAATCCGATATTAGTAAAACCATACATTTCAACTAAATCAAAGCTTTTTTTGAAGAGGTTGAAATGTCGCGAACTAAATGGGGTAAAGGCAAAGTCGAAGTCTTTGCATTGCGTATCGAAATCCTTGAGTTATTCGCCCAAGGTCAAAATCAAACTGAAATTTATCAAACTCTTGTTGCTTCAGGCAAACTGACCGTTGGCATGCGAACCTTTTCGCGTCATGCCAAAACTCTGAAAGACACAGACGCTGCAACGCGGACTAACCCTACTCCAGTTAAGCCTCCCCCTCCCTCACCTACCAAGCTTCAAAAGCCCAATGATGGCGGTCTCCCCAAGGCCAAGTTTTTCCACAATCCGAAACCTTCTGATTCTACTGATTGGTAATATCCATGAAACAAGTTCACTTTGTCCTTCAGGGCAAGGGTGGTGTTGGCAAATCCTATATTGCCTCCCTGCTCAAACAACATTTCTCTTCTCGCGATATCCAAGCCAGAGGCATTGATACGGATCCCGTCAATGCAACTTTCGCCAGCTATAAGGCTTTCGGAGTTGAACGCCTTGAAATTATGCAAGGCGATAACATTGACCCCAGGGCTTTTGACAACCTGATCGAATGGATCATGGCTGCAGACGATGACACCATCTTCGTAGTTGATAATGGTGCCGCAACCTTTGTCCCGCTTTGCGCTTATCTTTTTGAAAATGGCGTCATTTCTTTTCTGCAAGAGCAAGGGTGCCAGGTTGTTTTGCATACAGTACTCACGGGTGGCCAAGCGCTCAATGACACGACAACAGGATTAGATAATCTTTTCTCACATTTCCCAGATGTACCAGTTTGTGTGTGGATCAATGAATTCTTCGGAAAGCCAGAAAAGAACGGTAAGTCTTTTGAACAAAGCAACCTCTACAAAAACAATGCCGATCAGATCCAAGGCTTAATCCGCATTTCCGAAGTTCGCAAAGAAACCTTTGGCATGGATTTAGATCACATGTTGCGAAACAAACTCACCTTCGATGAGGCTATAGAAAGCCCTGAATTCAACATCATGGCCAAACAGCGCCTCAAGATGATTTGGCGTGACCTCAACTCGCAAATCAACCTGTTGCAGTACTAGGAGCTTTTCATGCCTGACAATCAGGATTTAGCTCCGACACAAGAGCAAACCTCACAAGCTATGAGCCTTGAAGAAGCCCGCTTTCTGATCCGCGAAAAATTCAAACTAATCGTGGATGAAACCGACCCCGTCATGATCGGTGTCGTTCTACATCAAGGGTTTGTGGCTGATTACGAGGAGATGCTTTCACGGCATGAAAAGAGGTTTGTTGAGGCTGTATCTAACGTCTCAAAAGAGAGTGCCGCCCAAGTCAACAAAAGCCTCGAAATCCTTAAAAACGAAGCTCTTAAAGGATCCTTAGAGAACGTTCTAGCTGGAGTAGCTGAAAAAGCAAAAACCACCGAACAACTTCACCAAAAAATCCTCTCCTTCAAAAGAGTATTAATTTTTCTCACAACCCTAGTTTGGGCCGCTGTTGCCGCCCTGTTCTTTATACTTAAGTAAGGGAAACACAATGAAACTGTTATCAAAAGCTATACTCACTACCACCGTAATGATTTCAAGCAATGCCTATGCTGCAGGGTCAGCCGATTGGGTGAAGCCTGCAACTTCACTCATGGAAAGCCTTGAAGTAGGTATGGTGGATATTGGGGCCTTAATCATCGGAATTGGCCTTATTGGTGTCGCCCTTTGGGGTGCTGCATCTGGTAAACTTGATTGGGGTAAGATTGCGACGGTTGTTATTTGCGGTGTGATTATTACTGCAGGACCAGCCGGGGTTCGGTTGCTTCTTTCAAATTCAGCATCATGAAGGCAACCAGCCAAATATTCCAGAGCCTTCAAGCGCCAGTAACGATATTTGGTCTGCCCCCAAAACTTCTCGTTTTTGTTTTGGGGGCAAGCGCCCCGGTTATCCCTATTTGTTCTTTCCTTGGGTTAGCGTCTTTGGCTTTGATCGCTCCCCTTATCGTTTTTGTTATTGGTGGGATCCTTGTTTGGCGACTACGCCGACAAGACCCTCATTGTGAAACTGTCATTTTCTTTCCTCGTCGTTTTTTTAAAGGAAAGAACACCCGCACCCTGATTTCTGGATCTAAAGAAATCTCTCTAGCAGATAAGAGATAAAGGTTAAACCATGCTTGATAGTGCATATCTTACAACCAGTCTTGTTCTTGGAGGTGCGGCTTTGATCGTTCCTGCAACAAGAAACTTACTCCTCGGCTCCGTTGCTCAAGATTGGCTGGCTGATGAATTAGAGTTTGATCATATCGGTGAAGATCAAACGACAGTTTACCTTAAAGACGGCACGATGTTTCGGGTGTTTGCTTTAAAAGGCCAACCATACGAAACCAAACCTTTCGAGCAACAGAATATCCTTTGTAAAGGTCGCTCAGACCTTATTCATCAAATAGGAGAAACAGAAACAACGGCACGGTTTATTGGCGTAAAACGTCAACAAGACGTGAGTTTTGACGCCACTTGGCCCTCGCCAACTCTCGAAGAAATCGGTAAAGCCGAACAAGGCGTTTATAAAAATAGTTTCTTTGCTTATTGGTACGTCATCCTTGAAAACAAGGATTATTCGCTTTTAGAAAAAGCATCTAACAAAGTAACGACAATCCTCTCTGACTATGGCTGTCGTTCAATTCAAACATCAGAAGACAGTCAAAAACCCTGTTATCTCACAGGTATCATAAACTATCTGGTTTGTGGTGATCTCCGTCGTGATCTGTTGAATGTCAGTGACCACATTTCCGCAAACATTCCTGCTAGCGATTTAAGCTTTCAAGATGATGGTACTATTGAGTGCCAAACACCAACAAAACAATTCAGTAAAGTAATAGCCATACGTTCATGGCCAGAAATTTTACAGGGAATGATTATCTCTGAAGTTATGGCTATAACGGGCGATATTGAAGTTACTCAAATATCTGTTCCCCTGCATAACGAAAAGACTGTTGCAGGACTAATGCGCAAAGCAAACGAGCATAAGTCCGGTTTGATTGGAAATGCTCACTTTGCTGCTGAAAACAAAGCTGTTGCTGAACTATTAAGTTCAAACCAAGCCACATTATTTGAAACACAATTTCAAATAATTGCGCGCTCAGATAATCTTAAAACTTTAGATAGTCTGATAAAAGATATTGCGGAAGTTCTTAGTCGTCGGCGCGTGGTTTATTCTGTTGAAACCAAAGCCGCTGCGGTGTGCTGGTTCAATCGGATGCCTGGACAAAACAAAATTGTCCGCCCTTTGCGCCTTCTGAACGAAAACATCGCAGCTCTTTGGCCTTTTCAATATTCACCAAGAGGTCAGATCGCCAGTCCCTTTGGTGATAAACCAATTCGACTATTTAAAACCCCAACTGGACAGTCCTATTCTTTCCAATTCCATGTCTCAGACAAACCGCAATCACCGGGGAATTACCTTCTGTTTGGTCCGACGGGTGGCGGTAAATCCACTCTGATAATGCACCTTCTTGGTGGCTTGGCGAAGTTTCAGGACGTTCGTAACTACATCTTTGATTCCAAAGAAGGCGCTCGGTATATGATCGAGACTTTGGGTGGAATTTATCAGTCTTATGAAAACCTCGCATTAAATCCGCTCGATGTATTGATCAACACGAAGACAACACAACATCAAATCAATTTGATTATTAGAGCCATGCTTGGAGAAAGCCTCACCGATGATATGGACAACCATATCAACCATGCCATTGATCTCTCATTTGAGCTTCAGCCGCCATATAGAACCTTTAATGAAATCTACGAATACGCCTTCCCAAGAGACACTCCAATCCGTAAAGCCTTTGCTAAATGGGTAACGGACAAGAAAGGTAAACAGGGCCTTTATTCACACGTATTCAATGCGACAAATGATCAGATGGTTAGCTTCTTAAAGCAATCCTATCTCGTGGGCATCAACATGAACGAAGCCCTGAAAGATCCAGTATTGGGCGCACCTGTTGTTGCACATATCGCAACGTCAATTACTCAAGCCGCAAAAAATAGTCACAGCGGATTTTCCATCTTTGTTGATGAAGCTGCAAACCTACTTAGGAACAAAGGTTTCCGTGATGTAGTGCTTGAAATGTACCGCGAGTACAGAAAGCTCAATGGTTTGGTAGGACTGGCTTTCCAAGATCCTGCAGCTCTTTTGAAGTTTAGTGATCATGAGGGGATTATCAACAATACCCAAACATTGATCTTCTTACCTAATTCCTTGGTCAGACACGACGATCTGGAGCCGTTCAATCTAAACGAAGAACAGAAGAATTTTATCACAACAGGTGGTCACATTGGGGGTGGTCGACAAGTTCTCATTGTTAAGCGAGACATGACAACCGGTTATGACGAAAGCGCCATTCTTGACGTGGATCTCTCGAACCTTGGTGATGCTCTGCGGTTTTATAAAGCTGGCTCTGAAGCCAATGCAAACCTTGATCAAATCAAAGAACAATGGGGGCAAACATGGCTAAATCACATCTAATCCCGGCCTTAGCCTTGGGAATTGCACTTAGTCTGAATATTGCAGCACCACAGACCGCTACTGCAGCGATGGCTGTAGTTGATGCAAAGGCTATTGCTGAAGCTAAAAAACAAATCACCGAAATGAAAAAGCAACTGGAAGAGTTGAAACAACATAGTGATTTTCTACAAGAGCAACTCAGTGCAATTGGTAATGCTGGTAAGATAGCTATTCCAATAATTAATGCATCAAAACTCGCAAGTCAGCTTCAAAAAGATGCGACTTGTTTATTACCTGATCTCTCAAAATTGATGCCCGATGTTGATTTTGATAATGTCGATTTTGGTACTATCTGCGCTACAGGAGATGCTTACAGAACAAGCCTTTGGGTTAGCCCAAAAGCCCTTAAGAAACTCCCGATAAGTGAGCAGGTTAAAAAGCTTGCCGAGATTGCAAGCCGCCGAGAAAACATTCTTGTTGATGCTGCAAGTAAAGGTATGGGCCAAGCTGATATTGGCCAGAAAGCGGCAGCAGATTTCAATAAAGCTGCAACAGAAATCGTAAATGCTGCTGATCAAGCCGAAGATACCAACACTCGCCTTGCTGTAATCGCCGAAGGGCAAGCAGTGATGATCCGAGCGCAAGCTCAAACAAATCAACTCCTTGCACAGCAATTAAAAGTTCAATCAGCGTTCGCTATGGCTGCAGGGGTTAGATTGCAAAACGATCTTGCTGAGAAAGAAGATGACGGCAAGGAAGAAGAGGGAACGAACTAATGAAATCCCCTTTATTCAGGTTCCTTACCAATGGCTTTCAAAGCCTTGTTATCGGCCTCAATCATTTCCGGTGTTCTCCAATCCGGAATGGTGCAGCTATCTTGGAACGGATTACGAGGTTTTTTGATCAGCCAATTACAAACTTCTTCAGTCCAGTTGTTCCAGCTTGTATATCTCTCTGCCTTCTTTGGGTGCAGAGAAGGGCGAACTGTTTCAGCCTGATTTGCAAGCCACCACTGCCAAATAAGCTGCAAATCATGAGCTTTTTTAATGCCTATTTTATCAGGGTGTTTTTCCAAAGCTTGCATCGCTTCATAAGCTGGACGGCCTTTAAAATCTTTTTCCCATTGCTCGTACTCATCCCAAGAAGCTGTTTGGTTATCCAGCTTCTCAAGAGATTGAATATTTTTCATTACCTACTTTACGTTTTCGGGGTCGAAATAATCACCCCACTGAAAAACACTTATCGAATAAACGTGCTCCGAACGCGGACCTTTAGCCTCAGCAATTTGAGAGGATACGAATATGGGTGCTAGCAGTAGCAATATCGAACAACTTCCTTGCTTCACTTGTAAGGCTGTTCTTTTGTACCAAGAACGCTCTGGAGAATACATACAAACCATATCTGAAACCATGCTTACACCCATGACGGCTTTGTTCGTATCAGTTGCAGCCTTATGGGTTGTCATCCAAGCGTATAAACTCTTACTAGGCATTGCTAATCCATTTGATATTGCAAGGGAATTTTTCTTTTTAAGTGTATCATGGATATTTTTAAATAGCCAAGCTCAAGGGCTCATAATCACTGTATTTAATACAACTATTGATATTATGGGCTCGGCTGCTTCTGTTGTTCTACAAGACAGTATTGATTCAAGTGAAACTGCCCGAAATGCAAGTGGTCTAAGTCAACTTGTAGCAGTATCAGAACTCGGCATGAGAACCATCCTAAATGTAGGCTGGGCGGTTGCTGCTAGTTGGACAATTACGAACCCGCTAACAATCTTGTACGCCCTATTTTTGATCATTCCTTATTTCATTTTGATGATCATTTTCTTCTCTCATGTCGTGGTAGCCATTTTCCGTGTGATGGTCGTTTCTGCCTTTAGCCCATTTCTTATATTGGCCTTCGGGTTTTCTTGGGGTCGAGAAATGGCCTATGCAGGATTAAGAACACTCTTATCCTCGATCATGGTTCTCTTTGCTGCGTCACTTGCTCTTGGTTCCATCATGTACGGGGTTTCATCCCTCGATATTCTTGAACCAGGTAAAGACATCGCAAGTGACGCAACTTTCGCTAATCCTGAGTTTTTCCTAGCGGTCGCTCTTGGTTGGATGGGTTCGGCCTTCATGACTGAAGCCGTTGGCATTGCAAATTCAATTACGGGTTCCGCTCTCTCAAACACATCCATTGGTATTCTCACTGCAGGAATGGCCTCAACTGCAATGGCTGTCGCTGCAAAAAGTCCCATTGCAGCGGCTGTTGTAGGCAAAGGGGCAAGCCTTATTCAAGGTGGGCCAGATGGGATTGCCCAAGAAATCGAAAATATCAAAAACAACCTCCTTAAAAAATACAGAAAGGGATAACCCATGCGGTTTTCACACGCTTTTTTCTTAATTGCAGCTCTCCTACTTGGAGCCTGCGCCAACAACGTCGAAATGCCTACTAATCCAGAAGGTATCGATGAAATGAGAATTTCTCCCTGTGTTTGCAATGAGATTGATTACAAAGGACCAGAGTTCACATGGCTTGGTTAATCCCAAAACTCCAAAAGATAAATGGGGCTGCCCCTGGTAGTCACTCGAAATTTCAAGAGGCGGATCCTTATGCCTTTCGGGTTTCTCATCGT
The DNA here is from genome assembly GCA_913060675.1 of uncultured Rhodospirillales bacterium. Lineage (GTDB taxonomy): Bacteria > Pseudomonadota > Alphaproteobacteria > Kiloniellales > Kiloniellaceae > Kiloniella. The sequence goes on from CAJXUS010000079.1 coordinate 12,451, forward strand.
AGGTTGGCTTGGATGCTACGCCTTTCCGCAGGCATGAACATTGCCTCAATGATTGCTCTTGGTTTGGTCATTTCTGCTTTCATGAGCTTACTTCCCCTTAAGGAAGTAAGAGTTGCACTTTTACGGTCAGATCCAGCCGATAATCGGATCTACCGGGTTGATGCTATTTCTCAAGATGTACCGGGCTTTGAGCTTTTGTTAGAGCAAATGTCTCGTCGTTATGTCCGCAACATGCTTGAGATTGATAGTGTCACTCAGTCAACGCGCTTTAAAGAAGCGTTCATTATGACCGAACGGGATTTTTATGAGCAATTCCGTAAAGACCGCATTGATACCAATGCCATTCAAGATGCTATCGATAGCGGCTTAACACGCTCAATCAGTGTGGAATCTGTGTCACTGGTCGATATCTTTCAGGACACTTGGCAATACTCCGTCGATTTCATCCAAACGGATGAGCGCAAAGGCGAGATTGTCGAAACAAAAGAGCTTCGCGCTTACCTCAAAATCACAACAAGACCCAACGAAGTTACTGAATCCGAAAAGTACGAAAACCCTCTCGGCATTCGAGTTCTCGACATGGTTCTAAAAGAAAGAGCAAACCTATGAGAAATTTATCTCTCCCCACAAAAGTCTTTGTTTTATTTGCGATTACAACCCTTGGTTATATATCAACTCCATACGCACAGACCATGCTTGAATCCACGGCACAAATGGCACCTCCCCTACCCCCGGTGATGCCTGTATCAAACTCTGTTGTTAAACAAGCCAAAGATCAAATCAACGGTGATTTTGGGTACATGGATCGCGCTTCTGTTGGTGGTCAGATCCAATCTGTTTGGAACGACACGATCCCCTCTGAAGGTGTCTTTGAATATAACCTTTGTGAGGCTTGTGTTTACAAGGTGCGTGTTCGGGAATTTATGGTCACATCAGTGGTTTTACCCAAAGGGGTAAAAATCCACTCCTTTGATGTGGGCGACAGTGCAAAATTTCAGGTTAAAAAACGGGCTGATAACATTCTTGCAATCCAACCTGCCGGGGGAGGATTGGATACCTCAATGCAGGTTTATACCAAATCTGGCGAAGTTTTCCCGTTTTACCTCCGCGCCGAAAGTTTTAACTCCAAGAACGTTCCAGACCTGGTAGTTAAAATCAAAACCACTGGCCTACAAGACCATCCAGTCATTTCAACTAAATCAATTTCTCAAGGAGATACGGACGAGACTTTAGCTCCTATGAGCATTTTGCCAGACGAAAAGTCTGACGCTCTGGAAGGTATGGTAAGCCAACTAGCCCCTTATGGCGGAGATAAAGGCCCATCAGGTGGCGCTACAACTGACTTTATTAAGTCTGCCACGTTCGATCCCGATAAACTTCATGGATGGGGTGATTACAAACTTTGGGGTGATGAAAAGCTTCGCCCTGTATCCGTCTTTAGGGATGACCATTTCACCTACATTCAATTTGGTGACAAATGGACCGATATAGAGCTTCCGACAGCCTATGTCGTCATCGATGAGATTGACGAGCTGGTCAACACTCGTATTCAAGGACGGACTTATATTGTCGAGAATACATCAGAGCTGATTACGCTCAAATCCGGTAAAAGCTTCATGTGTATTCAATACGGAGGTAAAGCATGACCTCCGGTATCTGTGAGGCTTTTATTGCTCTTGGCATAACCTTTGGCGGGTTATGCGAAGGCCAAAAGCAGCTAGAAAACCCTCTTCCCATAGAAGATAAAAATGCTTGGGAATACCAAGAACCAAAGGTGGTATTACCACCTCCACCTAAACCTGTTGTCATACCTGCGGCTACACCTGCGTTCCCACCTGTAATCATCCGTGAGCGGGTTGTGGAAAAATCAGCTCCGCCTCCGCAGATTATTTACCGGGATCCACCAAGACCCGATCCGGTTGAACTGGCAATCCGTGCGGCATTTGCCTCGCGTCAAGCCAGCTTTCAAGCCCTCAGTGAGGGCACACCATTAAATAATAATACCGAGTTAGCCAACCTAGGCGCTCCTAATGATTTAACTCCACCTAAACCAACGCCCGTGGTGGCCTCACCACCTGAATATGATCATGAGGGACGCATTGCGGGATTGCCTGTTGATAATAGCAGGATCTTTACGGCTGATCGTTATATCAGCGGTATTCTTGAAACTGGTATTAATAGCCAGCTTGATAGTGAGAATGGTGGCACAGCCATTATCCAAACCTCGCGCGATATCTTTGGTTATCACAATAGAAACATTCTGATCCCTAAAGGATCAAGAATGGTCTGTGATTACGACAGTCCAAAAAAAGCAGGATCTACCCGATTAGCCCTGCAGTGTAATCGTATTCTTATGGGTGAAACCCGTGTTGAGATTTACCAACTGGCTTCAACAGTTGGTGATGCACAAGGGCATGCCGGAATAACAGGATCCGTTGATAACCGTTGGTGGGAAAAATACGGATCCGCAATCATCCTTTCAACAATATCAGCAACCGTTCAAGGACTGGCTTCTGTTGCCAATAATTCAGGTGGTGGCGGGGCCACTACCAGTGGTGATGGAGGCAATAACGCCTCTGCAGCGGAAGAAGCTGCAGCAAATTTAAGTGAACGCATGGGTGAGATTTCGGCCTCTGTTTTAGAACAGACCGTCAACCTTGCGCCAGTGGTCACAATTTCCCAAGGAACACGTATTCAAATCAGACCTCAGTTTGATTGGTACATCCCCTTACCTGAACAACAAAAACCTTAAACCATTTGGAGTTTATAAAAGTGTTGAAAAGAAAATCACATTTATTAAGAACAGTGCCATTGGCGCTCTTAGTTGCAACATTTACTGTAAGCAATGGTCCTGCAATTTCACAGACGGTTCAATCACCGGCTACAACACCCGTTACAGCAATTAACCCAAACGATGCGGTCGAGGAAAAACTCTTTAAAGCATCAAGTGCCAGCTTGACCAAACTCATTGAAGCCCAAGCAACACCACTGGAGCTTAACTTCAAGGAAATCAAAGATCTCCCGTCGGATGTATCAACGGTTGGTGTTAAAATAAGTGGCTACAGCCAATACGTGGACGTAGAGGGACAGAAGGTCGGGCAACTTGTTATTACGGGGCTGAAAAAGGACGAGAAGGCCGTCCGTTTGGATCCAAACAAGTTTACTTCGCAGTTTGATCTTGAGGCCGCTGAACTTCCAACTGAACAGGCTTTGGATATTAAAGGCGACCGCCAAGAGCTTATTGCAGCTTTGCGCGAACTCAACGCAGAAGAAGCACCTGAAGAAGTCGCAGAAAAAGAAGAAAAAGAAGAAAAAGAAAAACCTGAAGCAACCGAAAAGCCAACATCAGCAGTACAAAACAAAGGGGAGAACTCTCAAGCATCCTCATATAAAACGCCTGAACGTCTAGCTGCGCAACCAGATCCAAAGGAAGAAATTCGTACCACGACCGAAGGCTGTAATGTACGGATTGATATTCCTCAGCAAGCCGCTATCGAGCAATCCAAAACTCAGACATTTAAAGACGGTCTTTTGGAAAGTGAGGACGCCTGTTCTGATAGCGGGACACGTTTCACACTTCAAAAATCCTATGACGTATGTAAAGACGTTGTTTCTCTCGACAACATGACTGCGACCGCACAATTCACCTGGTACTATGTGAATGGATCTGCTGCTCGACAGGATGTTTCTGAATGTTTGCAAGATCCTGAAAAAATCTTCCAAATTGTCGAAAAAGACGCCTGTGTTATCGATATTGACCTTGAAGCCAAACTCGCCACACCTCAAACCAGTTTGGTTTATGCAGATAATAACAACACAGAAACACGTGTGAGAGATTGCGCAGCTTCAGCAACAAAACCCGCTGTTCCTCTGATCCAGTCCACCGATACTTGCACCATCAAACATGAATTTGGGGCTGGTATATCAAAAGAAATGGGAATGTGGACTTATACCCTTGAGGGTAATATTTTTCAGGCCACGCCCTGCACAGATACTGGCGTCACTTACACGCACACCAAAGTCTATAAAACCGCTGCTGGTGGTAATGTTTGTGAACCAATTATTGATTTGACAAACAGGCAGGTTGCACAGCAATCGCGCGTCGAAATTACTATTGATGGCCAATCACAATATATTTCAGAATGTACACCTGACGAAAGCGGCCTGCTTGCGGTTAAATCAACGACCGATACTTGCCTAAACCCCGTAAATTTCGAACATGATCTTGCTGCAAGTCAATCTTATGGACTAGAGCGGTTTTATTATGAAAACCCAAGCCGTGTCTATGTGTCGGAATGTCAGAAATCAGAAGTAGTTTACCCGCACGATTTGGAAACGACAGGTTGGCAGAACCTGGACAACAAGAAATCATCCTACCCTCTAACAACTGTTCGAATTACCGTTAACGGATCCCCATTTGAAGTTGCCAGTTCTACCGTTCTTCCAGGGGAAAGCCTTGTTCCCTATGAATACGTAGAAAACCGCGAAGATGTTGTCGGCGGCGAGTATACAGGCTGTAGTGTTGTTCGCACTACTGCCGAAGTGGAAGTCTATAAACGCCCCGATACGACTGAGTACAAAGAGGTCATTGGTGCAGGCGCACCACAAGATCCCGTAAATGCTTGCGGCACTATTATCACCCAACCCGTTTGGGAAAAACAGTCTCAAACTGGTGTCTATAAAACCGGCACCCGTCGGGTTGCTTCAGGCGGAATGAACTGTGGGAGTCAAGGAGAACACCAGTGTTATAAATCATATACGACTTGGGCACGAGCTTTCACAGTTAAGGGTAAAAGAGTTCTTGAAAGAGAAGATGGTGAACAAATCACCCAAGCATCAACTAAAACATATTCTAATGTATGTGCATCTGGAGAAACTGAAGGAGGACGTACACCAAGCCTTTCAAATTGTCCCGCAACTTATGTCGGTGGCAACGTTTATAACTATAACCAGACTGAAGGCTGGTAAGAGTTATGGACGCTGTTCTCGCAAATATCCTGAAACCTCTCGCCGTTCATTTTGATGATCCATCCGTTGTGGAAATTCGAATGAGAAATCCGGGTGAGATGATTTCAGATAAGCGTGGTGTCGGGCTGGAGAATACTCCAGCCCCAGACATCACCCTGCACAAGATTGAACAAATCTGTCAGTCCTTGGCCAATAAAGCCGGACTTAAATTCGATCCTGATAAACACCCAAAACTTTCAACTACTCTCCCCCAAGGTCATCGCTTTGAATGCCTTATGGGGCCAAGTGTTCGCAGTGGTTTATCTCTGGCTATTCGCTGCAAACATGCCTTCGAACCTTCCTGGGAAGACATAGGCATTGATGCAACGCTTATGAGCTACATAAAAGACGCAATCGCGTCTGAAAAGAACATCATTATTTCAGGAGCAACCAACACAGGTAAGACAACTTTCCTCAACAAGATCCTAACCCTCCTGCCAGAAGATCGGCGTGTTGTAACTGTCGAGGATACTCCTGAGTTATCCGTTGATCATTTCTGGAATGGGCAATCGCTGCTTGCTGCAAGGGAAAGCAATAGCGGAGCTGGTTTGATGGATTGGAGGCAGCTTTACGATCACCTCATGAGGATCACACCAGACTCAATCATCTTTGGTGAAATCTCGACCCAAAACGCCTTTGCCGCTCTAGGTGCACTCAATTCCGGTGTTACCGGCTTTATGTGCACCATCCATGCTGAAAGCCCCGAACAGGCGCTTGGCCGAAAGTTTGATCAGAACATTACTTGGTCCGGGCAAAACATGCCTCGGGTTCCCGAGTTCATGGGTGATTTGGTACACAGCGTTATCCAGATCAAACGTGATGCCAAAGGTTATAGGCGCGTCACGGATATTTGGGAGCCAATTAAAGACCGCTACATTTACAAAGATGGAGTGCTGCAGTGATGAAATTCTCATTCGAAAAACTAACTTTTCCTTTGTTTGTTGGCATATCAACAAACCTTTGTGGGCTTCTGGTTCCAAGCAAAAGCGCAGAAGACATCAAAGCCATACAGGATATTTTCAAAGAAGCTTATGAATACAAACTTGAGCATGAGATAACGGGTCATTGTCTGTGCCAGGGAGATAAAAACAAGACTGATTTGCCTATCGAAATTGTAAAAGAAGACAATACGTTTTTCCTTACCCGATCAGAAGACACGGCCTTTAAACACCATCCAGCTTGCACCTTACACGAATGGCAAATTCTGTATGGAGCGAGAGCATGATTATACGCATTTGCTTTATGGTGACTTTCCTACTCATACCAGCCTCAATCCTTGGGCTTTGGAATTTGAATGTAGGATTTATAGCAACTGATATGCGTTGGTGGGTTTGGCTTAAGGACACCGTTCACGCGACAGGATCCTTACCCTCACCAATCTTGATTCCCATCTTTGCCGTCGGTTCTGTGGGTGTTCTAGCGATCGCTATTTTGATCATGATTAATCACCGTGCCAGAACACGTACCATATTTGGAGATCACGGATCCAATTCAACACATGGTTCTGCAGGTTGGGCATCACCCCGCGATGTTAAGTTAACAGGATTGATGCACGACAAGGGCGTTGTGGTTGGTGGATATAAACGCAAGCTTCTAGGAACCACCGCCCTAAAACATGACGGCCCTGAACATGTCTTAGCCTTTGCCCCAACAAGATCAGGTAAAGGTGTCGGATTGGTATTACCCACTCTTCTAACATGGACTGCTTCAACCCTTGTTCTCGATATCAAAGGAGAAAACTACGCTCTTTCTGCAGGGTATCGAAAATCACAAGGCCAAAGGGTCTTGCGGTTTGATCCTGCAGCTCTTGAAGGATCCGTTAGGTACAATCCACTGGCTGAAATCAGAGTAGGTACTGATTACGAAATTGCCGACTGTCAGAACATTGCATCAATGATCATTGATCCCGATGGAAAGGGCCTCAAAGACTATTGGACCCAATCAGGTTGGGAATGGCTTGCAGCTTCTATTCTCCACGTTCTCTATTACATCAAAAAGACCGAAAGCCGCACAGCGACACTCGCAGACGTTCATAAATTTATGTCCATCGGCCACGGTCAGGATTCTGACTCTTTTGAGGGGGAGGATGGAGCCCAGGGGTTGGACCGGGTTCAAAAACTAAAACGAACCCAGAATTTGGGCCAGGATCTGGATGGGGATGAAAGCTTTGATAAGCTTTGCGATGACATGGCTGAGTTTGATCACGGTCGCGCCATTGTAGACCAAGAAGTCGAGCGTTCGGCTGGTGCCATGAAGAAAAAGGCTTCTCAAGAACGATCAGGTGTACACTCTTCAGCAAAGGTCCAACTCTCTCTTTATTCAGATCCTATTGTCGCCAGAAATATATCGCATAGCGACTTTAGAATAAGCGATTTGATGAATGGAGAGAAACCAACCTCACTTTATATCTGTCTCTTATACACATCTCCGAGCCCACGAGA
>CAJXUS010000080.1 GCA_913060675.1 uncultured Rhodospirillales bacterium
TACGAGATCAGCCTCGGTCTCGTGGGCTCGGAGATGTGTATAAGAGACAGGTTTTTGCTCTTGTTCGCGGCGAAACTCTTCCAATTGCTCTTCGTCAGCTTTCCCTTCGCCCTTTAAAGGATCTTTTTCCGCATCGGGATCTATCTCTTCACTTTCCTCTTCAGGGGGAAGTTGCATCTGAACCCCGATACTAGAAAATTGGGATACAAGCGCACCTTTACTTGAGATCGATTGCCCTCCGAGAAGTCCATCAGATCCACTTGTTGACTTGGAAATATTTGAGGAGGGAGCAAAATAATCAGCAATACCGAGTTTCTGTTCTTCAGTTGTTGCATTCAAAAGCCACAACAGAAGAAAGAAGGCCATCATTGCGGTCACAAAGTCAGCATAGGCCACCTTCCAGGCACCACCGTGAGCAGCGTGGCCGGACTTCTTAATCCTCTTAATTATTATTTGGCCTTGCTGTTCGTCACTCATACTGGCTTTCCAGGATCACTTGTTTGTCACTAAACTATAGAATAATCATGTTAAAAATATGATTTTGAATGATCCTTGATTTGATTAACCTGGAGCGGGCAACTCATTGGCTGCTTCTTCGAGTTCATAAAAACTCGGCCGCACGTGAGACATCAAGGTTTTTCGCGCATATTCAACAGATACAGTTGGCGCATTACCTGCCATATGAGCAAGGATGCCAGCTTTCAAACATTCGTAATATCGGGCATCTTCTTCTGTTACTTTAGCATAGGCCGATGCCATTGGAGCGACAAAACCATAGGACATCAAAATACCAAAAAAGGTTCCCACAAGGGCTGCACCAATCAACTTACCCAATATTTCTGGGGGCTCACTAATAGATCCCATGGTATGGATTACACCAAGAACAGCAGCAACAATACCAAGAGCAGGCAACCCTTCACCAAGCCCCGCAAGCGCAGCCTCTACGTTGTGTTCTTCCATATGGTGTACTTCTAGCTCTTGATCCATCAAAGCCTCTACTTCATGTGGCACATCCGCACCAAGGCTCATCATACGAAGATAATCGCAGACAAAAGCGACAGCATGATGATCACCATGAAATTTTGGAAATTGAGAAAAAAGAGCTGATTCTTCAGGATTTTCAACATGCGCTTCCAAGGCCAACATCCCTTTGGTCTTCGCAAGTTTAAATATCTGATATTGAAGACAAAGGACTTCGAGAAAATCTTCTTTTTTATAAGCAGGGCCTTTAATCATTCTGCCCACAGAGCCACCCATGCTTTTGAGCGATACTTTAGAATTGGCAGTGATCGTTGCCCCAATACCGGCCCCAAGAATAATTACAAACTCAAAAGGCTGCCAGAGAACACCAACATGTCCACCACCTCCCATATAGCCACCAAGAACGGCAGCGATAACAATGATGATGCCTGCAATAACTGTCATGATTTAAATTCGATTCCTGTTAAAAACCCTATTTTTGCATAATCTTCGAATAAGGTTAACAAGTCGTAATTATCTGAAGGATATGGTTAAATATTCCTTGAATTTTATCTAAATAGCTATTTTGTCAAGTTACACGACGACGCTTTCTTAAAATCTTTGGAAGCACCTCAACCATTAAAATAGCGCTTAGCAACATGGCACAACCGATCATCTCAATACTGCCAATTCGTTCTTGAAGGAAAATGGCGCCTGCAATGGCTGCAAAAACAGTTTCAAGGCTCAAGATTAAAGCTGCGTCAGTTGGTAGCGTATGAGACTGCCCCACGACTTGAAGCGTAAAAGCAATACCAACAGAGAAAAAACCTGCATAAGCAATGAACCAGGCTGCAGAAAGCAAGGCATCAATGGAGACTGTTTCCACTGAAACTGCCCATAGAGTAGAGATAAGGGTTACAACTGCAAATTGGATTGCTGCAACCGTTAAAGGCATGGATGTTTTGGATGCAATAACACCAACAAGAAGAACGTGTAATCCCCAGAAAACAGATGATGTCAGTACTAAAGCATCTCCATAACCAAGCTCAAGGGAACTATCAACACCACTTATCAAAGTTGTACCAGCAAGTGAAAAAGCCACGGCAATCCAAATCACCCAGTGAGGATTTTTCCGAAAAATTATTAATCCAAGCAAAGGAACCATGGGAACGTACATGGCCGTTAAAAACCCAGCATTTGTAACAGTTGTATGGATGATACCTATCTGCTGAACAATGGTTCCAACAAAAAGAACAATACCAATTAGTACCATTAAGGATAAATCTTTATTTGAAAGTGGCCGTTGGTTTAAATGACGAGAAAGAGATTTTTTTCTATTCCACTCTCTTATAGCCAAGGGGACAACAATGATCAGCCCGAGAAAAAAACGTGCGGCGGTAAAGGTCATAGGACCGATTAAATCCATGGATACTTGTTGAACAACAAAAGTTGATCCCCAAATAATTGCGGAGATAAGCAACAGTATATTTGCCTGCAACCGAGACATGACTTTTACCCTGTAGTAGCAGAAAATTGGATACAATTTGTTAGATTTCTCATATCCAGTTCTGAGAAAGAGAACAAGGATAGTTTATCTTTTGGAAAATTTTGGCGGAATTAGCAAAAATAGCACAGGCTTAACAGTCGCTTTCAGGATAATTTTAGACTTTGATGTTATAAATTTATGTGGGAATAAATATTGTGTTGTTTTTTAATCTGCATTCTCTAGTGTGCCGGTAAAAGGTTGTAGCAAAACAACATAAAATCTTGGGAATAGTACTGGAAATGGCTTTTAACTCTGGTGAGTTTAGAAAAGTACTCGGTAGCTTTGCAACGGGTGTGACGATTGTAACGACACGAGATAAAAGGGGCGTTCCTCATGGATTGACGGCGAACTCTTTTTCCTCTGTATCGCTGGATCCTCCGTTGGTTCTCTTTTGTATTGATAAGCGCTCAAATTGCCTTCCCGCCTTTCAAGAAGGCGAAGGGTTTGCAATCAATGTCCTAACCGATATTCAAAAAGACATTTCTGACCGCTTTGCTTTTTCTGAAGAGCGGTGGGACGGCGTAAAAACGACGTCTCTCGTGACAGGCGTGCCGGTATTGGAAGACTGCCTTGCGAATTTAGACTGTTCTATGCACGCCCAATTCGATGCTGGAGACCATATTATCGTCGTCGGTAAGGTCGAGGATATCCTTGTTAAAGAAGAAGGCGATCCCTTGCTCTATTTCCGTGGGATGTATCGTGGCGTCCATATCGAATAGGTATAGGTCTTCATAAGACACCAAATAAAAGGGCTCGGTGCCCCTTTATTTATACGCAATCAGCTTAGGGCAAAGCTCAAATCGTTTATTAAATCATCAACATCTTCAACACCGACCGACAACCTAACCAGATTATCAGTGATACCAATGGCGGCTCTATGCTCAGCCGCTACTGCTGCGTGGGTCATACTGGCAGGGTGTTCGACCAAACTTTCAACACCACCAAGACTTACTGCCAGTGCAAAAAGTTCAACGCGCTCTAAGAAGCGTTTGGTTTGCTCTAAACCTCCCTTCACAGTGAAGGTCACAATACCACCGCCAGCTTTCATTTGCCTTTTGTGCAACTCATACTGCGGATGACTGGGGAGGCCTGGATACCAGACTTCCTCAATACCTTCTTGTTTTTGCAAGAAGGTTGCGATTTCCAGTGCGTTGGAACAATGACGTTCCATGCGCAAGGCAAGTGTTTTAAGTCCACGCAAGGCAAGGAAGGAATCAAAAGGCCCTTGAATAGCCCCCAAGGCATTTTGCAAATACTTAATTCGATCGCACAAATCTGGATTTTCTCCAACAACCAGAATGCCGCCAATGATATCGGAATGCCCATTTAGATACTTCGTCGCTGAGTGCATGACGATATCAATGCCCAATTCTAATGGTCTCTGCACCCACGGGGAACAAAAGGTGTTATCAACACAAGTAAGAATGCCCTTACTTTTTGCGATCTTTGCAATGGCCTCTAAATCTACCAATTGCAATAGGGGGTTCGTTGGCGTCTCAATCCAGATCATTTTTGTTTCTGGTCGGATAGCATTCTCAAATGCCTCAAGGCTTGTGAGATCAACAAATTCAATATCTAACCCCGCAGAACGAGGGCGAACATCTTTAAATAATCTGTGTGTTCCGCCGTACAGATCGTGCATGGCAATCACGTGAGAGCCACTATCCAACAAATCCAATGCCGTGCTAATAGCGGCGAGGCCTGAGGCAAATGCAAGACCGAGCGTCCCGCTCTCTAAATCAGCGATACAACGTTCGTAAGCCTGTCGGGTTGGGTTATCGGTACGGCTATACATGTAGCCTTTGTTTACACCCAAACCATCTTGCACATAGGTAGAGGTCGCATAGATTGGTTGCATGATTGCCCCTGTAGATGGGTCAGGGTGTTGTCCTGCATGGATTGTGCGAGTAGCGAAGGATAGACGATTTGAACGATGAAGCTTATTCGGCATTTAAGGTGTTCTCGCTATTTATTGTTTTAACCTTTTAACGATGTCAAACACTGCCTTGTTCGGAAATTCATTACAAGCTTTAAGGGTTTGTTCAATCACGTATTCAATTTCATCTGGTTCCGCGATTGGTCTCTCATTTATACCGGAGATATAACCATCAAGCCAAAAAGCAAAACTTGCCAAGTCATCTTCTTCTTCGACATCAATACACTGTATTTCTCTCATGTCAGGTTCGGCTGAAAGAGCTGACTTAACATTGAATGTAAAGACGAGAGTAGTAACAAGAAGGAAGTCAACCAAGTAGTGTCGCATGAGATATCTTTCTAAATTATTCTTTAGATATATCCCTATAATTCGTTAAGCTGACAGGTACCTGATAAGGTAATTTGAAACAATACGACTATAAAAATAGTTCAGGTAAAACTTCAAATTTTCCCACTAACAAATTAATTTATATAAATAGTTACAAGAACGACTTGATAATACTCGGTTACTGATTTCACCTTCTACGAGCTTTTCAATAATTTCATTTACATGATCACTGTCGCGCGTTTCGACCCGGCGGCTGAACATCTGTGTCGCTTTCATGTGCGCTCAGGTCGGTGAACTGTATGTCCTCCAAGGTACTCCTGTCGTTTAATTCTTGAAACAGTGAAAAATTATTAATGGATGGGGCAGTAATCAATGCAAGAGGTCAGTAAAAGGTCAGGACGTGCAGGGGGGCGCAATGCCCGCCGCGCAACGCGAGAAGCGACAGATTTCAGCATGTTGCCAGGGCTACTCAGGTCCTTACCGTTGTGCGAGGTCATGGATGAAGAGCAGGTCCACCGCATAGATGACGCTTCAATGTCGATCCTTGAGAATGTCGGCATTGTCTTTCGTGACCCCATCGCTTTAGAAGATTGGCGCCGTGTTGGAGCCGATGTGCGGGGAGAAGTTGTTCATCTTGATCGCCATTTGATCCGTGAGTTGATCAAAACCATCCCTTCTGATTTCACGTATCATGCCCGCAACCCGGACAGGAATGTACGCCTTGGTGGAAAACACTCAATGTTCATCCCGATGACGGGGGCGCCCTATCTGCGTGACCTCGACGACGTACGCCGCAATCCCACGCTCGATGATTTGGCAAACTTCCACAAGCTAGCGCATATGCTACCAGCACTGCACTCATCGGCGCATCACATCGTGGAGCCGTATGATCATGCCATCAGTCATCGGCACCTGCGCATCACCTATTCGTCAATGAAGTATTCAGACAAGACCTTCATGGGTATGACCACCAGTCCCAAGAACGCCGAGGACGCGCTGGACATGTGCGCGATCCTATTTGGCGCGGATTTCATCGACAGTCACCCGGTCGTGACTGGCAACTGCAACGCAAACTCGCCGTTGGTCTGGGACGAAACCATGCTTGGCGCGATGCGTGCTTTCAACCGTCGGAATCAGCCAGTTCTCTGCTCTCCTTTTGTGCTTGGGGCCGCGAATACACCGGCGTCAGTGGCGCCGACCGTCGCGCAGTTGAATGCAGAGGCGTTGAGCGCGCTTGCCTACACGCAGGTTATCCGCAAAGGCTGTCCCGTGATTTACGGTCACTACCTTGCGACTGTGTCGATGAAGTCCGGTGCACCTATGGCAGGCACACCAGAAATTAGCCTCATGAACTTCATGATCGGCCAAATGGCGCGGTTTTATGGCATCCCCTGGCGGACATCGAGCGCACTTGGCGGGGCCAAAACCTTTGATGCGCAGGCGGGATATGAGAGCGCCACCACGCTGTCAGCGGTTATGCACTCTGGTGCCAATTACATTTGGCATTCGGCAGGCTGGAATGAAGCCGGAATGTCCTGCTCTACCGCCAAATTCATCGTGGATGCCGAGCAATGTGCGATGGCCTATCGCATGGCGGAGGGTGTCCGTTGGGATGATTTCGACGCCGGGCTGGCCGCTGTCGCTGATGTCGGGCCCGGAGGGCATTATCTTGGACATCCGCACACGCTAGAAAATTTCGAGCGAGCGTTCTTCATGCCGGATATGTTCGACAATAATTCGATCGAACAATGGCAGGCAGAAGGCAGTGTGGAGATCACGGAACGTGCGCTTAAACGAGCCCGCAAGCTGCTCAGCGAATATCAAGAGCCAAAGTTGGATCAAGCCACTGACGAGGCTCTCTTGGATTACATTGCGCGACGAGAGCGCGAAATTCCAGAGGCTGAAGCCTTAAACCAGGATTATTAAAGACGGAAGATTACATGAAAAACGATCCACTTCTCGAGCCGTTTCAGTTGCGCCACTTGACCCTGCGCAACCGTATTATAAGCACGGCGCACGCTCCGTCTTATGAAGAATGCGGGCATCCTCGCGACCAGTATCGGCTCTATCACGAGGAAAAAGCTAAAGGCGGGATCGGCCTGACCATCATCGGCGGGTCGACCAACATAGCACCCGATAGCCCGTCTGTATTCGGACAGCTTTACGCAGGTGATGACAGTATAATCCCTTGGTTCCGAAAGCTGACCGACGGCGTGCGATCCCATGGCGCAGGCGTGATGTGTCAAATCACCCACATGGGACGTCGCACGGCCTGGGATGATGGGCATTGGTTGCCTGTCGCGGGCCCTTCTGGCATCCGCGAAAGGGCCCATCGTTCTTTTCCAAAAGCGATGGAACTCGAGGACATCCACCGCATTATTGGCCAGTTCGCACTGGCTGCGAAGCGCTGTCAGGATGGTGGCTTTGACGGGATAGAGCTTTTGTCCCATTCGCATCTTCTGGGACAGTTTCTCTCACCACTTATCAACACACGCGATGACAATTATGGAGGGACACTCGATAACCGATTGCGGCTTACTTTGCAGATGATTGAGGCCGTGCGCGAAGCCGTTGGGCCCGATCTGATCGTTGGGATGCGCATCACCGGAGATGAATTGCAGTCAGGTGGGCTTAACGCCGATGAATGCACCGAAATCGCCCGACGGATCGCCGCGACCGGGGCTATCGATTTTCTGAACGTATTAGCTGGGGCACCCTACGACGATCTGGGCCTTGCGGGATGGGTGCCGCCAATGGGCATGCCCGCCGCACCGCACCTGACAATTGCAGGCCGTATCCGACAAGAGGTCGATATTCCCATCTTTCACGCTGGCGGCGTCGCTGATATCGCCACAGCACGCCATGCCCTGGCTGAGGGGCATGTGGACTTGATTGGCATGACCCGGGCCCATATGGCCGATCCTTACCTTGTACAGAAACTGATCCAAGGTGATGAAGATCGCATCCGCCCCTGTGTCGGACTTGGGTATTGCGTCGATCGCGTCAACCAGGGCAAAGCCGCAGTTTGCGGGCATAACGCTGCAACCGGACGCGAAATAAAGATGCCGCAAGTAATTGCTAAAGCGACGGCTAAACGCAAGATTGTCATTGTCGGCGGCGGTCCTGCGGGGCTAGAAGCGGCTCGGATCAGTGCGACGCGTGGCCATGATGTTGTTCTGTTTGAGGCCAGTGACCGTCTCGGTGGGCAACTGAACCTCGCAGCAAAAGGCATGACACGGCGTCAGATATGGGGTGTTGCGGATTGGCTGATCCAAGAGGCCACACATTTGGGCATCGATGTGCGATCGAATGTTTATGCTGGGGTTGATGATGTAATTGCAGAAGGCCCTAACGTTGTCATTGTCGCGACGGGTGGATGGCCTGAAGGTCTGTCAATTCCGGGTGGGGATCTAATCACTTCAAGTTGGGACGCCTTAAGTGGTGAGGCGCGACTGTCTGGGGAAGTTTTGTTGTTTGATGAAGTTGGAGATCATGCCGCCGCAGTCTGTGCTGAATTTATGGCCCGTGTCGGCATCCACGTTGATATGATCACCCCTGACCGCGCAATTGTCCATGATCTTGGGCCGACGAATTCCGCCGTCGTGCTGCGTGATCTGGCCAAGTTGGGGGTTACGTTTGAATGCCTTCACGACATTGCAAAGGTAAAACAAGTCGGAAACCGTCGACAGGTCTCGCTGCGCCATGTCCTAACAGGCGAGATATCGATGCGCGAAGTGGATCATGTCGTCGTTGAAAACGGGGTGACGCCCATGGATCAAATATACTATGACCTCAAAGCAAATTCTCGCAATCTTGGTCAGGTGAACCACGCTGATATGATTGCTGGCCGATATTCATTTTATGACACTAACCCTGAGGGCTCGTACATGCTTGCACGATTAGGAGATGCCGTTTCTGGGCGAAATATCCACGCGGCCCTTTATGATGCCCTGCGGATCTGCAAGGATATCTAACTAGCCGCATTCGATTTCGCACAGGAGACCAGTTTGGACGAAACGCGCAAAAAAACGCCAGAACATTTTCTGTTCCTGTTGGTCGAGAATTTCTCGCACCTCGCGTTTTCCTGTGCAGTCGAACCTCTTCGAATTGCAAATTTTGTCGCCAAGGCAGACCTCTACAATTGGTCCTTTGCCTCAGAAGACGGTGCCTTTGCCCACGCTTCTAATGGCTCTGAAACGCGGGTGTCACATGCGTTCAAAGATCACGCACGTGCGGATTATATGTTTGTGCTCTCTGGCCTTGGTGTTCAAAGTGCGGCCACCCCAAACCTGTTGTCTGCCGTTCGCCGTGGTCACGCGCACGGCACCCGCATCGGCGCACTGTGCTCCGGTAGTTATATTTTGGCAGAGGCTGGCCTGCTTGATCACCAACAAGCCGCGATCCATTGGGATTATCACGACAGCTTCATGGAAGAGTTTCCGCTGGTGAACTTGAGCCGTAGTGTTTTTGTCGTTGAGGAACCGATCATAACGGCTTCAGGTGGAACCGCGACCGCAGATCTCATGCTATATCTTATAGAGAAACGGCATGGTGAAGATCTGGCGACTGAAGTTGCAGATCATATGGTTTATAACGCCGTGCGGGATGTCGGCGCTACGCAACGCGTTTCGCTGCAGTCGCGCCATGGCGCGCGGAACCAACATCTGACCCAGGCCATCCAATTGATGTCCAAAAGCATCGACGCCCCCCTTACTCCGTCAGTCATCGCGCTAGAAATTGGCATATCCTCTCGCCAGTTGGAGCGCTTGTTCGGACGTTATCTGAATTGCTCCCCAAAGAAATATTTTGTGGATATGCGGCTCCAAAAAGCACGGCGGCTTTTGGTCCAAACAGATATGTCCGTCACCGAAATCGCTTATGCCACGGGGTTCAACTCCCCAACGCATTTCTCCACGTCCTACCGGGTGCACTTTGGGGTCTCTCCCAGCAATCAAAAAAGCAAGATTTGATATCCACCCGTAGGAAACGTGAAGCTCTCTCAAACAAAATTAAAAAGAGAAAATTAATCGCAAGACCGACTTGATAAAACCCGGCTGTTGATTCCACCTTCTTCAAGCTTTTCAACGATTTCATTTACATGATTACTGTCTCGCGTTTCGATGATGAAATCGATTTCAACCATCTTTGCGGGCACATCATAGAATTGACGTTGATGCATAACGTCGATGATGTTGCCGCGGGATTTCCCTATGATGTTTGAGATCTTGGCAAGAAGTCCCGGCTGATCAACCATTTCTGT
This sequence comes from uncultured Rhodospirillales bacterium, assembly GCA_913060675.1. Classification (GTDB taxonomy): domain Bacteria; phylum Pseudomonadota; class Alphaproteobacteria; order Kiloniellales; family Kiloniellaceae; genus Kiloniella. The sequence goes on from CAJXUS010000080.1 coordinate 10,030, forward strand.
CCGCAAGCGAACCAAGCGTCCATCACGCATGAGGCCACGCATTAAAAGACCAGATAACATGCGAGCATCTATATTGCCGCCACAGATGACTGTCGCAATTTTCTTGCCCTTAAATTTCTCAGGATTATTCAAGATTGCCGCGACACCTGTGGCTCCTGCACCTTCAGAAACAACCTTTTGTTCTTCAACCAAGGTCAAGATTGCAGTTTCGATCTGGCTTTCATCGACCAAGAAAATTTCATCAACCAGTTTATCGATAATTTCCCGGGTAATTTTTCCAGGCTCTTTTACCGCAATACCGTCGGCCATCGTAGAGCCACCAGAGGTCGCGGGTTGATGCTTTAGGGTCTGAGACATTGATGGGAAGAGGTTTGCCTCTACACCATACAGTTTAATCTTAGGGTTGATAGCTTCGGCTGCAAGAGAAATACCAGATAGAATACCACCGCCACCGATAGGAACAATAATAGCATCAAGGTCAGGTTGTTCTTCTAACATTTCCAAACCAATGGTCCCTTGGCCTGCAATGACATATTCATCGTCATAAGGATGCACAAAAGTCAGGCCATCTTTAGCAACAATTTCATCAACAACTTTGCGTGAATCATCCAGGGTTTCTCCTGAGAGGATTACCTTGGCGCCGAGAGCGCGCGTGCGTTCAATCTTGCTAAAAGGGGCCGTTTCAGGCATCACGATTGTCGCCTCAATACCCAAGCGTTGGGCATGTAAAGCAACGCCTTGAGCGTGGTTGCCAGCTGACATGGCGATAACGCCTTTGGCTTTTTGCTCTTCTGTCAGGTTTTTGATCTTGTAAAGCGCACCACGATCTTTGAAAGATCCACTAAATTGCTGGCTTTCCAACTTTAAATAGAGTTCGCAGCCCAGAGTTTTAGATAAGCGTTTTGCATGAACAAAAGGTGTTCTAACGACTTCCCCGTTGATTTCATCCGCTGCTTTGCGGATATCTTCAATTGTTATTGTCACCCTATCAATCCTAATTTTGTCTTTTTTTAATTGGTTATTGTTGTCAGTTTTTTAGTTCTTTTTCGGGTACAAAACCAAACGGTGTTTTGGTTCCCGAGAAGTATCATTATCAAGCTTCACATAATTCCCGTCACGCCAACTTGACAGGAAGTTTCCGTAGAAACTCGAAAGAGGATTTCCCGACTGCCCGGTTGCTAACAGAAAGCGGGAATTGTCGAGGTTGGTCAAGTCATAAACTGCCCGATATGATGGCCCATGAATGTTAGGAAATAGTTGCTGGTTGCCTTTCCTCAACGAAGGACTTCCCCGATTAATGGTATCGTGTCCGCCAGGCGAGGCTATCTCTAACTTTAACACTTGATTTAAAAGGGGTATTTTATCAAATATCGGATGTTCAAAATGAGCTTTATGAAGTTCTCCCCAATTTGGAATAGCACTTAGGTCATTTGAATTAGAAATCACTCGATCAAGCGTTTCTGTCATCTGTGCGACGCAATTCTCTTCAATTACGAGTCTTTCGCCATACTTGCACCAATTCTTAGGATTGCCTTCTATTAACGACTTTAAACGCAGGACATCAGGTGATTGAAATGAAGATGCATCGGTGGGAAGGTTCCCAAACGCCGCTCTGTTTAACCAATAGAGCCAACTATGAAACAATACCGGCTCAATCGAATTGATATCCATCTTTCCGTCCCACTTACTGAGAAGCGTTAAAACCTTTTGGGCTTCAGTATTTTGGGTCTTTGTTTGAAGGAGGAGCGGGAGCAGTTCTAACGCTGCCAAAGACAGAGTATCCGTTTGAATTGCAATATTGTCTTCTACAGATAATTTACTATGATCCTCAACAAGCTGGTGTATTCTTCTCGCTCGATAGGATTTTGGCCAATCCTTTGTAATTAAATAGGGGTAGTCAGGACCAACAAGTCTGTTGTTTGCTGTCACTAATTTACCCATTTCTGGATTAAGACTTTTTGGCAGTTCTCCCTGAGGAATAAAGCCCTGCCAATCATTATCACCTGTCCAACCGGGAACAGGTTGCCTTCCATCACCAGATTTTCTAACAGGAATACGTCCAGAGGCAGTCAGTGCTATGTTGCCCTTTTTATCGGCCATAACGAGTGTTTGTTGTGGGGAATGAAAATTTTTAACGGCACTTTCAAAATCTAACCAATTTTTAGATCTGTTGATATCAAACAAAGCCTGGGCTGTTTGATCATCTTTTTTAAGTGCCGCCCACTGAAGAGATAATTGATGAACTTGGTTATTTTTCTTCTGTTGTCCAATGACTGATGAAATAATAGGACCGTGCCTGCTTTTCCGAATTGTAAACTCTTCATCAGGGCCATCTTTAATCCGGATTATTTCAGTGTGTGTTTCAAAGGCCACGTACCCCTCTGGGGTCAAATACTGTTCTGGGTTATCGGGGTTAATTTTCTCTATAAAAAGATCTTGGGTGTCGCTGTGAGTGGTTGTAAAGCCCCAGGCAATATGACTGTTGTGACCAAGCACGAGAAGAGGCACCCCTGGGGATGTTGCGCCAGCCCAGGTATAGTCAGGGGTTTCTATACGTACTAAATACCATGGACCAGGAGCATCTAGGGACAGGTGAGGGTCATTAGCAAGGATCGGCCCGCCTGTTGTTGTTTTCTCTCCAGAAAGCACCCAAGCATTAGAAGCGTCCTTAGGAGCCAAAGTCCAGGGAAGGGGAAGGGGACCAGCCGGCAGTTTCGTTTGAGAAAATTCTACGTCTTCAATATCAGGCAGTATAAGGGGGTCTTTTTTATCTTCAGGCCACAGGTTATCAACATCCTCTATAGGCATGTTATTTACCAACCTTTTCCGCAACAGCTCTCGATTAAAATTATCAGACAACTGAAGAGCCATTAGCCGTCCCCATAAAAGAGAATCACTTGGTTTCCAGGGTTCTGGTTTATAATTCAAAATGTGAAACTCAGGAGAAAGCGTCCCTGAATGGGTATCGAGATAGTCGTTAACTCCTTGGCTATAGGCTTCGAAAATGATTTTGGTTTCAGGAGGAAGTCGTTTGTAATTTTCTATAGCAAGACTTTGAAAACCAAGGGTTCTCATAAAACGATCAATGCCTAAAGTGGCTTTACCGCTGACTTCGGATAGGCGACCAGCTCCAGCGCGTCGCATAAAGTCCATTTGCCACAAACGATCTTGAGTATGCGTATACCCCAGAGCTCGATATGCATCTACTTCGTTTTTAGCCCTAATAGTAACGAGCCCATCTTCTGATCGGAGAATCTCAGTTGTCGAGTCCAGTCCCTCAAGGGCCAACTCGCCATCAAGTTGAGGCAAAGATGAACGCAACCAGATGTACCCTCCACCCCCGGTAATGATCACCAACATCAACAAGATCAAGAGAGTTAAAGCGGTAGCTTTTAATATACGGTTCATACGAACACCGCTTATAAATGGAAGGAAAAGAAGAAGGAGATTGAACCTTCTCATATGTTCCTTATGATGTCGCTTCCTTTATGAATTTCAGCAACACAAAATACCTTAGACCGTTACGACGGGGGAAATCAATATGGCCGGGCATTCATCAAAAGTCGTTATCTTCGCTGCATTGGCAGGAAACGGGTTAATCGCAATCACAAAAGCTATTGCTGCAGCCTATACAGGTAGCTCTGCAATGTTTAGTGAGGCCATCCACTCTGCTGTTGATACCGGAAATCAAGGCCTTTTGTTGTACGGTTTGCATAGGTCGGCACGCCCAGCGGATGCACGCCATCCTTACGGATATGGTCGAGAGCTTTATTTTTGGGCTTTTGTCGTCGCATTATTGGTTTTTGCTATTGGTTCAGGCGTATCGGTATACGAAGGCATACATAAAATTATTGATCCGCAACCCATTCAAAATCCTATGATCAACTTTATTGTCTTGGGCGCTGCCTTGATATTTGAAGGCGCGGCATGGTTTATCGCCTTTAAAGAATTCAATAAAAAGGTAAAAGGTCGGAACTATTTTGCGGCAGTTGCGGCAAGCAAAGACCCCTCAATCTTTGCTGTACTTCTAGAAGACACTGCAGCACTACTCGGTTTGTTGGTTGCAATAGCAGGGCTAGCTTTGGGGATTTTATTGGACATACCTGAACTGGATGGTTTGGCATCGGTTATTATTGGTATTTTGTTGGCTGGGATAGCATGGGTTCTTGCCTATGAAACCAAAGGGTTACTTATAGGCGAGGGGGCTGATCCTGAAGTTGAAACAAACATTCGACGGATCATAGCAAAACATCCAGAAGTTCTTCGGGTCAATGAGATCTTATCTCTTCAAAATGGGCCAATGGATATCCTCGTTACTTTATCTTTAGACTTCAAAGACGGCATTCTTTCGCAAGAAATAGAAAACGCGATATCAAAGATGGAAAAACAAATCCGAACGGCGCAACCCGATGTACGAAAAGTCTTTGTCGAAGCGCAAAGCTGGCGCGCTCATAACCGAGCAGCAAATAGTAATTAACCTGGAATACATACGATAAAATTAGATTAACATACGATCGTAATAGACTGCAATTTATATAAATTATTATATTTCATTCATAAGCCAGTTCCGAAAGGTAACGGCTGCAGATTTGGCTGGATGAGCAAGAGGGCTAAACAAATAATAATGTTGCAGCCCTTTTACTTTGAGCTCTTCAAGACACGGAACAAGGCCATGGGTCTTCATCAATGCGTCACTAATGGGCGAGCGTCCCAAAGCTATACCATAGCCAGCTGCGGCCATGGCCATCGCTGTAACGGTGTTATCTGTAAAACTATAAGCTACATCCGATAGATCACTCTCTACACATTCTCTTAAAACCTGTAACCATCCACTTTGATGCGTAGAGACTTCAATAAGACGATGTTTGAGAAGATCCTCTGGGGTATGAATACGATCTGCTATTTCAGGGCAGGCGATGGGTAACACGGTTTCGCCAAATAAACGCTCTGCGTTATCAGGAAAATCTGTGGCTGATCCAAAAGCAATTTGTAGATCGGGTCTTTGACGTAAAAAGTCATCGGGTGTATTTCCACACGTAATTTGTAGGTGAATATGTGGGTGAAGTTCTTCGAAACGAGACAATTTTTCAGGTAACCAACTACAAGCGAACAAAAATAAAACTTGGATTATCAGGTGCTCAGAATCTTTAGGGCCAAAAAGAGCTGCCGCGCTAGATTCCATTGAGGATAAAGATTGTTGAACGATAGGTAAAAACGCACGTCCTTCGTTGGTTAAAGTGACATGATGAGAGCCACGGGTGAACAAAGCTTTGCCCAGATAACCCTCCAAGGCTTTGATCTGTTGGCTTACAGCAGGCGGGCTCATGTTCAAAAGCTTTGCGGCATGTGCAAAGCTTTCTGTTCGAGCTGCCGTTTCGAAAACTCGAACCCAATTGAGTGATGGTATACGTCTAAAGGTCATGATTGAGGATAAGCTCAGCTTTTGCTGAAATGCAATATTTATTACTTTCTTTGTTTTTACAATTTGTTGAAATAGTAACAAGCCTGATTGGGGAGTTATGACAGTTGGCAAAAAAACTAACAAACGAACAAATAGAACAGTACAATCGAGATGGATACCTTATGCCACTCGATCTCTTTTCAACAAATGAAGCTCAAGATATCAGAGATCATATTGAAGGCCTTGAAACCATTCACAACCAAGGGGTTGCGGGCAATGCATTGAATCAGTTTTTTCGTATAAACGGGCAGGTCGCCATTCCCTTTATGGCGGAAATTGCAAAAACACCTGCTCTTCTTGATGCTGTCGAAGATATTCTTGGGCCAGATCTTATGGTTTGGTCATGTGAGCTGTTTATCAAAGAAGCTGGTGCGGAAAAGGTAGTGAGTTGGCATCAAGATCTAACTTACTGGGGCCTAGGGGAAACTGATGACGAAGTTACAGCTTGGATTGCCTTTTCTGACGTATCGAAACAAGCTGGTTGTATGAAGTTTATTCCCGGTTCACACAAACAAAGCATTGCTCCCCATAGCGATACCTTTAGCGAAGACAATTTGCTATCTCGTGGCCAAGAAGTAGCCGTAGACGTCAACGAAGATGACGCCGTTTATGACGAATTAAAACCTGGGCAAATGTCTCTACACCACGGACGGCTATTTCACGCATCTGGGCCCAACAAGAGTAGCGACCGTCGCATAGGTATGGCCATACGCTATGTTACGCCAGACGTTCAACAGGTCGTCGGCAAAAGGGATTATGCAATGTTGGTTCGGGGGGCGGACCGAAATCAAAACTGGATTAATATCGCAGCGCCATCAACGCTGTTTGGGGAAGAAGAAATGAAGCTTTACAACGAAATTTTGGTGGCTCAATCGGCTGCCTTGACTGCAGGTGCCGAGCAAACAGTAAACCTGTATGCTCCTTCAAACAAAATGGCGGGTATTTAACCATGAAAACGATTAACTTCACTCAGATGAAAGACGGAACCAAGGAAGAATATGATTTTCTTGCTGATATGGAAAAACCATACCTTGCGCTAACTGCAGACAGAGTATTGGCAGAGTTAAGAAGCCAAGGAGAAGATTCCCTTACTGGTTATAAAATCACCCGGCTGGAGCATGGCCTTCAGTCCGCGACACGCGCTTACCGAGAGGGCGCGGATATTGATTGGGTTGTCGGCGCCTTGTTACATGATGTCGGTGATGGATTGGCTCCTCAAAACCATGATCGTTTTTCTGCTGAGGTAATCCGCCCCTTTGTACGCGAAGAAGTCTCTTGGGTTGTAGAACATCACGGTATCTTCCAAATGTTCTTTTACGGACACCATTATGGCTGGGATAAAAATGCCAGGGAAGAATTCAAAGATCATCCAAGCTTTCAGGCCTGCGCTGATTTTTGTGAACGTTGGGATCAAAGCTCATTTGACCCCGAATATCCTTCTGAAACCCTGGAATTCTTCACACCAATGGTAAAAGAAGTCTTCTCTCGAAAAGCTTACGACCCAGAAGTTATAAAAGAAAACGTCGCAATAGGGCTTCCTGAACTTACAACGCTATAAAACTCTATGATGTAAACAGTATGAACTAAAAAGTGTTCGTATGGTTTGGCAAATATAAAGCTCCAACTCGAAATATTGTGCTGAAATCATAAAAACCTTGATGTGTCTCGAACAATTCACTTGAATACCAATGGTTGATATCAAATGTAATTTTAAGGATATCAATCATTGGAGGTGAATTATGACGGATACTTCTTCGCCAGATAAGGAGACGCCAAATGAGAGTACCTTGTCACAGATTTCAGACACTTGGCGGGATATCGCTCAAAGTGCGGCGCGCAGTCTGGGACTCAATCGCTCAGACACTTCCGTAAGCTCTAAAAACCTAAAACGGATGATGAGTGACTGCCTAAACGGGCGAGGCGGCGATGTCTCTGCACGGATGCGAACAGCAGAACTGGGGCGAACTTATCTGGAACTTGATTTCGATGGCAAGAAAGATTTTCTAACCTTTTTAGCAAAAGATTATTGTGCTAACGAAGACGATATTCGCCTAGCTGCAGATGAATACCTCTCGGCCAAAAATGACGCCGAACGGGTGGTCGCGGCTTATCATTTACGTCAATCATCCTCGCCTATAAGGTTAAAATTATTAATTCAATTCAATGCCCTACCTAATGGGGTTAAGTTTTTAGTTGATATTCGTGAAGACCTTTTAAAAATAAAGGGGAAGGATCCATATCTCGAAGCTCTTGATCGAGATATGCAACAACTCTTGAACTCTTGGTTTGATACCGGATTTCTTGATTTTGTAGAAATGACATGGAACACCTCTGCGGCACTCCTTGAAAAGTTGATCACTTATGAAGCTGTCCATCAGATCACCTCATGGGGCGACCTCAGAAACCGTCTTGATTCTGATCGACGTTGCTATGCGCTCTTTCATCCCAGGATGCCCGACGAGCCGTTAGCTTTTGTCGAAGTGGCTTTGGTCAAAGGCCTGGCAAGTAATGTACAGAAAATTTTAGATGTAGAAGCCCCCCTTGGAATTCCGAGTGATGCTGATACTGCAATTTTTTATTCCATTACAAATACCCAAACGGGTTTACGCGGGATTAGTTTTGGCGAACATTTGATTAAACAGGTTGTTCATCATCTTTCACACGAAATGCCCTGGATCAAAAACTTTGCCACACTTTCTCCTGCCCCAGGGTTCAGGTCTTGGCTTGCGAATCTTGATAGTACTTTGTTCCAAGATGGCGTTACTAAAGAGGAAATGCAGCGATTAAAATCAAGAACGGGGGCAGATGTAGCAAAAACGGCTATTTTTCTTTGCTTTCAGGATAAAGAATGGTTTCAAAACAAGGAACTTGCAGAATTACTCCGGGGTCCTTTGTCACGGCTTTGCGTCGCCTATTTTTTAGAAAAGGATTCAAAAGGGAGAGCCTTAGATCCTGTTGCACGTTTTCACTTAAAAAATGGCGCTCAGCTTAATCAGATTAATTGGTTAGGGGATACATCTGAAAAAGGCATCGCGCAGGCAAGTGGAATAATGGTGAATTACCGTTATGATCTCTCCGAAATCGAGAAAAATCATGAGCGCTTTATGAACGATGGTAGAGTAGCAATGAGCTCTCAGGTGAAAACGTACCTAAAACAACTGGGAGGGGCTCTTGGAGAAGAAAGTACTTTGCAAAAATTACGCAGAACATTTAGCAGCACTTAAATCGGGAGTTCACAAAAAGTGATATCGAGTAAGACGCTTCCTATTTTTTCCGAGAATCTGCTATCGCCTTTTCCGCCCAGGATAATAAATCATCCTCGTCATCAAGAACGTCTGCTGGAACTTCGTAATAGCTTCTGACATATACCCGACCTTTTTTGGTAAGATAGCTAAAGGGGGTACTATCTCGCTCGAGATACAAATCCAGATTACTTTTGTTCACACGAAAATAAAGCCTGTTCTTCATGATCATGCAAAACTGAGTACCATTATGTTTAAGAGAAGTGCCACCAAAAAAACGACCCAAGCTTATGTCTCCCAAAGGAGAGAGTCGCTCGAGGATATAATTGGAAAATTCACTTCTAGAATTCATTCGAATTACCTTTTGAGACAGAATTTATTAAGCCCGTTACATCTCGGTTTCATGAGATGTCTCCCCTGATAATTGTTTCTATCTCCTGATCTAATGTTAGCTCGATTTCATTTATACGAAGGCCAGCTCGTACAAAAACCAAAATCCCTTGATAGAGAATTAACAATCTGATTGAAGCTTGCTGAGGAGAAGAGTGCTTTGGTATTTGTCCCGTAGTACTACATTTCTCTATTTGCCTTTTGAACCCGGCTTCCAGCAAAGAAAATCCGGTATCTAAATCCTGAGTGATATGCCTCAAGCGATTGTTAAATTCGACGGCCGTATTCGTTAATAAACATCCGTTACTTAATCCGTCCGGTTCTTTTAACAAAGAGTGGAATAAGTCTTTTAACCCTTGCAATGGGTCTTCGGTTTTATCCAAATAAATACTAATTCGGTGCCTAACGACGTAATCGTTATAGTGGCTCAAGGCAGCATCAAAAAGCGCTTCTTTCCCACCAAACGAGTTATAGAGACTTCCAGAAGTAAGGCCTGTAGCTTTCTCTATGTCTTTTATGGAAGTGGCCTCATACCCTTTTTGACGAAAGGTGTCGGTTATGGCCGATAAGACCTTTTTTTCGTCGAAACTAAGATTTCTACCCATTTTTAAACACTTAAAATTTTATATTAATTGTTTTAAAATGAATATTACAAAATGATATTCATGTCAATAATGTAAATATACTTATTATATTTCAGTAATATAG
>CAJXUS010000081.1 GCA_913060675.1 uncultured Rhodospirillales bacterium
ACACAGTGAATCACAAAGGCCTCGCAATGGCGAGACCTTTGTCAGCAGTCTGAAAAGGCCCCTTGGGTTTCAAGAGGCCTTTTGCATTCTATGGGGAGGAGGACTTAACTTGCGTCTTCCAGTAAGCCGTTCATGGCATCGTAATCTCTGCCACCAGCAAAAACATCACCATTGATCACAAAGCTCGGTGTTGAATTGATACCAAACACAGCTTTGCCATCGCGAGCTTGAGTAATAATGCGGTTGGCGAGTTCCTTGTTGTTCAGGCACTCGTCAAATCGTTCTTTATTCATGCCAGCGAGTAAGGCAATTTTCTGCAATCCCGCCATAGGATCGCCGCCAAAGGCCCACATTTTTTGCTGTTGGAAAAGAAGATCCAGGAATGAGAAATATCGATCGCCCTCAAAACATTCAGCGATAATCGCGCCACGTAAGGCAACGCCATCCAACGGCATATGACGATATACCAACCGTGCTTTGCCTGTGTCTATCCAGTTGGTCTTGATATCAGGCATGACAGTTTGGTGGAAGTTTGCGCAGTGTGGGCAAGTTAGCGAAGCGTATTCGATCATTGTGACCGGTGCATTGGTATCGCCGAGAATACGATCCTGGTCTGTTACTTCTCCTGCAGCAAAGGCTGAGGTAACGGAAGTAAGGGAAGCTGCAAGGGGGAAGCCAAGGGCAAAAGTTGCAGCATTACGAATAAATAGCCGTCTGTTCATTGTCTGTGATGTTCCTGAGCTGCGAAGAGTAACTGTGTCTAATTTTTGATAATCTAGTCTAGTGGTAACTATGGCGGCAATAGGGCAATGTGACACGATCACTATTTGTTGATCTTATTTTTTGCTTTCAAGGTTTTTGCAAGCCGTTCCAAAGATGCTCTGAGAGCATCATTTTTGACATCAGAAAACTCGGTTTGGATCGCCCGTTGTTCTTCTTTGTCGAGTTTGGGCAGTACGGGAGGTGTTTTCCTCTCGACCTTGTACAGGGGCCCCTGTTGGATGGAGAGACGTGCGATGGCTCTGTAACCAAAGTGACTGTTAACGCGTTCAATAAGCTGTGGTGCTTGCTGTTGAATTACTAGCGCGAAGGCAGGATCTGCTTTTATAAGAAGGGTGCCGTCGTTACGAACTCCCTGGCTTGGGTACCGTAGCTTGATGGGAAGGCATTGTGTTGAAAGTTCCTTACCAACAATAGCGCTCCAATCTTCGATTAGCCCGGCTTCTGCAAAACCTCTTTTACCTGTGAGCTGTTTTGTTAAGCGCGGCAGCGAGGCTGCGATGGGACGCATGGTTTTATGGCGGCGAATAAGAGTATCGTTCTCGATTTTTTGTTTCGAGGCAGATTTTTTCTTTGCTCCTGGGGTTCCCGGGCTTTTCTTTGTGTTGGTACTTTTATTGTTTGAAGGAGCTTTTGCCATTATTCCTATGCGTTCTTTCCGTATCCAATCAGTCGAGTTGTTTGATTCCAACCGGAATGAAAAGCAGTATAGTCCAGTCCTGTCCTTTTAACAGTGACGATTCGCATCATTTTTGCGTAGGTGTTTAGATAAGCCGTATACGGCTTGAGTGTGTGGTGAGGAAGAGTTGAGAATGATCGCTGAAAATTTATTGCCGTGGTACGATAAGCACGCGCGCGATCTTCCCTGGAGGTTATCTCCAAAACAACGCAATGCTTCGCCGGATCTTCAATTCGCCAACCCTTATCATGTATGGTTAAGTGAAATCATGTTGCAACAGACCACCGTTGTAACCGTGAAATCTTATTATTTGAAATTTCTGTCCTTATGGCCGACCGTTCATGATCTTGCTGCTGATGAGCTCGACAAGGTCTTAAGTGCTTGGGCAGGGCTTGGATATTACGCACGGGCAAGAAATCTCCATCGTTGTGCCAAAGTAATTTCTGAAGATTTCTTAGGCGTATTTCCGGATAATGAAGACGCTCTGTTAACATTGCCGGGTGTTGGTCCTTACACAGCTGCGGCTATATCGGCGATAGCATTTGATCAACCTTCAACTGTGGTTGATGGAAATGTAGAACGCGTGATTGCCCGGTTTTATTCTCTTCAAGACCCTTTGCCGGGCGTAAAAGGGAGAATGAAAGACTGTGCTGGAAAGCAAACGCCAGATAAACGCTCTGGTGACTATGCGCAAGCTATGATGGATCTCGGCGCCACGATCTGTACGCCCCGTTCCCCCGCTTGTGTCATTTGCCCTATTCAAGAAAATTGCCTTGGTCGAAAAGACGGAACAGCAGCGTTGTTGCCTAAAAAAGCTCCTAAGAAGATAAAACCAGTTCGAAAAACCTATGCTTATATTATGAAAGACGAAAAGGGGCGTGTTCTACTGCGTCGACGGCCTGAAAAAGGGCTTCTTGGGGGAATGACAGAAGTTCCAACAAGCGATTGGCTCCAGGGTGAAGGCCCTGTTCATGATCCCGTAATGAGCGGGTTTGATGAGTGGCGTGTTTTAGAGGGGGTGGTAAAGCACACCTTTACGCACTTTCACTTTGAAATAACCGTTTTGTGCAGGGAGTTCTCGGTGGCGAAATCTGATCTAGCAGAGGAGCTGGGGGCGAGTTGGTATGATGAGGATGATTTTGACGCTCTCGCTTTGCCAACAGTAATGAACAAAATTTTAAGGCACGCTGAATTTGCAGCATAAAGCAGGGTACAAAAAAGCCCGCATTGAGCGGGCTTGATCGTATTGCTGATATTAAAAATTACTAGTTAGTCATTTCCGCACGCACTTGTTGGCGAAGAACGTCGATAGATACTTCTCGCCCTTCCGCGTCCATATGCCAGTAAGTCCATCCATTACAAGCTGTTGCGCCTTGAACCATGGCGCCAACTTTATGGATAGATCCTTGGAAATCTTTAGAAATCAAGCTGCCGTCAGCACGGACCTTCGCGGAGAATTTTTTCTTTGGTCCATAAAGGGTAGTTCCGGGTTCCAAAAGGCCGCGTTCTAGCAGAGTACCAAAGGGAATCCTTGGTTGCTCGCGCTTTTGCTCGATCGTCACGAGATCAATATCATCGAGTTGCTTAACCTGAGAAATCCGTTTCTCAGCGATCTTAACGTATTCTTTGTCTTGCTCAATGCCGATATAACTGCGGCCTAGCCGTTTGGCGACAGCACCCGTTGTGCCTGTGCCAAAGAAGGGGTCGAGAATAACGTTTCCGGGCTTGGTCGAAGATAGGATGACCCGATGCAACAGAGACTCTGGTTTTTGAGTTGGATGGGCCTTGTCGCCGTCGTTATTTTTTAAGCGCTCTCCGCCATTACAAATAGGCAGAAGCCAATCGCTCCGCATTTGAATGTCATCGTTCAGAGCCTTCATGGATTCGTAGTTAAAGGTGTATCTCGACGTTTTTGATTTTGCGGCCCAAATCATGGTTTCGTGGGCGTTGGTAAAGCGGCGGCCGCGAAAGTTGGGCATAGGGTTGGATTTGCGCCAGATGACATCATTCAGCATCCAGTAGTCTAGATTTTGCAACAAGGCGCCAACGCGATAGATGTTGTGATAGCTACCAATAACCCAAAGGGTGCCGTTGTCTTTTAGAACTCTACGCGCGGCTTGAAGCCATTTCCAAGTGAATTCGTCATAAGCTCTGAAACTATCGAATTTGTCCCAGTCATTAGTTACGGCATCAACTTTGGAGTTGTCCGGGCGCGTCAGTTCACCTGCTAACTGCAGATTATACGGAGGATCCGCAAAGATCACATCAACCGACTTTTCGGGTAGGCTGTTCATGATCTCGACGCACTCACCGAGATGGACAACATTTTTCTTCACTAAGGTAGACTCCTCTTGACTCGAGTCCCCCATTTTGAGTCACCTTGGAGTCGCGGTCAAGTGATTTTTGTCACAAGAGTCAAGTAAAGAGTCATAAGAGTCAGTTGTTTAGCTCGAGTCGCTCTCTGATGGGACGAAATGTGCGACGGTGAGCAGGGGTAACCCCAAGATCTAGTAGGGCAGCCCTATGTTCAGCGGTTCCGTAGCCTTGATTTCTTTCCCAGCCGTATCCTGGGTATTGAATCGATAATTGTTGCATTTGACGGTCTCGGTTTACCTTTGCTACGACCGACGCAGCCGCAATGGAAAGGCTTATGCTGTCGCCTTTGATAATAGCTTTGCCTGGGCAGGGTAGGTCAGGCAGTCGATTGCCATCAACCAATATGGCATCGGGGACTACGTCGAGGTTTGCGATCGCTCGTTGCATGGCAAGCATTGAAGCTTGAAGAATATTAATCTCATCGATTTCTTCGATAGAAGCTTCGCCGACGGCAACCTTTACAATGCCAGTATGGTTTAGGGCCAGTAAGTGCTCATTGATATATTCCCGCTTTTTAAGCGAAAGTTTTTTTGAATCATCGAGCATGGATTTTATTTTACGGGGAGTTTTTCTACGATCCAGCCAAGCTGCAGCGGCAACAACTGGGCCGGCCCATGGGCCCCGCCCAACCTCGTCTACGCCAGCAATAACAGCATTTTTAAAGCTGAGCTCTTTCTCGAGTTTCTGCTCTCTCGAAAAATCAGGCATCTTCTGAGCTAGAGCTTGTTGGTTTTATACGAGGCGGTTTTTCTTGTTCTTTTTCCTCAATGCTCCCCTCGGTGACTAGATTGGTTTTGGGGGCCGTTTGCTCTTTTCTTTTGAACCATTTTCCTATGATTTTCTGGAGGGCGCTTTCGGCTATGGTGGAGGTGCGGATGATTGCACCGACTTCGGGTCCATATGTTAAGCGCATTGTTTCTGCGCCAGAGGTGATACCGAGTTGTGTTATCTGGTGGAGTCTTCTGGCTGTAAAAAGCCAAAAAGGACTTGTGAACAAAGAGATAACAGTAACGGATACAACAAGGCGGTAGTCATTATCGCCGAGTACGCCAGCTCCCACACCAAGAGCCGCGAGGATAAAGGAGAATTCACCAAGTTGCGCGAGCAGGGCGCCGGATAAAAAAGCCCTAGGCCAAGTTTCTCCCAGGAAGCGAATCAAAGTAATATTCAAGGCTGTTTTAAATAGGGCAACAAATAGAACCAGTAAGAAGACCAAGCCCAAATTGTTCCATATATATTTAGCGTCAAGAAGCATGCCGATGGATAGGAAAAACACCATCAGTAGTATGCTTTGAATTGGAGCAACTTGTCGGGACATCACCTTGTGGCTTGCAGAGTTTCCCAAGATCAGGCCTGCCAGAAATGCACCATATGCCGCGGATAAACCGAGAAGGCCTGATAGAGCTGAAGCGCCGAAGCAAAAGGCCATCCCAGCCAATGGCGTGAGATCTTCATTGTCACCTATGGCGCGTGCAAAGGGAATTTGCAGGCCACGTTTTTTACTGAGAAAAACAAAAAGAACAGCTAATAGCGCTATCGAAACTCCAACTTTTATAAAGGCATCATTTCCAATTCCGCCTTCGTTACCAAAGGAGCTTACGAATAGCATCATTGGTACAACAGCCAAGTCCTGGGCTATTAAAATTCCGATGGTGACTTGGCCAATACGTGAGTTGTATTCGTTAATCTCTTGTAACATTTTAACGGCGACAGCCGTGCTGGAGAGGGCAAAGACAAATCCAAAGAATAGGCTTAGCTCTAGACTCCATTCCATGAATTGGCCAAGCGCGAGCATGCCCCCAATACCAACACCAATTTGAGCTGCGGTGGTGATGACGGCAACTTTCCAGACCTCTTTGATGCCACGAAGAGAGAGGTTCATGCCAATGACAAACAGCAGCATAAGAACGCCGAGCTCGGCAAGAGTGGAAATGTTGTCCCGATTCTCAACCAGACCCAAGCCTGTCGGTCCGAGAAGAACGCCGGCAAGGATATAGCCTAAAACAGGCGGTTGCTTGAAGCTGCGCATGGCGATGCCACAGGCCAAGGCACCTAATACGACAATCGCGAGGCCAGTAAGGCTACCACTATGATCTTGCATGAATAATCTTTAGCACAATATGAATTAGTGGAGAAATGACACTTGGTTATTGAGAGTTTTTGAGCCGTAAGTATTACGACAAATGCTCTTGTAAGCGAGGCATTAACTCAACGAGGTTACAGGGGCGATGTCGATTGTCGAGTTGAGAGCGAAGGATCTCACCCCAGCCATCTTTGCAAGCCGATGGAGATCCCGGTAGCGCAAATAGATAAGTACCTTTGGCAACGCCGCCTATTGCGCGACTTTGCATCGTGGACGTACCGATCTTGGCATAGCTAATCCAGCGAAACAGTTCTCCGAAACCTTCGATCTCTTTTTCCATGACCTCTTTGATCGCTTCAGGCGTTGTATCGCGACCGGTTACACCGGTGCCGCCCGTTGTGATAACGACATCGATATTGGGATCGTTGATGAGTTTGTTTAAGCCCGAGATGAGGTCAGGTAAGTCATCTTTGATAATTGCGCGCGCCGCAATGTGATGCCCGTCTTCCTTGATCATTTTATCAAGGACATTTCCGGATTTATCGTCAGCTTGTGTGCGGGTGTCTGAAACAGTGATAATGGCGATGTTTACTGGAAGAAAGGGGCGTGATTCATCTAGTTTTGACATTTTCGGCGAGGTCCGATTCAGAGGTGTTTTTGATATTGTCTAAGGCTTCATACCGAGGCCAGTGCCCTGCTGCAAGAGTGTCTAGGGATGGTGAGTATTGATTTAATCTTGCGCGGTAGATCCAAAGGTTGGTCAAAACACGTTCTATGAAAAGCCGTGTTTCTCTTGATGGGAGACTTTCGATGAAGAGGAGCGGGTCATCGTTATAGGTTATTTTTCGTTCCCATTTTCCTAAATTTCCTGGTCCGCCGTTGTATGCCGTAGCCAATTTAAAGAGGTCACCTTCCACGTAATTATGATCTAGGAGGTAACCAAGATACCTTTGGCCGAGTTCAAGGTTAAGTGAGGGATCAAATAACTGGTTTCGTGCCTTGCCAGCGAAATTACGACCCTTGGCAATGTAATTTGCAGTTTGCGGCATCAATTGAAGAAGTCCTCTGGCGCCATCTGGACTTTTAGCGTTGGGATTGAAAGATGATTCTTGACGCATGAAAGCAAATACGAGGGCGCGGTCTATATCAAAGCCCCCATTTGGTTCCCATTTAGGGATGGGATAGAGAGCTGCGTCAATAATGCCTCTGTTCGTCGAAGGGGATTGTTGTTCGTTCTTCTCTTCGGCTGCCAACCGGGCGCCAAGTCTAAACGCGAGTTCAGGCATTCCAGCTTGTTCGGTTAAGTCGATAAAGGCATGGATTTCATTGCCGTCGAGACTTCCGATTAGTCTTTTCAGTTCTTGTTGTGCGTCTTGTTGTTTTTCCAGCTGTAGAAATGCCAGTGCACGTCGGCTAGATGCATGATTACGTAAGGTTTTTGCAGTGTTATTACCCAGCAGTTGGGGGGATTCGTCAAATACTAAATCAAGACCAAGGGCTCTGCGTGCGAGAATGCCGTAAAAAGTTCGAGGGTATTCTGCTGCAGAATAAAGGTGTTTACTGACATTTTGAGGTGATTTTAGTTTCAAATTCGCACGCGCAGCCCAATAAGCACCTGCTGAACGCATCCAGCCATTGGCTCTACTAGCTTGCGCAAGGCTACTGAAATGTTCACGGGCTTTTTCGATTTTCCCCATACGCCATGCTGCAAGTCCTGCAATCCAATCTGCCGAAGGAACATATTTTCGTGATTGTGTTGCCTTGGAGGCGAGATCATAAGCCTTCTGGTCTTTGTTGTAATAATACCATGCAGCGGCGAGCCGCGCATATGTTTCATTGATTTCAATAGGATCGAGAAGGCGTTTTGCCTTGGCACTTTTTAAAGCTTCTTCGCTAACTGAAAGTCGTGTGTTGAGGATGTTTCGTTTTAGCTGAGCTTTGAGGCGTCGTGCTTTCTTTTTATCCTCTTTAGATAACTTTTTGCCGGATCGATAACTGTAGTTTTTTCCGTGGGCGCGATAGGCGGCACCTTTAAATTTGATGGGACGTACGGGGCGGGCGTAGTTTTTGGGCCGTCGTTGTAACGCGAGCTTATATATGACGTCTGCTTGGGGGTGGTCAGCATAGTTTGCCAACCAAGCTTTGAGCTCTTTGTATTTGGAGCGATAGGCGGTTGGGTGCAAATATTTTTGAGCAAGGACGTGCCCAAGAAGAACTTTATCTTCAAGTTTGGAAATTCGTCTATCTGCTTCTTTCCATCGGCCTTGTTCTTGGAGGGTGAAAATCTTTTTGTAAAGGCTAAGATCTTCTTCACTCAGCAGGTCAAATAGAATAGCCCCGTTGTCTGCGGTCACGGACTGGAGAGCGGGTTTCGTGGGGTCAGAAGCAGACGGTGATGCATTGGCTCTATGAGAGATAGAGACTAGTCCTATCGCCAATAAGAAGACGAATGAGATTGTACTTGAAAGAAAAACGCGCCGTATCGTCATCGTGTGAAAATAATCCTCAAAGAACTCTGCAAGTTTCGTAGTTTTTGGGCCCCCATTAACCACGATGAAATTAGTTAATTGCCACAGTTTGAGCAATAGCTAGGTAACAAATCAAAAATTTGTCTTGTATTTTAGATACATCACCTGTCCTTACGAAAAAGTGAAGATCTACAATGTTGGATTCTTAAAGTTAATAATTAGGCTGAAATTCGCCAGATATTAATCTGCGTTTAACTGTTTATTTATTGCGCGTAAATCTAACCATGCCAGGGCTTTTTGTCGGGGAGTGTTAAGGAGCATATGTGGCGCGAATGTGGCGATTGTTTTAGTTGTTACGGTTCCATCAGGCGTAGCATACTCGCTCCACTTTCCTCTTTGCCGTAGCAAGGAGGCATCGGGGTCCGTAAAGCCGCGAAGTGTGGTTTCGCCCAATAACATCATTACTTTTGGTTTTACCAAGGCAATTTGCCTGTCTACGAAAGGCTTACAGTACGCGAGGTCATTGGCGGTTGGTTTTTTGTCACCTGGAGGGCGCCAGAACACACATGAAGTTAAGTAAACTTGCTCTAAAGTCAGCCCTATAGATTTAAGCATATTGCTAAGGAGGGCGCGATGTTGGCCTGCTACGGTCTTTCCTTCACGATCTTCATCTGCGCGTGGCGCGCCCATAATAATCATGAGTTCAGCTGTTTCTGAGCCTTCGTTCCAGACCGTGCTCATAGCGGTTTTCTTAAGAGAGCAGCCGTCAAAATTTTGTAGGGCAATCGCGAGTTCTGAGAGATTGGTTGCCCCTGAAGCCAATTGATGTGCTTCAGCCAGGGTTTTTTGAAGCGATTGAAGGGCTTTTTTTGCCTGTGTTGGTTTTGTTGGGGCTGCTTTTTTAGCAATGGGTTGTTGTTGAACGGCCTTTGATTGCTTGGATTTTTCTGCAAGTTCTACTGTGAGAGCATAGCTGTCTATGGGGGTTTCCCCCGTTGCTTCATCCGCGCCAAAGGATAGTTGCCACTCTAGGGCCGCTAGCAATTCGTCGCGTGTCCAGTCGTCAGTCGTCATATCATCCACTTGTGCAACACCAAATAGCCCCTTCAATCGGGTGACTTAATTACCCGTGTACATAACGCAAAGTAGCTTGGTGTTCCATGTAATGTTTGGTGATGATATTATTTTGTTTTTGCGATGGAGCAGAATTTGCCTCTGCAAGATACAAATTTGCAATTCCTGTTCGTATTTTTTGATCCTTCTTTGTCGTTATTGTTAAATTGCTGCAACGCGAAAAATTCTATAAATTGTGTTGAGATAACAAGGGTAACAATTAATTTTGACCCTTATGCAATAAAGATGTGGTCATTTGTGGAATTTTGTTGAATTCTTGTGGCTAAATTTGGTTTTGAGATAAGCGACGGAATAAGTCGCAAAAATCTAGGCAGGAATTGGAGAGAAGACTTTGGAACGCGAATTTATGGAATACGACGTTGTTATCGTTGGAGCAGGGCCTGCGGGTTTGTCTGCTGCGATAAAGCTACGTCAGTTGTCAGCTGAAACTGGAAAAGAAGTTTCAGTCTGTGTTCTGGAAAAAGGCTCAGAAGTCGGGGCTCATATATTTTCAGGAGCCGTTTTTGAACCGCGTGCGCTCGATGAATTGATTCCGGATTGGAAAGATAAAGGGGCTCCTCTAAACGCTCCGGTTTCGGACGAAAAATTCATGCTGTTGAGCGAGACGGGATCTCGTGAAATTCCTGTAAGTTTACTGCCGGGCCAAATGCATAACGATGGTAACTATGTTATTTCCCTCGGTAACTTATGTCGTTGGCTCGGTGAACGCGCCGAAGAATTGGGTGTCGAAATTTATCCTGGGTTTGCCGCTGCTGAAGTTGTTTACCATGAAGACGG
The DNA here is from genome assembly GCA_913060675.1 of uncultured Rhodospirillales bacterium. Lineage (GTDB taxonomy): Bacteria > Pseudomonadota > Alphaproteobacteria > Kiloniellales > Kiloniellaceae > Kiloniella. The sequence goes on from CAJXUS010000081.1 coordinate 10,298, forward strand.
CCGCGTAAAAGGCGTCGCGACTGGCGATATGGGCGTTGGGAAAACTGGTGAGCAAAAAGACAGTTATCAACCGGGTATGGAACTGCACGGTAAATATACCTTTTTTGCTGAAGGCTGTAGAGGGTCGCTGAGTAAAGGGCTGATGGAGAAATTCAATCTCCGGGAAAACTCAGATCCGCAGACATATGGTATTGGCATGAAAGAGCTTTGGGAGCTTGATCCTGCTAAACATAAAACCGGAACAGTTGTTCATACAGCTGGGTGGCCAATGAAGAGTGACACCTGGGGCGGATCTTTCATTTATCACCTGGAAAATGGTCAAGCTTACGTAGGGTATGTTGTCGGATTGGATTATGAGAATCCACACCTTTTCCCGTTTGGGGAATTTCAACGCTTTAAGATGCACCCGGCTATTGCTGAGATGCTCGAAGGTGGAAAGCGGATTTCCTACGGGGCTCGGGCACTAAATGAGGGCGGTTTACAGTCCGTTCCCGACTTGGCGTTTCCGGGCGGCGCTCTTATTGGTTGTTCAGCAGGTTTCTTGAACGTTGCCAAAATCAAGGGCAGCCACAATGCGATGAAAACGGGTATGCTGGCGGCAGAAAGCGCATTTACTGCCGTGACAGAAAGCAGTGATGAAACAACACCAGCTGTTTTGGAAAGTTATCCTGAGGCCTATAAAAAGTCGTGGGTTTATGAAGAGCTCTACGCGTCGCGTAACTTCCGCCCATCCTTTAGTAAATTTGGCCTGTGGGGGTCGATGCTTTACGCAGGCATTGATCTCAAAGTGTTTGGTGGAAAACTTCCCTGGACTTTCCATCATAAACACCATGATCACGAGTGCCTTAAGCCTGCTGCGGATATGCCAAAAATCGAGTATCCAAAGCCTGATGGTAAGATTTCTTTTGACCGTTTGTCTTCAGTATTTATCTCTGGCACAAATCACGAAGAAGATCAGCCCTGTCATCTGACGTTGAAAGATGCATCGGTTCCGATCAATCATAACTTGGCAATTTACGATGCTCCGGAACAACGGTTCTGTCCTGCTGGTGTATACGAAATTGTTCGAGACGATGATGGCAATAATCCGCAGCTGCAAATTAATGCCCAGAACTGCGTTCACTGTAAAACCTGTGACATCAAGGACCCAACTCAGAATATCAATTGGGTAACTCCTGAAGGTGCGGGTGGGCCAAATTACCCTAATATGTAAAATTTAGGTATGTTCTTGGTTCTGTAAACATAAAATCAGCCCAACTTATATGAGATTGGGCTGATTTTTTTTGGTCAGTAACTTTATCTTGTGCAACAGATACTTGGCGGGAGGGATGTAGAAGGGTAGACTGATTATACTTCTTGTCCAGGCGAAGAGGAGGATGATTTGCCTCGCCGTGGCTCCGTGCTCGTAAAAAGAAATTTTCGTAGGTTCCTAGCGCTTGCTGGAACAGCTCTTGTTGTAAGTGCTTGTTCCGCGTCGCAAAGTGAATCTGATACAACGGTTAATTCTGCTGAAAAAGCTGAAAATTACCCCCTAATTAGCCAGTATAGCTCCCCATCCGGGACTTATTTAGCTGGACTTGTTGCTGGGCATAATCGTGACTATTCCATAGCTGCAGATCTTATGCTGCACACTTTAGAGGCATCTCCTGAAGATCCCCGTCTCCTCGCAAGATCATTCTTACTTACCGCAAGTACTGGGCGAGATAAGGAAGCAATTGAGCTGTCTTCTCGTTTACTAGCGGTATCTCCGGATCAAGCACTTGCTCATCTGGTGCTTCTTATTGATGCGGTGAAGCGTGAAGATTGGGATGAAGCACAATCGAGAATCGAAGCCGCACCAAAAGTTGGTATAAACACTGTGCTTCAACCGATGTTTTCGGCATGGACAGATCTGGCTAAAGACGACTTGGATAAAGCTCTTGAAAAGCTAGAGCCCTTATCGAAAAAAGATGGCTTCAAGACACTTTATGGCATCCAAATTGCCCTGCTCAAAGATTTGGGCGGTCGGCCGGATGCTGCAAAAGATGATTACCTGACACTACTCAGCTCAACTGAGCAGCCGACCTTACGCCAAGTTAACATCGTTGCTGATTTCTTGAACAGACAAGGTGATCAGGAAGCCGCGACGGGATTGCTCGAGACTTATTTACAAGAAAATCCTGAGAACGCCATTGCTACTCATGCTTTGCAGCAGCTGGCCGCGGGTGAAGGGTTGGAACGGGTCATAAGTAAACCTGGTGATGCTTTTGCTGAAATTCTGTTTGGCTTTGCGAGTTTGCATGCCCAGGAAAAAGCTTATGACACTGGCCTGGTTTATGCCAATCAGGCTTTAAAATTACGCCCAGAGTATGAAGAAGCCAAAATCCTTGTAGGCGAAATCATGCAAACCCAGGGGCGTAGCCGAGACGCTATCGATCTATATAAGACGATTCCCTTGCAATCTCCCTATGCCTGGACGGTTGGTCTTCGGATTGCCGATGAAATGGATTCTTTGGGACTGGAAGCGGAAACTCTGGAAACATTAAAGCAGTTAGCGACATTAAGGCCTGAACGTTTCGAGCCATATCTCCGTAAAGGTAATCTGCTTCGAGCATCAGAAAAATATGCGGATTCTGCCGAAGCATATGAACAGGCCATCAAGCGTATAGATGATCAAGATTCTCGTTTTTGGTCTTTGTACTATTTTCGTGGAATTGCTTACGAGCGGACCAAGAAGTGGCCAAAAGCCGAAGCTGATTTTCTCAAAGCTTTAGAACTTTCCCCTGATCAACCTCACGTTCTTAACTATCTGGCTTATTCTTGGGTGGAACAGCAAAAGAATTTGCCTGAAGCAGAGCAAATGCTTGTTAAGGCAGTCGAGCTTCGTCCTGATGATGGCTATGTCGTCGACAGTCTTGGCTGGGTGTATTACAAGCTGGGAAAATATGAAAATGCCGTAGATTATTTGGAGCGTGCCATTGAGTTAAAGGCAGAAGATCCAGTGATCAATGATCACTTAGGTGATGCGTATTGGCAAGTTGGGCGTCATCACGAAGCTCGATTCCAATGGCGCCGTGCCCTTAGTTTCGATCCTGAAGAAGAGCAGGTTGAGCTGATTAAAGCAAAAATTGATAAAGGCATAAGTTCTTCTGTGACGGATATCTGATTAGGGTAATAATCGACTGTTATGGGAAGAATTTCGGAACATGCGCCTGCAAAGATAAATTTGACTTTGCAGGTGGTAGGGCGTCGGGGGGATGGTTACCATTTCTTGCGCAGTTTGGTTGGGTTTGCCGACGTCGGTGATGTAATTCACTTTGCGCCCTCAAAAGAATTGTCATTGGAAGTTTCTGGTCCTTTTGCCAAGGAGCTAAGTGCTTCCAATCTTGCAGATAACCTTGTTATGCGAGCTGCCACAAAATTATTAGATATTTGTGATCACAAACAGGGGGCAGAGCTTCATCTGGTTAAGAACCTTCCCGTTGCATCAGGAATAGGCGGGGGCTCTGCAGATGCTGCGGCTACTTTGCGAGGGCTGATGCGTTTGTGGGCTGTAGGCGATGTCACTGATGATAAAATTAGAGAATTATCGCTTAGTTTAGGTGCTGATGTCCCTGTCTGCTTGCAGAGTAAATGTACTTGGATGGAGGGTATTGGCGAAAAACTCAGTATTGGGCCAAGACTTCCTGATTTGTATGCTGTTTTGCTAAATCCTGGCGTAGCGGTCTCAACCCCGGATATTTTTAAGAACCTTGGCGGCGTATTCTCCTCTGGAATGCACAAGCCCGATGCTTTTTCTTCACTCGGTGATTTTAAGAACTACTTTGATCTGGTGGGAAATGATTTACAAAATCCCGCATGCGAACTTGAACCTGTAATTGCTGAAGCCCTGTTTGAATTGAGAGAGCAAGAGAATTGCGTTCATTCAGGAATGTCGGGAAGTGGGGCGACTTGTTTTGGAATTTTTGATTCAAAAGAGCATGCAGAACGGGCCGCCAGAACCATCAAACTGAAACATTCAGATTGGTGGTTGTGTCCAACGGTTGTTCGCTAAGCGTTTGTTCAAATTGTACCGTTCATTTTTTGTAGAAGATGAAGAGTATTTATTCGATCTTGAGGAGTTGTTCTACGGCCTTTAGATCAACCAGAAGGTCTGGAGTCGGGCGCCCGTCTACCTGAAGGCCAGAAATTTCCTGAAACAAACTGATGGCAGCAACAGCGTCATGATCAATATCTCCGTCGATATTGCCAGGGTCGAGATTGAGACTAGACAGGAGGATTTCAATTTCTTTCAATTGCTCCACCCGCATACCATAAGGTGAACTGGCATTAGGGTTTGGGACCTCGACTTGTGTTGAGGGAGATTTTGAAGCGGTTTTCTCTTCTTCGCTCACAGGGTCATTGCCTTTAAGGAATACAAAAAGTACCCCCAGAAATAAAACCGCCGCTACAGTGGCCATCCGAGTGAACGACTTGCCTTTACGAGGGCGAGATACTGTTCCATTTTCAGGCTTAGCTGTAAGAATATCGGCTGTGTTTTTGTTATCTTTTACCTTCGAAGAAGATGTTTTTGTATCAGTCGCCTGTAGAGGCTTTTTGGTTTCCGTTTTCTTGATGTCTTTTGGAGCGTCTTTCTTGGCGTCAGTTTTTACCACTTTTGAAGATTTGGTGGTTTTCTTTCCACTTACTTTGGTATCAGGAGTTTTGCTCGTAGACGATTTTGTTGTTTTAGTTTTTCGATTCGTTGTTGCGGCTTTGCTCGATGCTACTGTCGTTTTTTTTGTCCCAGCCGTAGATTTTGGAGCGGCTGGTGTTTTTTTCTCAGCAGATTTACGGCTGACAGGCTTCCCGTCTTCTGACTTGAGCTTATCGTCGCTCATAAATTTCAGTTCCCTGTTAACTTAATTTCGGCGTTTTGAAAGCTTGAATAGCTCTCATTGGATTGCCTTAAACGGCAGGTTTCTTCTGATTATCCTAGCAAGGTGTAACACAGGATACTCAATATGTGGTCAAGGGGTAAAGCAATCAGGTTTAAAAGTGGTAAATATCCATAGTTAAGAAGTGAAATTTTTCTCAAAAAATGAATTTATTTTTTTTACTTTAACCCATTGACTTCCTCGGATCTCACGCTATTTTCTGACCCACAATTGATGGGACGTCGCCAAGTGGTAAGGCACCGCTTTTTGGTAGCGGCATTCGCAGGTTCGAATCCTGCCGTCCCAACCAAAGTAAAAGACTCCTTCGGGGGTCTTTTTCTTTTTGTACTATAATTCCATCGACATTAATTTTCTTCGCGTTATCAAAGCTATTAACAACGGCCAACTCAGGCTATGGTATTCTTCCTAACTGTGTTAGTCTGAGCTCAACGATTAGTTAATGCTATCTGTAAAGATAGTTAATTCTGGCACCCAATCTTCATTAAATTTTTTAACTCAAATTTTTGTCGAGTAAGTTAATAGGGAAGGGCTGAATAATGCCTGCAAACTATAAAGTTGTTCCATTTTTAGGCCTGCCAAATTATTCCCCGGCTGAAATGGAAACACGCAGTGATGATTTCTTACAGCTGATGCTGGGCCGTCGCACGATTAGAGATTTTTCTTCTAAACCTGTTGAGCGGGAAATTATTGAAAATGCTGTTCGTACGGCTGGTTTGGCTCCTTCTGGCGCCAACAGACAGCCGTGGCATTTTGTGATAATCAGCAACCCCGAGTTAAAACGTAAAATTCGTGACGCAGCGGAAGTGGAAGAAAAAGAATTTTATGCTGGAAAAGCAGGACAGCAATGGCTGAAGGATTTGGAACCACTTGGAACCGATCCAGATAAACCTTTTTTGGAAATTGCCCCTTATCTCATTGTGGTCTTTCAACAAAATTACGATGTGGATCAAGAAACTGGTGATAAAATCAAACACTACTACATTCAAGAATCGGTTGGTTTGGCGTGTGGTTTTTTGATTACTGCATTACATAACGCAGGTTTGGGTACCTTGACCCACACACCAAGCCCTATGGGCTTCCTGAGAGACATTCTCGGCAGACCAAAACATGAAAAGCCAGTCATGATCATCGTTACCGGACATCCAGCCGAAGATGCCTCTGTCCCTGAGGAAGCCTTAAACAAGAAAGATCTGGATGTCACCACCAGTTGGTTTGAGTAGAGCGTTGGATAGGGAACTTAAGCTGTAACGTTCGATAGGGCGTCCCTTGTCAATTTGGATAGGCTGGCCTTCTGTTCGCCATTCTCATCAAAGTTTGTCGGTGAGAGCCAACTCTTAAAGGCATCATCAATCGCAGGCCATTCGCTATCAAGCATGGAGAACCATGCTGTGCCTCTATTGCGTCCCTTGACTACAGCAGATTGCCTGAATGTGCCCTCATAGGTGAAGCCCAAACGTTCTGCTGCGGATTTGGAACCTTCATTCAGATCATTGCATTTCCATTCGTAACGGCGATAGCCGAGCTCCGAAAATGTGCGCCGCATCATAAGATACATTGCTTCCGTAGCGATAATGGATTTTTGCAGAGCGGGGGAGTAGTTGATATGCCCTACTTCAATAGAGCCCGCTAATGGATTAACGCGCATATAACTCGCAACTCCCAGGGCTTTATTACTGACCTTGTCAATAATGGCGTAAAACATAGGATCCGGTTTTCCAGCAACGGTTTTTACCCAATCGCTGTATGTATCGAAACTTTGGTAAGGGCCATAAGGTAAATAGCCCCAAATTTTACCGCGGGTATCAAGGCTGTTTGCTTCAAAAAGATCTCGGGCGTGTTTTTCTGAATCAAGAACTTCTAGGCGGGAGAAAAAACCTTCGAGAGTAGTAAAAGGAGGAAGGGGGCGTTCACTCCAGTTGTCGACGGGGGCACCAATGGGTTGACCGTTTTCGTTTATATGCATGTTCAAAACCTGTATGACTGAGTTCTTGGGCATTAAGTCATGAATTGGTTCTGTCCATAAGAGCCATTTACGTATATCTCAAAGAGCCGATTTTGAACGGCCCTTTTCAGCGATCCAGTAAAAACGGTTGTTGTTTGGTTTTGCCCTTGGCTTCTGAGGAGAGAAAGCTCAGAATTTCACGCGGTATAATTGTGTAATCCCTTGGGCTTTAGTATAGATATAAGTTAATGAATTTAAACATGAGGGGTATGTCATCGTGCATAACAAGATAGATTTCACGACATGGTGGCATGAAGATCCTGGTGCTATTGGTTTTACGCACGCGATGAAGATGGACTTACTACATAGAGAGCAGAGTCCTTTTCAGAAAATTGAAATTTTTGACCACAAGGATTTTGGCAGAGTCTTAGTACTTGATGACCTTATTCAAGCTTCCGAAGCAGACGAGTTTATATACCATGAGATGGCCGTTCACGTTCCGGTATTGGGACGTAAGCGAGAAAATATCCGGGCGTTGATCGTCGGGGGTGGTGATGGTGGTTTACTGCGTGAACTCCTTGCCCATGACAATATTGAAAAAGTCGTCATGGCTGAAATCGATCGTCGGGTTATTGAGTTGAGCAACGAATATCTTGCGATCAACGGCGATTACAATGACCCGCGGGTTGAATTGGTTTGTGATGACGCCGCGCGTTATGTCATTGAGGCTCTGGAACGCAATGAACAATTTGATCTGATATTCATGGACATTACAGAGCCTGTTGGTCCATCAGCGAGCCTCTTTACAGAAGAATTCCTCGATAATCTGGTGGCCGTCTTAAAGGATGACGGGGTCTGTATTGATTCCGATAGCATCTTTATTGGTAAGGATCGGATCAGGTTTCTTCAAGAAGCCTCAAGCGAAGAAGAGCATAGCTTGCTCGAGATCATGCGGAGTGGTCGCTTCTTTCCTCACCTGGATGTATATCGTTCTATCGTTCCAATGTATCCCGGTGCTGAATTTGGGTTCTTCCTCTATACCAAAGATGGCCATAGTTACGCCGATCCCCATAAAGAGTATGATGGTAAGCACTATAATTCGGCCGTCCACAAAGGGGCTTTTGCACTTCCGAATTGGTGGAAGAACGAATTGGGTTTTGGTAAATAAAAAGGGGCGTTAACATTGGTGTTCACAAAAGTCGTGTCGCCCCGCTTTATGGTGTTGTTGGAGTAACTGTTATGGAAATTTATGTTGATGGTGATGCCTGTCCGGTCAAGGACGAGGTCATTAAAGTTGCTGAACGTCATAAGTTACAAATCCATATGGTCAGCAATACTTGGCTAAGATACGGGCGGCATCCCTTGGTGAATTCGGTTGTGGTGCCCGAAGAGCCAGATGCGGCGGATGACTGGATTGCCGAACATATCAAAGCGGGAGACATTGCGATTACGGCGGATATCCCCCTGGCATCCCGTTGTGTCGGGGAAGGGGCAAAAGTATTAGATCCGAAGGGTAAAATCTTTACCGAAGATAGTATGGGGATGACCTTGGCTGTTCGTGACCTTATGACAAACCTGCGTGAAACCGGAGACGTTAAGAGCTATTCCCCTGCTTTCAGTAAACAGGACCGTTCACGGTTCCTTTCTTCTCTCGATCAACTCATCTGTAAAAAATAACAGGCCTTTCATGCATTGTTGAGCTGGGCTGTCTACAGGGTCAGAACATAATTATAACATCTGACAGACACGTAATACTCTGGTAATGCTAGGGTCAGGACCTGTCTCTTATACACATCTGACGCTGCCGACGAAGAGGATAGTGC
>CAJXUS010000082.1 GCA_913060675.1 uncultured Rhodospirillales bacterium
ACACAGTGAATCACAAAGGCCTCGCAATGGCGAGACCTTTGTCAGCAGTCTGAGAGCCCACTTATGTGGGCTCTTTTTTTAGATCACACGCTCTTAGTCGCCAAAGATTTCTGCTTAACCTTACGTTCACGCCAGAAGGAATAGATCCCGGTGAGGATCAGCAGGCTACAGCCGATCAGGGTGGCGTTGTCGGGCGTTTCGTCGAAGATGAAATATCCCAGGGCTATGGCCCAGACCATAACGGTGTAGCGAAACGGGGTGACAAAGGCGACTTCGCCCACGCGCATGGCGCGGATCAGGGTGATGTGCACAAGCATGATAAACACCGCGGCCCCGGCCAACAGCCCAACGGTGTTCAAACTTATCGGCTTCCATTCCATGGTGGGTGATAACAATCCAGAAACCAGGGTGACACAGACCATGGTCGCAAAAGCAACAAACAATGATGGCAGGCCAGAGGAGAACCTCCGTGTTGCCAGATCACGGATTGCCACAGAAAACATCGACGCCAACGCCCAGAGCGAATAGACACTAAAGCCGTCTGTGCCGGGCTGGACGATGATCAGGATACCGACAAAACCAAGGGCTATGCCGCCATAACGCCGCCAGCCCACGGTTTCACCAAAAAAGATCGCAGCGCCGAGGGTTATGACCAGCGGCAGGGCTTGCAAAATCGCGGTGACATTGGCGATCGGCATGTTGAACAGGGCCATAAAATAACAAAGCGAGGCTCCAATTTCTCCGACGATCCGGATGCTCAATACCTTGGCATCTTTGCCGGAAACTTTGACGAACAGCTCCCGCCGATAAAGCGCAAAACAGCCAAGCACGACCGCAGCAAAACATCCGCGCAGGAAGATTGCCTGAAACAGAGAAAGCTCAAAAGACACCAGCTTCATAAAGGTGACATTGCCGACAAAGGCCGCCATCCCGAGCGACATCAAGGCAGCACCTTTAAGGTTACCACCAGATAGGTCCCGCATTTTAGCATCAGATATGGTTTTACCTGATCTTTCTGAAATGCCTTCTGGTGTTGTCCCTTCTGGGCCGCTCACAAATCTGTTCCTTTGGTTCATCTCCACTAACTGGCAAGCCAGTAGTGATTATATTTTGGCACCCGTACACACGCTAATTATGGTAGGTTATCTGTTGGTTAGCTCTTCGGCCTGCTCCAACTCTGTGGTCTTTTCCGGCCAGTCGCCGAGATAAACCGTATCGTGGTGCAGTTGTTCTGAGGCCAAGCGTTTGTTGAGTTTGTGCTCACGATAGAAGGTATAACCGCCCGTGGCGACCAGTATCAAACTACCAATAATGGTCCACTTGTCTGGCAGATCGCCAAAAACAAAGAAGCCGAGCAGAATCGCCCAGATCAAAATGGTATAGCGGAACGGCGAGACAAACGAGATTTCCCCCGTGCGCATCGCCGCAATCACAGAAAGGTACCCGACCATAAGCAAACAGCCTGCGCCAGTGAGATAGCCAATCGACTTGATTTCTACGGGTTGCCATCCGGTCGTCGGTAACAAAACACCTGCTGTGAAAGTCAACGCAATCGAAGTCAAAAGCGCGACATAGATAGAAGGCACTTCGTCAGAGACCTTTTTGGTCACGAGATCGCGCAGTACAATAAAGACCACGGCTGCCAAGGCCCAGAAAGAATAGGCGTTAAAGCCCTCGGCCCCCGGTCGAACGATAATCATCACCCCGATAAAACCAACCGCAATCGCCGAATAGCGCCGCCAACCCACGGTTTCACCTAAAAACAATGCTGCGCCAAGGGTAACAGCCAGCGGCAACGCCTGTAGGATCGCTGTAGAGTTAGCAATCGGCATGTTAAAAAGTGCCGTCAAATAGCAGAGCGTGGCACCAACTTCGCCAACGACCCGCAGGCTCAAGACTTTACGATCCGGTTTGGAAAGCGGACGAAAAAGCGCGTCTGCTCTCCAGGCTAATACCCCTAGGAAGAAGGTCGTAAAGAGCCCACGTAAAAAGATGGTTTGGAACAAGGACAGATCAACAGAGGCCAGCTTCATAAAAGCATCATTAAAGACAAACATCGCCTGACTGAGGACCATCAAGGCAGCGCCTTTAAAGTTCTCGCTCGAAGAAATCCCAGAACTATTTGTGCTTACTGAGCCCATAACCATATATCCATTTTCGAAAATGCTCTGTCTTAAAGAGATTTTACCTCAAAGAGACTTTGGACTATAGAGCAAGCTTTCATTCTTGATTGCAAGTAGCATTGTAGAAAATATGCAATTTTGGCGAGCCTTGGACAGAACTCCACAAAAAAGCATTGTAAAGTGTCGGTTAATATACACTTGAAAATGTGACGGTTTTAAACCGATTAAGAAAACAGGCACAGAATACCTCCGGGAGGATTGGGGACAAAATGGCACTTCCAGAAACCATGAGCGGCTTTCAACTTACCCGGCACGGCGGACCTGAAACCCTGGTCTGGAGTGACGATATTCCAGTTCGAAAACCCGGTGCTGGTGAAGTTCTGGTGCGGGTGAAAGCCGCCGGGGTCAACAATACCGACGTCAACACCCGGATCGGCTGGTATTCCAGTGCGGTAACCAATTCGACAGCTGATGTAGATCCTAACGCAGAAATCGAAGACGGCGGCTGGTCTGGCGCTCTGCCGTTCCCGCTGATCCAAGGTGGTGATCTCTGTGGGGAAATCGTTGCCCTTGGTGCCGATGTAAGAGATGCGAATAATTTTGAGATCGGCATGCGGGTCACCAGCCCGACCGTGCAGGCTATTCCCACCCCAGAAGCTCCAACCAAGTTTGTCACCCTCGGCTCTGAATACGATGGTGCCTTTGCCCAGTACTGCACCCTGCCCGCAGATCAGGTTTTTGATGTCAGTAATTCTCCGTTGAGCGACCAGGAAATCGCCGCTCTGCCCTGTGCCTTTGGCACTGCCATGGGACTTTTGACCCGCGCTCAAGTGTCGGCGGGGGACAGAGTTCTCATAACCGGCGCATCTGGCGGCGTTGGCATGGCTGCGGTTCAACTGGCGAAATTGCGTGGCGCCGAGATCACCGGAATAGCAAGCCCTGCTAAACAAGCTGACGTGTTAGCCGCAGGTGCCAACGACGTCATAGCCCGTGGCGATATCCCACAGGCTCAAAGTTATAATGTCGTGATTGACCTCGTCGGCGGTGAAGACTGGCCGCATTTCATCAACGCCTTGAAACCGAGTGGCAGGTACGCGGTTTCCGGTGCTATCGCTGGCCCCATCGTCGCCGCCGATTTACGCACCATCTACCTCAACGATCTCACGCTTTTAGGCAGTACCTACCAAGCCAAAGAAGTCTTCGCTGAACTGGTGGAGCTGATCAACCAAGGCCAGATCAAGCCGCTAATTTCCAAAACCTACCCCTTAAGCGATATCGCCACCGCGCAGGAAGACTTCCTCAGCAAACAGTACCCCGGAAAGCTGGTACTTATTCCGCCGCAGTAGGGTTTCATCTAGGGATTGCAAGCTTGGGTCGAGACATTACGCTTCATTCAAAATTGCCGTTTTATACAATACTTGGAACACACCTTAGGATTTTCCGGTGACACACTTAATACAGCCGATTTGCGCGACCTGTGGCACTCAATATCCAGACGCCATAGCTCCTCCAGCTTGTTGTCCGATCTGTGAGGATGAGCGGCAGTACGTTCCAGCAACAGGGCAAGTATGGACGACAGCCGAAGATTTACGGCAAGACCATCACATCGTTCGAACCGAGATGTCACCAGGGCTCCACGCTCTGACCATTGAGCCCGCATTTGCCATTGGAGAGCGTGGATTTCTCATCAAAACACCCTCTGGAAACGTGCTCTGGGATTGTCTGGCCATGGTTGACGATGCCACGGTTGATTGGATCAATGACAATGGTGGCCTGTCAGCAATCGCGATTTCACATCCGCATTATTATACTGCCATGGGCGCCTGGTCTGATGCTTTTGATAACATCCCGATTTATCTCCACGCGGATGATGCCAATTGGGTTCAAAATCCCCACCCCGCCATCCGCCACTGGTCGGGCGAGAGGCAGGTTATCAACCCAGATCTCACCCTGATTCGTTGTGGTGGCCATTTCGAAGGCGGCACTGTTCTTCATTGGAAGCAAGATCAAGGCATGCTCTTTACGGGGGATATCATGCAGGTCGTCGCTGATCTTCACCACGTCAGTTTTATGCGCAGTTATCCCAACTACATTCCTTTACCTGCCAAGGCGGTTCGCAAAATTGGTAAATCCGTTGAAGACTTTGAGTTCGAAACCATCCACGGCGCTTTTCCCGGCCGCACGGTTGCAAACGATGGAAAAAAAGCCGTCGAAAAATCTGTGTCTCGTTATCTACGCGCTATCGGTGCTCCGGAATCAGAAGTAGAAGCCTAAACGAAATAAAACTTAGCCAATTATTGGCTGTTCCCAGTAAGGCACATCGTCGCCGAGTTTCTTAACCAGAAAATCGACAAAGGCTCGGACTTTGGCAGGGAGGTGGCGGCGTTCGGGGAAGATGGCGTAGATAATCTGACTTGGCAGGTGATAGTTAGACATCACCGGAACCAATTTACCAGCAGCAACATCCGGGCCAGCGATAAAGGTTGGCAGACGACCTATGCCAACACCTGCAATTAAAGCTTCACGCAAGGCTTCCGAGTTGTTGACCTGATAGCTCCCTGTGGTCTCCAACGAGATCGTCTCTCCTCCTTCTGTCACTGGGGCGCGAAATTGCCAGATATGTGTACTGCTAGCATAGGCATATTGCAGGCAATTGTGCACAAGTAGATCATCAGGCTTTTTCGGAGTGCCGTGGGTCTTCAGGTACTCTGGCGAAGCACAGAGTACATTATGACAGGGCGCAAGTTTTCGCGCGATCAGAGCTGAGTCAGGTAGGGTCCGTACCCGAATGGCGAGATCAAATCCACCTTCGACCATATCAACAACCCGGTCATCCATCACCATGTCCAGAGCTACACCTGGATGCGTGTTGAGAAATTCAGGGACCAAGGGCGCAACGTGCAGGCGGCCAAAAGACATCGGCGTATTGATGCGTAAGCGCCCTTGGGGTGCGCCTTGTAATTGGGCAACCGCGTCCTCTGCTTCACGGGCGGCAGCAAGAGACTGCACGGCGTGGGTAAAATACTGCTCTCCCGCCTCGCTAAGGCTGAGCTTACGGGTGGATCGATACAAAAGCTGCACCCCAAGTCGGGCCTCAAGCTGGGTAATACGTTTGCTGACCGCCGATTTTGAAACCTGGAGTTTTTTTGCCGCCGCAGAGAAACCGCCCTCTTCTACCACCGCCACAAAAACCGGGATCGCGCCCATACTATCGTGCACAGCTCTTCCTTTTATATCGTCAACTTTAATTCACCAATATGTTTCCATATCGCCTAATTATCATCCATTAGGAAACACACTACCTCTACCTCAGGCAAGAAATTAAAGCATCAATGATGCGATTAACAAAAACTGAGGAGATATATCATGGTCCGTTTTGAACACGCCAATCTGGTTGTCACAGATATCGCCGCGACATTGGATTTCATTCAAACCGCCTTTCCAAAATGGACCGTGCGTGGCGAAGGTAAAATGAACTGGAAGGGTAAGCCCCGTTATTGGTTACATGTGGGCGATGACAACACTTACATCACCCTGAACGACAATGGCGAAGGCGAAAACAGAGAACTCGCCGGACACAAACCCGGCCTGGCTCATCTCGGCTTTGAAGTTGACGATGTTAAAGGCATCGTCGCCCGCTTGCAGGCCAAAGGCTTCGAAATCGATATCGAAGGCGGCGATCATCCCTTTCGGAAGACGGTTTATTTCCTCGACCCGCAAGGTTTCCAATTCGAGTTCATTCAGTATTTCAGCGACATCCCCGCCGAACGCAACCTCTACGACGCCCCGTAGGGGGATCAATTGATCCCGATTAATTAGAGGTTCCCGATAAAATAAAGCCCCGTGAAATAAGCCCAGTAAAATAGGAAAGCCAGTTAGAATGTTAGATAAAAATCCCGTAAGTTCTAAAACCCGCAAATTCGTCACGAAACTCTATCAGGCCGTTGATGCTAAATCTGTCGATCAGCTTGAGACATTTCTCGGTGAAGATCTTCGTTTCCAGCTTGGTAATTTTGGCGTGATACAGGGAAAATCCACCGTGCTTGATGCCAATGCTGCCTTCTTTGCCAGCATTAAATCCATGTCCCACAGTTTTGATGGCCTTTGGCAGCAAGCAGATAACATTATCTGTACCGGACAAGTGCACTACACCCGCCTGGATGACAGCGAACTCACCATTCCTTTCGCCACTGTCTTGCAGATGAAAAACGATCTGATCCAGGATTATCAAGTCTATGTGGATATCTCCCCGCTGTAGCCCCCCCATTTAGATCAAAAGGTTATAACTCTAAAGAGAACGCCCCCGACAAACGCCGGGGGTGTTTATAAAGTGATCCTTAAAACAACAAACGAAGGCCTGCGACCAGGGCAACGTCGTCAGCGGCTTCGCCGTCTTCACGGGCATAATCCCGGGTCTGGCCAAAGCTGCGCTCGTAATTCACGCCGACATAGGGGGCGATGGAGCGATCAACCAGGTCGTAACTCAGACGAAGGCCTGTCTCGATCGAACTCAGTCCGGAGCCCACACCGATTTCTGCGTCATCAGAAAAAGCCACGTCAACCTCGACAGTCGGGGTCAGGATCAGCCGGTTGGTGAGAAGAAGTTCATAATCTACTGCCAATCTGGCAGAGACATCGCCCTTTTCACTGAGGAAAACATCACCATCGACTTCGAACCACTGCGGGGCCAAACCTTGAAATCCCAGCACCGCATAACCGCGATTTTCTCCCACCGGGCTGTCGTAACGCAGGCCTGCTTTGGCATCAAAAAAATCTGACACCGGAACCTGTACCAGCCCCTGATGTTCGAGAGCTTCAAAGGCGCTGTCATCCAGCGCATAATCCCCACTTGATCGCAAACGAAGCTTAACCTCGTCGGTGCCAACAAAAGCATCACCATCCCAGACCAATAAGTCCTTTTCGTCGCCAAGACGATATTCGAACTGTTCAAAGTTGATACCGTAATAGACATAAGGCTCTTCGGCAGCGCTTGCTGTTCCTGTTGCCAACGAGAGTCCAGCACCAGAAAATACGAAAAGCATGAAACCAGAGGCCACGTTTCCAAAGCCCGAAGGCTTCATTTTTTTAAATTTTAAATTCATGACCTAGCCCTCACTTCCGTTTATCACGGGGGTATTATTTACTGGGGCAGTCGCCACATCCGGACCTCCTTCGACGATCACCTTGCGGAACATGCCCGCCGCAGCGTGATAAGAAAGGTGACAGTGAAAGGCCCACTGTCCCGAGGCATCAACTTCGGTTTCAGAATAAACCGTGGTTCCCGGCGCAATAGAGATGGTGTGCTTTACGGGGTTCCATTTGCCATTCCCGTTATCAAGAATAGACCACATGCCATGCAGGTGCATGGGATGGGTCATCATGGTTTCATTGACAAACTTGAAACGCACCCGTTCTCCGTATTGTAAACGGATCGGGTCAGCATCTTCGTACTTCACCCCATTGATCGACCAGCTATAGCGGTTCATGTTTCCGGTCAAACGCAACTCAATCTCTCGAGTGGCTTCGCGGTCTTCGTAGAGGGGTTTTTGCGCCTTTAGATCTGCATAGGAGAGAAACTTACCGGCCCGACCTTCAACTGGTGCAGCCACAGGCGCAAGCCCACTGCCCACGGCATAAAATGGATCTGGTTTAGCTGACATATCCATGCCGGACATTCTTGAGTGGTCCATGTCTTTCATATCTGTTTTTGGCATGTCTGTTTTCAACATATCCGCACTCGACATTTTAGAGTGATCCATACCGGCCATATCATCCGTTCCAGACATATCCATACTGGTATGGTCCATATCCATATTCATGTTGGCATGGTCCATGCCCATGTCGGCCATGGTCAGAAGTGGGGCTTCACGCATTTCTGGAACTTCGGCGGTCATACCTTCTTTGGTGGTAAGGGTTCCCAATCCGTATGAAGTTCGGCCCATAGACTCAGCAAAGATGCTGTAGGCGCGATCTTCTTTGGGACGGACAATGACGTCAAAGGTTTCGGCAACGGCAATGCGGAATTCATCAACCTTAACCGGCTGTACGTTGTTGCCATCCGCGCTTACCACCGTCATTTCCAGGCCAGGAATACGGATATCAAAGTAGGTCATCGCCGATGAGTTGATAAACCGCAGTCGAACTCTTTCACCCGGTTTGAACAGGCCAGTCCAATTTTGATTTTCATCTTGGCCATTGATCAGCGTTGTGAACCCTTGGACATCTTCGATGTCTGTCGGGGTCATGCGCATCCCGCCCCATGCCTTGCGATCATCAACCGCAGCCGAAAATCCTTTTTTTGAAACATCGGAAAAGAAATCGACCAGGGTGCGTTGGTTGCGGTTGTAATAATCATCCATCATTTTGAGATTGCGCATAATCTCAGACCCAGGGTCCGGGTGTTTATCCGTGAGTTGGACCACATAATCGCGGTCATATTTGAAGGGTTCGCGTTTTTTAGGGGTGATAACGATGGCGCCATAGGCTCCATCGGGCTCCTGAAAACCAGAATGACTGTGATACCAATAGGTTCCAGACTGCACCACCGGGAACTGATAACTAAAGGTCTCCCCCGGCGCGATACCGTCAAAACTAATGCCCGGCACACCATCCATTTCTGTTGGCAAGATCAAGCCGTGCCAATGAATAGAAGTGCTGGTATCGAGATTGTTTTTTACATTGATGGTAACGTCTTCACCTTCTGTAAAGCGCAGTATTGGACCAGGAGAGCTCCCGTTATAGCCAATACCATTTTTGCTAAAGTCAGCCGTTTTGATCATCACATCATCGACACTGAGATCATAGACCGCCGCTTGCACCCCTGAAGTCCAAAGCATGCCAACAAAGGCGAACGCAGACACAACAGAAGTAAGACGGGTGTTAGCAAGACTGGGTTTGTCTTGTTTCATAAATTTAATCCTTATCAAGCACCAGATCCCATGACCACAAGATCTAACAACTGGGTCAGATCCTTACGACTGTATCCGGGAAAAGTGCTTGTTGTTTTATTCTGAAAAAGTTTGTGCTCTGATCGTCTCTTCGCGGCCGCGAGTTCTTTTGCTTGAGAACTCGCGACCACCCCTTAATAAGAGATATAAAAAAGCTTAAACGCGCTTATTCGGTTGAAAGCTCAACGCTGTCATGATCTGGCTCACCAACAGTGAGCTCTCCCATCATACCGCTGTCATAGTGACCGGGCACATTGCAAGCGAACTCCAGTTCTGCGGCCTCAGGAAACTGCCATACTATCTCAGCGGTTTCGCCAGGCTCCAATAGAACAGAGTTTGGATCATCGTGAGACATCATCCCACCTTCGCCCATGTCCATCATCATGTTACGGTTAATCTTGTCGACCTCAAGCATGCCGTGATCGACCATCATCATCATTTCTTCTTGATGAGATGCGTGCATCGCGGCAGTGCCAATATTAAACTCGTGGACAAATTCTCCGGTGTTTTTTATCACAAAACGCACGGTCTGATTTTTAGTGACCTCTATCTTTTCAGGGGTAAAATAATTGTCTTCCAGATTAACTTCAATCGTCCGGGATACATGAGCCTCTTCGCCCGCTTGACCGATGGTTGGCTTCTTTGCATTTCCGTGTCCTGCACTCGCCATGGCAAAAGATACCACCCCGATTGAAAGCGCAATTCCAGTAAACGTCGAAATAAGGGCCCGAGATACGATAGCACGAGATATGGGGGCACGTGATACGATAGCCTGGCGGTCAAATACAGTAGATTTCATCTGCAACTCCAGCAGTAATATATTCAATAAATTTGATATTTTGAAAGTAGAGGGGCAAGCACAGAAAATGACTGAGATCTATAGAAAGATCTTCAAGCTTCTCTAACGTTTTCTGTAGTGTTCGGGTTGAACACACTCGTCCCGAAGGTAGTTACAGACTTCGCGGTGGCCGGAGGTCAACCGTTGGAGTTTGAGAACGAACCACTTCGTTCTCGTGCAAGCTCCAAAGAGTATGCTGATAAAAGCTCACTCTTTTCTGTTCAGAGAAAACAGAAACCAGCGTGTTTGGAGCGCTACAGTGGAAAACTTGCAGGCAATCGTCTAGTGAACCTTGCAAGCCTGAATTGTCGGTTACAGAATTATCCGTATCCACGGAAACGAAGCTGTCGCCAATGCTTTCCGCCGCCACGCTATGGTGGCCCATTTTACCATCGTGGTCATAGGCCCCCGCCCCCATAAGAGGCGCAGAAACGGTAATAACCACGATCAGCAATATGTGAATAATTCTGTTCATTAGCCCTAGATAATGTTTCCACCAGGGGGAAGGTCAAGGGCTTCTCTTCAACTTTTTCAGTTTTCAGGAAAAAACTTAAAGCCTGTGTCAGGACTTGTTGTACGAAGAGTATTTAATTTTCGTTTGAAAATTTCCAATGATGTTTGCCATCTTGATGGGCCAGATGTTTTGCTTGATACATCAGAGTATCAGCCTTGTCGATCAGCGCGTCGGCTTGATAAAAGTGGATCGGACCAACTTGAACAACCCCCATGCTAAATGTCACGGGATAAGGACAGAGTTTATCAAAATGATCCGTCAAGCGTTTAAGGGGCAATTCGATTTCCTCGAGAGACGTCCGCGGCATAAGAATACAAAACTCATCACCGCCATATCGCACAGGAATATCAACGGCACGCGTCACCGCCATCATAGATTCAGCGACTTGGACAAGAACCTCGTCCCCTTCGTGGTGACCGTGCGTGTCATTGACCGGTTTGAAATTGTTTAAGTCCATATAAACGAGGACAAAAGACAAATGATAACGCTCTGCAACCCGGCATTCGTTTTTTAAAAAATCATAAAGGGCATGGCGATTATATAACCCAGTAAGACTGTCTTTTTGGTTCAGTTCGTGCAATCGGCTGAACATATTACCCATTTTAATACCCGCATCCACCGCATACATTTCGACCTCTCGGGTCACAGCCTGCATTTCACTTAGATAAGATTCAACATAAGCATCAAAAATAAGTTCGGCATCAAATAGTAGAATTTTCTGTAAAGAGCTTTTTATCTCCGCAACTTTCTCTCCATCACAACTGGCGTCAATTTCAGATTCCAGCAAGCTCTGCAATTTGGCATGAGCTTTCATATAGAGCCTCGGGTGAACTTCCAATCGTTTGTGGACCTTGCCAATACGCAAACGGCTGTTCACATAGTCTTTGCCATAATCCCCCTGGAAGAGACTTTGGATATAGGATTTCATGTAACCTTTGAGTTTGATTAGAGTATCAATATCACCAATTACAACAGAAACTTCAGGATCTTCGAGTTGAAACTCGTAAAAAGCTTCGACCAAGTTTGGTAAAGCTTTATCGATGACAGAGCCAGCCTGTTTGATACAGCTGTAATCGTGTTCAGTGAAGTTCAGAAGATGTAGCCGCCGGGCAATTTCACGGTCAGTAAAGCCCATTTGATCAATCAGCTTTTGGCTCGCAATATTCATCCAGCCTTCTCCAAAGCTACTATCAGGAGGCAACTATGAAAAGCTTAGAACCTTATTGTGAGAAATTAATTAATATCCCTTAAATATCGCTTATATATATCTGTGGTGCGACAATGTATCTCACAAGATAACGAGAAAATAATCTAAGCACTCTAACATGATAGCACATTACACTCTAAAATTGAAATTACCGCAGGCTTGCCAGTTTTGAAACTCAGTGTTAGTAAAAATAACCCTTCTGATTCAATTTCAATTTAAGCACCTAAACAGAAAGAGTACGCAATATGTCGATAGAATTGTGGCTTGCCTTTGTTGCTGCCTGCACTGTGGTTACGCTGGCGCCGGGACCTTGCGTATTATTGCTCATCGGACAAGCCCTTTCACGCGGCGTTGCGGCTGCTTTTTCCAGCATTGTTGGCATTTTGCTTGGCGACATCTTTTTGATGCTTTTGTCTTTAATGGGATTGGGGGCCATTCTGGGGTCTTCCGAAGCACTGTTTCAAGTGGTGAAATGGGCGGGTGTACTCTATATGGCCTATCTCGGTTACTGCCAGATTGCCGAAGCTCGAAGGATATCAAAGCAAGCCATAGAAGGAGATCTGCCGAGCAAAAAACTGGCCTGCTTCAAAGCGGGATTTCTTTCGGCAGCTTTGAACCCCAAGGGCATTATGTTTTATCTTGCTTTTCTACCACAATTTATGGTGCCCACAGGCAATACCAACCTGCAGATCCTCATTTTACTTGCGACCTCAACCCTAGTGGTGGCCGCAGTCCTTGCGGCCTACGTTCTCGCCGCAGCAAAGGCCAAGAAACTTCTTTTTACAGGTGCCGCAAGAAAGCGCATTAATTACGTTTCCGGCGGATGCCTGATGGGCGGTAGCGCCATGATGGCGGTGTTGCGCTAACTCTTGGTTTGTCACCTAAGAACCCTTCAAAGGCATTCTTGTGAAGAAGCCAGGATTAAAGGTATTGGAAAAGTGAACTTCAAATTTGGCGCCAAATCGTCCTAATCATCTGTTTTAAATAAACCTTCGTTAACTCTTTGCTGGCACACTCTTAAATGCCGTCAGAAAGAGAGTTGGTATGAAATATGTCACTTTCCTTGCCCTGAGCTTCACCTTGCTGCTTTTTTCGTCATTTTTTGGCAAAGAAGTCAGAGCAGAAGAAGGCACCTTTATCGCTTGTACTGAAAACCAAAGCTATCCCCCCTTTATCATGGGAAATAGCGATGTTTTTCCACAAAAGAACCCCGGTATACTCGTTGAAATCCTTACTGCAGCAGTGCTCGAAGTAGGGCTGCGGCCTAAATTCATTCGACGACCTTGGAAGCGCTGTCTAAAACTGCTTGAACAAAACAAAGTCGATGGAATTTTTGCCTCTATCTACTTGAAAGAGCGAGAAATATTAGGTCGATACCCCTTAATGCCCAGCGCCACTAATAGATCTCCACACCTTGATCCAAACCGACGTTTAAGGCGGGTTATCTACAGCCTGTTTAAAAATAAAGCCTCTGATTTTAACTGGAATGGGGATAAATTTTCCAGCATCCGTCACTCCATTGGCGCTCCTTTGGGATATGTCGTGGTCAAAAAACTTCAGGAAGAACATGGTATAGAAGCCAACACCGTACACCTGCCGTCAAAAGGTCTTCGTTACGTCGCTGAAGGTTATCTAGACGCCTATATTATCGAAGGCGATATAGGCCGCAGTTTGATCGACGACTTAAAACTCGGTGATAGCCTGATCGAGGTCACACCACCCTTTGCCAAATACGACTGGTACATGATGGTCAGCCACGGATTTTATCTCGAAAATCCTGAAATTTCTGAAAAAATCTGGACTGTGATTGGAGAATATAGAGAAGAACATATGCAAAGGTTATTAGAGCATTACCGTAATTTACCCTGAAGCAATTTTTCCTTTAAAAAGCCTTTATTTTCAACAATGTCGCTCAAATAAAAGTTTGTTAACTCTATATTGGCACACTGGTTCATGCTGTCTGAAAGAGAATAATAATGAAACACGTTTTTTTCGCCTGCTTGAGCTTAGGTCTTCTCCTGTCATCGCCAAGCGTCACCTTGGCAGCGGATACTGCAAAAAAAAACTTTGTTGTCTGTTCAGAAAAACAGAGCTACCCCCCTTTCGGCTTGGGTGATGGAGAGACATACCCCAAAGAAAATCCCGGTGTTCTTGTAGAGATCATTTCAATGGCGGGGAAACAACGAGACCTCAAAACACAGCATATTCGTTTGCCCTGGAAACGCTGTTTGAAATCGCTCGAACAAAACCAAGTCGATGGTGTTTTTGCTTCTATCTATCTAAAAGAGAGAGAAGTACTCGGACGCTATCCTTTTAAAACAGTGGAGTTAAATTCACCCGCCGCGCCCGATCCAAACCGTAGATTGGTCCGTGTTAGCTATAGCCTTTTCAAGAGAAAAGGCTCGCCCTTTAGCTGGAATGGCGACGGTTTTTCAAATATGACCCGCTCGATAGGGGCACCCTTGGGTTATGTTGTCGTCAAAAAACTTAAGGAAGATCATGGCATAGAGGCCACGACTGTCCACGCGGCTTCAAAGGGTTTTCGCCACGTCGCAGATGGACACCTGGATGCCTATATCATCGAAAGCAATATCGGGCGTAATTTGATCAATGATTTAAATCTTGGCGATAGTCTAATGGAAATCAAAGAGCCTTTTGCCCAGTATGACTGGTACTTGATGATCAGCCATGGCTTTTATAACAAAAACCCGGAAGTCTCTGAAAAACTGTGGGATGAGATAGGGGAATACAGAGAAAAAAACATGCCAAGACTATTGGAGCATTACCGTAAATTACCCTGAATCATCCCTGCTTATTTTTATTCAACCAATCTTGCAGTATCTAGATTAGTTAGGGCACGACCTTTGCGGGTTAGAGCATCGCAATAGGTCCAGACTGTGTGAAAATTAAATAGCTTTGATGCAATGGATGCCTGGGCGAAACCATTCTCTGCTTCATCTTCCAATCAGCATCCACCCTGAAGACGCGAAACGCACTATATCGCGGCCATGATCCTTATTAAGCTTATCCAGTACAACCATAAAAGCTTTTGATTTCTCATTATCTCTCTTAAATGACATTACCCTTCAGCCTTTAATTCCTTAATTGCAGCACTATAGGATGGTGCTTTATCCGTGTTGAGAACTTTTGATTTTTCTAAAGGTTGGTTTACAAGTAAGGTAGGAAATGCTCTTACACTTGGTAAGTAACATATAGCAGAGAAGGTAGCGTAATGGGATCAGGATCAACACGACCAAACAATGCCGATGACAAAATGATAGCGGCTATTGAACGCGGTGATGGCGGTGAGTTTAAAGATCGTAACCCAGGTAAAAATTCGGATACCAAACTCATCAAAGAAAAAGAAGCAAGAGAGAAAAAAATACAGGACAAAACCAACCGGTTGAAAGCGCTGAGATTGGCTGCTGAAAAAGAAGCCAAGGCAAACTGAATACAAGAAACCTAGAAATATCACGAGCTACGAGGGCTTCCAGTCATAGGGAAGGCCTACGCATATTAGGCGCTGTTGCAAATTCTTAACTAGGGTGCGGAACCCCATTTTTAAGATGGATTTCAGGCATAACCGCCAATCAAGCGGTTAAGGGATCAGATCTCTGCTTATTTCCGCTCGTCCAACTTGGCCGTATCCCGGTCAATGAGAGTACGAATTCCACGGGTTAGATCATCATAATCGGTCTGTTTTTTGCCATAAGTGAGATTAAAACCGTAATCAAAATGATCTGGATTATCGCCTTGGGTATGCTGGAGAAGCGTTTCCAACTTATCCAGTGCCTTGGCCAAGCGGGCTTCTTCTGAATTTCCTTGGTCATAGTCATCCCAAAGATCCATCACCTTATTTTTCAAAGCGTCTGGCAATGAAGCACTCAATTGTTCCAGATCTCTGCGCTCTTCAACATTTTTGTTCGTATCAGTGGTTTGATCAACCGCCGGAATATCCCCGTTAATGGCTTCACCGAGATCGTGAACGATACAAATTTTCATCAGTTTGAGGATATCCAAATCGGGATACTCATCTTCTAGAAGCAACGCCATCAAACACAAACGCCAGGTATGTTCCGCAGTACTCTCTGGCCGCCCCGAGGCCGTGAACCCGCTCCTCAATGTTGACTTGAGAGGTTCACTAGCGCGAAGAAATTCGAGGATATCACTGAGATCTTTGATATTCATAAAACTCTATTCATCTAACTAAGGTCTTTGAATATAGAACTAACACCCTCCTTAACCCCTAGCGCAATATAAAACCGCCTTTTCTGCTCTCTCCTCATTAGAGATAACGATCTTCATTTTCTTTGATTTGATCCATTTTTTGCAAGCGGAAAACTTCTTTGACCGATGCGATATCGTTCCCGAGCTCATGGGCTCCACCGTGTTCAATGATATTGGCAAAGCTATCCTGCATGGCCTGGATTGAGGCACGTATTGCATGGTTGCCATAGATCAGCACTTGGATTTTGCCAAATGCCAAAGCCCCCTCTTCGGTCATTTCCGGGTAGGATGTCGGCACGATGACAATCGGGGCTTTTCCCTGCCAGTTACGCACAAAGCTCTCAATCTCAGCCGGGGTATCTTGTTTGGAATGTACCAAAATCATATCTGCCCCAGCCTCTTCGTAAGCAAGGGCTCGCGCCAGTGCCTCGGCCTCACCAAGCCCCGCAATAAGCGCCTCTGTTCGGGCGATTATCAAGAAATCCGAACTAGTTCTGCTCTCGATTGCTGCGGCAATTTTACCTTGAAACTCTTTGATCGGCACCAAGTCCTGTCTGCCACCTTCAACCAGGCTTGTTACCTTGGGAAAGCTTTTGTCTTCAATGACAACCCCCGCTGCCCCTGCGCGTTCGTATTCTTTTACCGCGTGGATAACATTGATTGCGTTGCCAAAGCCGGTATCGATATCAGCAATAATCGGCAAGCAAGTCTGAGCCGCCATAGCCCGGGTCATATCGAGATGCTGGGTCATGGAAATCAAGCTGACATCGGGTAACCCATAAAGCGCCGAGAGTTCAAACCCACTGGCCCATATGCCATCAAAGCCGGCTTCTTCTGCAAGTCGAGCAGAAAGCGGACTATGCGCGGCCATCACGCGAGCAAGTCCCCGCCGGGCGATAGTCTCGCGCAGTTGTTTAGCTTTACTCATGTCTTTTGACCTTGTCTTTTGACCTAAAAGCTTACAGATCCAACTCTACAAAAATCGGTTCATGATCGGATCCTTGCGCATCCACATCGACAGACATCGACATTATTTTGGGCGCCAGTTCCGGGGTCACAAAGGCGTAATCCAGACGGACACTGCGCACAGGACGATTTCCCTGAGCACGTTCAGTACAGGTTGGCTGTTCAAACGACCCACTTTTGGAGAAATCCCAGGCATCAACCAAATTATCAAGCTTACTCAGGCGGCCATGAGCCACATCCCAAGGGCCGACCAACACATCATATTCAGCATCTAACGGCGTCATATTAAAGTCTCCCATCACAATGGCCTGATGAGGCATCGGAGGCGGATTACCGCTATCTGTCCAATGGCTTGAGGCATTACTTCCCGACCACGAACCGCCCTGTGCTGGGCCATGCCGGATGATATCCAGCAGAGCCTGGGCCTGGTCGTTGCGCTCTTGCGGAGAGCAGTGGGAAAAGTGGGTTGAGAATACTCTAAGCGGGCCGCTCGGCGTATTGATCACGCCCTCCAAAAGGGAGCGTTGCAGGCTAAACGCATCTAACAATCCGTGTTTTGGCAAGACATGGTTACGCGATGACAAGATAGGTGAGCGTGATAGCAGCATGTTACCAAACTGGCGACGGCGATGGAGCACATGGCCGTTGGGCTCAATCACATCGGCATCGACATCTACCCCTGGACCATAGACCCAATGATAGGCTGGAAACCGCGCAGAGATTTCCGCGACCTGATCGCCCATGCCGGTTTCAGGTAAAAAGCGCTCAACCTCTTGCAGGCAAATCACATCCGGCGTTCCGATTTCAGCCACAATGCGATTGAAATTAACCTGATCATCCTTACCGATCCCGTATTGAATATTGTAGCTGCAAAATTTCATTCTGGTGTTTCCTTAAGGCGTTATTTTTTTTTAATTTTGAGATTACTTTAACAGGTGACAAGCGGCAATAATTCTGTCGCAAGCGCTTTCCAAATCAGTTGTCGATGTTGCATAGGAAATGCGAATAAAAGGCGAGGCCAGAAAGCCACTTCCGGGTACCGTCGCAACTCCGGCTTCTTCCAGCAAGTACATTGTTAAATCACTATCCGTCTTTATCAATTTGCCTTGTGGGGTCTGTTTGTTCATTAACCCCGAACAATCTGGGAAAACATAAAACGCGCCATCAGGTCTGTGACACGACATCCCCTCTACCCTGTTCAGGCGATCCACGACGAGATCGCGTCGAGATTGATAGGTTGATTGAAACGCTTTGATAAAATCCTGAGATCCTCTCAAAGCCTCAAGGGCGGCATATTGAGAGATGGAACTGGTATGAGATGTGGTTTGACCCTGAAGCGTATTCATCGCCTTGATCAGATGCGCTGGCCCCGCGCCATAGCCAACGCGCCACCCCGTCATAGCATAGGCTTTTGAGACCCCGTTCACGGTCAGAATTCGGTCTCCGAGATCCGGTGCAATTTGGGCCAACGTGGTAAATTCCACATCTCCATAGACAAGCTTTTCATAGATATCATCACAGAGAACCCAAACATCAGGATGTTTTCTAAGCACATCCGCCAAGGCACCCAACTCTGCCCTGCTATAAACCGCGCCTGTTGGATTTGAGGGTGAGTTCAGCATCAGCCATTTGGTTTTATTTGTGATCGCGGCTTCAAGTAAATCCGGGGTTATTTTGAACCCTGTACTCGGTGGGCAGGATACAGGCACAGGAATACCTCCAGCCAGATGGATCATATCAGGGTAGGATACCCAACAAGGTGTGGGAAAAATGACCTCATCACCTGGGTTCAAAGACACCATCAACGCATTAAACAAAACCTGTTTTGCTCCACAGCCCACACTCTGTCTCTTATACACATCTCCGAGCCCACGAGACCGAGGCTGATCTCGTATG
>CAJXUS010000083.1 GCA_913060675.1 uncultured Rhodospirillales bacterium
AAAACAGCAGAAGAGGACTATCTTAAAACAGGCTTGCTAAAATGGGGGCACTACAACGAAGAGGTTTACTTGAACGGGCATTTTTTGCAGGAGAGCATCTAAGTCATCTACCTGCGTGGCAAAAAGGAGCAGGGTTATCTGCTCGCCGCGTTGTGAATAATATCCATAGCTGATTTAGGGATACTGTGGAGCTAACATACTGGTTCATAATTATAATTTGGACTTTTTGCTTTAATCATGTTTTTAACAGGTCAGTTTCTAACTTGCCATGGTCTTACGTAATCGTTGCAAGGGGCCTTTTGTTCCAGAATTGCTCCGTAACTGCTTCAGGTATCCTTTTACCTGAGAGCTCATGGCGACGATACCATCGTTCATAAACTGCTCGTGGTTTTTCTCAATATTGGCGAGGTCATATTTATAGTTCACCATGATGCCGGCTGCCTGAGAAATACCTTTATCAGATGTGTCACCCATCCAGTTAATCTGGTGTAACTCTGCGCCATTTTTTAAATGGAAGCGGGCGACGGGATCAAGGGCGCGACCTCTGGGATCTTTTTCAAGGAAGTAAGCCGCACTGAGCCTGAGCAACGGACCACGAAGAAGCTCAGCAAGTTCTGCGTTCTCAAGCCATTTGTCTTGATCAGTGCAAGAAAGAATAGCCTCCTTGGCTTCTTCAAGGTCCGTTCTTTGCTGTAGCGCTTTCAGTTCTTCCCGGGTGACAGCATTTTCAAAAGCTACACTGTCCAGATTATCAAGCCAACACTTGAAACCGGGCACGGGAGAAAGGGTTGAGAAATTTTGAATTCGGGGAAGCTCTTTTGAAAGGTGTGGGACCACTTTCTTGATCAGATGCTCGCCAAAGTTAATGCCCCTCAGCCCAGTTTGGGTATTTGTTATTGAGTAGAATATGGCGGTATCGGCATCCCTTGGGTCTCCGAGAGGTGCTGAGACATCTAAGATGTCTTGAACGTTATCGGCGAGACCCTCGACGAGCGCCACTTCGACAAAGGCTAGGGGTTCATCGGGCATTCTTGGATGGAAGAGGGCGTAACACCGCCGATCAGAATCAAGGCGGTTTCTCAGGTCGTTCCAAGATGTGATCTGATGAACGGCCTCATAAGTGATGAGCTTTTCCAAAAGAGCCGCTGGAGTGCGCCAGGTCATCTCTACAAAGTCGAGGAAGCCAATGTCGAACCAAGAGCTTAAGAGCTGCTGTAGGTCACTATCTAGGGCTTGAAGGAAGGGATCTTTTCCCTTGAAGGCAAGTAAATCCGTTCTCATGTCGACCAGAAACTTTATCCCATTGGGCAGGGCATTAAACTGAGTGAGCAGTTTAAGACGTTCTGGAGCAGATGATTGCCGGAGCTTGTCGGCCGCAACAGCCCGTTTGGCATCCGAAGTTGCCGACAGATAGTTATCTACAGATTGCCGTAGCTTTTGTTCGTCCGGAGAGAAATCTTCGGCAAGGCAGGTTAAAAAATCCCGTCGTCTTTGTGTGTCGAGCTCCAGATAGGTGCGTCCCAAATCCGCCGTCCGCATTCTTTGGGAAACGTCGCCTCCGGGGCCATTGATACAACTGTCCATGAGTTGTTTGAGGGTATTTTGTGAAGGGTTTGAAGGAGCCAATATTCCTAAACCAAGTGTCCGCGCTGCGTTTTGGGCGATATCACGCCATGTCCCTGATATTTGGGATAAGCTTGGTCCGGAGGGTAGGTTTGTCTCAGCCATAAGTACGCTCCTAAAGAAATCGGATGAAATTACTGTTTATTCAATTCGGGTGTTTTATTATCCATATAGAACGTCGTAGTTCATATGTGGCTTGTAATTTGTAGATCCAGATAATTCACTACTTTTCAAAGAGATGATTGTACTCTTGCCTGAGGATATTTTTTTGAACCTTGCCCATAGTGTTACGGGGGAGTTCATCAATAAAGATAACGGCCTTTGGTTGCTTAAACCGGGCAAGCTTATCTTTTAATCCGGACTTGATATCATCTTCATGGAGCTCTTTTGTGCCATCACCAATGACGACGGCTACGACGGCTTCACCAAAATCAGAGTGATGGGTACCGATAACCGCGGCCTCTTTTACACCCTCGATATCATCTATTACCAACTCGATCTCTTTAGGATAAACGTTGTAGCCGCCGCTGATAATCAAGTCTTTCGCGCGGCCAACAATAGTAATACGATTGTCATCAGAAATGGTTGCGATATCTCCAGTAATGAAAAAACCATCGTCAGTAAATTCTTCAGCTGTTTTCTCAGGCATGTTCCAGTAGCCTTTGAAAACATTAGGACCTTTAATTTCTAAAACGCCGGCGTCCCCTTTTTCTGTATCCTGAGATAACCGAGCTTCTACTCCTGGGAGGGGGTATCCAACGGTACCTGCAATACGGGCACCATCAAGGGGATTAGATGTGATCATGCCAGCCTCTGTCATGCCATAGCGTTCCAGAATAGGCATACCTGTACGGTCTGAAAATTGAGAAAAGGTATCTTCGAGGAGAGGGGCAGAACCCGAAATAAAGATCCGCATATTTTCACAAAGGTCGTATCCAAATTCTTCTTGTTCTAGTAGGCGGGTGTAAAAAGTGGGTACGCCCATCATAACGGTACTTTTGGGAATGAGTTCCATGACGATCTGTGCATCAAATTTTGGCAGGAACCACATCGCTGATCCGTTCATAAGAACGCAATTGATCGCAACGAAGAGACCGTGGACATGAAAAATAGGCAAAGCATGCAAGAGAATATCACCTTCTCTCCAGCCCCAGTATTCATGAAGGACCTGAGCGTTACTCGATAAATTATCATGAGTGAGCATCGCGCCTTTGGATCGCCCAGTCGTCCCGGACGTGTACAAAAAGGCAGCAATGGCATCACCTGTAACATCAACAATTTCAGTGACGGGGATAGCCACTTTATAGGCTTCCATTAAACTTCCAGACTGATCTAGGCCTAGGGTAAGCAGATGGGTGACAGAGTTTTTTTCAGCAATGACAGAGAGTTTGTCAAAATTAGCTGGGCTGCAAACCATAATATGGGGAGTGGCGTCGCCTAGAAAATAATCTAATTCCTCAGCGGTATAAGCCGTATTCAAAGGGAGGTAGATGGCGCCGATCCGTAAACATGCGAGGTACAGTACAACGGCTTCGGCCGTTTTCTCTACTTGTACCGCGACACGTGCGCCAGGTTTTGTGCCTAAAAATATAAGTGCTCCGGCCATTTTTGAGGTCTGAATTTCCAGCTCGCCGTAACTTAAATTTTCCCCATCAGGAGACATAATGAAAGGCTGAGCCAAATCAGCAGGAAAGCGGGATTGGAAAAGAGCGTAAACATTCTTAGACATAAACAAGTCCAACTCAAAGTTAGTAAGATTAATACCTGGAATTATGTGGTGTTATTTCGATCTGATAACTGTCATGCGGTTTGATCGATTAGATCCATGGGTAAGCTGGCAAGGAAATCATTGAAAGAGCCTCTTTGTACTGTGACGTGGGTGCTTAAGAGTTGCTCTGCCAAGGCTTTGTCACCGCTTATTATGGCTTCGGTTATTTCGCCGTGTTCATTAAAAGAGCTGGTCAGACGGTTACTTTGTCTCAGCTGCAGGCGGCGATAGGGGGTGAGGCGGTTGCGTAAACTCTTGGTTTGTTCGCTGAGGAATTCGTTGTGACTGCCTTTGTAGATGGCTTCATGAAAGGCAACATTGGCGCGGTAATAACCATCGTAATCGCGTTCTTTAACCATAATTTCGGAGGCCAAGTGGAGCTCTCTCAAGGTATCTCGTTCATCATCGGTCATGCGGTCTCCGGCCAATCGACCACAGGCTCCTTCTAATTCAGCCATGACTTCGAACATGTCGACTAGTTCACGCAAGCTCATCTTTTTGACAAAAGCACCCCGACGCGGACGAATTTCGATCAGCTGCATCATACTGAGTTGTTGAAGAGCTTCGCGCACGGGTGTTCTCGAAACGCCAAAACGTTCGGTTAAGGCGACTTCGTCCAGGCGGGTTCCAGGGGTAAGCTCACCGAGCACGATTTCATGTTCTAACTGCCTTCTCAAATCACGGGATGACATATTTGGCAAACTCTGGACTCCCATCTTTTATTCTTAACCTGGCTGCTTTTTAAAAGCAGTTATCCCTTAAAAGCTCAAGGAATGAAATTCATAATACAGATTGTAATGTATATTTAAAGGTAATTCTTGTATACAAAAAAGATTGACTTGTATTCTTTAGTGAGATTATTGTGTTTTAATATAAAATTGAGTCGTCATAAAAATAAAAGGCCAAGCTCCCTAATTTGGGGTGCGATCGTGCCTAAACAGGGAGAATACAATGAAGTTTTCTAAAAAAGCTCTCGGGCTGATGCTTGGTGGAATGGTCATGACCGGAGGATTTCTTGCCGAAACAGCAATGTCGGCAAGTCTGAAGGCATCCCATCAGTGGCCAGGTGGTAAAGGTGATGTGCGGGATGAAATGGTGCAAATCATTGCCCGCGAAGTAAATGCCGCAAACGTTGGCCTCGACATCAAGGTTTACCCCGGTAAAGCATTGTTCAAACCTAAAGAGCAGTGGGGTGCTATGGTGAAGGGGCAGCTTGATATCTCTGCTTTCCCACTTGCTTACGCCGCAGGTCGTCACCCGGAATTCAACGCGACGAACATGCCGGGTCTCGTTAAAAACCACGACCATGCAAAACGTTTGAACACATCCCCTTTTATGGATGATATTAAAAAGATCATCGATGAAGCGGGAGTTGTCGTGCTTGCAGATGCATGGCTCGCGGGTGGTTTTGCATCCAAGAAACAGTGTATTCTTGGTCCAGATACTATGAAGGGGCAGGTTACCCGTGCAGCAGGTAAGTCGTTTGAGCAGATGTTGGTTGGGGCGGGGGCTTCCATTGCTTCCATGCCAAGTTCAGAGATTTATTCCGCTATGCAAACGGGCGTTTTGGATGCCGCGAATACATCTTCTGGTAGCTTTGTGTCTTATCGGATTTATGAACAGGTTAAGTGCCTAACAGCTCCTGGTGATAATGCACTTTGGTTTATGTACGAACCTTTGCTTATGTCTAAAAAGAGCTGGAACAAGCTCAACGCTGAACAACAAGCTGCATTGATGGCTGCTGGTAAAAAGTCGGAAGATTTCTTCCTTGATGCAGCCAAGGGCCTCGATAACAAACTTGTTGAAGCCTATGAAGGCGCTGGTGTGGAAGTTGTTACCATGAGCAATGATCAGGCAGCCGCTTGGTTGGCAATTGCCAAAGAGACTTCCTACAAGTCTTTTGCTGAAAAAGTGAATGGTGGAGAAGAGTTGATTAACAAAGCTCTTGCCGTCGAATAACTGAAATTGAATTGCCCAGCCTGACGTCTTTTAAAAGATTGATGGCGGGGCATTTTCTTTAGGTTTATTTGTTCATTTCAGCTCTTATCTGGTTAGAACAACATGAATTTTTTCATTAATATTGTACGCCTGCTTTCGCGTGTTTGTGGTGTATTCGCTTCTCTTTTGATTGCCTCTGCAATTGTTGTTGTCTGTCAAATGGTAGTGCTGCGTTATTTCCTTCAAGAATCAACGGTCTGGCAAACGGATTACGTCACTTTTGCCCTGGTCGCTGCGACCCTCATCGGAAGCCCTTATGTGCTTTTGATCAAGGGGCATGTAAATGTTGATCTTCTTCCGCACTATTTGAGTCTTCCCGCCCGGAAAGTTCTCGCTCTTCTTGCAAGTATTGGAGGTTTAGTCTTTACAGCTCTACTGGCTTGGAAGGGCTATGAAATGTTTGCCGAAGCTCTGCACGGTGGCTGGGTCACGGACACTATTTGGGAACTGCCACTCTGGATCCCTTATCTGTCGCTTCCTCTCGGTGTCGGTTTGTTGTCGTTACAATACGTGGCAGACATCCTGGCGTTACTCAATGGCCGGGATATGCCATTTGCCATGGACTCTCACAGTGCGTTTGAAGGAGAATAACCATGGATCCATTATTTATTGGCCTCTTGGTCGCTCTAGCTACTATCCTCGTTCTCTCATCCGGCATTCCCGTTGCCTTTGGCCTCGGTCTCGTGGCTATTGGGTTTTTGTTTGCGTTTGAAGGCCTTGATTCCCTTGATGTTGTGGCCGAAACTTTCTTTTCCGGTCTTGCTGAGTTTGCGTTAGTTTCAATCCCGAT
Organism: uncultured Rhodospirillales bacterium; assembly: GCA_913060675.1. Taxonomy (GTDB): domain Bacteria; phylum Pseudomonadota; class Alphaproteobacteria; order Kiloniellales; family Kiloniellaceae; genus Kiloniella. The sequence continues at coordinate 6,180 of CAJXUS010000083.1, forward strand.
GTTTATCGTGATGGGCGCAGCTGTTGCTTCATCGCCCGCGGGTAAGGATCTCTACGCCGCATTGGACCGTTGGTTGCACCGTGTTCCCGGTGGTCTCATTATTTCTAATATTGGGGCATGTTCTATATTTGCCGCTCTCAGTGGATCGTCCCCTGCAACCTGTGCTGCCATTGGTAAAATGGGTATCCCAGAAATGCGCAAGCGCGGTTATCCTGATGGTCTTGCGACGGGATCAATCGCCGCAGGCGGCACGCTTGGTATTTTAATTCCACCTTCGATCACCATGATCGTTTACGGAATTGCGACCGAAACATCTATCGGCCGTCTTTTCCTAGCTGGTCTGCTACCGGGTTTGCTTCTGACAACGCTTTTCATGTGCTGGTCGCTTTATACCGCCTGGCAGAACGGATACAGCTTTAAGGATCAGGCGAATAAATATAGCTGGCGGGAAAAGTTCGAAGTCCTGCCACGCATTTTTCCCTTCCTGCTTATCATCGTCGGCGTGCTTTATGTACTCTACGGGGGTGTCGCAACCCCATCCGAAGCCGCAGGCGTCGGGGCCATGTTCTGCCTTGTTCTCGTGGTGGTGATCTATGGCATGTGGCAGCCGCGCAAGATCTGGAACATACTTTCTGATTCCATGAAAGAAAGTGTGATGATCCTTATGATCATCGGTGCATCAGCCCTGTTTAGCTACACGCTTTCGTCGCTCTATATAACTCAATCCGTTGCGGAATATATTGCTGCACTCGATATCAATAAGTGGCAACTGTTGATCATCATCAATCTCTTTTTGCTGGTCGCGGGCTTCTTCCTGCCACCAGTTGCAGTGATCTTGATGACGGCTCCAATCCTATTGCCGATCATTATACAGGCAGGTTTTGATCCTTATTGGTTTGCGGTTGTTTTCACCATCAATATGGAAATCGGCCTGATTACTCCTCCGGTTGGTCTTAATCTTTATGTCATCAATGGCATTGTACCCGACGTATCGCTACCCACCATCCTCAAAGGGGCGCTTCCCTTTATGCTCTGTATGGTTCTCGCCATCGCCATTCTTTGTGTCTTCCCTGAGATTGCAACATGGCTCCCCAATTATATGATGGGGTAAATATCGCGGATCATGCATTCAGTAGGATGTATTGTGTGAAGAAACCGGTTGATCAAGAAATTGATCAGCCGGTTTTCTTTTGTGTAAAGGCACAAACCAGTTGCCATGAAATCTATCTTCTATATTAAATTCTTTGAGCAGGAATTGCGTACAGAGTGTTTTAAAAGGGTGTCTTTGCCCTGGCATAGAGGAATTAGTGTCATCAAATGACTGAGTATTCAGTTGATTATCAGGGTGTGCTGGAAGAAATCCAAGATGAGGTGCGCCCCTTTTTCGGTAAGGGCAAAAACGCCGACTATATCCCCGCCTTGGCAATTGTCCCTGGAAATAAGTTTGGGATGGCAATTCATACGGTAGAGGGCGAAGAGTTTCTTATTGGCGATGCTCGAGACGACTTCTCCATTCAATCAATTTCGAAACTCTTTACCTTGATGCAGGTCCTGGGTTTCGAAGGTGTAGATATCTGGAGCCGGGTTGGGCGCGAACCTTCTGGCACTGCCTTTAATTCTCTGGTCCAGCTGGAATATGAAAAGGGTATTCCCCGCAATCCTTTTATAAATGCAGGCGCCATTGTTGTAACCGATATCCTCGCCAGTAGATCTGCGGATACCTCCCGGCGTATCGGGGATTTTTACCGTATGTTATCGGGAAACCTGTCGAATAGGGTTGATGAAACCGTTGCCTTGTCAGAACAAGAACATGGCTATCGCAATGCTGCTTTAGCGAACCTGATGCGTAGCTTTGATAATATCCAATCTCCTATACCTGATTTGTTGGATGTGTACTTCCGCCAATGCGCACTGACCACTTCTTGTGCCGATCTTGCCAAGGCAGCCTTACCGTTGGCATGTGGGGGCTATTCTCCTATTGCGCATAAGCAGATCTTAACAGTTCGTGATGCGAAGCGGATCAATGCTTTGCTTTTGACGTGTGGCCTTTATGACGCCGTTGGCTCATTTGCTTACACGGTTGGATTGCCAGCAAAATCTGGCGTTGGCGGAGGGATCGTTGCGGTGTTGCCTGATCACTTCTCAGTCGCGGTTTGGTCTCCAGAGTTGGACTCTTATGGTAACTCTTTGGTGGGAAGTAAAGCGTTGGAGCTGTTCACCACTAAAACCGGGCTATCTATTTTTTAAGTGAAATTTCAAACTTTTATTGACTCTAGAACTTATAAATATAAAGATGTAAAAATAATACATGTTATTGTTTGGAGAAACGTTATGACCTTATTGCATTGGCTCGAAGTTGGTTTCCTCTATCCGGGTGATGTCGTTGTAAAGAAACTTGGCGTTACGGTGGAAGAGGACGGTGGTATCTTGAGATCATTTATCAATATGTGTGTATGGGGCATTGTTACAGGAACAGCCGCTTTTTATGCACTGATATAACTCTTTTTCACGAAATCGTTGAACCCCAAAAGAGTGACCAAATTGTTATCCTGCGATAAAGCGCATCAAATTTTCTATTGGGCCGCGTTTGAAAAATTTAGAATAGACCCAGATATAAAACACTGCACAGAGGCAGAAGAGGGCTGAGGCAAATACAGCTGTATCGGTGTTCCCAATTGTATTTTGCCCTTCAAGTAAGCCTAAAGCTTCGAGCGTTCCCATGCCAAGCAAAATATGGGTGACATAAAGCGTAAGAGTTTGCCGTCCGGTTTGATTGCAGAGCTTCAATAACGCAGTATCCTTTAACCACCGACTTATCCAAAGACTAAATGCCAGCACGATACACGCGCCACTCATGCCCGCGATCATGTAAAACGGCATGGGTGGAATAGGCTCTGTTGTTGCGATGTCCCGCAGATCCTGTTCCGCCCCAGCTAAAAGGGAGAGAATAAACAAGGATAAACCTTCAACACTGATGAGTACGATAAAACCAATCACGAACAGTTTTAACTGAACGGAGACTCGTTCCAATGAAAGCCTGCTTAGGAAAATGCCAAAAAGAAAAAAGCTAAGCCAAGGTAGCACCGGGTGCCAGCCGTTAAAAAACAGGTTTAAAACAAATCCTTCAAAGGTCCAGAAATTTTGATAACTATAGGACTTCCAATCCCAATTGAGATCGTAATCGAGAGTTAGCAGCATGATGATAAAACAAAGCATCAGCATAATAATTGAGGCGATCAAGCCCGTAGAACTCATTCGCAAAAACAACACCCCAAAAAAGAAGTAGAGCGCATAGTAATGAAGAATATCGGCATCAAAAATAAGCGAGTTTAAAAGGCCTAAAACAAGTAAGAAGAGGGCACGCTTAGTGGTCAGGATAAAAAGTCGATCTCCATGATTGGTTTGATTTTCCTGATAGGATAGCGTGCCAATCCCGAGTGACTTTTTGGGTGAAGGTTTGGACGCTAAGCCCAGTCCAATCCCCGCCAGTACCACAAAAATTGCCGCCGCCCGTCCTTCCAGTGCCCCCACAAAAGTTGTCGCCCAAACCGACCCCAATCCCTCAGCCCCCATGGCGACGGTAAAATTCACCAATACCATGCCAACAAAAGCCAAAAATCGGGCAAAATCGAGCCCTTCAACACGGGGAGAGGAAGTCATGTGTATTCCTGTACTTCAAAAGAACCTGCATTGGTGCGGCCTTTTAAAAACAGTATACACCAAGCAACGAATGAGAGGGGTATACACCGCGCAAGCTGACAAATAGCTGACAATGTCAGATCAGGAAGTTAGCCAGGACTTCGTTGTTGGTGATGTCTTGAAACTGGATGCCGTTTTCGTGGAATTTTTCCATCAGGGTGTCGAAGTTGTTTGGGTTCTTGGTTTCGATGCCGATCAGGATGGAGCCGAAGTTACGGGCAGACTTTTTCAGGTATTCAAAGCGCGAGATATCGTCCTCATCGCCGAGCAGGAAAAGAAAGTCTTTCAAGGCGCCGGGTCGCTGGGGCATGCGGAGCACGAAGTACTTTTTTAGGCCAGCGTATTTCAGGGCACGTTCTTTTACTTCGGGCAGGCGCTCAAAGTCGAAGTTACCGCCTGAGGTCACGCAGACAACATTTCTGCCTCTGAGTTCTTCCGGGTCTATGGACTGAAGGATATCGATAGAGAGCGCGCCTGCAGGCTCCAGAACCACGCCTTCGATATTGAGCATAGTGATCATGGTAGCACAGAGACGATCTTCGGGCGCAAGCAAAACCTTCTCGGAAGGGAAATCTTTCAAAGCCTCGAAGTTGTGTTCGCCGATAAGTGCAACCGCAGCACCATCGACAAAATTATCAACGGTATCGAGTTTTACCCGACGACCTTCTGCCAAGCTTTCTTTCAAACTCGGTGCGCCTTCTGGCTCAACAAACCAATAATCTGTATTTGGAGACTGCTCACCTAGATAACGTGTTACACCTGCGGCCAGGCCACCACCGCCTGTTGGCATGATAAGGGTATCAAGGGGTTTGCCGTCGAGTTGATCGAGAATTTCTAATCCAATGGTTGCCTGGCCTTCGATTATATCGGGATGATCGAACGGCGGCACCATAAAGGCATTTTCTTCGGCGGCATATCTGTGGGCTGCTTCATAGGCCTCATCAAAGATATCACCGACCAGTTTGATATCGATGTATTTGCCACCAAAGGTCCGGGTTTTGTGGATCTTCTGTTGTGGGGTTGTCGTCGGCATAAAGACGACGCCGTGTTTTTTAAAGTGATTGCAGGTATAGGCAAACCCTTGAGCGTGGTTTCCGGCAGAAGCACAGACAAACTTTTCTGCATGGTTATCTTTGTTACTCAGGGCTTTACTGAAGAAATTATAGGCACCGCGGATTTTGTAGCTGCGAACCGGGGTCAGGTCTTCACGTTTGAGATAGACGTTACAATCGTATTTTGCAGATAGAAACAAGTTATGCTGTAGCGGTGTTTGGGAGAAAATCGTTGAGATTTTTTCCTGTGCTTTTTTTACTGAATTCTCAAATGTGCCCATGATGCCAACCTTATAGAAACAATAATAACTGCTATATCCGTTTGAGATCATAAAGTATAGCTGATTTGAGAATTGATCTCACACAGATGCGGCGTTCTCTTTGAAATTAGGCTCTGAGTAAAGCCTAATTTACAGCCTTTCCTTCAGTAAGAGAACTCCTTCCAAATGGGACGGTATCGTTCATTTTGGTGAGGGATGAATAATTTGATTCGTAACAGATCTATGGTTCATCCGAGCAAATAAGGTTGTCTTAGGCGCTTCTTGTTTCGGCGCTTCATTTTAAGGTATTGGTGTTCCAATCATACCTGCTTAAAAGTAATAAAAACTTTGTTCATTTTGTTGATTTGTCTTAGTGAGAAAAAATATTGGAAACCCTTTTTGATATAAGACGGCATGAAACTCTGGAAGACCAACCATGGTCAGATGGTTTTGCTACAGAGGAAATTTACTCAATTGTTGAAGATATTTGTGTCTCAACTGATGAAGATAATAGCTGGCCAACACATCCATTAGATGCAGAAAGTTATCCAAATGTAGGCCCTAAATGGGCACAATACGCAGGTGCTGCGGGTGTTTTAACAGCATTGCAAATCCTTGACCGTACAGGCTTTCAGGTATGTGATCTTCAGCATCGGTTGCCTGCAATCCATGGAGCTTATCTGCAAAACCCTGATGTCACTATAGAACCTGGCCTACAAATCGGTGAGATGGGGATAATGATCCCTACATTCCTATGGCAACCAGACAATGAGGCTTTAAAAAAGAAACTCCTACAGTGTATGGAAAATACATTGGAGTTGCCGTTCTATGAAATTACCTCAGGACAAACTGGCATGATGCATGCCGCATTAGCCCTTTACAAAAGAACTAAGGATGATTGTTGGAAGGAGCTATATCTCAAAGGTGCAGATGTCCTTTTGAAAGCCTGGGAAAGACTATCAGGAACTGAAGAATGGCATTGGGAAAGCCATATATTTGGATGCAAACGCCGCTATTACGGCGCATGTCACGGTTTGGCGGGTAATGCGAACATTCTGATACTGGGAGCTGATTTGTTACCAAATGATCTAGTGGAAACGATTATTGAGCGTACAGTTTCGACATTGGCTCTTTCTGTTATCGAAGATAACGATATGGCAAACTGGATCCACTTTGTCCAACCACAAACAGAGAAGCGACTTGTACAGTGGTGTCACGGTGCTGCAGGAATAATAACGAGTATGGCTGGTACCCCAATTAGCACGACAAAGAGTTCAATCACTCTTGATGGGTTACTTAGGAAAAGCGGAAAATTGGTATGGAAGGCGGGTCCTCTAACCAAAGGTGCAGGCTTATGTCATGGCACAGCAGGAAATGGGTACGCATTTCTATATTTATATAAGCGCTGGGGCGACGCTATCTGGCTTGAGCGAGCTAAAACATTTGCTATGCATGCGATCAAGCAATCAAGGCAGTCCAAAATACAATATGGTCAACGACGATTTAGCTTATGGACAGGCGATGCTGGCCTTGCCGTTTATTTACATCATTGTATAAACCCGCATGAAACAGCATTTCCAGGATTAGAATTGTTTTAGAATAGGGACAGATCCTGTCCACTATATGATCTCATACAGATGCGGCATTTTCTGGTTTTATTGTGGGTAAAACACGAGTTCATAAACGAGTTTTAAAATCATTTTGAAAATAAAAAATTACTTTTTGTGACAGTTTTTTTGACTGCTCTCGTGAAAAGGATGTCAGCAGCGATTTCCGCTGTCAGGTAGGACATTCAAAAAGGAGCAGGTAGCATGCCCGTTATTTCAACAAATACTTCCGCAAACACGGCGTTGCGGTATCTAAATAGCAACTCGGCTGAACAGTCTTCTGTAACAGCCAAGATTGCCAGTGGTTCCAGGATCCAGAAAGCATCGGATGATGCCGCAGGTCTCGCCATTGGTACCAAGATTGAGTCCGATGTTACCACATTGCAGCAGGCTGCGACCAACGCATCTAACGGTGCCTCGATCCTTCAGGCTGCAGATGGGGGGCTTTCGAATATTTCTGATATTTTGCAACGTATGAAACAGCTTTCAACCCAGGCTTTGTCTGGTGCTGTGACCGATGATGAACGGGCGTTCATTGATGCAGAATTTCAGGAGTTGATCGAAGAGATTGATGGCATCGCAACCGGTACGCGTTTCAATGGGCAATCCCTGCTGGATGGCTCTACTGACTTTGTAACCGGTACCGGGGTGGATTTCATGGTGGGGTCGGATGTTACCGATACCATCACAGTTGAAATCGCCGATGTAGATGCCACGGCCCTTGCCGTAAACGCGCTTGATGTAACAGATACAACAAATGCGACAGCAGCAAGTACGGCTATCGATACGGCCATCGCCACGGTGTCACAGACACGTGCCGAAGTCGGTGCACAGATTTCACGGTTTGAGTTCCGGGGGGATTCCATTGCGACGCAAACGGAGAACCTTGATGCCGCGCAATCTTCAATCATGGACGCAGACATTGCGTACGAACAAGCCAAACTTTCATCAGCAGAAGTTTTAACCGAGGCATCCATTGCAGCCTTGGCCAAGGCGAACCAGACGCCTGAATCTCTTCTTCAGCTAATCCGCTGAAAAGGGGGGGATGGTGATGAAAGTTAAAGCCAGTTAGTGCGTAATAGGTGGAGGGAACAAAACCCCCTTTGGCTTCCTCCACCACCTTTAATTTTACAGCTGTTTGTTGGTTTAGGGCAGTGGGTGTGTAGGGGAGCGGGAGAGGGAGAGATCTATGACGTCAACAAGCGGAATTGCAACAAGTTCTTCAGGGACGGTTTATCTCGTGGGCTCTTCCAGCGGGCTGGATACCTCTGCGCTTGTCGAGGCGGCAGTGGCAACAAAGATGCTTCCCGCGGATGATCTCGAAGTCAAAATCACAGAAAACGAGGCCGAGATCGCGGCTTATCAGGAAATGCAAAACCTGTTGAGCGCGATCTCTGATAGTCTTTACCCGATGACGAACCCGACGGGGTTACTCGGGGATGAAGAAAACGTCTTTTATCAAAACGAGGCTTATTTAAGCTCTTCAGATGTATCGACCCCTTCTTCCTTGGTTGGTGTGAGCGTTGATTCTAGCGCACCACAAGGGGTGTATGAGCTCGAGGTTCAGCAACTTGCCACAACTCACAAGGTTGCGTCTTCGGAACAATCTGATTCTGAGGTTGCCTTGGGACTCACGGGCGCATTTGAGCTTTCAAGCGCGAGCGGTACCAGCTCTCAAATCTCTGTGACCTCAGATATGACTTTGGCTGATCTTGCCGATGCCATAAATGATAGCACTGAAACTTCCAGGGTAAGTGCAACGCTTTTACAGGTTTCAGAAGGCACATATCAATTGGTGCTCGCTGGTGAAGACACCAATCAGCCCATGACAATGAGCAGTGTCAGTGGGGATGATGTTTTGGTATCGCTGGGTGTTTTGGATGGGGGCGGTGCCTATGTTCAAGAGCTTCAAGAAGCACAATCAGCTATTCTGATTTATGACGGATTGACGATCACCAGAGACGAAAATTCCATAGATAACCTTATTGATGGCGTAACCATTGATCTATATTCCGCCGAACCCGGATCGACCGTTTCACTTGAAATTGGATCGGATCTGGCAAGTGTCAAAGACCAGATTATCGCCTTTGTCGATGCTTACAATGCTTACCGCGAGTTTGCCATAACGCAACAAGAAACGACCACAGCGGGCGGCGCTTCTGACGAGGCTGTTCTCTTTAGTGACAGTTTACTTCGAAATACAAATATGGCGTTGTTTGATGGCTTGAATTTAACGCTGGATAACTCTGAATTTTTCGACTCACTCGACGATATCGGGATTACATTTAACAAAGACAACACTTTGGATCTCGACGAAACAGTTCTTGATGAAGCTCTTTTGGATGATGTTGATTCCGTGCAAAGCCTGTTCGAATTTGGCATGACGAGTTCCTCTGAAAAACTGTTGTTACTCGATAGTGAACCCGAACATGGCGGCCTGTCGTTTAATCTTGAAGTCACAACAGATGGAACCTCTGGTGGCATAACGGGTGTCACCCTCGATGGGGCAAATGGTTTGTTTACTTACGATGGTAGCCGCCTTTTGGGAGTGGAGGGGACCATATACGAAGGCTTGTCCCTTGCTTATTCTGGCAGCGAAGCCTCGGCATCCATCTCGGTATCTTTCCAACAGGGGATTGCCGATACTTTGTACAAAGACATCTCCTCCTATGATGAGGTTGTGAGCACAACAATCGACGCCATCAGTGATGAAAACGAAGACTATGCCGAAGAAATTACTGAAATAGAACGACGCGCTGCAGATTATGAAGAAAACCTAATCGATCAGTATGCAGCTATGGAAGCGCAAATCGCAGCCTCTAACGCCATGCTGGCTCAAATCAAAGCAGTCTTGGGAGTGAGCGATGATTAGTGAGGTGAGAAAATGATGAATCCCTATTCTTCAAAATCTGTTTGCTCTGCATATCGTCAGACGCCGAGGTCCGTTCCAAAAACGTTGGCCATCGCCATGCTCTATGACGAAGTGATCAAGCTGCTTGGTGAAGGCAGTCATTCTTTTGAGACCGGTGACTTCGAAGCGCATTACGACATCATGCAAAAGGCCGTCAAAATTATCCAGGCGCTTAACGCCATGCTGGATTTTGATCAGGGCAAAGAAGTCGCGGTCTCTTTGCGTCGATATTACGTGTCTATATCGGCCCAAATTATCCGGGCGACTGCGCGAAGAGATGCGCCAGAACTTTGCCTTCAAATACAAAAACAACTCGCTGTTATGAGAGACAGTTGGCGAGAAATTTCGAAACAAGAAAATGATAAAGCCTTCCAGGAAGGAACGGTTCAATCGGCAGGAGGCCCCATTCGCGACGCAAGGATATAAAAAGCCTTGATGCATTGGAGGGGATAGTGCTTAAATTACGCAAATTTGCGATATCGCAAGTATGGGGGAATATCGGTGTTGAAAAAGGTCATCTGATATGCTGGCGAACGGGGTCGTCATGCAACAAATTTTGACTCTTTCTGGGCGTCTTTTCGGGACAAATCAGAAGGGCGAAGAAGATTGTTCTGATCCTGCTTTGATGCGTCGCATAACCGAAGGCGATGAAGCAGCCTATCGCATGCTTGTCGAACGACATATCCATAAGATGTTTGCCCTGGCTAACCGCATTCTACACAACCATGACGATGCGGAAGACGTGGTTCAGGATGCGTTTTTAAAGATTTGGACAAACCGTGAAAACTGGAACCACGATGGTGCAAAGGTAACAACCTGGCTTTACCGTGTCGTGACCAATCGCTGTATTGATATCAAACGAAAACCGGCAAGTGCTTCTATCGATGCTGTTGCCGAGCCCAGGGACGAACGCCCGAACGCGCCTGCACAAATTGAAAGCAGACAAGCTAAGGAACGATTGAACGCAGCAGTTAGTAACCTTCCGGAAAAACAACAAACCGCGCTTATGATGTTCTACCAAGAAGGTATGAGTAATCAAGAGGTCTCCGAGATTATGGGGATCAGCGTTAACGCTGTTCACTCATTGTTGAAGAGAGCGAGGCAACAGTTGCGTGTTTATCTTAAAGATAACAAGCTATAGTATGGACCTATGACAATAGAAGAGCTGAAAGACCTTATTGATAGTTACGGAGCACAACTCGGGCGCTGGCCCGAGGAAGATCGTGTGCGTGCCGTAGCCTTATCTATTCGTGATCCGGAAGCTCGGGAACTCTTTCAAGAAAGCCTGGCTATGGAGCGTTTCCTTAGTGAAACGGTCGATCAGGTCGCGCCAGCAGGGCTGGCCGATAGAATAGTTGCAAAAGCACATTCTAAAGGTATTCGAGAAGAGGTCCGTAAAGAAATGCGCCTTGCGGCGGCGTCAATTGCACTTTTGGGGGATTTGTCGAAAATAATGCCCCATGGCAAAACCGTTTTGCCCGTGCTCTTTCTTTTGGGTGTTATTTCAGGTGGTGTGAATCAGCTTGATATTTCTGCTGGTAATGGTGTAACTGATTTTCTGAATTTACTCATTTACTATTCATAAGAGTACAACCGCATGCCAGTGATGAAAGAGGGGAAGCAAGAGGGTTACGGCAAGTTCCTCAAGATCATATTGCTTCTTTCCTTGACGATTAACATTTTTATCGCAGGTTGGTTTGCGGGTAGCTTTGTCACGAATAAAGTCTTTAATCGCCCGCCACCACCACCTTTTGATCATATGGCTTTTGATCACAAGGGGGATAGGATGCCTCCGCCAAGAGGCATGATCATGCTGCCACCGATGATCAGGAGGGGGATCGCTAATCTTAGTCCTGAAGGACAAGATATTATCCGTTCAGCTTTGGTATCTGAAAATCTCATTGGTCCTCCGCCAGGTTTTATCGGGCAACATGAACGTCTTCGCCAAATTATTGAGGCGGATGGATTTGATGAGGTCGCCTTCGACCGGGAAACAGAAGTCATTCGAAAACAGGCTTTGGCGCGGATATCAGCGACCATGGATGTCTTTACCCGTTCTTTTAAAAAGCTATCGCGCGAAGATCGCCTTATGTTGGTAAATTGGCGTGGCTCAATGTTGAGAAAATTTAGTCAATAATAACAACACTCTATTTTAAATACTATTTTTTTTAAAAAGCTGGTGACAGTTTTTCCTTCCCCCGCCGTGTAACTCTTCATAACAAAATTATTTGTGTCGGCAAGCAATTGCCTGAGGAGGAAAAATGGCTGTAGCATCTCTTATCCCAAGTACAACAACTACAACAACATCCAGTAGTTCAGCTGCTTCGGAACAGCTTTTCTCTGATTATAACGATTTCCTCCTGCTTTTGACCGAGCAACTGCAAAACCAGGATCCATTGGACCCAATGGATACCAATGAGTTTACAAATCAGTTGGTGCAGTACTCCCAGCTGGAGCAGCAAATTAATACCAATGAGCAACTTGAAGCTCAAACAACACTTGATACGGCAAATACGATGACCCAGACTTTGAGTTATCTCGGGGTTGACGTCGAAGTTTCAGGCAACACTGCCTATAGCAATGGTGATGGGGTCAACTGGAGTTTCTATCTCTCTGAAAGCAGTCAAAACATCACCGCTCAAGTGTTGGATGAAAACGGTGATATCATCAGTGAAGAGGTTGTCAGTGGTGATGTCGGTGGCAATGACTATGAATGGGATGGCCTGACCGATGACGGTGATGTTGCTGACGAGGGACTCTACACCCTCAAGATGACACCGTTGGATAGTGAGGGCAATGCAATCACAGTTGAACTCTCGGTTCATTCCCAAGTCACAGGCGTCGATACCACAGGAACTCTACCCGTACTTCTTTTTGAAGGCGGGCAGGCCAGTAACTGTCTCTTATACACATCTCCGAGCCCACGAGAC
>CAJXUS010000084.1 GCA_913060675.1 uncultured Rhodospirillales bacterium
AACCAGACAGATTCAAAATCAACCCCATCCAGCAAACGCCGGGACTAAACATCTATCATCAACAACTGTAATTACTGTGTGCATTCCCACACTGCCGGAGCCAAGGCCAAAGGCATGACCCAGGCCCAGCACGCCGAAGTGCTCAAGATCGTGGCGCTGGCCTCCAAAACCAATCAGCTCGCGACCGCCTTGCAGGTACCAACCGATCCAGAGTTTTTGCTGGAAGAGAGGTAATTACCTCTCCTAATTATAGGGTTGCTCCCTTACACTCTCTGCCACTGGGCATCTTCAATAGCATAGCGGGCGTAGCGGAAATCACGGATTGAAACCAGACCGTCCGTGGTAAAGTCCATCAGGATGAAATAGAGCGGTGGTTGGCTGGCATCGTCGCGGTCGAACACCAGTAAGGCTGGTTGGCCTTCGACCAGGCCGGGAGCCATAAGCCAGTCGGAGGCTTTGGAATAATTGCCGTAATAGCCACTGACTTTTGTTTTGCCTTCTTGTTTAACCATATTGACGAGGTCCAGTTTGACCTCTTCCGAGAGCATGTCGCGTAGACTGTCGAAGTCATGGGCATTGAAATATTGGGCATAAAGACTGAGTTTATTTTGATCATCGCTGGATAATTTATAGGCTTCTTCTTGGGGTGATGCTGTAAGGGCTGCCTCTTTCAACTGGCTGCGGCCGCGGTGCAGGGCCGATTTTACCGATGCGATGGTGCTGTCTGTGCATTCCGCGACTTCCTTGGCTGAATACCCCAGCACATCCCTGAGGATCACAGAGCTGCGCTGTCTTGACGGCAACGCTAAAAATGGACGCAAGTTATCCGCTGTTTCACTGTGGGTTGGGGCTTGTTGCAGTAAAGCGTTTTGGTGGACTTCTTCCAAGGGATGGATATTTTCTTTCATGTCCAAATCACTTTTTTGCGCGCGGAAATGATTGAGGGCTGTGTTGTGGGCAATACGAAATAGCCAGGCACGCAAGTGTTCTACCTGCGCGCCGTTAGTGAGGGCTTGCATGGCCTTGATTAAGGCTTCTTGTAGGATGTCTTCGCCATCGATAACCGAGCCCGTCATCCGGGCGCAGTATCGATGGAGTTCTGGGCGGAGAGCGGGCAGGGCTTCTTCGAAACCTGCCATACACACTGTCTTTTCTTCACATTCAGGCATAACTACTCTCTCGGTTCGTTATTATGCTCACAGCGCTTTTTGCAGTATAGCGCTTATCCACTCTATAAGACTGTCCGTTCTATATGACATCCCACCTTATAAGACGTCTAGGCCAAGGCCTGTAATAACAAAGGCGTTGGCGCCTTCGTTGGTACCTTCTGGGAGACCGTTCTTAATAAGATCCAGAATATTCTCACCAATCATAACAGGGGTGAGCGGTTTTTTCCACTGGCTCATAAACTGTTCAGGGGTTTTACCGACGGACGCGGCATAGGCTTTAGAGGCTTCTTTGCCGATCTCTGTCCCGGCGACGAGTTGTTTCGGGATGATGGAAAAGAATTGAAGATCAAGATCTAGACGATCAGCTTCGCGTTGCGCGTAGTTTACCAGAAAGTGTTGCATGCGTTTTGCCCCGGCATAACCGCCCGAAAGAGCAGAACCGCCAAGAGACGCGCCGCTGGAAAAACTGATGATGGTGCTGCCTTTTGGCATAGGGTTCTCAATCGCGGCTTTGCTAAACTCATAGGCAATTTTGGTGTCGTTGTTCCAAGCCGCGCTGAACTCTTCCCACGACTGTTCATGGAAAGGAAGCATTTGTGGCTGGTGGCCACCAACGAGTAAAAGCAGGTCGGGAGAGAGGTCCTTTATCAGCCCCGCGGCAACACCGTCCTTGCTGGCATCAATCGCGATGGTCTCAAGTGACGCGTTTTCTGATTTCAGACTGTCCAATCCCTTGGCATGCCGGGCCACGACATAGGTTTGGTATCCTTCTCGTGCTAGTCCTAAGGCGATTTCACGGCCAGCTCCACTGCTACCACCTATAACAAGAGCGCGTTTTGATTTTTCTGCCACTGTTCAACTTCCTTCTTAGATGTTTTTTATAAATAATTGTTGTCTTGCCCTTTAAGACACAGCGGAGAGGTAAAAGGGTTCGCCCCTGATGAAAATAAATTGAATAAATGGGACGTACTTGACTTGTCGGGGCGAGAAAAACACGTCTTAATGGCTTGAAATTAAAGGTCCTTGTTTTTATGTGAGGGTCGTACCTTGAAAAATAAATATGGATAAATTTACATGAGTTACGCCATTATCGCCCGCCAAACCGGTGGCACTGACGTTCTTGATCAGATCAACATAGAAATTCCGTGCCCAAAGACGGGCGAAGTTTTGATCCGTCACACTGCGATTGGCGTAAACTTTATTGATACCTATTTACGCAGTGGGCTTTATCCCTGGCCTGTCGACAAAGATCTGGTGCTTGGCAGTGAAGCTGCTGGGGTGGTCGAGGAACTCGGTGAAGGTGTAAACGGTTTCTCTGTTGGTGATCGGGTGGCCTATACGATTCCTACCGGTGCATATGTAACCCACAGGGCACTGGATGCCAAACATCTGGTCAAGTTGCCGGATTATATTTCTGATGAAGTTGCTGCGGCCTCTATGCTCAAAGGGCTCACCGCGCACTATCTGCTGCACAGGTCTTATGTGCCCGAACGTGGGCAGACGGTTCTCTTTCATGCCGCGGCAGGCGGCGTTGGTCTGATTGCAGGACAGTGGCTAGCCGCCAAAGGTGTAACCGCAATAGGGACAGCAGGCGGGCCAGAAAAATGTGCACTGGCAGCTCAGCATGGTTATGCCCAAACAATAGACTATACATCTGAGGATTTTGTCGAGCGCGTAAAAGAAATAACCGACGGACTGGGTGTCGATGCGGTTTATGATAGTGTTGGTAAAGACACTTACCTGGGGTCGCTTAATTGCCTGAAGACCTTTGGCGCTCTGGTGAGCTTTGGTCAGTCTTCTGGCCCGGCACTGGATTTTAAACTCTCGGATCTGGCTGCTGGATCGTTCTCTCTCACGCGTCCCGTCCTGTTTCATTTCACGGCACAGCCCGGATACCTGCAAAAAGCTGCTGATGAGCTCTTTGCCATGATTGAGCAAGGCGACATCAAGATTAACATCAATCAGAAATTTGCTCTCGGCGATGTGGCACAAGCCCATGATCAACTTGAGAGCCGCAAGACCACGGGATCGACGATCCTGTTACCGTAAGTTCTTTAGTTGGAGTTCTATCGCTGTCAAGATGGATTAGGAATTCTGGGTAATAGGATTAGGAATATTGGGCTTGATGAAATCCGTCTGGCCTACTAAACCAGTGGTATATACAAAAGAAGTATCCGAACATAAGTTATAGAAGAAAATACAAAAAATCACAGACGAGACGGAAGGCAAGAGAATGGCTATCGGCGAAGTAATCTGGACCTATTTTAAAGGCGAATGGCACGAAGGTAATCTGCCAATTATGGGGGCGGCCGATCACGGTACCTGGCTCGGCTCTCTTGTTTTTGATGGCGCTCGGTCTTTCGAAGGTGTGGTGCCTGATCTCGATCTGCACTCTGCCCGTGTCAATGCCTCTGCCGAAGTCATGGGGCTCAAACCAACCATGACAACCCAGCAGCTTATCGACCTGACCCTTGAGGGTCTCAAAAAGTTCGACAAAGATGCTGCGGTTTACATTCGCCCGATGTATTGGTCTACCGAGGGGGGCGCGGGTACTGTGGTGCCGGATGCGAACTCAACCGAGTTCTGCCTCTGCCTTGAGCAATTCCCGATGGCGCCAACGACCTATACGCAGACCCTGTGCCGGACCAGCTTTATTCGCCCGATGGTGAGCATGGCGCCGGTAAATGCAAAAGCGGCCTGTCTTTATCCTAACAATGGCCGCATGATCCGCGAAGCCGTAGCCCGCGGTTACAACAACGCCCTGGTTGCTGATGGGCTGGGTAATGTAGCGGAAACCGGTACTTCCAACATATTCATGGTTAAAGACGATGTGATCTATACCCCGGTTCCAAATGGTACTTTCCTCAATGGTATTACACGTCAGCGTGTCATCGGACTCTTAAGAGAAGCTGGGCGTGAGGTGATCGAAACCACGCTGTCATTCGAGGATTTTGAAGGCGCCGATGAAGTCTTTATGAGCGGCAACATTTCCAAGATCACACCCGTTGTGAAATTCGAAGATGTCGAATACCCAATTGGCCCTGTAAGCCAGCTGGCCCGCGAACTCTACTGGGCTTGGGCAAAGGCCTGATAACGCTAGTACGAAATTTTTAAAAGGTCCTGCCTGGGATAACTGGGTAAGGGCCTTTTATTTACCCGGTTTCAGTCCAGCAATAACGATGATCTCTTTGCTGTCTGGTTTGATGGGGGAGTAATCCCAGTCTCCGTAGATTTCTTGGAGAGCAAGACCGCCCTGATCTAGATGCGAAAGTAATTCTTCTTTGCTGAGAAACCTGATCGTGGCTGAGGTTTTGACAGCGTTGTTTTGTGAGGCTGATATTTTTCGGTACAGGGTGTTGTAGCGAACCAGTTTTCCTGTCCCATAATCTTCGACATTGTCAATGTCATGCCAGACCTCGATATCTTCTGGCGTACTGAAAGTATTGCTTGGGGGTAGGGTGAAACTCTCCCGGGTATTTTCAGGCGTCCAGTTTTGCCAGGCTTTAACGTCGGGGTTTCTAATTTCAAAAGCGATGCGTCCATTCGGAGCAAGGTGGTTTCTCATGGCTGTTAACGCGGCCTGAATATCTTTGTTGCTGAGAAAAACCTGAAAGGCATGCCCGCTGAGAAAGATCAAATCAAAGCGGTCTTCGCTACTAAATGTTTGTGCGGTGGTCTTTACCCACATGACCTTTTCGCCAAAAGGTTTTCGGATCGCGATATTGAGCATTTCCAGAGCAGGATCGACGCCTGTTACTTCATGGCCTGCTTTGGCGAAGGCTGTGGTTAGAAGGCCTGTTCCGCATCCGAGATCCAGAACCTTTAACGGGGGATTATGATCTTTGGCCAGCGAGAGATAAAAATCGCAATCTGGTCCCCAGGGGTTTTGAAAGCCGTATAGACGGGTGAGTAGGGGGTCATGATAGTGGTCGTGTGTGATGGTAATAGGCTTGGGATCTTGCTGGGGTTCTTCAATTCCGAAAGACAAATCTTTAATGCCTATTTGGGATAGTTGAGTTTTAAGTCTGGCAAGCTTATCAATCTGTCCGTTGTACGCTTTTAAAAGTTGTTTCCGGCATCGATGCCAATTGTTCTGTATGCCTTCAACGGCTTCTTCGTTGGCAAGGGGGTTGTCATCATAGCCAATTTGAAACATGCAATCACAAATCTCAAACGAGGCAGAACCCTTTTCATTATAGGGTTGTTGTGTCAGTTCTGCGGAGCCACAGGCCGGGCAGCACCAGAGGTTATTCAAGGCTTGGAAAAGAGTAAGCTCTTCTCCTGTGTCCGTTTTTATCGTTAGGGCCTCTAGCTGGCTCATTTGCCGCTTAACTCAGAAATAGCCTGTTCGTGGCGAGACTTACTGTCTTCATCAAAGCAACAGAATATAACTTGTGCAATCTTGTCTGAATTTGCCAAAAATTCAATGACTGCCTTTACGGCAATCCGGGCAGCTGCATCTACGGGAAACCGATAGACCCCTGTCGAGATGGCGGGAAAGGCTACATGAGGGCAATCGTTCTCAACTGCGACTTCTAATGAACGTCGATAACAAGAGGCTAGAAGATCTGCTTCCCCTTGATCTCCCCCTTTCCACACCGGGCCAACGGTATGGATGACGTAATAAGCAGGTAAATTATATCCAAAAGTGGATTTGGCATCCCCAGTTTCGCACCCGTTAAGATCTCTGCAATCGGTCAATAAATCTGGGCCTGCAGCACGGTGAATTGCACCATCGACGCCACCACCGCCAAGCAACGATGAGTTTGCTGCATTGACAATGGCTTCGACCTTGAGTGTGGTGATGTCTTGTTGAATGACGCTTAGGCGATCGAAAGGTGTTGGCATGATTATGCCTCCTGATAACTTACGGTATGGTGCTGCCTTCTACTAAAGAGGGTTTGGCTTGTTGAAAGTACCTGGAAATGGTGCCGTAAAAACAGGTTGAAAGTCAATAGGTTGGGGTGATTATAAATACGATTGGCTGGAAATAAGGAAGCCTTGATAAATGTATCATCCATCAAGGCTTCCTGGCGGCGGTGCATTGACCGAGAGGAGCCCAAATCGTTTCCGATTATGATCAAATGCGGTCGCCGTTAACACATTAATTTTCTGTCTTAAAAATCTCTCAAAAACAAACCATCCTTAGTCAGCTGAAGCCGCGGGTATAACGCGGTTTGCCGGGAAGGTAAGAAGAACCGTGGTTCCGACGCCAAGACTACTTATCAGCTCTATCGAGCCCCCGTGCAGTTCCATCATTGATTTGACAATTGATAAGCCAAGACCGGTACTTTCTTGGTTGTTAGCCTGGCGTTTTGTCAGGCTAAAGGGCTTGAGTACCTCCTTAAGCTCTGTTGGGGAAATTCCTGCGCCGGTATCACTGATTTCGACAATCATTTGTCCTGTGTCAGAGATATGAGTACAGATTGTAATACTGCCCTTGTCTGGCGTGAATTTAATCGCATTGGTTAAAAGGTTGTTTAAAATTTGCTTGAGGCGCACGGGGTCGGCAAAGAGCAGAGGCAGCGGGCGTTCACTAAAATCACTGAGCGTAACGCCTTTTTCAACGGCACGGGATGTGACCATTCTCAGGCATGATGCAGCTAAATCAATAAGATCACACTCGGATTCTCTAAGCGCCATAGATCCTGCCTCGACCTTGGATACATCAAGGACATCATCAACGACTGATAGAAGGTGTTTTCCTGAAGCGAGAATATCGTTTGCGTAATCGCGATAGCAGTCTTGGCCGAGGGGGCCAAAACTTTCATTCCGAATAAGCTCTGAAAAACCAATGATGGCATTTAGGGGCGAGCGTAGTTCCAGACTCATATTGGCCATAAAATCAGTTTTGCTTTTTGATGAACAACGTACTTGTTCAATCATCTCTTCCAGCTCAAGAAGCCTGGACGTTTTCTCGCTTATTTCGTCTTTTAGCTCATGTAACCGGGACGCATCGTGCTGTTCTTCTTGCCGGGTAATACCTGGTGATGATCGATAATGGCTGTTTTCTGTACTTGGAGATATTTCGACATTGAGCACCAGATCCTTGATGATCAGGTTTTGAAATATTTCCAACATGCGTAAGTGGACTGGATTGTAGCCGTTTTTCTTTCGATCCAAAATGCAGAGCGTTCCAAATATTGCCCCATCCGGCCAGTAAAGCGGAAGTCCAAAATAAGAGACCATTTCATAGTCCAGAACATCAGGGTTACCCGCCCATTCTGGTTCTTCCCGGGCATCGGATATCAACAGGGCCTTGCGGTTGGTTATGACATATTCTGAATAGACATCGTTACTTAATTGCAGGCTTTCACCAACGATATACGGGGTGCCTTTGCTATTGCTACTGATTAATATGTTGAGGTCAGGTCCCTTGACTTGTGTAATCAGGCAGCTCGGGACGTCAATAATCGCAGCAGCAGTATCCACCAGCTCTTGCCAGTGATCTGTCAGGGTACTCGGAGGGGCAAATTCCGAAGGATTAAAGCGAGCAGAGGAGAGATGTTTCCCTACCTTCTGGCTTCTCATGTTGAACGACCTACTGCATCTATTTTTGTTATATTTTTCTTTATTTTACCGCGAATACGTTACTTCTTTGATAAAAATTTCATCGATAAATGATTTTGTGCTAGATCGTTATTAAAATCAGAGTAATCTATTGAAAATTCTACAAATACTTAGATAATTGGCCTTCATTAAATTTTAGCTTATCTAGGATAAAACTTGAATAAGTAGTTGCTATGTCCAAAAAAGAAAGCTTCGATAGTGTTTGTGAAGCTGTGTGTTAAGCCTTTGCCGTTTGCAGAAGCCATGAAACGTTTATCTCTAATGGTAACGCTGTTCCTTGCAGGGGCAGGGATGATTTCTGCGCAAGTCCATGCGCAAGTCAACGCAGAGCTTCTCCCCTCTGTTGGGGACACAATTCAGGCTCCGGTTAATACCTCAGTTAATTCTCCAGATAATTCCCAACTGAAAACGGAAGAGATTACCCATATCCGTGTCGTCACAGATGGATTTGCGCCTCTTCAATACCTCAATGATGGTACCCCTGACGGCTATGTAACCGAGTTTATTCAGGCGACGATAGAACGCGTAAAATTATCTTATCCCCTCGAGGTTTCTTCCTTTGATTTTCTTCCCTGGAAACGGGCATTACTGGTCGCGAAAAACGATCCGAATACGTTGTTTTTTTCCTTGTCCAGAACTCCGGAAAGAGAGGGGAATTATCAATGGTTGGGGACGGTATCTCCCTATCGCCAATCTTTTTTTCGATTAAAAAGTAACACTCATATCTCTGCAGATAGTCTTGAAGCTCTTCGCGATGGCTCTTATTTCCTGGGGATCCAACGGGGGGGATCGGTTCATAGTCTTGTTGATCAACTCGGTTTTGAGCAGGGCAGGGATTATACGACCTATACCCATTATTCCCAGGGGATCAAGATGCTCTATAGTGGTCGGATCGATATGCTACCACTAACCGAGTTTTTGGCCCGGAATTCGGCTTGTCGGGGGGGATTTAACGGAAACCTTCTGATACCTGTCATTGCTATTAAGTCCTTGGCAAAGCCACTATGGGCGACTTTTAGCAATAATAGTAACCCTCTATTGGTCTCTGCTTTTAAAAAGGCCATGGCTGAGTTGAAAGATGAAGGCGTCTATCAGGAGATACTGGACAGCCATCTTACTGATTGGAATAATCAACCCTGCACGGCTGATTAAAAAGATAATAAATTATGGGGCAGTCAGGATCTTAAGATGCCTTCTTGTTCCACCATTCTACGGTTTTCGTGGTAGTCGTGATCAAGATCGGCATCATCTCGCGTACACAATTGATATCTGTGCAACAAGCTTCGATAACAGCTGCTTGCCTTGAAAGTCGCGGGGCGAGCATCGAACCTGCTAATCCCTTAATGCTATGGGCCGCTTCTTTGATCTTTTTATGATTTTCCGTATCTATACCTTTGCGGAGGTCTTCGATGAAATGGTGAACAGTACAAGGTGTCTCACCTATGAGTTGGCAGATAACATCGGATCCAAGCTGTTTTTTAAATTCTTCAAATTGTTCTTCGTTGCCTATGGGAGTGTTATCGGTTTCGGAAGAAATTACGACATTTTCTGATAAATTATTGTCCTGAGTTTGAAGATGACCAGAGACATTTATTTCTTCCTCTGAAAAGTGAAGCTCTGTTTTCAAAGTGGGGGAGCTCAATTGAGGAAACAATTTTTCTTCGTTGTTTATATCTCTTAAACTTTCCTTTTCGAGGATTTCTATTGGGGGCTGGTCATTTGTGGCAATTTGATAGTGTTTTATGATAGTTGCCTTGAGTTGGTCTTCCTTAAAAGGTTTGGTCAGGACGTCGTTCATACCGGCTTGTCTAAAGACCTCATGGCGGTCGGTAAAGGCTTCTGCCGTTAAGCCGATAATGGGGATTGTCGATTGTTTTCCTTCCATTGAACGAATAGCTTTTGTTGCTTGGATACCGCTCATGATGGGCATATGGACGTCCATTAATATCAAATCGAAATCATCATTTTCAATAAATTTTACAGCTTCTTGTCCGTTTTGGGCATGAACAGTGTCGTAGCCAAACTTCTTCAAGAAAGCCATTGCAATCAGGGCATTTACCTGGTTGTCTTCGGCTAAGAGAACCTTAATCTTACCAATATCGGTTGTTTTGTTATGCTCTCCCAAAACCTGTAGTACTTGGATTTCATTGTCCGAAGCAGCTGTAATGGGGAGGTTAACTTCAAAACTACTGCCTCCTCCCAGTGTGCTTGATACCTTGATTTCGCCGTGCATCATCGGAATTATATTTTTGATAATGCTCAGTCCTAGACCCGTCCCGCCAAATTTGCGAGTGATCGAATTATCTTCCTGGTTGAAGGTATCAAAAATGGTTTCAAGACGGTCTTTGGTAATACCTGGACCAGTGTCTTCAACAATCAATTTAAGGTCTAGAGCGTGTTCTTCACGCTTTTTCATTTTTAAGGTGAGAGTAACGCCGCCATTACTGGTGAATTTAAAAGCATTGCTCAAAAGATTGTTGAGTATTTGTCGTAACCGGGTTTGATCACTGTTGATAAAATTAACATCTTGGTAGTCGTCAATAATATTGAAAAATAGGTTTTTTTCATCGGCAAGATTTTGGAAGGGGGCAACAATAGAGTTTATTGTGTCATGAAGATCAAAGGTCGTTGTCTCGATTTCCAATGCAGCACTCTCAATCTTACTCATGTCCAAAACATCGTTGATAATTTCAGATAGGCTCTGGCTGGAGGAAATCAGCAGTGATAATTTTTCCCTTTGGTCGCTGTCTAAATTTGTATCATTAAGGAGTTGGGCCATACCGATTAAGCCGTTGAGGGGGGTGCGAATTTCGTGGCTCATCGTGGCAAGGAAATCAGACTTGGCCGAATTAGCTGTTTCGGCCTCTTCCTTGGCTTCTAGTAGCGCCTTGGTTCTCTGAGCAACCGTGTACTCAAGGTTTCTATTCATCGCATCCACTTCGGCCTTTGAACTCTCTAAGCTTTCTTCAGCCAATTTAAGGTCTGTTATATCCTGAACAATTCCTGTGGCCTGTAGTAACTTACCCTGATCATCGCATTTCATATTGCAGTGGTTTATGACATGGCGAATAGAACCATCGGGGTGTAGGAGCCTAAAGTTTAAAGAAAACGGATGGCCCTTATTAAAATGGTGAGCCTGGATTGCTTTTACATGCTCGACATCGTCAGGGTGAACACAGCCGAGAAAAGTCTGATAGTTGGCGGGGGCTGACGGAGGGAGCCCATAGATTTCCGGAAGGGTCTCTGACCACATTTCCCTGTCCGTTGTGCAATCTTGAAACCAATGCCCCATACGCGCTACTTTTTGAGCTCTGAATAAATTGGCATTATTCTGATCAAGTCTTTCAGATAGTTCGGTGCGGTAAACTATTTCCTCATGTAGTTCTAACAGCATGCTTTGGATACGTTCGACCATTTTGTTAAATGTATTGCTAAGGATGCCTATTTCATCACTAGATTCAATGGGCATTCTTTGATCCATGTTGCCTTTTTTAATTTCTGAACTGACTTTCGAGAGGAGTAAAATGGGCTTGATTATTTTTTTGTTCAAATAGAAGAAAGAAAAAACGACAAAGGTGATGGTAAGTATTATCAAGCCAGTCACGATATTAAGTAAGTCCGCACCAGTATTTTTTATAATTTCAATTTGTCCTGCTGTGCGTAGATCGATTGTTTTAATAAAAGTATTGATCGGCTCCATAATTTTTGTTTTTGCGGCGTGGTATTCTTCGCCGTGTAATAGATCGAGAGCCATTTGTTGATTAACGGGACCTTGACGGGTTAAGGCCCCATTTTCATCGACAAAGATCCCCTTCCTCGCAGCAAAAGCTATTCGTTCAAGCTCGATTAATTTGTCAGAGTTAAATTTTGACTGGCGCAATAATTGGTATTCTTCGTCTGTGAGGCCGACGTCTTGCATAAATTTTAGAAGAGAGACCGGAGACCCGTCCTGAAATGGTCTTACAGATGTCAGGGCAGCAAAATCCCAATAAACTTCGTGGAAGTTTGTGGGGCGAGGAATGATGCCTTGTCTTATGTCGAGAATGTCATTGTAAGATTTCTCGTATCTGGGATCTCCTGTCGCGGCGTATGTTCTCGCCATTGCAGTCAAATCTTCTGAACTATGCCGTAACTGGTCGGCGAGTTTCAAAGATTCAGACCTGATAATTTCCCGTTGAGAAAGCTTTGCTGTGTTATCTAATAGATAACGTGCCGCAATAGTTGTGGCACCAAGCAACACAAGCAAGGCGATGAAAATAGTGAAAATGCGAGCTCTAATGGACATGATCGATACGTCCTCTGGTTTAAATTTAGAATAAATAATTACAATTAAAAAGGTGTTAAAGAAAATAAACTCTCGCTTTAATTGTGTTAAATTAAGGATGGATCCACAATATTTGAGGGTGATATGAAATACGAACGTGAATTAATTACCAACGGCAATCCCATGGAAAAAGTCGTTGGCTTTAGTCGGGCAGTACGTGTTGGCCCTTATATTTCAGTTGGAGGAACTGCCCCCGTTGATAAAACGGGCAAGACCGTGGGTGTTGGTGATGTTGCGGCACAAGCCAGACAGTGTTTTGAAATCATTAAAGGAGCGCTCGAAAACGCTGGATCTGGCCTTGAGGATGTGGTCCGAACCCGCATTCTTTTGACCAATATTGAGGATTGGAAAGAAGCCATTGAAGTCCGCAAGGAATATTTTCTCGATGTACGTCCCGTTGATACCATTATGGCGGTTAGCGGTTTTGTTAACTCTGAATGGTTGATTGAGGTCGAAGTGGATGCGGTGATTGCGGATAAACCAGACAAATTTCACATACTCTAAGCGGGAGAGGGCTACAGGTTTTTTTTATTTTGGGTAGATTGAACGGCAAGATCAGCAGGGAGAATAATCGTAACCTTCGTACCTTTGCCGATCGTGCTTTCGAGCATGATTGTACCACCTTGAGCCTCAATAAGTTTTTTGGATAGAGGCAACCCGAGGCCAACACCCTCGATGGATCGGGTATAGGCCGAATCAACTTGCCCAAAGGGCTCAAAGATGCGGTGAATATCCTCGTGCTTGATACCGATACCGTTGTCTTCGATGCTTATAATAAAATGTTGTTCTTTGTTTCTTCGGGTTGAGACTTTTATCGTTCCTCCTTGGGGGGTGTATTTGATCGCATTATTAAGGACATTAATAACAACCTGTTTAAGTCGTAATTCATCGACGCAAAGTTCAAGGGGGAGATCAGAGTAGTTGCCTATAACCACGAGGTTATTCTTTTTGGCAACATCTTCGAGCATGTGGGCACAAGTCGTCACAAGTTCGCTCAAATCAATCTCGGTGTTATTAATGGTCAAGGTTCCTGATTCTGCTTTTGCAACATCAAGTATGTCGTTGATGAGCCCGAGAAGATGATGTGAACTATTGAGAATATCTTCGATATATTCGAGGTACTTTTTATTGTCGATAGGCCCCATCATTTGGCGCGCGATAACATCGGAAAAGCCGATGATGACATTAAGCGGAGTACGGAGTTCGTGGCTCATATTGGCGAGAAAATCTGTTTTTGCTATGCTGGCTTCTTCGGCCATTTCTTTGGCAATCATGAGCTCTTCAGTACGTTCTTTGACGCGTTCGTCTAAATGATCCCTGGAATGTTCCAAGGCTTTTTCTGTCATGCGCCGCTCTTCTATTTCCTCTTGCAGCAGTTGAAAACCAACCTGTATACGGTCTGCCATGTCATTAAAGGCGTCGGAAAGTTGCCCTATTTCATCGTTATTTTCGTTGACGAACCGGGTTTCAAGATCTCCGAGTTGAAAATTGTGTAACCCTGTTGCGAGGGTTGAGATCCGTTTAGTTAAAACCGTTGCCAGCCATATCGCGAGAAGGATAACCAAAATCACCATAAGAAGGGTATAGATACCGAGTTCGGTCATCAGGTTGGTTGTTGATTTTTCTATAACGCTCAAAAGGGATTGGTTTAATTCTGAGATATGTTGATCACTACGTTTTATTTTCTCGTCAATGTCCATTTTTGTCTGAATCGCAGGACGATGAAACTCGTTAACATTTGCGCCGATTGTCACCCAACCAAATCCACGTGGGCTCTTCCCATACTGGCCGGTAAAATAAGGAATAGTGGCCGCCGTTGTGACTTTCCAAAGCTTACTCCAGAATATGAGAAAAGAGCCCGATCCTCCTTCGGCGGTTAAATTTCGCCAGCCATCACATTGTGGTGCAAAATTGAGATATCGACAATCAAGAGCCAACATGCCCTGCTTTTTTAATTCGAGGGAAGGTTTCTTTTCCCGGGACTGTTGATGATAGGGAGGTATTGCCTGTAAGAATTCAATATGTCCCAACCCTGATGCTTGCCATTTTGCGTAAAGTTCCTTTGAAAGCCAGGGCACGGCCTGTTCACCAGTTTCGGGATCTATACCGACGATGAAATAATCCCTAGGGTGAGATATATTTCGGCCTTCGAAATCCCACATGAAGGCATAATTCCCTGATCCCGGGTCAGATATATCGCTAAACCGTTCTTCTGTTGGGACGATATGATCGGTGAACTCCATAATATGGCTGTGATCGAGAGCTAAGGTGACATATCCAGTAATAGTTCCATTCTCTACGACTGGGGTTGACCAACGCACGATGCCTTGAAATCTTTTTCCACTCGGGTTCTCTTTACCTGCATAAGCAGACTTTTCTGGATCAAAAGGGATACCTGCTTGTTGTGCACTCTCTGGGGTGTAGGGCCCAATGACTTGAGATGGGACATAAGCGCCAATAACCCTGGAGACATCGATTTCACCTGGGTTGAGTTTTACTAGGCGTTGGAAGTAATTTTCTGCTTTGAGCCAGGTGTTTTCCTTAAGGCTAACATCTCGCAATTGAGACGGCAAAAGAGGGGAATTTGTTACTTTAAATTGCTCTCGCCCTTCAAGGTCGAGAAACGTCATTTCCAAATACAAAGGTGCGTTGATTTTCGCGATAAGGCTTTCCGGGGGATGATAATTAAAGTGGGTGGCATTTTCCGCAAGAGATGCGCGACGCTGATCTTGAGGGAACTTTTCCTTGACCTTTGCTTCCCAATCATTGTTGTCGCTATTTAATACCCAAGGGCCATGGCGGGTCAGGGCCCGTTGGTAGTGATTTAGAAAATTGCGATAGCTTTTTTCTGTTCTTGGTATGTTTGCTGCGACAAGAATATCCCGGTCACGATCATGCAAAAAATGTGCGATCCTGTCTGCTGTATCTACGGTTAGACGTTCAATTTGTTCCTGAGACAGGCGATCTATAGCTTCAATCGATTGTTTTGTTACGTTATCTCCAATATCGGTAACTGTCTTACGCATAGAGCCAGACAGAGTATTAACCCGTTCATCCAAATTCTCTGAAAGATGGCTCGCGGCAACCCAGGTAAGCCAGGCCAGAAGAATAAGCGGAAGTACTTTTACGAGGATAAATATAAGGATCAGTTTACTACGTATGGAGATCACGTTTGGGCTTATCCGATCTGTTGATCTTATAAAACAGCTCAGCAAGTACGAAGTCTAAGGTCTGAAATAATAATATCCCTTAGTATTTATCGCCTTGTCTCCAGATTATGAAGCCAATTAAAACAGGCAAAACTGTTTATGCTTTGCATGCTATAGTATGCAGCGATTGTTAAATATATGCTAATTTGAAAGGGTTTTGATGGTTAAAATGAATTTTATTAAGGTAAAAATGTTTCAGAAATTACGTGTTTTGGACTAGGGGCATGACCCTAATCACATAACTCTATAATCCGTCATGTTATCTGGATCAATTCTCGGTTATCCCCCGACTTTTAAAGAGGGCCCGCTTCCGTTTTCAGTCTGTGGGGCGTCGGGCGAGAGTACGGCCTTGTGGACTTCTTTACCCATCACCTGATTTATGGTTCGCAAAAGTTTAAAAGTGTCGATGGGTTTGGGAACAAAAGAACTCATGCCGACTTCATAGTATTCCTTCACATGATCTTCCATCGCATCTGCAGTTAAGGCGATGATGGGTATTTGGGCGATAGCCCCCTCCATTGCTCGAATAGCAATAGTCGCCTCTGGGCCACTCATCTCGGGCATTCTTATATCCATGAGTACGAGATCCGGTAGTGGGAAACGATCTGGATGAGACCCTGAACTTGCTTTGTTCAAGTGATCAACAGCTTCCAGACCATTCACGGCCAGAAACACTTTGTGACCATTTTTTTCCATTATTACTTGGATGATACGACGATTAATTTGGTTGTCATCAACAACGAGAATGGTCAGAGGGTATTGGGTTTCATAGCTTGTTGCTTGGGTTGGAATGTTTGCATCCTTAATTTCGCTTTTTGCTGCTATTAAAGGCAGGTGGACTTCAAAGGTGGATCCCTTTCCCTCGGTACTATTGATATTTATGGTGCCCCCCATGTGTTCGGTCAGGCGCTTGGATATTGCAAGGCCAAGCCCAGTGCCTTCGTAACGCCGAGAGATTGAGGTATCGGCTTGGGTGAAGGGACTGAACAACTCTTCGATAATGTTTGGAGCGATACCGATCCCCGTATCACTCACTCTGAATATCAGCCAGAGATCATTCACATCCGCAGTAGAAATCATCTGTTTTTCAACTTCTAGAGAAACGGTTCCTTTTGCTGTAAACTTAACGGCATTACCAAGTAAGTTGATGAGGATTTGACGGATGCGTGTTGGGTCGCCATTTACGCTTACAGGAATTTCATCCGATATTTTCACCACAAGTTCGAGAGATTTATCTTCAGCCAACCGCTCTATAATCTCGATGGTTTTTTTAATTTCAGACCGGAAATTAAAATCAGTGTGTTCTAGTTTCAGTTGACCCGCGTCGATTTTGGAGAGGTCGAGTATATCGTTAATTATAACAAGAAGGGATTGTGTCGCGCCCTTTATTTTCTCTACCTTTTCCCGAGTTTCTAACTTTAGATCGTCATCAAGTAACATATCCGAAAGCCCCATAACGGCTGTCATCGGCGTTCGAATTTCGTGGCTCATAGTCGCCAGAAATTCTTGCTTACTTTTATTTGCAGCTTGGGCTGCTTCATATTGTTTGGCGAGTTCTGCTGTTCTTTCTTTAATGCGCTGTTCGAGCATTTCGGCGGCATTTATTAACTCAGATTCAGCTGTGTCACGCTCTTTGACCCGCTTGGAGATAGAGTTTAATAATCGGTTGCCAGAATCTGCTAAAATAGAGAGTTCGTCACCGATATTACTTTTAGGGACAGAGAGGCGGGTTCCCTCGGGATTGTCAGGATCAGCGTAAGCTAAGTCGTGGGAAATATTTTGCAGGGGCTGAACCAAAAGCCGATAGAAAATCAGCGAAAGTATCGCGGCGACAATCAAGCTACGCAATATATTGAAAATGAACTCTGATATCGTGCGATCAATGAAATCGCTAACGGCAACAATCGGATCTGCAATAATTTGTAAATAGCCAGCTTTTACTTCTGCATCATCGACCGTTCGTAACTCTATTTCGTAACTTTGTAATCCGCCGAAGGCATCTTCCGCAAGCCAACGATAGGGGGATGATTTCAAATCCTGAGATTTACTTGCCAGTGTATTATGCAGATCATCATGAATGGTAACCGATATTATGGATTTATATTCCATCAAACCATCTGCGACTTCACCCGCAAGATCGGCGTTCAGGTTGTAAGCCGCTCTCGCTGCGGGTTGGTTAACCGTTTGAATGACTTGTTTAACGGTTTGGTTGAATGACCTTTGAGTAGAATGGATGTCCCTATAGGCAAGAAATACACTGATTAACAACCCAATTAATAGAGAAACCAATACGACATTGCGTGATAGCTTAAATGCTATTCGCTTTGATATTTTGGGTTCAAAAGGTTGTTTGTCACGCACTTAGAGATATCTTCTCTTTAATTGTATGGGCGGCGTTTTGTCTCGTAAGGTTATTACTCACAGGTATTTGCGCCCCAGGTAGATATCAACGCAGTATTTTCTGAAATCCACTTGTCTGCAGCTTGGATGTGGGTCATGCCATCCGCATCGACAAAGGCTGCGATCTGGCTGATCATGGCATTGTTGAAGTTCATGTCTTTGAGAACTGCGAAAGCACAGGGCCAAGTTTGTTCCATTTGAACCCAGGCAACCTTTTTTAGCCATCCATCTTTGGGGTTGCCACAATCATGGATGCGTTTGGGGTTTACGCCCCAAGCTGGCACGGTTTCACAGTTTGGATCATATTCGGGGAATTCGACAAACTTTCCCTCAAAACGATCTTCAATCCAGTTAGGGCTCCAATTAAAAAGGACTATAGGCTCCTTTTTGGCGGAGGCTCTTTTAAGTTCCACCCAGAGTTCATCAGCTACCTGAACAGGTTTTACGACAAAATCCATCTCCAGGGCTCTTATCCGTGCACGTTCGGGTTTCTCCCAAGGGCCGCCAACATAACGTCCTTGTGGAGATGTACTCTTGTGAGCAAAAAGATGTGCACACTTTTTAAGTGCCCGCCAACTGGGGAGGCCTGGGCAGTTTTCTTCTACATATGTGGGATACCACCAATCCTCACGGGTCAAAGCATCGTGATCCCCAACCTCAACGACCTGTCCCAGCGCACGAATTCGAGACAAATCTTCGGCCATTGTTCCTGTCTCTTATACACATCTGACGCTGCCGACGAAGAGGATAGTGCAGATCTCGGTGGTCGCCGTAT
>CAJXUS010000085.1 GCA_913060675.1 uncultured Rhodospirillales bacterium
CTCTTTCGCATAGGCTGGAGGATACCCCAAAAATTGAGTTATCTGGGTCAGCCCCTAAAGATTTTATCTGAGAGAGAAAATCTCTAACCAAGCCGACAGTTACGACCAAAAAAGGCAAATTTCCAGCTGTTAGCAGTTAAAAATAGGTAGATTTGTTGTCTGTCGCCTGTCAGGGGAAATATAAAATCTACCTCCTCCTGCTGATTACGAGCAGTTTTTACGGCCTAATCCACTACTGACATAATGCTGTCAGCAGCAGTGTATTAATATGTCTTAAGGTTGGTTTTTGAGTATGGAGTATTCTTTGCCAAACCAAACGTGCGTTCCATTCATAAGTTATTGAAATTTTAAATATATTTAAAGTGTGTGAGGTAAGATTTAGTGAATACAATATCCCTTGAAAATATAGAAACTGCTGCAGGTTCCATTAATCCTATATATTTGAATTCGCCTCAATATCGAAGTGAAGGTTTGAGCGGACTTCTAAATTTATCACTGGTTTGCAAGGTTGAAACGGTTAACCCTATTGGTTGCTTCAAAGGACGCGGCGTTGATTGGTGGGCGCGATGTAATCCCCATATTAAGCAATTGGTCTGCCTATCCAGTGGTAACTTAGGTCAAGCGTTGGCTTATGTTGGGAGGGAAATGGGTATTGAAGTACATATATTTACAATTGAGACAGCTAATCCAACGAAGGTCAAATCGATGGAAGCCCTTGATGCTATTGTCCATTTGCACGGAAAAAAATATCGTGAAGCGAGGGCAGAAGCGGCCCGGTTTGCAAAGGCTAACGACTTTTATCTTCTTATAGATGAAGAAGAATTTGAAATATCAGAGGGTGCGGGAACGATTGCTGTTGAACTTGGGAAATATCCTGACGCTTTTGATGTCTTATATGTACCTGTCGGCGGCGGCACGTTGATAAATGGTGTTGGCACTTGGTTTAAAGCGAATAGCCCTGAGACAAAAATCATTGGAGTTTGTGCAAAAGGTGCCCCCGCTATGCAACTCTCCTGGAGAGAAGGGCGTGTCGTATGTACCGATACAGTAGATACGATTGCTGATGGTGTCACCGTTAGCGAACCCGTGTCTCAGTCTGTTGAATTACTTACAACCAGTGTTAACGAAATAGTACTCGTTGATGATCCTGACATAATTCAGGCAATGCACGCCTTTTATAAACACGAGAAAATCGTTCTTGAACCTGCAGGAGCAATATCCCTTGCCGCTGCTATGGTAGATGCTCATAAAAATGTTGGTAAGACGGTTGGTATAATTTTATCCGGCTCTAATATTTCGCCTCAAGATCGCGATAAATGGTTTTAGGTTGTCGAGGACCTTTTGCCGATTGAGATGATAGTGCCTGAATAAAAAGCCTGTGATGTTAGGTGAGGTTTTATAGTCAAGGGTCTGTTTTAAATCAAAAGCTATGAACCCGGGGCAGAAACCAGTCTATAAATGAGGTGGCGTACTCGGGGAGTTTTGAGAAGTCTCGGGCGACGAGCCAGTATGAGCCCTGGGTGAACGAGACATCAAAGGGGATGATTAATCGTCCGGATTGGAGGTCTTTGCGGATGAATTTTTTATCGCAAAATCCGATGCCATGACCATCTAATATTTCCTGTAATATAAGTGCTGCATTGTCGTAGATCGGGCCTCTTTCGATCTCGGGGGTTGTTACATCTTGAGAGGTAAACCAGCTTTTCCAATCTTCTCTGTTGTCTTCGTGCAAGAGCGTATATTGCAAGAGGTCGCGTGGTTTGTTTAGAGGCTTTTCCTTATCAATATGATTGGCAGCGATCACAGGGACCATTTCAATATCAATTAGATGTTTGCTCTCGCATGTGGGCCAAAGATTAGGGTCTGTGCCAAAACGAATTGCGAGCTGTGCTTCTGAGATCCGAAAATCAATCACGTGGATGTCAGAATCAAGGGCGAGATCAATAGAAGGATAGCTTTCTCTGAAATCCTTTAAGTGAGGTAAAAGCCAGCCTGAAGCAAAAGAAGGTTCGACACTGAGTGTCAGGACAGATGAGGTTGTGGATGTGCTGAGGTCGCTTAGACAGGTATCGATGGTATCAAATGACTTACGCAACACCAAAAGCAATTGTGTGCCTGCCGAGGTGAGTTGAACCCGCCTATGACTACGGGCAAAAAGCTTTTTGCCGATCTGGTGTTCAAGATCTCGGACCTGACGGCTGATGGCAGCCTGTGAGACGAACAGCTCTTGCGCGGCAAGGGTAAAGCTCTCATGTCGGCCCGCGGCCTCGAAAGATCTTAGCGCGGTTAAAGGAAGTCGATCGCGTTTCATGCATAACCTCAGGTTATTCTAACCTCTTGCATAACTCGTTTGTCAGACCTGCGCAAGCCTGCCCTTAATAAGGGAAATACGGGACACGGAAAGTGATTGGGATTATGATCGATAGAATAGTTGAAATGTTGAGGGATGCCATCTCACTGCTGACCTTTCGTTATGGCAACGAAGGGGATGGTCATGATCACGCTCGGGTGAAACGGCACCATCGATCTGTAGATAAAAAAAGTAAATGTAATAGATAGAGTTGTGGAACCTCCTTTGGTCGACATCCATAATTAAGTCATAACTCGTACGTATAATGACCGATTAAGTTGGATTTAAAATCCAGACGAACGGTGTAGTGGAAAATGAATATTGATAATTTCGATCGCGATAAAGAATTTGAGAATGCTCTATTTCGAAATAACAAACATTCTTGCCTTAAGAGCTTTAGGTTAGAGAACGATACTCTGTCTATTACGGTAGCTCCATATCATGATCAAGACGATGAGTTGATCGCTAGCTTTCAAGATGTCCGCCTGCAAAATTTTGACCTCTTTAGTTCGAACGAAAGTAGTGGCTTTCCATGGGATATCATGGGGCTTAATTGCAAGGATCACGAAGAGGATTTGTCGTTCTTTTGTCTTCACTGTCTGGAGTGTGAAATGACTTTCCTCGCCCGTTGGCCAAAAGTTATTATTCCTGCAGAGAATAGGTCGAATATATTGTCCCTGGTCCTGAGATCCTAACCTTTAAAGGTTCGCGTGTTATTTAGGGGAACTACTCATGGGTTCTATGACCAATATAATCGAGTAGTGATGCCAGCCACACCAGATGATAGTTGATGGGCACATCAGTACAGCTCGAAAGCTTGGTCATGACATCATAGTTATCCGAGAGTTTTCCAAGCATGGTAAGCTCTGGCTTTACGGTCGGGTTTACGGCTTCTTCGTGATCAACAACCCAGTGATAATTGTGATCTAACGGGATTTCTGTGATCCCAAGTTCTTCGAGATGAGCAAAGAGCTTTTCACTCGCGGTTTTGAGGACTTCAACCTTGATTGTCATTTTATTCTGACCCCAGTTTAATTTCTGTTCTCAGTTTTACGTGCCAACACCAGCTTATCTCTCATCTTAGCGCAAATTTATTTCTACAAGGATAATTTTTTAGCCTAGGTCTGTCAGTGGATGTCAGAGAGTCTTATCTCTGTCGTTTTATCAGGGGCGTTTTACCTGGGGCGCTTCACGGATGAGATCTGAACAATCTCTCTTGCTCTGTTATAAAATTCTTTGAGATCAGTAGGATCAACGTCGTATTGGTACTTTGCCTCAAGAGGCGTAGGTAGTGCTTCTCCTAAAATCTCATGGAGTTGGATCAGCACCATGCCGTCGATGGTTATGTACTCTGCACTTTCACCGTTAAAGCGGTTGATAAAACGACCAAATCGGGTCTTGTTCTTTTTTAAGATAGGCGCGATCTGATTGAGCTTGATTGCCAGATGTTGCAACAGATTATCTGGGGTGTAAGTCATTGTTGCCAAATGCTCGGTCACACCCTCAACGACATGATCTCGTAAGTTTCCGGGATCGGGATGCCGAAGTGTTCTCTCTCGCTCACCTCGGGGATCATGTCTTTTGATATTCAACTTCTTCTTCCCGGGATTTTGTGGCTTTGGTTGATCTTAACCCAGCACAAATCGCAATGCCACAAGACTGACCAGTCCGGCTGCAACGCTCATCATGAGCGAACCTCGTAATGCAACAACGCCGGCAATAAGGATGGAAATAGCTTCGGCGGGGCCCTGGTTGAGCAGGGAAGGGGCAACCAGGGCCGTAAGAACCGCCGTTGGTACGGCTTCTAAAGCCGCCTCAACCCGATAGTGAGGTGATCCAAACCTTGAGAGAACCATATGTCCGCCGATGCGGGTCGTATAAGTTACAACCGCACAGGCAAGAATGATCAGGTAGGTATTATCATGCATTGGCTGTGCCCTCCTCTAGGCCAGTTCCATCTTCGTGCGCATTCTCTAGAATGTTTCTCTCTGGGTTATTTTTTTGGGGAGGACGGCTTTGGGCCGCTGCAACGATGAGACCTGCTATGCCACCCAGTGTAATGTGCCAAGGACTGCCAATAGTGAAATAGGTCAAGAGAGCGACGCCACCACTGACCAATAAAACGAGGATAAAGTTTGGTCTTTTGTGAAATCCCGCGACGAGACCAGTAAAGTAAAGCGGCAGGATAAAATCCAGACCGTATGTTGCGGGATTTTCAATGAAGGACCCAAATAAAGCCCCCACACAGTTTGAGGCAATCCAGGTGATGTAAATCACGGCAGCATAGGAAAAGTAGTAGGCAGGGCGCAGACCCACTGTCGCAGCCCGTGTTTCAGAGGCGGCAAACTGCGGGTCCACCAGCAAGAAAAAGGCACAGGCCTTTTGAAGGGGGCTAAAGAGCGTCATTTTCCGCCCGATAGAAGCAGAATAAAGGACATGGCGGAAATTCACTGCAAATACAGCGAGCACAATCGACCAGACAGGAAGCGTCTGCCCCATGAGATCGATCATCACGTATTGACTGGCTGCGGCATAGATGGAGAGGGAAGTCACCAGCATTTCTTGAAAATCAAGGCCGCTATCGATGGCGACGGCCCCAAATACAGCCCCAAATGGAACAATCGCAGCCATTATTGGTAAGGCGTCGCGTAGGCCATCCTTGATATCCCGACTGAAATACTGGTTGTTATAAGACGATGTCCTATGAAACTGGGGCCTATCAAACTGACTTGTCATACTCTTTTCCTGATCGCTAGCTGTTCTTGGGCTGCGGAGTGGTGATTGATATTCGTTCGTTTATTGACATACGTTCGTTTAAACGGGATATTATTCTGTATATTGAACGATCATCAGTCGTTCGTCAAATCGAACGTTTGTTCGTTAAGGTAAGTGTTTGTGAGGCAACAAAAAGAAAAATATGACTCCGGTAAATCTGATCGCAAAAGCAATAGTAAAAGAGCGCAGTCGCGCCAAGATGAGCTTATCTGCTCTGGCCGCAAAGGCGGGTGTTGCAAAATCGACCTTGTCACAGTTGGAAAACGGTCAGGGGAATCCCAGTATCGAAACCCTGTGGGCAATTGCATCAGCACTGGATATCCCGCTGAGTTATTTATTTGAAACACCGAAGTCAGAGTTTGTAATTGTCAGGGCTGATGAGGGCGATCATCTTGCTTCGGATGCCTCTTCGCTCACCTCCACACTGCTGGCGGATTGCCCCCCTTCGCGCAGACGGGATATCTACCGGGTTACGATAAAAAATGGGTCGGTGCGAAAGTCTTCTGCTCACCCCGAAGGGACGGTAGAGCACGCCTTTGTTTGCAGTGGTAAGGTCAAAATAGGGCCTGATGATAATTTAAAAGAACTCAACGAAGGCGACTATTTCCGCTTTCCCGGCGATGTCGAACATTCCTATGAATCCCTCACAGATAACTCAATATATATTTTGATTATGGAAAGCCCTGTGTAGAGGGATAATTTTTTGATGTGGACATGCTTGAAGAAGAAAGGATTATTAATGTCTAAGACTTAGGCTGATTTGTGTTGATTAGCGTATCATCTGCATTATGCCCTATATAATCAAGCAAGGTTGCAAGCCATACAAAGTCATGAGTTGTTCGATAATCTTGATCTTTTAGGAGCCTGTTCATTGCATCGTAGTTATCAGTTAATTGACCCAACATTCTAAGTTCGGGTTCTTTGGTTGGGTCTACGGCTTCTTTGTGTTTCATGACCCAATGATAATCATGGTTTAGGGGGATTTCGGAAACCCCTATTTCTTCCAAGTAAGCGAAAAGTTTTTCGCTCGCAGCTTTCATGACGTCAATCTTAATCGTCCTTTGCGGGAGGATCTTTTTTGCTCTGATGTAGAAATCTATGAGATCATGAGGATCAACGTCATATTGGGATTTTGCCTCTAGAGATAAAGGTAGCGCTTCTCCTAAAACCTCATGGAGTTGTATTAACGCCATGCCGTCGATGGTTATGTACTCTGCACTTTCACCGTTAAAGCGATTGATAAAGCGACCAAAGTGGGTCTTGCTCCTTTTTAAAATGGGTTCGATATGATTGAGCTTAATTGCAACATGTTGCAACCAATATTCGGGTGAGAAAGCCATCGTTGCCAAATGATCGGTTAAGCCCTCGACGACAAGATCTTCTACAGTTCCAGGATCTGGGTACCGCAGCGTTCTTTCTTGTTCACTCCGGTTATGGTGTCTTCTAATTTTCATTTATATCGAAGCCTTCCCGATAGCAAATTGGATAAGTATCACCTGAAGGGAATTTTTCTCTTCCGGACAATCCCATGTTTTAGTCTGCGCGATATCTCTACCTTCGACGCTTTACTGATGGGGGCGAAAGCGTCTCTTTAATCTTTGGCTCTGGTGTATTTTTATTGATGATTTTTTGTGCTCTGGCGTAGAGATCACGGAGTTCATTATGATCAATATTG
This sequence comes from uncultured Rhodospirillales bacterium, assembly GCA_913060675.1. Classification (GTDB taxonomy): domain Bacteria; phylum Pseudomonadota; class Alphaproteobacteria; order Kiloniellales; family Kiloniellaceae; genus Kiloniella. The sequence continues at coordinate 6,801 of CAJXUS010000085.1, forward strand.
TATTGATATTGGATCTCGATCGAGAGCGGCGTTTTTACGCCAACCACATCATGTAACTGCTGAATAACAACACCATCCAAGGCGATTGAAGTAATGTCTTCACCTGAGATTTTATTATAAATTCGGCCAAAAAATGAGTTTTCTTTTTCAAGAACGGCATCCATCTGTACGATCTTGTTGGACACATGAATACTTAAATCTTCAGGGCTATAAACTAGCGCGGTCATTGCTTGGCTTACACCACGTGTAATCTTCCAAAGCAGGGGTTCTTCAAGCAGAGGATGGTGTCTCGAATTACCCGAAAAAGGATTGCTTCCCTCTTTTTTCTCTATCATGTGGATGGCCTTAGTTATTGGTTTCTCGTTTAGCTGTTTATCTTGGTAATGATGCCGTGACCAACGACATGGGAAACATCTTGTAGGGTAATTTGAAGGCCCTCTTTTATTTCCGGTGCGCATTCGTGCTTTACACAGTAAAAGGCGAGGTTCGCCCTAAAGCATTCACCCTGAGTGAAGACAGGACAGTCATCCAGCGAATAAACCTTACAACCATATATCCCGCAACTGAGTTTGATATGGGTCCACCCGCCTGAACCTAAAGGGTAATCTTTGCCATTTAATTTACCTCTGCCGCCTTCTTCTGTTGTAAGAAAAGTGATATCGGCATCAAAGTTCAGCATGTCCCCTTCGAGTAGAGCGTCGTCTTTTCTTGGCCTTTCAATACGCTCACGAGCATGCTGCAAAATGGTTGGGTAGTCAGCATCACTTTGTTCCGTCAACAAATACTCAAAGGCTTGTTCTATTTCGTTTAAGAGTCTGTCTTCTGCCTTGCCAAGCTTGTTGTGTTTGCCTTTTCTCGCCCTTAATGAACGCGCGAGTTCATTGAGCATAATAGCCCGCTCTCTACTGAGACGGAGATCGATAGAATCATTGTCTAATTTTATGCCGAATACAGGATGGGCCATTAGGTGAAGTCTCTTGCTGAATTAATCCAATTGTCGCCCTGGATTTCAATGAGAAGCATTTCTTCTCCATCTTGATTTACATAGCAATCCAGAAGGAGTTTATCTTTGTTATCATTTGTTACGAATACAACGATATCACCAGGAGGATCGGTGAAGGAAAATTGTGTGTTTAGATCAAGAATTGAGTTCATCTTGTAAGCGCCACAATCAATAGTATGTTTTATCCAAACTAAAACGGGTTGATCATTTTGCTCATGAAGCGCCTGTAAAAAATTGTCAAATTTGATAGTTTTCTTTTCGGTAAAGGGAATTTCGAATTCATATAGTGGCTTGTGCTGTAATTCCTGAGCTTTTTCACGAAGATTAATTGTATCAGAAATGTTTATCAGGTCTGCTATATCGATTTTATGAGAAACGATAGAGTTAAGCGCAATAAAGTGGGGCTTTATGTATTGGTTGTATAGAAGCTTTTGAGATAATAGTTTTTTGTCGGGCATGGTTGCAGAGTAAAGCAATTCTTCACCGTATGCCAAACTTTGATTACATTAAATTTCTTATACTGAAGAGTAGCTTATCCGTTTCATAATTGTGTTTCATAATGTATTCTCAATCTCATAGTTAAATTGTCGAGACAGTGATTTCATGAAAATCGGTTACGCGCGGGTATTGGGAGAAGGGCAGAATTTGGCGCAGCAGATCGCGGCGTTGGAAGAAGCCGGGTGCGAACGTGTGTTTTCTGAAGTTCTCCCCTCCAATCGGGTCGTTTGTCCTGCTTTGGAAGAGGCTGTAGCGCTGGCGAGACCCGAAGATACCGTTGTCGTTTGGCGACTGGATCGGCTTGGTCGACGCACTATGGAGTTGATTGAGTTTATTCAGGCTTTGCAGGCCAAAGAGGTCAACTTTCAATCCCTTTGTGAAGGGGTAAATACCAGCACGCCGCTTGGTAAAATGATCTATACCTTTATTGCGGCCCTTTCGGACAATGAACGCGATCTGATGATTGAACGCACGCTCAAGGACATGGAAGCCGCACAGGCACGGAGTATAAAAACGGAAAAACCACTGGTCGTCCGCGCAAGCTATCGCCCGAAGAAGTAAAAGCAACGATGGTTTAGTAAGACACACTTGATCCGAAGGAAAAATGGCCTTCGCTGAACGGTGTTGCCGAGGCCCTCAATACCAGTAAATCAATCTTATCTCGCCGATTGCGAGAAATCTCACACGACGAAAATTAATAAGCTGATTTCTCTGTGCGCAAGAGAACTTTAGTGGCTGCGGAGTTCTTTGATCAGGTGCTTGAATTCACCTTCGGAAAGTTCAAATTCTGAACCTTCTTCCATAGAGGTGAGCTGCATCAACTTGTTATCAAGGTAGGGACTGAGTTCCCGGCAATGATCGTTATGAATTTTACATGCCAACCTGGCGACCTTGGTGGCGCGATAACCATGTTGCATTTCTTTCCCGAGATCATCACACAAATTTTTTGCACTGTAGGCCACAACCCTAACTCCTTGATAGAGTGGTTAAAATAGGCAACGCGAAAAACTGTACCAAAACGATAAAGCAGACCCAAAGCTGATAAGGGACACTGCCTAAGCGATGCGAACGATATGTATATCGGCATAAACAAACTTAAAAAAACAGAACCGAAAACAAAAAGGGTGCTTATGTTCAAGACATAGCATCCCATAAAAATTGGCTCAAATTACCGGTCAAACTTCCAGCGAGCCTTAAGTCATTATAGGGTGTAACTTCTTAACAAAATGCTTAACTGTTTGGCATCAGATCTGAAGGGCAATAAAGTCGTTAAATCGGCTAGTACCCGAACCCGATGTCATCATACTAGCACCAAATTCGTCGTCCTCCTACAGGAAGAGGTTCCTATTATTTCAGGTGACATTGATGTGGTTGGTAGAGAGTTTTTTGATTGAAAATGTGGAGGTTTTTGTCGAGTCTGGGGCTGCTCCAGGGGTGGTCGGGGGCAAATATGAAAGCTCAGAGCAGCGATGAGTGCAGTGGTTTCAGTTTGTTGGTAATAAATAAAGTTATGCTAACCAATGACTTGGGAAGAGCGTGACAATTGGTCCTGACTTTATAGGATGAAATCTCTAACCTGTAGTATAACCTTCACATAGCAGTGGTATGCTAATAGGGTAGGCATGTTCCTGAAATAGGAAGTCTGGGTAAAGGAGTGGATTATGTTTGGAAGAGTATCACGAGATAACGGAGCTTTAGTGCCGTTCCTCACTCTACGCATCGAATTCGCCCGGTTCTGTGACTGGTTAGCCCGAAAAATTCATCCCCAGAAACACCAGCCCCAGAAATTAGACCCCCAGAAAAAACATCCAGAAGTAACTTCTTCTGATGCGGATATCCCAAAATAACGGATCGAAACTAAGCTCGCTTAGCAGGCCATTTACTTTCATTTCAAAGTGTTAGTTTAACGCGTTAGCTTGGTGAGTTTATCGCCCAGAGTTTTGAGGCGACCCTCTTTTATTCCCACTTTAATACAGAGCACAAATCGGCACACATGCTGGGTAATTTTTGATGGTTATCTCATGATTTTGGCATCCGATTATACTTTGGATTAATCTTTTTGGTTGTAATTTTGCCATAATTACTTGTTTTCCTGCTCACATAATCTCTTTTAGTCTGGACCAGAATTCATGACCGCGTTCTCTTGGCGAGCCCAAAGTTTCATGGCAATTTTTCTCAGCCTTAATTTAGTGGGACCACTGGGAGGAAATTCGGCTGCAGCCAAGGAAATAAATTGGCCCAAAGCTCCCTTTAAACCGACATTATATCACACTGCAAAGGGCAGTGAAAAACTCTGTAAAACCTACGAGCAAGAAATCCGCAGCGATTATTTTGTCGGTTACTACAAAGAGGGGGAGCCTCTTCCTGAAACGGATGACTTGTCGCGAATGCCTGTGATTGAACCTATGGGCTTGAACGAAGTGCCGGGGTTGTCTGATGCAGGAGAGTATCCCCAAGTTTATTATGGTGATATCACAGGGAATGGGGTGAGTGAGTTTTCTGGTTGGAAAAATGATGGGGGGTATGGATATACGGCTTATTTAGAATATTTTAGATTATTCAGAATAACACCTGATAAACTTGCTCGCTTCAAAGGTTATTTGGAAGGTGCTGAAGATAACTCTGAATTCTACTTTAAAGTTACTGAGGATTTGGGAGGACATAATTTTCACGTTTTTACAGGGGATCGGACCGATCCACGCGATCACCCTGTCGATTTAGCTTTATCAGAAATTGCGACTGATGCTTATCGTATGGTTGATGGTACCGTTGTTCGTGAATTCGAGGGGCGTCTTTACGCAGATGTTCCTGTACCCGCCTTCGATCCGACTGAACGGGTATTACTCTCTTATGACGAGGATATGCGTCCGAGGGCTGAGTGTGTGGTCAAAACCAAGAAATATACCCCAAATCAATGGGTACATCGCGAGCCTTATCGGTATGAAACCGAGTTGTATCAATCAGGGCCACTGGCGAAATTATATAACTCCTCACGCAAAATGAGTGGGGTGAGGCCCAGATGTGGTATGGGAACGTCTTCCCCGTTTTTTGGTCATGAGATATTTCAGGCTGGACTTCGACACAGCAGTCTTTATTTCCCTTGGCGGGGTATCGTGGACAGGCGGGAGCAAATAGCCAAGAGCCCGGGCGATCTTTTTAGTGATCGTTTTTCGTTCAAAAGTTTCTCACCAGATGCTGATCCCAAAGCAGGGCATTGGGATTTTAACGCCTTCGAATATTATTGGCGGGCAGAAGATCCTTATAATCGACGTAATAGCGCTTTGTTTGATCAGCATGCTGGTACCGCGATTGATCAACTAACCGTCTATTACCTTGAGAATTTTGATGTGACAGAGGTACGAGCACGACGTTGGGCAGGGTACTATGTATATTACCTACAAGCCTCTGTTTTTGATGTCTATGGTTATTACGAAATAGAAACCTTGGCCAAGGAGATGAGCGAGGGATCTGTTTCTGATGATGCCTTCATAAAGTTAGCGGCCCCTCACTTGAGAAAAAGCCAGGGAGTTCCGGTTTGGGCATACTATAAGGCTCTGCAGCTTGCTGTGGGTACGGGGGCACCCCTGGAGGTTTTACAAGCTCTAATTATCAGAGGGGCGGGACAAGATGGCGATGGTAACACCATATTACCTCTAATTAATTCTGTTGATCATCCCAAAGTTTTGGTTTTTCTGCTTGCTCAGGGAGCGAATGTAGACCGGCCAAATGGATTTGGGAAGACTGCCTTAATGATGGCAGCGCATATGAACCAGATAGATACACTGAAGCAGTTACTAAATGCAGGTGCTGATCCCAATGCAATGACATTGCTCGAATTTAAAAAGGGCAAAGGCTTCTCTGGTGCGGACTGTCTTTACGCAAATATCAAACACCGAGAACGCACGGCATTGATGTATGCGGCAGAGAATGCTTCTCTTGAGATATTTGAAATATTGATTGAGGCTGGTGCTGATCCAAAGGCGCAAGACAGCAAGGGACGTAGTGTTTCAGACTATTTGGAAATGAATAAAACGATGTCTGTTCAGGATTTGGAAAAGGCCGGGAACCTGCTCTCAGTCGATTAAGTCTTGGGCTCAAGCTGACGCTTCAACCACTCATCGGCGACATCTCCCAGGGATTTGGGGTTACCCTTTTTGATCCCCTCTTTTATCCAGATCATAAAAGGGCGATTGAATTTGAAATCTTCTCCGCACTCTTTTTTCATAAAGCGGCGCACATTCTGGGTGTTCTTGTAACGATCGGTTATTGGCGTTTCGCGGGTGAGGGAGGAGCTGTGCCAATCAAAATCACTCATTGTGTTGGCCGCCATCCGCAAACCAATAGCTCCCCGGAAATAAAGCCAATGCCGTGGTATTTAGGCTTGCCTTCTTTTGACCAAATCACGGAAAAAATATCACCCTTTTGCGTGATGCCGAGATCCCAGGGTTCTGCTGGTTCGCCATCCGGGTCGTAATAGGTGATGCTGTAGTTGCCAACAAAGTTGGTTTCCGAGGCTCTTGCCTCAGCGGTTTGAGGCGTTGCGATGCCTTTACAGACGGTCTCAACACCTGTTTGCGCACTAAAAACCCATTCGGCTTCTAGCTCGCCCGAGGGTATAGCAAGGCGATAAGTCACAACGCCAATGGGCAGGTTTTGCTGTAAATCACCAACTTTGTTCGAACTCATCCTTATCTCTTTCTCATCGTTTTCCGGTCAACTAGCTTACGGATTACCTATTGTTAACAATCGTTTCATGACAGCTTACTCATTTTGCCCTCTATAAATCTACAAAGAATTTGAGATCAGCACTAAAGGGGACTTCATTCATAAAACTCATCAATTGATGAAAAGATATCGTTTTTATTCGCACCTGCACAAATGCTATATCCTCTTTAAATTAAAGGCTGTTGAGCTTGGATGAGCAATTTTCATTCAGGTTTCGGAATGGAGATAAAGTAATGACGCTTGCTAATACCAATGACAATTTTGTATCTAAGAACGAAATCCGTGCGCAATTCTCACTGGCGATGTCGGCGATGTACCGCGAAGAAGTGCCTGCTTATGGTGAGTTGATGGAGTTGGTCGCGGATATAAATGTCTCTGTTCTGGAACGCGATGAAAGCCTGCGTTCGCAACTGTCACAAAGCAATGGACTGGATCGCATTACCGAAGAACGTCACGGTGCCATTCGGGTCGGGACCGAGAAAGAGCTCTTCACCCTGCGCCGGCTTTTCGCGGTGATGGGGATGGAGCCTGTTAGCTATTACGATCTCGCGATCGCGGGAATTCCTGTACATTCCACAGCTTTTCGTCCGGTAGCCGAGGGCGATCTTAACATCAACCCTTTCCGGGTTTTCACTTCCCTGTTGCGTTTGGAGCTGATTGAAGATGCAGATCTTCGCGCTGCGGCCCAGGAAGTTCTCGACAACCGCGAGATCTTTACCACGGCAGCCCTTAACCTGATTGAGCGGGCTGAAAAGCAAGGCGGATTGAGCAACGAAGATGCGACACAGTTTGTCACTGAAGCACTGGAGACATTCCGCTGGCACTCAAAGGCAAACATCGATCAGGAACTTTATGGAAAGCTTCATGATGAGCATCGTCTGATTGCTGATATCGTCAGTTTTCATGGCCCGCATATCAACCACCTGACCCCGCGTACCCTCGACATTGATGGGGTTCAAGTCGCAATGCCAGAGCGCGGCATAAACCCAAAGGCTGTGATCGAAGGCCCACCACAACGCGACTGCCCGATCCTATTGCGCCAGACTTCTTTCAAGGCATTGGAAGAAAAGGTGCTTTTCAAAGGCGAGAATGGTAATTGGGATGAGGGCTCTCACACGGCGCGCTTTGGCGAAATTGAACAACGCGGTATTGCCCTGACCCCAAAAGGCCGCGCGCTTTATGATACTTTGCTCGACGATACCCGGGCTCGGGTGCGTTCTGGTGAGGGGGCTTACGAAGATCTGTTGGTCGAAAGCTTTAAAGCTTTCCCAGACAGTTATACAGAGCTCCGGGCCGAAGGTTTGGCCTTCTTCCGCTATTCCTTGAGTGACAAAGGTGAAGAAATAGCGCGCTCCGTTGGGATCAGTGGATCACTCGATGGCTTACTCGAAGCTGGTTTGCTGCGGATGGACCCGATCATTTATGAAGATTTCCTGCCTGTGTCCGCAGCGGGGATTTTTCAGTCTAATCTTGGGCCTAATCTGGGAGAAACTGGCGCAGATGTCGTCTATAGCAATCCGAGCCAGCAGTCTTTTGAACAGGCCTTAGGCGCCAAGGTTTGGGATGAGCTCGCGCTCTATGCCGATTTGGAACGCGCATCGCTCAATGCCTGTCTTGCAAGGCTATCGGAAAAAGCTCTAAAAGACGATGTAGCAGTAGCAGCTTAAAACCAATTACTCTGATAGAGATCGAGACCTAATAATGACTGCCCCAACCCGTAAAGACCTCGACGCCTTACAACAAATCGTTGGCGATAAAGGCCTTTTAGAACCCGGAGAGGACCTTGTTTCTTATGAAAACTGCGTGCGGTACGGGGCGGGCAAGGCAGCGTTTGTGGTGCGTCCAGCTTCCAGTGCTGAAACCTCTAAAGTCATGGCCTATTGTATGGGCCAAGGCATTGTTTTGGTGCCGCAATCTGGCAACACTGGTCTTGTCGGGGCCTCAACGCCCGATGGAACTGGCCAACAGGGTGTGCTGAGTTTTGATCGTCTCACCGGGACAGCGACCTCTGACGGAACTACTTCTAATGTTTCTGGGGCGAATGACAAGATCATCTTCGATGAAGAAAACCGCTCTGTCACCGTGGGGGCAGGCGTGCGCCTGTCTGATCTCAATGCTTTCCTCGCGCCCAAAGGGTATGTGTTTCCTATCGACCTTGGCGCTGACCCGCGTATCGGCGGCATGATCGCGACCAATACAGGCGGGGCGCGCTTCCTGCGTTATGGTGATGTGCGCCAAAATACTCTTGGGGTGAAGGTCGTTCTGGCCGATGAAGCTGGGACCGAGCTTGATTTCATGTCGGGCCTGCGCAAAGACAACACCGGGATCGACTGGAAGCATCTCTTTATCGGTACGACAGGAACCCTGGGCGTTGTAACCGAAGCTGTGCTCAATGTTCAACGCCTGCCGCAACAATCTGCGGCGGCCTTATTGGTGCCCCGTGATGAAGCCGCGGTTCTCAAGCTGCTACTAGAAATGGAACAGCGTTGCGATAGCCAGCTTACTGCTTTTGAAGGCATGTCTGCTGAGGCGATGGCAGCAGCCTTTGATCATGTGCCTTCCCTGCGCAATCCTTTCCCCGGCGGCGACCTGCCGGATTATGTCCTGCTGGTTGAACTCTCTCGCACCTGGGCGATGCGAGAAGGTGAACAAACGTTGGATGAACTGTTAGAAATCGTCCTTGCCGAAATCTGGGAAGACGAAGAAGCGCCTTTGGAGAACGCCTTTATCGGCCGTCCCGAAGAAATGTGGGCTTTGCGTCATGCTCTTTCCGAAGGGGTAAAACACGCAGGCAAATTGGTGGCGTTTGATGTTTCCTTCCGCCGGGGTGATCTGATGAAGTTCCGCGCCTTTATGGCCGAAGAACTGCCTAAGCGTTTTCCCGATGTGCGCATCTGTGACTTCGGCCACGTCGGCGACGGCGGTCTGCACTTTAACTTGGCCATTGCCAAAGATGACCCTCGCCTGAACGATGAGACCTTTATCCCCGACCTGCGTGATTGGGTAGTCAAAATCGTCGTCGAAAAATACCACGGCAGCTTCTCTGCCGAACACGCCATCGGCCGCAGTAACCAAAGTTTCTACTATGAGTACACGCCCGAGAAAGTAAAAGAGTTAGCAGCAGGTATGAAAGCCCTGATATCGCCTAATGATATTGGGGTTGTGAAACTAGGGTAAGTAATGCTTTGCACCGTAAACGGACGCTCGTGTAGCTACATTCTAAAAATATTTTTTATGTTTCAGCTGTTATCTGAAAACTTTAAAAGACCAAGTTATAAATGCTCGATGCATCTGTTTTCATTAGAATAATATGTTTGCTAAAATATAAAATCCTAACTTTTTGAGCCGTCTTGGAAAGAGTTAACACTGTCGTAAATCATTATTGTTCACCGATGCGTTTGAATAATCGAAAAATGACAATTGTAACAAGCAGCATTACAACCGAAAAAAAAGCGCTGAGGTGAATGTTCGTAATTAGGAAATAAGGAATTAGGTTTTGTAGAGTTGATATATTCAATATTCCAGCAACGGATATACCAAAAGTGATGAAGATTAGAAGGGCACCAGTTTGGCCAAGTCTTTTTTCTGCAGGTAATTCAGCAGCAAAAAATAAACACAACAATAAAAGTAGAGAAAACACAACACTTACTGCTAAGAAGATAACAGGTAAAATTGATTCTAATGATAAAATATTTTCAAAAACCATCGCTATACCTAAAAGATTAAAATTACATAATTTACGCTTTGGGATCTACTACCCAATTTGAGTAGTAGTAGGAGGATATAAGGTCTAGTACATCTGCATTAAGAAGTCCAAAGCAGATTAAACGTTTAATCCAGGCACAAATCACGCTTTAGTTGCTAAAAGCTTTAACAATCCAATATTTGCATTACAGCCAGATTAAGAGCGCAACGAGTAGTTATCGGTACCCACGGGATGATTTCGTTGACCGTCGCCTATGGATTGTTTCTTCTTTGTGCCATAAACGGTCAATCAACGATGCTCCTCCACAAACTAATCAGCTACCTATTATTTGTATTGATCAACGCGCTCATTCAAAGCCTGTAAATCACTTAATGCATCATTCATATCTGTTGCTGAAAAGTGGTTAAACGTTTTGGTGTGGCTCCACTTTAAAGCCAGTTCTTCAAATGACGTAATCGCCTGATTTACTTCAGCCTTTAACTTAAGTGAGCTTCGCTTCGCCGCCATCGCCAAGCCAGCAGTAAAGGGCGAGCAGGGGCTGGGCTCCGGTTTTTGTTTCGTGGATCATCCACGGGGCGTGGTGGATGGTGGTGCCTGCTGGGTGCATGCGCCAGTCTTCTTCGCCGCGACGCCACAGGGTTTGGTCACCTGAAAGCACGTGATAAATCTCTTCTGCGGCATGATTGTGCGCCGGGTAATGCAGGCCGGGGCCGAGCAAGAGCAGCCCACAGCGCACCGATTCAGCTTCATAAAAGCCGGCCTTGCTTCCGACCAGCTCGATAAAGCCATAGTTATCCATATACCCGGACCCCATGAGATCGTCGGTGTAGTTTGGGTTCTGCATCCAATGAAAACTCGGTGCCGCGACTGAGAGAGCGTCGCGTAAATCTTGATGTATGGGGAGGTCTAAGTTCTCTATCACGCGATCCCAGTGCCGCGCCCCGCCGAGGGAGTGTGGCTCTGGTGCTGTCAAAGCCGTTGCTCCTTCGAGACGAGTTATGACCTCTTTTAGCATCGGGGTAGCCGAACTTTTAGTTTCATTTAAACGCGTGCGATAAAACGACAGCACTTCATCAAAAAGGTTTTGAACTTCACTCACGTCTGGTCCCTCCACGGGAAATTCACTTCTAAAAAATGATGTTACTAAACTCGAAAGTTTGATAGAAGTGATACTTTATGAGAAGCTATTTTCATTTGATATACGTCTCTAGATTGATTATTAAAAATATTATTCTTGGGTCATGACTAGTTGAGAGGGTTTTTTCTACAGATTTTGAGTATATATCGGC
>CAJXUS010000086.1 GCA_913060675.1 uncultured Rhodospirillales bacterium
AACACAGTGAATCACAAAGGCCTCGCAATGGCGAGACCTTTGTCAGCAGTCTGGGATTTCTGTAAATCTTCTCTCTTCTCTACAAATTGGAGCTCATAAGTGGAGACTAATTGCTTGCGATTGGGAGGTCACCAATCTCTCTTATAAGTTTTTCCAAAATAGCGCGTTTATAATCACCATATGATTCCGCTTTGATGACAAAGCTGCCATAACCACCGATGATCTGGTTTTTAAAGTAATAATGCAGTGAGGGTATTTCATTAACGATGGCCAGGCCGTTAATGCTAATTCCTTGGGCGATGGCAACATCTCTCAAAAAATGTGGAGGCACACCGTCATTATTTCTTCCATCTCCTGAAATATCCAGGACCCGTCGATAAGTTTGAAATGGGCTGGTATTAAAGAGGTGGATTGATTTTGCGATAACTGCCGAAATCGAGGTTGATCCAATAGGGACGGTACGGGGAAGTTGCTCGATTTCAGTGGCAAGCTCTTCCAAGGAAGCGGGAGAGCCTATCACTGACCATGGAAGAATGACAGATTGGTTGGCTGTACTAGACCACTGTACCAAAGTGACCCCGACGCGTTGATACCTCCCTATCTTTACAGCTTCTCTAACCTCTTGTGATCGTAGGGCATATGCAATGCCCTCCATCTGCAAATCATATTCAGATTGATCAACGCTATAGGAACAATCAATTGCAAGAATGAGTTCGAGATCCACATTTATAGGGCTAGAAGCGAGCACTTTTGTAGATGTTGAAAGTACCAGCCCTAAAGCGAGGAATAGCATAGCTATTGGGAAGTACCATTTCTTGAAATTGATATGCATGAGTGCTCCTAATTTATTTGGCTAAAGCTCGGGGACAAACTCTGTTATTAAAAAGGTACAGTATGTATCATCCTTGGTAATATATAAGATTTTGAGGAAAAGTTTAACTGCTTTCACACAACCTGAGCGGGTGTGTCTTAGGTGGTAGGTATTATGGGAAGTGTTTGGAATCGAAGTATTTTTTTAATTTTACGTTATTTGTAGAAAAATTAATTAAAATTTAAATTTATTTGAAGGCGTAAATTATTGATTTTTTTTCATATTACAGTATGATGGAATGCTAGTATTGGTGCCTTTGCGCAGGTATGCGCGTAACACTCTCTATGTATTGGAGACGGTCAAATGCCTACCGTTAATGGCGCGTCGATTGGTGCGACGTCTTTGCAAACGTCTCGTTTGCAGCAAAATAACATCAACAAATTAGCAAGCGGATCTAATATCCCTAAAGTCTCTGATGCAGCGGCTTCTTTGGCGATATCTACCGTATTGCAATCTGATACCGTTGTTCTTAATCAGAATGCGGCAACTGCTGCTCAAGGGGCAAGCATTGGCCAAATTGCTGATGGCGGTCTTGCGAGGATATCTGAAGGGTTAGTCAGATTAAAAGAGCTTGCCGCGCAAGCTTTTTCTGGAAGCCAAGATCCTGCAAGTCTGTCTGCGATTAATGCTGAGTTTGTCCAGGTTCGAGATGAGATCACGCAAATTGCGGAGCAAACGACCTTTAATGGTCAGGGACTGCTAGATAACACTGGTAGCCAAAGCTTCCTCATTGGAACGGATGTTGGTGATACTATATCCCTTGATAATGTAGACGTAACAGGAGGAGCATTGGGAATATCTGGTCTCACTGTTGATACTGTTGCGAATGCTACGACGGCTCTTGGTGCTATCGATAACGCAATTAGTGCTGTCAGTGGTTTCCGGGCTGAGCTCGGTGCATCTATCTCTTTATTTGAAGTTGCGGGTGAAAATATCGCCAGTCAAATAGAGAATGTCTCCGCTGCCAATTCAGCTCTTGCAGATGGAGATATCGCTGCTCAGGTAACCAGTCTTGTGACATCAAAGGTTTTGAACGAAGCTCAGCTTGCGGTCCAGGCCCAGGCGAACAAAAATCCTCAGGCTTTATTAAAAATCTTAGAAGGCTAAGGCTGATTCTCTTATAAGTTCCAAGGCGTGGCTCTATTTATACGAAGCCATGCCTTGGCGTGCGAGCTCGTCTGCTCGCTCATTTTCAGGGTGCCCGGCATGTCCTTTGACCCATCGCCACTCTACATCGTGAATTTTTAACGCTTCAACAAGCTGTTTCCAAAGCTCGACATTCTTCACGGGCTTTCTGTTGGCCGTTTTCCAACCATTTTTTTGCCAGTTAAATATCCATTTGGTGATGCCGTCTTTTACATAAACGCTATCGGTCGTCAGTATGACGAGAGAAGGTTTTTTGAGTGCGTTTAACGCTGATATAGCACCTTGAAGCTCCATGCGATTATTCGTGGTTTCTGCATCTCCGCCACAAAGTTCTTTTTCATTGTCTTTATAGAGCATTAGAGCGCCCCAACCGCCAGGGCCGGGATTCCCTGAACATGCGCCATCAGTGAATATATTTACCGGCGTTTTGTCGTTCATAAAGAGATCCCATAATCTGAAACATTTTTAACGGATTGGTGAAAATTTAATTTGTTGAGGTATTCCAGTGGATCCTTCGGCTTAACAAAGGCACCTTCGGGATGATTGACCCAATCATAAAGGCGTGTAAGTAAAAACCGTAAAGAAGCACCGCGGGCGAGAATAGGGAGCGCTTTAAGCTCATCATCAGAGAGCGGGCGGACCTCTTGGTACGATTTGATGAGCAATTGTGCTTTCGTGATATTGAAGGAATTATCCAATTCAAAGCACCATGCGTTCAAACAAATGGCGATTTCATAAGCGAGCAAATCATTACAGGCGAAATAGAAATCAATAACACCAGATAGCTTCTCGTGGATGAAGAAGACATTATCCTGGAACATATCAGCGTGTATAACGCCTTTGGGTAAATTTTCAGGCCAATTTGCAGCCAAGAAATCAAATTCGTCTTGAAGAATTTTTGTGAGACCTGGTTTAACTTGCTCGCCTTTATCCTCGCAGGATTCGAGAACCTCTTTCCAGCCGGCAACGGAAAGAGAATTCGGTCTTTTAATTTTGAAGTCTTGCCCGGCGAGATGCATTTCAGCCATTGTCCGGCCAAGGGCGCGACAATGAAACGGCTGAATGCGTCGTGGCCACATGCCCTCTAGAAACGCAGTTATTGCCGCGGGGCGTCCACACAGTTCTCGTAAGTTATTGCCGTCTTTCCCTGCTATTGGCACCGGGCAGGAGATGCCTTTTGCCGCGAGGTGCTGCATATAACCCAAGAAAAATGGTAGGTCGGTTTTATCTACACGTTTTTCATAAAGTGTAAGGATATAAAAGCCTTGAGTTGTATGGAGAATAAAGTTGGAGTTCTCTACTCCCTCTGCAATTCCCTTGAGAGAAAGGACATCTCCGATGTCATACTCTTTAATAAAGGTTTCAACTTCATCGTCGGGAACTTCTGTATATACGGCCATTGAAGTCTCAGTGAATTTCTTTGTTTGTGGGGGTGTCTAGCAAGGCTTTTGGTACTCTAAACACGACGTTTTCATCTCGAATATTTATTTCTTCGATGGTTACGTCAAAGTGGTTTTTACACGCATTAATAACTTCTTCGACTAAAATCTCAGGAGCCGAAGCGCCAGCGGTGATGCCAAGAGTTTTAACCCCTTCCAGCTGCTCCCACTTTATGTCGACAGCCCGTTGAACAAGGGCGGATTTATCGCAACCTTGTTTAAAAGCAACTTCGACCAGTCTTTTCGAATTTGATGAATTTGGCGCGCCTATGACGAGTAGGGCGTCACAGCGTTTTGCAATAGCTTTGACGGCTTCTTGCCGATTGGTCGTGGCGTAACATATGTCTTCTTTTTTAGGCTCTTGCATATTGGGGAACCGGCGCATCAGGACTTTTACAATTGATGCCGTATCATCGACAGAGAGTGTCGTCTGTGTAACATAAGCCAAGTTGTCAGGGTTGAGAACTTCTAGCTGTTCTGCGTCTTGTTGGGTCTCGACGAGGACAATAGAGCCCTCATTTATTTGCCCCATTGTGCCAATGACTTCTGGATGTCCAGCATGTCCGATGAGGATGACCTGTCTGCCGTCTTTTTCATGACGTTCAGCTTCTCTATGAACCTTACTTACCAAAGGGCAAGTGGCATCAAAAAAGAGCAATTCTCGTGCTTGTGCTGCAGCTGGAACTGATTTTGGAACACCGTGAGCTGAAAAAATAACAGGGAGACCCTCAGGAACTTCGTCGAGTTCTTGAACAAAAATTGCGCCCTTTTGTTCCAAGTTCTCCACGACATAACGATTGTGAACAATTTCATGTCGTACGTAAACTGGCGCCCCGTGTTTGACCAAGGCGCGTTCAACAATTTCAATTGCGCGATCTACTCCAGCGCAAAACCCTCGAGGGCTCGCGAGTAAAATTGTAAGAGATGGTTTCGTCATGAAGCTTATCCGTATTTTCCCAAGAGAATAGCTCATCTTGATTCTTGGGCAAACTAATACACAGCTTAAGGCTAGAAAAGCCTTAAAGATAGTGAGAGTCGGGTTCGAGTAAAAAAACATGTCTGTGTTCATGCTTTGCAAGGCTATAAATAGTCGTTAAAGTTGCCGCGAATCATTCAAACAGCTATATGAAAAAGCTGCGATGAGTATGGAAGAGGCTGGCACGGGTAGTACCCCAGTCTTAAATTATAGGATTAAAAGGTTCATGGGTCGTTTAATGAATTGGTCAGTATCACGTCTTTTATCTATGCCTTCTTTGGCTGTAGTTACATTGTTCGGGCTAGCTGGCTGTGGATTGATTGAACCAGAAAAAGCTCCTCCAGCTTGTCCAGAGATTGTTGTGCTCAAAGAAGCACAAGAAATGACGCGTTTTCAGGGGAATGGCCGAGACTTGACCGATGTGACCTTCGAGGCCAGCATCAATAACTTTGTCGGTGGCTGTATATTGGATGAAGAGACCAATACACTCAATAACCAAGTGGTTGTTCGGTTTGAGCTGAACCAGGGACCTGCAAGTGATGGCGGAGCAAAATTTAATTATTTTGTCGCCGTGGCAACATTGGACCGCAAAATATTATCCCGAGAATCCTTCCCTCTTGTCGCGCCTTTTGAAGGAAACAGGACCTCTGTGGCTATTGTGGATAATGTTTATCCTTCTATTACCTTGGGACGTGGCGATACTGGTGAAGATTATATAATCTTTATTGGTTTTGAGCTCTCGCGCAGTGAACTTTATTACAATAAGACCAAGTTGTAGTTTGAGATTCTGTTTCGGAGACCTTCGTTCATATTAAGTCTGTGCTATCGCGGTTTTGATGTTTCTTATTTTACAGAGTGCGAATCTTCCTAATTAAGTTTGTTTCCGATCGTACTCTTTTCCAGAGTAGATCCTTTTTGTGTTTCTTTTCGGAAATAAGTAACTGTTATTAAATGAAACTTGTCGCGATCACTTAAAATTGTGTCGTGTGTAGTTGACTTTTCTTCAGAACAGCGTAAACCAATAGAAATCAAGTTGTAGCGATACAATTTGGTAATTTGCCGTAATACCTCTCGCGGGAGAGTCTATTAAAAAGTTTCTTACAGGAAATTTTTAGAATGGCGCCGAAGGAGCAACCGCCCCGGAAACTCTCAGGCACACGGACCGCAGAGGCAGGCAACTCTGGAAAGCTTTGCGTAAAGTAAAGCACCGACGGAGTAAGCAGAGAATTATTTTCTTTGTGAATCTCTCAGGTTCGAAGACAGAGGGGGATGCGATAGTCAGTTGACTATTGTGTTTTGCCCTTTGTGCTATCGGAGCCTGATTATGTCGGAAGACCTTAAAAAAACACCCCTTTATGATCTGCATGTAGAACTGGGTGCCAAAATGGTTCCTTTCGCAGGTTATTCCATGCCTGTTCAATACCCAGCAGGCATCATGACTGAGCACAAACATACCCGTGCTGGTGCGGCCATTTTCGATGTGTCCCATATGGGTATTGTACGCTTGATGGGCGAAAACGCGATCCCAGCACTTGAAAGCCTACTGCCAGCCGACCTTGCTAATTTGGCCGAAAATTCAATTCGTTACAGCTTTTTCACAAATGAAACTGGCGGCATTCTTGATGATCTCATGATTACCAAAGTGCCTGGTGGTTTAAGCTTGGTGATTAACGCGGCCTGTAAAGACGCTGATATTGCCCATATCAAATCCAAAATTGGTGATCAGGTTGAAGTCGAAGTCGAGTATGATAATGCTCTTATCGCTCTTCAGGGACCAAAATCTGTTGATGTACTGGCCCGGTTTGATGTTCGTTGTGCAGATATGAAGTTTATGACTTTTATGTCTTTGGATATTGAAGGTGTCGCTTGTCAGGTTAGTCGCTCTGGTTACACAGGTGAAGATGGTTACGAGATCTCAATTCCAGGCGATAAAGCCGAAGCAATTGTACGTCGCTTGCTAGAGGAGCCTGAGGTTGAGGTGTCTGGTCTTGGTGCACGTGATTCCCTTCGTATGGAAGCGGGGCTTTGCCTTTATGGTAATGACATTGATACCACCACAACACCGATCGAAGCAGGCCTTATTTGGGCAATACAAAAGCGTCGTCGTGCCGAAGGCGGTTTTCCCGGCGATGACGTTATTTTAAAACAAATTGCTGACGGTGCGCCACGTCGTCTGGTTGGTATTCTACCCGAAGGTCGCGCTCCTCTACGTGCAGGTGTTGAAATTGCGAATGCAGAAGGCGAAGTTATCGGAAAAGTTACCAGTGGTGGATTTGGTCCATCTGTTGGCGGCCCGATCGCGATTGCTTATGTCGCTTCAGATTACAAAGCACCCGATACTGCTTTGAACGCTTTGGTACGCGGTAAGGAAATGCCATGCCGCGTTGTTAAAATGCCGTTTGAGCAAAAGAGTTATTTCCGCGGTTAGATTTATTGCTATCTCCTGGGGTTAACGCCCCACTAAAAAAGGGCTACGTCCCAAATAACAAACCCTTGAATAAAAAATGTAAGTAAAAGGATCAGGATTATGAGCGAAATTAAATTCAGTGAAGACCACGAATGGATCGTTGTTGATGGTGATATTGGCACCGTTGGAATCACAGAATTTGCTCAAGAGCAGCTTGGCGATGTTGTCTTTGTTGAAGTTCCAGAAGAAGGCAAGGATCTTGAGCTGGGCGATGAAGCTGCAGTTGTTGAATCTGTTAAAGCTGCGAGTGAAGTTCTTGCCATTTGTGACGGTGAAGTGATCGAAGGCAACGAAGCCTTGGCTGACGAACCGAGCCTGGTGAACTCTGCGCCAATGGGTGAAGGCTGGTTCTACAAAGTGAAAATCACTGATCCATCACAGCTTGAAGAGCTGATGGATGCAGATGCCTATAAAACCTTCATCGAAGGTCAAGGTTAGAAGATTTGGGTTCTTAGACCCCATTATACTTAGCCCGGTACACCAAGAAGGTTCACTAACGAGTGCGTATGGTTAATACCATGGGCATTCGTCTGATGATTAAGGAATTCGTCATGTCTGATACAAAAATGTCTCTTCTGGACTTAGAACAGAAAACTGACTTTGTTCGTCGCCACATCGGTCCTAACGATGCTGAGCAGACAGAAATGTTAGCTTTGCTCGGACTTGGCTCTTTGGAAGAGCTTTCCGACAAGACTGTTCCTGAAGCTATTCGTGAGACAGAAGCTCTCGCAATGGCGGGTAGCCAGACTGAAACGGATGTGCTTGCACATGCCCGCTCTATTGCCTTGAAGAACAAAGTCTTCAAATCATTTATCGGCATGGGCTACTACGGAACACACGTTCCAAAGGTTATCTTGAGAAATGTTCTGGAAAATCCAGGCTGGTATACGGCTTACACGCCTTATCAGGCTGAAATTTCTCAAGGGCGTCTTGAGGCTGTCTTGAATTATCAGACAATGATCTCTGACCTTTCTGGCATGGAGTTGGCAAACTCTTCCATGCTAGATGAAGGGACCGCTGCTGCTGAAGCGATGACTTTCTGCCGACGTGTTGCCAAAAGTAAAGCGACTGTTTTCTTCGTTGACCAAGACTTATTACCGCAAAGCATTGCTGTGATCAAAACACGTGCTGCTGCGCTTGGATATGAAATCGTTATTGGCGACCCTCGTAAAGATCTGGACCCAGCTGCCGTCTACGGCGCGCTCTTCCAGTATCCAGGTGTTTCCGGTCGTATTGATGACTATAGTGATCTCATTGCAGCGATCCAGGCCAACAAAGGCCTTGCTGGTTTGGCTGCTGATATCCTTGCACTAACATTGATCAAAAGCCCAGGGGAACTTGGGGCAGACTTTGCTGTTGGCTCTGCGCAACGTTTTGGTGTGCCTATGGGCTTTGGCGGCCCGCACGCTGGATATTTTGCAACGCGTGAATCTTTCAAACGTTCGATCCCTGCACGACTGGTTGGAATGTCAGTTGATTCTCACGGCGAACCAGCGCTTCGTATGGCTCTGCAGACCCGTGAACAACATATCCGTCGTGATAAAGCGACAAGTAATATTTGTACAGCTCAGGCACTTCTTGCCAATATGGCTGGCTTCTACGCGACATATCATGGCCCTGAAGGTCTCAAGACAATCGCGCGCCGTGTCGCTCGTCTCGCATCCATTTTTGCTGCGGGCCTCAAAGCAGGTGGTGCTGAGGTTTTACACGAAGCTTTCTTCGATACTTTATCTGTTAAAGCTGATGGTAGAGCTGACGATATTGCAGCCAAAGCACGTGATCATAAAATGAACCTTCGTGTTATCGACGGAGATACTCTCGGTATATCTTTTGATGAAACATCAACGCGTGATGACGTCGAAGTTTTATGGTCTATATTCGGGGTTGAAGGGCAAACTGTTGTTGAGCTCGATAAGACTGCTGATAGTAACCTGCCAACTGCCCTTGCGCGCCGTACTGATTTTCTTACTCATCCAACGTTTAACAGTTATCACTCTGAAACTGAGATGATGCGCTATTTGCGTAAGCTTTGTGATAAAGACATCGGCCTGGATCGCGCGATGATCCCCTTGGGTTCATGCACAATGAAGCTGAACGCTGTTACAGAGATGATCCCCGTTACGTGGCCCGAATTTGGAGAGATCCACCCATTCGTTCCTCTCGATCAGGCTCAAGGATATGTTGAGCTTATTAAAGATCTCGAAGACATGTTGGTTGAGATTACTGGGTATGACGCAGTTTCTCTTCAACCAAACTCAGGTTCACAGGGCGAATATGCTGGTCTTCTTGCCATCCGTAAATATCACGAAAGCCGCGGAGACTTCCAACGTAATATCTGTCTGATCCCTGCATCCGCTCATGGTACTAACCCTGCTTCTGCAGCTCTGGCTGGTATGAAGGTTGTGGTTGTAAACTGTGATGACGAAGGCTACGTCGACAATGAAGATCTGTATGCAAAAGCCGAAAAGCACCAGGAAAATCTAGCTGCTGTTATGATTACTTACCCTTCAACACATGGTGTGTTCGAAGAAGAGGTACGCAAAACTTGTAGCATTGTTCATGATTTCGGCGGTCAGGTATATGTTGACGGTGCGAATATGAATGCGATGGTTGGCCTTGCCAAACCAGGGCATTTTGGCGGTGATGTTTCCCACCTTAACCTACATAAAACTTTCTGCATTCCACATGGTGGTGGTGGTCCAGGAGTTGGTCCTATTGGCGTTGGTAAACATCTGGCACCGTTTTTGCCAAACCACTCACTGGTTGCCGAAGCTGGTCCTGAAACAGGTCAGGGCGCTGTAACTTCAGCGCCATGGGGCTCCGCAAGTATTTTGCCGATTACCTGGAGCTACTTAAAGCTTATGGGTGCTTCTGGTTTGAAAAAAGCCACCCAAATGGCAATCTTGAATGCGAACTATTTGGCAAGGCGTCTCTCTGATCACTACCCCGTTCTTTATAGTTCCAAGAACGGTATGGTGGCTCATGAGTGCATCATCGACGTGCGTCCGATCAAAGATGATATCGGTGTTACGGTTGATGATATTGCCAAACGTCTGATTGATTACGGTTTCCATGCACCAACGATGTCATTCCCTGTGCCTGGTACTCTAATGATTGAGCCAACTGAATCAGAATCAAAGTACGAAATTGATCGTTTGGTAGATGCGATGATTGCTATTCGCAAAGAGATTGACCGAGTTGCATCAGGTGAATTGCCGCTCGAAGATAATATGTTGTGCAATGCTCCGCATACAGCAGGCTCCATGTTGTCCGATACTTGGGATCATCCTTATTCACGCGAAGAAGCCGCTTACCCTGTAGAAGCTCTGCGTGATGGTAAATATTGGGCACCAGTTGGACGTGTTGATAACGTCTATGGTGATCGAAATCTAGTTTGCTCTTGTCCCTCTATTGAGAGCTATAGAGACGCGGCTGAATAGGCCGCTACAGCGGAGAGATCAGATGAGGCCATTGCTGGGTGTCTCATTTATCTGATCTCTCCGTCCTCACAGGGCGCGTATGTTAGGCAAGGGACGGCTTAACATACTTGGAATGGGGCCGCACCTCGTTCCCGCCCATTGCTGGGACTGGAGTTCGCGTGCAAACGCGGACTCCTTTTTTTATTTTATTGCCGCTAATATGTCTATTGCCGATTTAGGTAATGGGAGTACCATGGCCGTATTCCCCGTAATTGATCCTGATTTATTTACTCGGAAATATATGGGGAAACCCTTTATCAATTTATATAAGTTGGAGCGTTTTATGTGCCGCTGGCTCGCCTATTCTGGAGATGAAATTTTTCTGGATGAACTACTCTTTAAGCCTGAAAACTCTTTGGTAGAGCAATCTCTACATGCGACAGAGGCGAAGGTAGCAACAAACGGCGATGGCTTTGGCGTTGGGTGGTATGGTCAAAAAGAAGTTCCCGGTCTCTACCGAGAAATTATGCCCGCGTGGAATGACTGTAATCTCCAGCATCTGGCTACTCAAATTCGTTCCTCACATTTTTTTGCTCATGTGCGTGCCTCTACAGGGACGGCAACATCCCGGGCTAATTGCCATCCCTTTGCTTATAACAATTGGATGGGGATGCATAATGGTCAAATTGGCGGATATGAACACTTTAGAAGGCCGCTCGAAGCCCATATCACTGATATGCATTACGCAAAACGTATGGGGACGACCGATAGTGAAGCGCTGTTCTATATGTTATTCAAATTCGGCCTTGAGAAGGATCCGGTAAATGCGATCAGAACGATGGTTGATACCGTTACCAATCTCCAGAACGAATACGAAATTAAAGAAGCTTTTCGGTGTACGATGGCAATTACCGATGGAGATCGTTTATATTGCCTCAGGCATTCAAGTGACCGTTTTGCCCCCTCATTGTATTGGAGGCACCAAGATGGGCGTCTAGTCGTTGTTTCTGAGCCTTTGACCGACGATCATAGCGATTGGAACAAAGTTCCAGAATCTCATGTCCTGATTGCCAATAAATCTAATGTTCAAGAGATCATTGCTCTTTAAAAGATAACTTTGGACTAAAGTCACAAAAAAACCGGCCCATGTGAGCCGGTTTATTGTGACTGATTTGTTAGGAACAGATCAGTGGAATTTGTCACCAAGTGAACTGATAGAATCATCTAACAGTGCTTTGGACTTTGCTTTGGTCATGCTGGCAGTCAGAATGTTTCTGGTTGCAGCCATCGCAACTTCAACAGCTTGGTCGCGAACTTCGTTCAATGCAGCGGTTTCTGCCTGAGAAATCTTGTCCAAGGATTGTTGCTCACGACGCTTAAGAGCTTCTTCAAGATCTCTAGCTGCTTCAACATGAAGACGTTTTGCTTCCTGCTTGGCATGCTCAATAATCTCTTCAGCTTCACTTAATGCATCGCGTTGCTTGCGTTTGTATTCCGCGAGCGTTTTTTGAGCTTCTTCACGTAGATTCTGTGCTTCATCCAGTGTCTTGCGAATTGCTTCGCCACGTGCGTCTAAGCTAGCAACAATTCCTTTGCCGCCTTTAGCTACAACGATAAACACAAATATAAAGAAGG
Source organism: uncultured Rhodospirillales bacterium (assembly GCA_913060675.1). Classification (GTDB taxonomy): domain Bacteria; phylum Pseudomonadota; class Alphaproteobacteria; order Kiloniellales; family Kiloniellaceae; genus Kiloniella. Next base: position 11,954 of record CAJXUS010000086.1, read on the forward strand.
AAACGCCAACCCAAAACCCGGGATTGTTCAAAAATTCCATGACTAGCCTTTCCCTCCAAGCACATCGTCAACAGCTTTGCTGACTTTGGACTCGGTTACATCAGAACCTAGGAGTTTGCCAGTTGCTGCACTTGCGACTTCAACAGCCACATCTTTGATGTGTTCCATTGCTTCAATGCGAGCAGCATTAATCTTGTCTTCTGCGATCTGGGTTTTATCTGCAAGTTGAGCATCAAATTCAGCCTGACGCTTTGCGCCAATTGCTGAGATTTCATTTGCAGATTCTTTCAGAGCCGCAATAGCTGAAGCTCGTGCATCAGCAATAGCTTTCTGATAGTCCGCAAGGACTTCTTCAGCTTCTTGCTTTAAGCGTTCTGCTTTTTCCAGATCACCAGTAACTCTGTTTTCACGTTCTTCCAAAATGGAAGCAAGACGTGGCAAAGCAAGTTTGGCCATCAGAAAATAGAGCGCACCGAAGGTAATAACTAACCAAAAGATCTGGCTTACCCATGTGGATGGATCAAATTGTGGCATCGTGCTACACGCCCCGTTCAGTTAACAACGTCGAACCAGATAAAAGCCTGATAGGCCGACACTCCATCAGAAATCAAAGAGATCTGGGGATATCGGCCTAACAATCTGTTTCGATTAAGCTACGAACAGAAGGATCAGAGCAACTAGTAGTGAGAATAGTGCGATAGCTTCTGTAACAGCAAAGCCGATCCAGATGTTTGCACCAATTTCGTCTTTTGACGCTGGGTTACGAGCGATTGCCTGAAAATAGCTAGCCCATACGTTACCAACACCAACACCTGCACCAATCATACCAAGAGTAGCAAGACCAGCACCAATGAGTTTTGCAGCTTCTGCTTCCATAATTCTCGAGCTCCTTATAACGCTGAGCGTTAGATAGATAAAAAATAATTCGATTTCTGAAGTGTTCTTAGTGCAGATGGATCGCATCATGCAAGTAGATACAAGTCAGGATAGTGAAGACGTATGCTTGTAGCGCCCCCACCAAGAGTTCCAGCGCTTGAATACTGACTAGGACTGGCATAACAAAAACACCAAACAAGCCAAGCATAATCAAGAAACCGCCAAGGACTTTTAGTAGAACGTGGCCAACGACCATGTTTGCAAAAAGTCGAACAGACAGGCTGATAGGTCGTGATAGATAGGAAACAAGTTCAATTGGGATCAGGATAACTGCCGTCCACAATGGCGCACCATGTGGGAAGAAGAGGCGAAGGAAGCCTGCTCCGTGACGGACAAAGCCGATAACAGTAACAGCCAGGAAGATAACAATTGCCAAGGCAAAAGTAACCGCGATGTGGCTGGTAAAGGTAAAGGTTCCTGGTACGAGACCAATAACGTTTCCAAAAAGGATAAACATGAACAGCGTAAAGACAAACGGGAAGTACTGACGACCGGCTGAGCCGACGTTATCCCGGAGAAGGTTCGCAACCATCTCATAGCTCATCTCTGCCATGCTCTGCCAACGACCAGGCACAAGTGCCCGACCGCGGGTCGAATAGACAAGAAATCCTGTGATTAGGACAGCTGACAGCGCCATAAATAGGGCTGAATTGGTAAAGGAAATATCGTAACTACCTAGTTGTAGGGATATAATTGGATATATCTCGAACTGGTGCATTGGGTCGATTGAACCTGATGCCACGAGTCTTCCCCTCTAAATTACTCTGCGTCATCTTCGCGATTATCGCGAAAATGCTTCTTGTTTTCTAACTGTTTAGCGACCCTTAGTATGTTCACAAAGGCCGCCCCGATACCAAGGAAGAAGAAAATAATCATCAACCAAGGTTTTGTCCCTAACCATATGTCGAGATAATAACCAATCCCGAAGCCCATGATTAGAGCCGCAACTATTTCTATCGATATGCGGAAACCTACCGCCATACCGCCTGCCGCCTCAGCTCTGTTATTGGATGCAGGTTTGTTAACCTGCTCATGACGCTCGCGAGCCGCGCGCAGTCTTTTATCCAAGTCCGTCAATGACGAACGATCTTCAGGTTCCGGCATACTCTAAGCCTCCCTGATGGCTACTAATTGAGCTGAAGTAGCACCTGTTAAACGCGGGCGCAACATACTGGTAGGTTCATGGCTATGTCAAGAGAGAAACCGCCCTGTTTTCGCCCTTATTCCTGATCACGATGGCTGTAATTCTATAGTAATTGTTTGGAAGGTGTTGAGAGTACTGGGATATGTAGAGGTAAACACTTGATGAATATAGAAACTTGTTATTTGCCACATATAGGTATGAGGCATGTTTATTTGTCAAATTTTACGAGGCTTCCTGTTTACTATCAATCAGTTCATCTGCTGTTTCTAAATTGACCGAAACCAACTGACTGATGCCGCGCTCACTCATGGTTACGCCAAAGAGGCGATGGACACGGGCCATGGTCATGCGGTGATGGGATATGATTAAGAACCTCGTTGATGTGCTATGAACCAACTCCTCGACTAATTTGCAAAAGCGATCAACATTTGCATCGTCAAGTGGAGCATCAACCTCATCGAGAACGCAAATAGGGGCCGGGTTTGTTAAAAATACAGCAAATAATAGAGATAAGGCCGTGAGGGCTTGTTCTCCTCCTGATAAAAGAGACATGACTTGCAGCCGTTTGCCAGGAGGGCTTGCCATTATTTCCAGGCCTGCTTGAAGTGGATCATCTGCATCTGTGAGCGCAAGATGAGCTCTGCCACCACCAAACAACCTTACGAAGAGTTCAGAAAAATGGGCGTTTACGAGGTTAAATGCCTTGAGAAGCCTTTCACGGCCTTCTTTATTAAGATTTGCTATTCCTTGGCGAAGCTTACTAATAGCAAGAAGAAGGTCTCTTTTATCACTAAGCATAGCCTTTATCTGGGTATCGAGCTCTTCGGCCTCTTTCTCTGCTCTAAGATTTACCGGCCCCATGTTATCGCGTTCAGAAGTCAGGCGCGTATGTTTTTTGACGACTTCTTCTTTGGCCGGTAGATCATCACCAAGTTTGATCTCAGCGATTGAGAGAGCTTTATCCAGTGAACAACCTAGTTTTTCCCTTACACGGTCAATTAGGGTGCCGACAGCCAGTTTTGCTTGAGTTACATCGGATTCTGCCCGAATCATAGTTTCTCTGGCGTGGAACAGGTTTTGTTCAGATTCTCTTTGTTGTCTATCAGCCTCGGCTTGTTGTAGTTCTGCCGCTCGGAGGTTTTCAGCTGCGTTGCTTCGTTCTGATTCTGTTCGTTCCAACGATGTTTTTAAGGCGATCTGCTGCTGTTGAAGCTGTTCGGGTTTGATTTTCCATACATTTATTTCAGATTCGGTCCTTTTTATGCGGGTATCAATTTCATTTAGATACTGTTTTGCATCCTTGGTACGCCGCGACCAGGATGTGAGCTCATCGTTGATACTGATAAGTCGTTGTTTGCGACGATCTGCATCACGCTTAAACTGTTCAAGCTTGGCCCTGTTTGACGCGAGACTTTGTCTGCTTGTTGAGAGATGTTTTTTTAACTCGCTCATTCGAGCTTTTTCACTCTCAAGATTAGGAAGTTCTTTAAGTTCGGATTTTGAAATATTGTTAAGATCTAAAGTGTTTTGATATTCACGGCCTAACCGCTGAGCATTTTCTTCGGTAGTATTGAGTTGATGGGTTAAGCGATCCTTCTCTCTTGTGAGATCGATCTGCCTATTCTTCATTGCAGTCACCTCATTAAATGCTCTGTTTATCGCTTCACGAAGTTCCTTTTCTTGGACGGATGCCTTTTCCAGGCGATCTTTGACCGAAGAATGGATATTTTTTGCCTCAATGAAGGTGTGGTGTATTTCTTCTTTCCTACGCAAAAGATCTTCTAATCTATTTTTTTGCTCTAAGCGTACCGTGGCTGGAGACGGTGCGTCGTCACGAACAGTTAGTCCGTCCCATCTCCATAAGGTGCCTTCCCGGGAAACCAAACGTTGCCCTGGTGCGAGTTGAGCATAGCTGGAATCAACAACGTTAGAGGTTTCAACTAATCCAATTTGTGAAAGGCGGGTGTGAAGTCGTTCTGGTGCTGTGACGACTTCAAGGAGAGGTGGGATGCCCTTTGGCAACGGCGGAAGGTCAGTCCTTAAGGGAAGATCATGCCAATGCGCGACGGCTTCTTCTTGTGAACCAGCATTTAGGTCCTCGCCAAGTGCTGCTCCTAAAGCTTTTTCGTATCCGGGTTGGACGGTTAGCTCTTCTAGGATGGGATCAGAAACACCGCTGGATCCATCGTGTAATAGTTGGGTAAGGGCGTCGATTTCTGCGGCTATTTTATGATGGTTGTTTTGAGCTTCTTGAAGGGTGTTCCTATGAATCTCCTCTTCATGACGGAGGGTCCGTAGTGTTTGTTCGGTTTTGAGGGCTTCATTTTTTGAGTGAGTCAGAGTTGTTTCTGCCTGCTCTAGAAGTTTATCGGCATCTTTGAGACGTGCGCCATCATCTTGTTGTGAGGATAAGTGAGAAGATAGCGATTTCTCTTTTTCTAAAAGGCGTGATTGACGTTCTGCTTGCCTGGAGAGTTCGGAAATTCGTCTGTTTAACGCAGATGCTCTTGCCTCATTTGCGGCAATTTGGGTGTTGATCTGAGTAATTAATTTATCTGTCTCTGCAACATCAATGGATCCAGACTTACATTTATCTTCGATCGACTTCAGGTCATGAGCGATAGTTTTATTTTTGTTTTCAATCTCGTGCTGCTCTTTGATTAAGCGCTCTTCAGCTTCAAGAGCATCTACGTTAATGCCTGTGGCGCGGTCTCGATCCTTGTTTAATTGTGCCAATAATTCTTGAGCTTGGGTAAGTGCCGCTGTTGCCTGTTGTTTTTCCTGCTGAAGGCTTTCCTGACTTATTAAGAGCCGTTGCAGTCTTGTGGCTATGGCGGTTTCTGTTTCCCGAAGGGCTGGTAGTGTTGCTGCAATTTTGACCTGTATGGTCGATTTTTGTGCTGTAATAGCAGTCTTCTCAGAGACGTCTTTTTGGGCAGCCTTTAGTTGCTGATCTGCGTGGTTAAGGGCGAGATTAGCATCAACGGATTCGTAATGCAGGAGTATAGCTTCGTGTTGGCGTATTAATTGAGCAAGATTTCTGTAGCGGGTAGCTTGTCGAGCTTGTTTTTTCAGACCCAATAGCTGGGCATCAAGGGTGGTGGTGACGTCGTCTAGGCGTTCAAGATTGGTCTCCGCAGCTTTTAACCGTAGTTCAGCTTCATGACGGCGAGAGTGCAGGCCTGTGATGCCTGCAGCTTCTTCCAGTAGGCCGCGGCGGTTAATTGGTCTCGCATTGATGATCTCACCAATGCGTCCTTGGCTAACAAGAGCTGTGGATTGAGAGCCACTAGCAGCGTCAGCGAATAGCAGCTGTACATCGCGGGCACGTACATCTTTGCCATTTACTTTGTAGTTAGAGCCGCTTCCGCGAGATATGCGTCGAACAACTTCTATTTCTTCATATTCATTAAAGGCGGCTGGTGCAGTTCGATCGCTGTTATCTAGGAGTAGGGTAACTTCTGCAATGTTACGAGCGGGACGCGTTGCTGATCCGGCAAATATGACATCATCCATTTCGCTGCCGCGCATCCGTTTGGCTGATGTTTCTCCCATAACCCATCTTAGGGCTTCGACCAGATTGGATTTGCCGCAACCATTCGGTCCAACGATCCCGGTCATGCCAGAAGTGATCAGAAGTTCAGTCTGATCGACAAAGGATTTAAATCCGCTGAGGCGTAGTTTTTTAAACTGTACCAACTGTGCGGATCTCCGGGTTTTGATATATCCCCCTGCCAGGATGAACCTTTTGGTTATATACCGTTGTTTCGGTTGTCATAATGAAAAGAGTAGCTTGAAGAGTGGTTCTCTGCAACTGCGTGGACAAATAGACTGGCTGACATAAATTGGGCAGACATAAAAAAGGCCCCTTGGGTTTCAAGAGGCCTTTTCAGAACGCTGACAAACCCCGTCATATTTGGCGGGGTTTTGTTTTGTACTAAGA
>CAJXUS010000087.1 GCA_913060675.1 uncultured Rhodospirillales bacterium
ACCCGTAAAGAGAGTTAAAGATAATCAGTACTTACACAATCCTTTTTACAGCCCCGGAAAATTTGACCTGCGAGGATTATTCTTGCTTTGTTTGCATGAAATACTCGTATTGATCTTCACTCGTTATATAAAACCCAAGTCTTTTATATAATTCTAATGCTGGATTTTCTTTTAAGACGCTTAACTCAATATGTCTAGGTTTTGAATCTGCCAATACTTGCTCTATAACTTTACGACCAAACCCTTGCCCTTGAAACAATGGGTGAATCTGAATCTGTATAATTTCTACAGTATCTTCATATTTTCGATACTTTATCATACCGATTAAATCATTTAGGTGTGTAAGTAAGTAAGAACATTCATAGGCATCATTTAATCTGGACTCATGTTCTTCATCAGATAAAAACTGTCCTGACTTTTCCAGATGCTCAACCATTGTCAATTTACGTAAATCAAATAGATAAGCTTTATCTTTTTCTGTCGCTAGAACAAATTCAAATTTCATTTGTACCTCATTGATGTAGCTATACTAACCGGAATACTTAATTTCATAAAAATACCAACAGAAATTGAGGAGTTTGCCATGAGCAAGAAAATTCAAATAAAATATGGCACAGAACCTAGAGAGTAAATGAAACAATAAAATAGTTTGAAAAACATTTACCAATAAGAAAACATATTGTTCCTCAAGGTAAGGGCTGTGTATGATTATTTAATTCGATTTTATATATTTTTAAGAAAGAAAGCTGTGCAGAAAAAGCTTATTACAAATGTCGGTTCTATAAATGTTGATCATGTCTATCGGGTTCCATATTTCGTAAAGCCAGGAGAGACCCTTCAAACTGTTTCCTATCAAAGAGTACTTGGAGGAAAAGGCGCAAATCAATCCATAGCCTTGTCCCGTGCTGGAGAAGCCGTGCAACATGTTGGTGCTATTGGCGAAGATCATAAATGGATTTTGTCTGAAATGGCCAATTCCAATGTTGGAATTGAGGATATTTCTATTCTGCAGGTGCCAACAGGGCACGCCCTGATCCAGGTTGATGATAATGCCGAAAATTGCATCCTTCTATATCCAGGAGCAAACGAAGCCCTCGACCTATCCGATTTAAAAAAGAGCTTCGACGGTATTAAACCTGACAGTTGGGTGTTATTTCAAAACGAAATGCCTAACCTCAAAGAAATGATAACTTTGGCAAAATCACAGGGTGCTAAAGTTGCCGTTAATCCTGCGCCGTTTGATTTGAAAGCAAAAGATCTTCCATACGATATTATAGACTTACTCATCGTAAATGATATCGAAGCCGCTGAACTAGCCGAGGCCCGGTTGGAAGGTGATCAAAGTAAGCTGTCTTCTCTTTGCCCTTTGGTCATCGTGACACAGGGAACAAAAGGGGCAATTTGCTTTCATCAAGGCGAAACAATTGAAGTTCCTGCCTTTATAGTTAAAGCCGTGGATACAACAGGGGCAGGGGATACCTTTGTTGGCTATTTGCTCTCTTCAATTGCGAACGGAATGGACCTGGGCTCTGCAATGAAAAGAGCCAGCGCGGCATCGGCACTCGCTGTAACCAAATCAGGGGCATCGATAGCTATACCAACGTCACAGGAAGTAGAAGCATTTTTGAACAAGCAGAGTGGGGTGTAAAATGAAAAATCCAGTTATATTTGACACTGATCCTGGCATTGACGATGCCTTTGCCATCCATCACGCCTTGTATCACCCTAATATCAACTTGATTGGAATGACCACCGTATTTGGTAATGTTCCCGTTGAAATCGCAGCCAAGAACGCGAAAATCCTCGCAGAAATGGCAGGGCAGGACATTCCAGTGTTTCAGGGCGCTTCTGGCCCAATGGTTGCGCCACATAAGGGCTTTCCAACTTTTATTCATGGTGCCGACGGATTTGGTGATATTAATCTCCCTGATCCAAAGGGGGCGATTGAGAAAACCTATGCGCCGCAATTTATTATCGATTCAGTTCGAAATCAGCCGGGCGAAGTGACGATTATCGCGGTCGGCCCACTCACTAACCTGGCAATCGCCTTCCGTATGGACCCAGGTATTGCACCTATGGTCAAACAGGTCATCATTATGGGAGGTGCGGCCAAAGAATACGGCAATATCTCTGCTGTAGCCGAAGCGAACATCTTTAATGATCCCCATGCTGCAGACATCGTTTTTCGAGCTGATTGGCCAATGGTTATGGCTGGCCTTGATGTAACCCATCAAGTCATACTGGGTAGAAAAGAAACCGAGGCCTTGGCCCTGAAAGTCCCCCGTATCGGAGGATTCTTGCTTGATGCGGCAGATCTTTATTTTAACTTCTATAATAGCGCTTTCGGTATCGATGGTTGTTATTTCCATGACCCTTGTGCCACCGCCTATTATGTCAATCCTGATTTGTTTAGCTCTATCGATGCCGCAGTACGGGTAAGTTGTGAAGGCCCCGCCATTGGACAAACCCTCATCAAACCCGAAGGACATCCTGGCCCATCTACGGAATGGGATGGATGTCGCAATCATAAAATTCTTATGAAGATTAAAGGTGAAGCGGTTAAAGAAGAAGTTCTGGGTACTATTGCAAAATACGCGGACTGATTAAACGCTAATAATAAAAACAAATAGAACGGATTTTATCCCATTAAAGATATTCTTCAAAAAGGGTGGCATTTTTGTCACCATTTTTCTTTGATCATTGATATGTTTTTCTTATTTTGCGTGTAAATATTTACCAACTATAAACCAATGGAATGCTTCACTGTAAATTCGATTTATAGAGACAATGAATTGTCCGCATAAAATCTTATAGCAGGGGAGAAATCATGACAAAAAACGCGTTTTCTATGACGCGTCGGAGTTTCATTAAAACAGTTGCTGGGGTTTCCTTTACTGTAAACATAATTCCAGTAACTCAGTTACTTGCAGATGAAACCGACGTACTCACTTCTTCAATGACTGGTAATTGGTCTAAATCTCCCGGAAAAGCCCGATATCGCATTGACGGTTTGGTCAAAGTCACAGGCCAAAAGGTTTTCGCGCGCGACTATCACTCCTGGAATATGCCGGGTTGGCCGATAACTGAAAATCCAGTGATGATTATTCGGGCAACGGGTGTTGAAAACCCATTTATGGACTTGGATTTATCGCTAATTCCAGAAAACTCTCAACCAATTGAAATCCTTTATGGCGATCGGGTGGCCAATAAAATCCTACGCCCGAACATGACAAGTGACGAAGCTAACGAAGATAATCAGACGATTGATCAAGATATTGAAGTCGAACGACCAAATTCTCTCACCTGGCCCTTTATCGTGCCAAAGGGAAAGCGCGCTAATTTTTATGGACAGCCAGTCGCTTTTTTGATTTTTGCGGATCGCAGAGCCTATCGCACGGCTAATAATGCAGTACAGTTTAATTCTGATTTTCAAGTTTACGAAGATAACCCCCGTAGAAATCCGGTATTCCCCTTTCAGCCTTTGACAAATTACGTCCGTGTGGCTTCTCCAGATGGTGGGGAAGATATCTTTTCCTACGTCAAAAATGGTGGAGAAGACAGCTATGATAATGTGGCCAGTGTTTATCGCTCTCAAATTGAGTACGAAATGGCTTCGGGACGTTGGAAAACTTACCAGGCTTCTTGTTCTATGCAGGCAATGGATCCAATGTTTATGGAACCTGAATCTGGCCTCGGTTGGTATGATGAAACCAATAAAGCACTTAACCTCGTCGTCGGAACCCAGTCTCCGGACCCCGATGTTGATGATGTGCTGGAAATGTTCTCTGGTCCCAACCCTATCGTCGATGTGAAAACCGTTAATCTGGTTTCTTGTTATCCCGGTGGCGGCTTTGGTGGTCGAGACAGATCAGTCTTCACCTTAAATCTTGCTATTGCAGCAACCTATGCACAAGGCAATCCCGTGCGCTTGGCCTATGATCGATTTGAACAGTTTCAAGCAGGGCTTAAACGCCATCCTTGCGAATTGGAAGAAAGCCTCTCGGTAGATGCCAATGGAAAGTTACAGGCGCTCGATATATCCATGTCCTTTGATGGCGGCGGGCGGGAAAATCTGAGCCCTTGGGTCGCCCAGCTCGCAGGACTTTGTGCTGGTGGGTCCTACATCATTCCAAAGGCTGCAATCTCTTCCAATGCGCGCTATACCCCGAACATCTCGTCAGGTTCACAACGCGGTTTTGGCGGGCCGCAGGCATTCTTTGCCATTGAAACGCTATTGGACGATATTGCGAAGGATAATGACTGGGATCCTATTGAACTTCGCAAAAAGAACATTCTTTCCGAAGGAGATAAAACTGTTGTTGGGGGACCGATAACAGAGAAGCTCCAACTTGCTGAAATATTGGACACGTCTGAGCAGCATGCGATATGGCAAAATCGTGATGCAGATCGTCAGTATTGGAGAGAAAAGGGGTTATTGTACGGTGTTGGTTTTGCAATGTCGATGCAGGCCTATGGTACTTCAGGTGATGGTCTTATCGGTTATGTTGAAATAGATGAAGAAGGACAGTTAATAGTCAAAACCAATGCTGTTGATATGGGCAATGGCTCGGCGACAACACTGGCTGTAACAACTGCCGAATATTTAGGTCATAACGCATCTACGATCGATATGGGAAACCCTGACCTTTACCCTGTGCTCGACATGACGACGACGGGTAATGATGATTGGCAAGACCCAGCGTGGACTGCAAATGGCGTTGGCTCTTCGAGTGCATGTTTAACAGCCTTTCATCAGGTTCATGCCATTGATCAGGCTTCAAAGGTTCTTCTCGATACAGGGGTTATTCCCGCGGCACGTAAAATCTGGGGGAGAAATGACATCCAATCCAGCCAAATCACGTGGATCGATGGTGCTGTAAAAGCCCAAGAGTTAAACCTTCCACCGATCCCGATGAAAAAAATTGGTGAAGAAATTCATCGGAGCGGTGGGGTCAAAGCTGCGCTGGTTCATGCTTATTTTCAGGAAATTTGGGTTAAAGCAGATTTTACCGTTAATTCGGAACTCTTTCGTTGGGAGATTGATGGTTTGGCTGTGTATAACGCCAAGAAAGCAGAGCCAGAAGTTATCCGAAGACATGCAGATACAGGTACTTATCCATCAGAAGTGTCTTCGCGTTATTCCAGAACGACCTATGCACCTTGCGGTAATTTAATTGGACTTACCGTCGATCCACGCTCCGGAGATACCGTTGTTCGTAAGTCCCTTTCTGTTTTGAATGCTGGTAAAATTATTACGGAAGGACTTGTGTCTGGGCAAAGCCAAGGCGGTGTTGCAATGGCAATTGGATACAGCTTGCTCGAAGACATGCCCCCTGGGTTAGGAGGACCTGCCGATGGGGATTGGAATTTAAATAGATACTTTGTGCCATTATCTCGCGATGTCGCTGTAAATGATCAAGAACTGATTACTCTTGAACCTGTTGAAACGGATAAAACGTCTAAAGGAATTGCCGAAGCCGTTATGTGTTCAGTTGCGCCAGCGATTTCGAACGCAATTTTCGATGCAACAGGGGTGCGATTTAGAGATTTACCAATTACAGCAGAGAAAATCAGAAAAGGGATGGCGATCAATGGGTAATATTCATTTTTCAGTAAACGGTAATCCAGTTATTGCCTCTGGCGAAAACGCAGACTTACCGCTCGTCGATTATCTCCAGGAAGACCTCGACCTCACAGGAACTAAATTCTGTTGTGGAATTGGTGTTTGCCGGGCCTGCACTGTTTCGGTTCGTCGCCAACCCGGAGCTCCGCTTGAGCCCATGATTGCTTGTTCAACACCCCTTTCATCAATGGAAGGCGTTGAAGTTCATACCATTGAAGGAGTTGAAAAAAATGGGCAACTCCATCCCCTACAACAAGCTTTTCTTGATCATTTCTCTTTCCAGTGCGGGTATTGCACTTCGGGTTTTTTGATGGCTGCAATAACACTCTGGGATCGACTGATTGATAACCCAGTACCTAGGTCTGACCTGGACCGGGTAATTGATGATGCTCTTAAAGATCATATTTGCCGATGTACGGGGTATATACGCTATTACGAAGCCGTAAAAGATGCCGTATTAAAACAGCCGGGAATGGTTTCATGAAAAAGCTCTTCACCAATTACATATTTAAGACTGCTGCGTCTTTTTCTCTAATCCTTTTGGTCAGTTGTACGCCGCGTGAAAATCCTCAAAATTCGTCACAGGGTGAGGAGGGGCAAAGTATCGCGTCCTATGGCAACATGTGCGCAGAAGCTATTCGGGACCTCCCGGCTTTTAGTTGTCAAACAGGCACATTGATACCCATAACGATAGATGGTGGTCAAACACCGCAATCTTATACGCCCAATATGGATTGTGATCGTCCTTCCTTGCTGCCACTTGGACCAAATTCTGATGGTCAGTGTATCCCTTATTCCCGCGTTTTGGACTTATCGGTAGGTGATGCCCAAGTAGCGGCACTGTGCCGCCAAAAGAAAATACGTACAGCATCAAGTGTTTATTACGATGAAATAGATATCGTTGCCCATAACGCAAAAGATGGCAGTACTTGCTGGTTTCAAGCCGCAGGTAAAAACGGGAAACCTCTCGATGGAAGGTTAGTCCCGTCACCAATGAAAACGGCAAAAGCAAAAGACTATAAAGAAGCGAAAGCTATCTGGAATACGCCAGCTGAAACAGCTAAGGATGATTGTGGTGGGTGTCACGACAATGATCCCTTTATGTACAGCCCCTTTATTGGTCAGGTGTGGGAAAAAGTCCCGACTGATCCTGAAGGCTGGTACAAACACCTCGGCAGGAATTTTAAAGACTGGAAACCAGTGTCCCTCAGCACACGAAATAACCCTTGTGTCGGGTGCCATCGTCTTGGTGTTCAGTTTACCAGTGATCAAGGCACGGAAGAGGCCACCGGGTTGGCAGAAATTACCAACGCGGATGAATGGGCCCAAACCTATCCCGCCTCACATTTTATGCCAGTGGGGAATTTTCATACCGAGGCACAGTGGAATGTTATCTATGCTCAAGCAGTAGAGGATATACTCGAATGCCACGAGGCCTACGATAACCAAGATACAGAACAATTAGGAATATTAGGGTGCTTAACCGAACCCATAACGGGAAAGCCGTAGTTTAATCTAAAAAATAGCCTCCGTTTATTGATGCTATTTTTTTAGACTAATCCCCAAAGTCAGTACTTTAATATTTCACATGATTTCATACTGTGGATTGCTGTTTATCTGTAAAGTGGATCTATACTTTTTTGTTAGGTTAAATCACACCATCGTTTTAAATTAAATATTCGCCCATTAAGATCCAGGTGAAAAATATGAGTAACAAAGAAATTAGAAACATATTGTTGATCAGCGTTGATCAGTGGCGTGCTGAATGTCTTTCTTCTGCCGGACACATGGTACAAACGCCAAATCTGGATTTATTAGCAGCAGATGGATTGGCCTTTAGAAAACATTATACCCAATGTGTACCCTGTGGCCCTTCCAGAACTTCTTTGCTTACGTCAATGTATGCGATGAACCATCGCCACGTTTCTAATGGAACTCCATTGGATGGCACCTTTACAAACATCGCCCTTGAAGTTCGAAAGAAAGGCTATGAGCCAACTCTTTATGGTTACACGGACACGCCTGTCGATCCGCGTGGGCGGGTTGCAAATGATCCTGACTTAAAGACCTATTGTGGTGTTATGCCTGGATTTCGTGTGGGCTCGTTGGTAAGCGAAGAAATGGCTGTTGATTGGTTTGGAGAGCTCAAGGAGAAAGGTTACGACCTTCCTGAAAACCAGTTTGATATTACACTTGGGCAGACAGATTATCCTGGCGTTGAGGAGAGGGGATATAGCTATGCATCTCCAAAATACGATAAAGATAGTAGTGATACTGCTTTTATTGCAGATAAACTTGTTAATTATATAAAAATTCATCGTGAACCCTGGTTTCTTCATGGCGTGTTTTTGCGCCCCCATCCTCCCTTGTTTGCACCTGAACCCTATAACAAAATGTACGCCCCAAGCGATATCGACATGCCTCACCGTTCCGATAGTGTCGATGCAGAAAAGGGCCAACACCCTTATTTGGATTATGCTCTGGATAAAATGGCTGAAAATGGTGCCTATATGGGGCATGACACCAATGTTAGAGACTTACCAGATCATGAAATCAAACAGATGCGTGCTGCTTATTATGGCCTAATATCAGAAGTTGATGACCAACTTGGCAGAGTTATTCAAACCCTGAAAGATACTGGGCAATACGATAAAACGCTTATTGTTTTCACTTCAGACCACGCTGAACAACTCGGGGATCATTGGTTGTGGGGCAAACTTGGGTATTTTGATGAAAGTTGCCACATCCCCCTTATCATTAGGGACCCAAGAAAAGAAGCCGATAATAGCCGTGGCCAAACAGTAGATACACATTTTAGTGAAGCTATCGATATTATGCCGACGGTATTAGATCTTATGGAAATGAATACGCCGATGCAGTGTGATGGCCATTCACTTCGACCTTTCCTGGAAGGCTCGATACCAGATAGTTGGAGGAGTGAAGTTCATTGGGAATTTGATTTCAGAGATTTGGAACATTTCTCAGCAGAAGAAAAGTTTGGCCTTACCAGTGATCAGTGCGTAATGACAATTATTCGCGATGACGATTTCAAGTATGTGCATTTCACGAGCCTCCCGCCCTTATTGTTTGATATAAAATCTGATCCGGAAGAACGGATTAATTTAGCCCGTGACAAAAACTATCTGGCAACGATGTTAAACTATACTCAGAAGATGTTGAGTTGGCGCCAAAACTATGCGGCTAGACGAATGAGCCATATGAAAATCACCCCAATGGGGTTGATTGAGCGAGAATTTTCGAGGGCTTGACTGAAGGAAACGGTATAAAAAAACCCCGCTAAATCGTTAGATTAGCGGGGCTTTTTCAATTTCAAGTTATATGACTACGCCTCTTGATCCAAATGCATTTGATACTCCGTTAAACGCTCATTAAGTTTGGAGGCTTCTTCTGCCAGTTCCTTGGAAGTTCCAAGAAGGCTTTGTGCAGAGCTTCCGGTATCTATCGATTGCCTGTGTACATCATTTACCAAATCAACAATCTGACGAGACCCTTGGGCCATACCTTCAATATTTTGAGCGATAGCACCTGCGGCACGATCTTGCTCATTGATAGAGTCAGAAATTTTGTTTTGAGTTTCTCCAACTTGTTGCATAACAACATCAATTGATTCCATCGTATCAGTAGTTGCTTGAGCATGGATTTGTAGTTCTTTAATCATAGCAGCAACCTGATCCGTCGCAGAGGCGGTTTCTTCAGCCAATGCTTTGACTTCAGATGCAACAACACCAAATCCTCGACCAGCTTCACCTGCACGCGCAGCCTCAATAGTCGCATTCATCGCCAGAATTTTGGTTTGATTGGTGATTGTGGTAATCATCTCGTTGATTTTACTGATGCTATCACTGGAATTACGTAATTGATTAACCGTTTCAGATGCTTTTGCCAGCTGGTTTAAAGCTTCATTCGATGTAGTCCTTGCGCGATCTGATTCATTATTAATCGTTCTGATATCTGTCGACATCGTTTCCGTTGTTTGAGTTACACCTTGAGCAGAATCATAGCCACTTTGGGCAAGTTCTTGTGTATTTTGAGCCTGCTCAGTAACAGTTTGGGATTGGCTATTAAGCGATGTTGAAGTTTCTTCAACATTTAAGGATAAGGCGCTTACCCGATCAGCTACCCGGCGAACGTTGTTAATAAGTTCACTTGCGGCTTCTCGGTTATTCTCCCGGTCGGTAACATTTTGCCATGTGAGCATACTGGCTTTAAATTCCCCAGAATTTCCAACAACGGCTGATGCTGATACTTCTAACAACTTATGGTGAAAAGTCACCAACCGTGTATTAGGCAGATTTTCAGGGTCTATAAGAGAAGTATAGTCAGCGTTTTCTAATTCGAAAAAATTGCCGTCTTCGCCAGTGAGATCTTTTTCAGCATCCTCATCATTGATGTACCTACGGGCACGATGATTTGCAAAGGAAATAAGGCTTTCTGTATTGATCATAACAGTAGCCATTGGGCTGGTTTCAACCATATTTTGAAGTTGAAAAACCTGTGCCACACTATTACTGAGTTGATCGAGAGCAGTTGCCATTGTTCTAAATTCATCTGGGCCAACAACTGGCGGAGCGATATCGACTTCACCTTTGCTGATGGATGTCATTGCTTTGGCAAAAGCTTTCAATTTTCCGAAAACGGCAAATCGTAACATTAGAAAGGCAAGGAGCCAGGTTGTTAAGAATACCCCAGCAAGAACCTTGATCGCATCTTGGGTGAGTTGTTCCGAACCGTTTGCGAAATCACTCACATCCCTGACCAAGGTTGCACGGGCCCACAACATATCATGACTACCGATTAAACTAGCTGTTATGTAAGCCGTGGATCCATCAAGCCTAAGGCCGTCTTTTAGTTCAGCTGTTGGTGTAGTTGTCTGATTTGTTTCTTCCACTTCTGCTTCTACTGCTTCAGAACTGGTTTCGGCAACGTCTTCTTTGGGTACCGTTTCATCTTGAGAAACATTTACAGACCTTGTTTCAGAAAAGGCAAAACCAGTCTCGCTGTTAGAGGGGTCATAAATGGTAATATCCGCACCTAAAGTTTCACTGATGCCCTCAAGGTAGTGCATGGGATTTGTTACGAGTTCTATAAATCCAGCAACTTTAAAGCCACCTATTGGGAAAATGGTAGAGTGAACAGGACGGCCATTTTGATCAGCCCAAATATAGCTAATTGGCTTTCTTTTTGCTTTTTTATCCCGGGCCTTTAATTCTTCGAGAATTACATCGTTATCAGTGATGCTTCCCTTTTGCGAAGAAGTTATAAGATCCATATCTGGTGTGTAAAAGTGGGTCGAAAGAAGGACTATTTCCCCGGTTTGAATTTCTTTGTTATCCCGGTACCATTTATCAAAAGTCGCAATCTCTTCAGGCTTTTTATCCTTCATGGCTTTGACTAGAAATTTATACCGAGCCCAATCAGAACCCAATGTAAATAATTTAGGTTCGTATTTCTGACGAAGACGTTCCAGAACCATAAGTTGGAATTGATTGGTACTTTCTTTGTTAAGTGTATCTAAAGAAAAGTTTTTGTATTTTTCAAAAGACCAAAATTGAGCGGCAACAATTGCAACTGAAGCCAACAATCCTATTAACAATAGAATTTTTCTCAAAGTCCAAATTGTCGTCTTTTGGTGGTCCCCCGACCCAAGCATATCGTTATTCCTAAATTTGTTCACTGAACGGAATGAAATTCTTCATATGCAAATTTGTTCATACAAGTGTTGCTATAAAGTAAATATATGTCGTTATAAGACGGGTTTATTCACCAAACACAACCTTGAGGTAAGTTTTCTGGCCATCTTTCTATTTAAAAAGGATTTCGAAGGTGTATTTCAAAGTAAAATAGATATTAAAAATTAATTTTGAGGTCTTCATGGTAAAGGAGAAGAAGGTCGTTACCGATTCTCTATTGTTGATATAACGCCGAGAGTATACCCCACCTCATTTTTTTCGTTTAGAAGGGGGCAATCTAGAGATTCGAAGGCAACTTTTTGGGTTTCACCAATTCTGATTTCACCAGTACATCGTTTACAGGTTTTTGATGAAGTAACTTCTTGGCAATATTCAGCGAGTACCCGCTGACTGGGAGAGGGCGAGGATTTGTCGAAAACCACCCCTTTCATAGAGTACCCAATGAGTTTAATGACACTTTCACCATTCAGGCGGTATTCGAATGTTTGGTTTTCATAGGATTTAATTAGATATAAATGAGCGGCAATTTGGGCATGCTCTGAAATATTAAAATCTTGCCGATAAGGCATCCGCGGGTGAAAAGAACACCACCAGTCAAAGAGAGCCTGGACAATTTGAGATTGAAAGGAATAAGGGGCGATAACATCGTATCTGCGAATCCAGTCAAAATTATCATCTCTCTGATGGTTGAGATCGCCATTCAAGATTTCCACCATACCCGATATTCTATTCACCCCCGATTATCAAATAGTTATATACTATAGACTGAAAACTGATGTTATTTTTCTTTTAACCTATGAATAACATAATGTTTATTAGTCCGCTTTTAGACAAGGAATTATGTCCAAAAAATATTAGGATTAATTAGCCTATGATTCTTAATTTATTAACCTATATGACATCCTTTTCCCCTTTCCCTTTGAAAGAAGGAGCATCATCAGGTATAAATTCGACCCAAGTAGTATATGTGTTAATTTTTTGTTCCTTTAGCTACAGTAAACTGGCTAAACTATTTGTATATAGTTGGAACAATAAACAGGGGGATGGATGTGCAAGACTTTATGCACAGAGCGAAGCTTAGAATAGACCAAGTATTTGCTCCACGTGAAATTCATATCCGTTCTCATGATCAGGTCCGTTTTATTCGGTTAACTCCTGCTATTCAAAAAGGTCTGGCGACGAGTGTTTTGGCGCTGACAGGGTGGATCGCCTTTTCCTCAGGTACGATGGTTGTTACAGAGCAACGGCTTGCTAATAAAGATATTATTATTGAAGAGCAAAAACTTGATTATTTTAGTCTGCTTCAACAAGTAGGTGAATACCACACTCAGTTCTCTAAAATCACCAATGACCTTCAGGAAAACCAAGAGCAACTGATTGGCCTATTGGATGGTAATCAGGTCAACGAAACCTCTAAAACTAAAACCGTTGAGCTCAAAAATTCAGAGAATGAAAGAGCTCGGGTCGCACTCGCTCGTCAAGCACTTGAAGATAAACTTGAACAATTTGAAGACGACCTTCAGACAATCGCAGGTCAAAGTGCCGCCTTAGAAGGTCAAGCAATTCAATTGCGCCAGGTTTTAGCAACATCAGAAGAAGAGCGTAATAAAACCGAAGCCGCAGGAAAAATGCTTGGTGGAAAATTGATCCAAGTTCAAAGTGAATTGGATACAGTTTCAAAGGCTAAGGTTGATTTAGAACATAATCGCGAAGAAATTCTCACGCAGGTAGGTAATCTAAATGATGAAATTACTGACCTGAAAGAAGAACTGGCCGAACGCGATCAATTGGTCAATGAACAACAGCAACAAATGGTTTCTCTAATGGAAGCTAAGCGAGTTGCAACTGAAGATGTTGAACAAAGCGACATTCAGCTAGTCCAACAGGCTTCTATTCTTGATATGTATAGAAAAAACAACCAAGGCCTTGAAGGTGAGGTTGACCAGCTAAAAAACTCTTTGGTCGAGGTTTCAAATATACAGCGTGAATTAATTGAACGCCTAACCGAGCGATCTAAGTACAGCCTGGATGTGATTGAAAAAACTGTAGAAATGACCGGTCTTAACCTAGACAAATTATTAGGATCAGAAAATTTACAGGTGGGACAAGGTGGTCCGTACCTTCCAATAGATGAAATTGAAGAAAGCGCTGAATTCGAACAATCAGTTAATCTTCTGGATATGCAGTTAAATCGCTGGGAATCATTACAGGAAGTTGTCGCGAAACTTCCACTTACAACCCCCATTGATCAATATCGTATTTCCAGTTCTTTTGGTAAACGTCGTGACCCAGTTACCGGAAAAACTTCGGTGCATAATGGCCTCGATATGGCAGCCCCCATGAAGTCATCCGTTTATGCTCCAGCTCCCGGAAAAGTCGTCTATGCTGGCTGGCGTGGACGATATGGCCGATTGGTCGAAATTGATCACGGTAACGGCATAAGAACGCGATATGGCCACTTAAGAAAGTTGCTTGTAAAACAAGGGCAAGAAGTAACCCACCGGGAAAAAATCGCTTTACTCGGAAATTCAGGACGTAGTACAGGTCCACACGTTCACTATGAAGTTTTATACAATGGTAAGCCCGTAGATCCTCGTAAATTTATTTTGGCAGGTAGAAATGTTTTCAAAGTCCAATAAAACAAATACCAAAGTAGTGAAATCTGAATCGCCTTCAAAAAAAATAGAACCATCAGGCATCCCATCACTACTAAGCCCTGATTTAAACCTGACAGGGGACCTTACCTCTACTGGAGATCTTCAAATTGACGGTACTGTCCAAGGGGATATTACGTGCCGCAGCGTTACAATCGGCGAAAAAGCTGTTGTAACCGGATCGGTAAATGCTGAAGAAATACGCGTTTGTGGAATGGTTAGCGGACAGTTGAATGCCAATACCATTACCCTTGCCAGCACAGCAAAGGTTGTGGGCGATATCAAGCATAAATCGATCGCAATAGAGGCTGGAGCTCAAGTAGAAGGGCAGTTCCGTCGGATATCTGAACATTCTGATTATACAGCGAAAGTCGTAGAAGCATTACCTGGACAAACCGCTGCTTTAGGATCTCCAGCGGGGGATAGTTCATTTTCAAATGCAAGTTCTACTACGCCAGAAAGTGCAAGCCTCACAGAAATGAAGACAGACGATAAGCCTGCAGAGAAAAAATCAAGCAGCTATGGTTCGTCCTCATGGAATAACACTAATTAATTTCAAGACACTCTAAAAATCTTGATGGGTCAACGTTCCCACCCGAAAGGGTGAGGGCGACGGCCTTATTTTTTGTCTCGAGTTTTTGATGCAGGATGCAAGCAAGAGCAACCGCGCCACCGGGTTCAACGACAAGCTTTAGTGTATTAAACGCGAACTTCACTGCACGACGAACCTCGTCATCAGACACAACCAGTCCACGTTCTATTAAATCCTGATTAATAAAGAATGTAATCTCTCCAGGAGTAGGTGTTAAGACAGCATCGCATATAGATCTGGCGTCTGGTGATACACTTACACGTTGCCCCTTTACAAGTGATCGGGCCGTATCATCAAACCCTTCCGGTTCCGCACTATATACCTTCGTCCGCGGCGACAACTCTTTAATGGCAAGCGCAGCCCCAGAAGTCAGGCCTCCACCACCACAACAAATAACAACGCCGTCTAATTTAACATCTCGCTCTTTAACTTGTTCTATAATTTCAAGGCCACAAGTACCTTGCCCGGCGATAATGAAGGGATGATCGTATGGGGGAATCAGTATGGCACCCGTGTCGGCAATGATCTTGTTTCCGATAGCCTCTCGATCTTCACCAAATCTGTCATACAAGATGACCTCTGCGCCAAACTCTCGGGTATTGTTAATTTTAATAATTGGCGCATCACTCGGCATAATGATTGTAGCTTTGGCGCCAAGTAATTTTGCCGCGTAAGCAACACCTTGTGCATGATTTCCGGAAGAATAAGAAATCAACCCTTGAGTTTTCTGCTGCTTATCTAGCCGGCAGATAAAGTTATAAGCGCCACGAAATTTGAATGATCCAGTATGTTGTAAAATTTCAGATTTTAGAAAAATACGACCACCGGTGAGACGATTTAACTCAGCATTTTCAAGCAAGGGGGTACGAATAGCTTTGCCTGACAGTTTGGCCTGAGCGTCAAGGATGTCATTAAAATTAGGAGCTTCTGGATTGGTCATAACAATATCACTTACGAAAAAGGTATATATATTTCTAGTATAGCTGTTCGAGTTCGGACAAGCTGTCAATAATGAGCTCTGGACCACCAGGAAGGATTTCTGGTGGGCGTTTGAAACGATTAATCCAAGCCACTCTAAATCCAAATGAATTTGCACCGGCAACATCCCAGGCATTGGCTGAAACGAACATGATTTCTGAAGGTGAGCAATTCACATAGTCGGTGGCAAGTTTGTAAACGACAGGGCTTGGTTTATATATCTTAACATCATCAATTGAAATCGCATGATCGATATAGTCATCCAAACCCGAGTTTTGTAAGGCTTTATCTAACATATACCGAGAACCATTACTTAAAATTAACGTGGTGTGTCCCAATTGATTAAGGGATTTAACTGTTTGAATCGCATCTTTATAGGCTGTGAGCTCCAGGTAAAGAGACATTAACTTATCGTGTCGTTGTTTATTCTCCATATCGTGACAACGCAGTGCATATTTCAACGCCTCAGAAGTTACCTGCCAAAAGTCACAGTGTTTTCCCATAAGACTTCGCAACCAAGTGTATTCCAACTGTTTTGTGCGCCAGATATTTGATATGTCCTCTGCCTTACCGCCAAGATCATCCATAGCTTTGCCAGCTGCCGAGTGCACATCGAGAAGAGTCCCGTAAGCATCAAAAACAAAAGCTTTAATTGGATTTTGTTGCATTTTACTGCCTTATTGGTGAGAGGAGGATATCGAATAAAAAAATACCATAAGAAGCTTGAACGAATATCCATCCGTCGTTAACAACTACTTTTCTTTTACGGCAAGGGTCTGGCTAGTTACCCCACATATTAACCACCCGAGTTTGGGTGTCCCCACAAAGAATAAGGAAGTTGTCCGACTTCTGTTCTTTCAGAAGAGTTTTGGTTTAACTTATCCCTATAAATGATGTGGCTTTCCAATATTCTTTGGACATAATTCCGTGTCTCGTTAAATGGAATTTGCTCGATCCAATCGATGACATTTACGCTTGGATCTCTTGGATCGCCGTAGTCTTTCACCCATTTCTTTACCCGGTGGGGACCTGCATTATACCCTGCCAGAGCCATGACATAAGATCCCTTAAAAGATTTGATCAAATCAGACAGGTACGCTGTACCTAGCTTGACATTGTAGGAAGGATCATCTGTCAGATTTTGTTTCTTGTATTTAACTTTTTCCTTTTTTGCGACAAATTTGGCTGTTGCCGGCATTAATTGCATCAAGCCACGGGCACCAGCATGACTGATTGCCCTGTGATTGAACTCACTTTCTTGACGAATAAGAGCAAGTACCAGAGCGGGCTCTGCATTTGATGTCTGTATTGGTGTGAGTGTTAGGTTAGGATATAAAAGTTCAGGAAGAAGATAACCTTTTTGACGGGCTGACTTTGCGGTTCTCAATGCGATATTAGGATGGCCAACTTCCTTAGCCAAATGTGCTGCCAATATATAATCTTCTTTCGTTTTCGCATCGAGCCTTAGCCTTGTTAAAAAAGTAATTACGAGCTTATCTTCTCCAAGCTTATTAAGCAGATGAATTGTTCTAACAATTTTTTTGTCCGTAAAAGAGATTTTCTGACCAGGGGTGATAATTAAATCCGAGGTTTTTGGTATGACAGGCAGGCTTCCCAACTCATAACTAGCCTGTTGCCCATAAAAGGTCGTGGCATGAGAAGCCGAAATTGTGAACCATCTTTTTGCCCAGTCATCATGGCCAATATTTTTTGCAGCACGCCCTGACCAATAAGCAGCTCTTGCTTTACTAATGGGTGATTTGACACCATTAAATAATTGGTGAAAATGGGTGTAAGCTCGGCGCGGCATTCCAAGTTTTCTCAATGCAATCCAACCTGTTAGCCACTCCCCTTCAGCAAAGCCGACACCACTTGTCATGCCATGAGCAGAAGAGATCCTATAAGCCTTTTCATATTCTTTATTGATAAGCAGTTTTCTCGCGGCCCAATGCCTGATAGGCCACCACTTTTCTGGCTCTCGTGCATTTGGTAACGGCGGATCAAGGAGTTCTATTGTTC
>CAJXUS010000088.1 GCA_913060675.1 uncultured Rhodospirillales bacterium
ACAGTGAATCACAAAGGCCTCGCAATGGCGAGACCTTTGTCAGCAGTCTGAGGAGCTGAAAATTCAGCTCCTTTTAATTTCTTACCGATTAAGCTCAATAGACTACAATTAGATGTAACCGCGCTCTTTCAAGTCAGCAATAACCTGATCAGCCAATTGCTCTGGACTGGCGCTGCCACCTTCGAGAACAATCTCAGCATTTACGGGAGGTTCATAAGCAGAATCAATCCCTGTGAAGTTCTTGATGTCCCCCGCACGCGCCTTTTTGTATAGGCCTTTGGGATCACGTTCTTCACAAACTTCAAGCGGAGTATCGACAAAGACTTCAATGAACTCGTTTTCTGCCATCAGTTCACGTGCCATGCGACGCTCACTACGGAATGGAGAAATAAAGGACACAAGGACGAGCAATCCAGCATCAACAAACAGATTGGCCGTTTCCGACACACGTCTTATGTTTTCAACACGGTCCGCATCGGTAAAGCCAAGATCCTTATTCAAACCATGACGGACATTATCGCCGTCAAGGGTGTAGGTGTGGCGGCCTTCAGCAAAGAGCTTTTTCTCAACCAGATTTGCCACGGTGGATTTACCCGCACCGGACAGTCCTGTGAACCAAAGAACACAAGGTTTTTGACCTTTTTGTTCCGCTCTGGTTGCCTTATGAATATCCATCGCTTGCCAAACAATATTACTCGCGCGACGCAGACCGAAATCAATCATACCCGCACCGACCGTCGAATTCGTATAGCGATCAATCAGAATGAAAGAACCCGTTTCGCGATTACTTTTATAAGCATCAAACGGAATAGCGCGATCCAAGGCAAGATTACAGATGCCCACTTCATTTAACTCAAGCGTTTTACCAGCCTGCTCTTCAAGAGTGTTAACACTCACTTTATGATGCAAGTCAGAGATCACAACAGGAACTGTGGTCGAAGCCGTTTTCAGAAGATAAGGCCGCCCAGGTAGCATCTCTTCCTCATGCATCCACAAGACGTGTGCTTTGAGTTGATCACTTAGTTCAGGAATTGCATCCGCTTTGGATAAAACATCCCCTCGGCTGATGTCAATCTCGTCATTGAGCGTGATGGTAACCGCTTGACCAGCGATCGCCTCGTCAAGGTCGCCATCAAATGTAACAATACGTTCGATTGTTGAGGTTTTACCTGATGGGGAAACCGCCAACTTATCTCCAGGCTTAATACGTCCTGACGCAATCGTCCCACTAAAGCCCCGGAAATCCAGGTTTGGTCTGTTCACCCACTGAACTGGCATACGGAAATCTGTTTCCGTAATGTCCGTTGTCACATCGACAGTCTCAAGATGCCCCAAAAGGGTTGGTCCATGATACCAATGCATCTTCTCACTAGGCGAAATTACGTTTTCACCCTTCAATGCAGAGATTGGTGTCGTGATGATGTTGGGAATATCGAGCTTTTTAGCAAACTCAAGATATTCTTCAACAACTTCGTCATATCTGCTTTGAGAATAGTCAACCAAATCCATTTTATTGACGACCAAAACAACATTTTTGATCCCCAACAAAGATACGATATAACTATGGCGACGGGTTTGCGTTAAAACCCCTTTACGCGCATCGACAAGGATCAGTGCGAGCTCAGCGTTGGATGCCCCGGTAGCCATGTTACGCGTGTACTGTTCATGACCAGGGGTATCTGCAACGATAAATTTACGTTTGTCAGTCGAAAAGAAACGATAGGCAACATCAATCGTGATGCCCTGTTCCCGTTCGGCCTGTAAACCATCAACCAAAAGGGCGAGATCAATATCATCCCCAGTGGTTCCAACTTTTTTACTATCGCTTTCAATCGCGGCAAGCTGATCTTCGAAAATCAACTTTGAATCATAAAGCATGCGTCCGATAAGCGTCGACTTCCCGTCGTCAACTGACCCACACGTAATAAAGCGCAACAAGCTTTTTTCTTCATGGGTTTTCAAGTAAGCGAGAATGTCTTCAGAAATTAATTTATCTTGATGGGCCATTAGAAGTAGCCCTCCTGCTTTTTCTTTTCCATAGAACCAGCCTCGTCATGGTCAATCATGCGACCTTGGCGTTCAGATGTGGTTGTCAGAAGCATTTCTTGAATAATGTCGGGTAATGTATCCGCTTCGGATTCAACCGCCCCGGTCAAAGGATAACAGCCAAGGGTTCTAAACCGAATAGACTTAAGCTGTGGTGTTTCCCCTTTATCAAGAGGCAAACGGTCATCATCAACCATGACCAAAATACCATCGCGCTCAACAACAGGACGTTTTGCAGCGTAATAA
Source organism: uncultured Rhodospirillales bacterium (assembly GCA_913060675.1). Taxonomy (GTDB): domain Bacteria; phylum Pseudomonadota; class Alphaproteobacteria; order Kiloniellales; family Kiloniellaceae; genus Kiloniella. The sequence continues at coordinate 2,293 of CAJXUS010000088.1, forward strand.
AGCGGTACAATTGGAATATTCTCGCTGTAAATATACTGCCAAATATCCAGCTCGGTCCAATTCGAGATTGGGAAAGCCCGAATAGATTCGCCGGGTTTCACGCGTGCATTGTATGTCTTCCAAAGTTCAGGGCGTTGATTTTTAGGATCCCAACGGTGATTTTCTGAACGAAAAGAAAATACACGTTCCTTAGCGCGAGACTTTTCTTCATCCCGACGTGCGCCCCCAAAGGCGGCATCAAACTTATATTTATCAAGCGCCTGCTTTAGGGCCTCGGTTTTCATCACGTCGGTATAAAGACCCGATCCATGAATAAAAGGACTCATTCCTTTTTCACGGCCCTCTTCGTTTGTATGAACGATGAGATCAAACCCATACTCAGCTGCCATCTTGTCACGAAAGGCGATCATTTCCTTAAATTTCCATGTCGTGTCGACATGCATTAAAGGAAAGGGGGGCTTGGACGGATAAAAAGCCTTACGCGCCAAATGCAGCATAACGGCTGAATCTTTACCAATGGAATAGAGCATAACCGGATTGCTAAATTCAGCAGCAACTTCACGGATAATATGGATGCTCTCAGCTTCCAACTGTTTCAAGTGTGTCAGGTACGGGTCGCTCACCGTTATCTCCGAGTCCTACCATTAAGCAGGTAAATATGAAAAGGTATGCCCCTTAAGCAGCCAAAATCTCAACAGAAGTCAAGTTCGATAAACAAAATAGGGCCCAAAACATTCAACACCAAATTACGCGACAATAATGATCACATAACCGATGAACTTGTGATTTAGTACTTATAGAATAATTAACAACATTAAAAGATAAAAATATTTATTCCACACTTACTTTTGCGATTATTGGTTTTTCAAAAATTATATTATATTTCAAATACTAAGTCACATAATTGCACTTACATGAAATTTAAGAAAAATAAAAATAATTGGAACCCTCCATATTCACACAAATATTCTGTTTATTATTATCTCCTCCCTCCATGACTTTGGAATGGTCCTCGTCAGAAAACCTGTATTCCTTTTAATTGTCAGGCTATACAGTTTATGTCCTTATTTATAAATCGAAACGCCTTATGATTTCAAAATTCTCTATCTCCGAATACCCCTTTGTCAGTCAAACAGGTGTATGGGAAGAAAACAGAACCTTACCCGCACAAAAAGACCTGGATAAATCACCCGCGCTCTTCCTCGATAGGGATGGTGTCATCGTTAAAGAGGTCAACTATCTACAAAATCCAAAAGATGTTGAACTCATTCAAGGTGCTGCTGAAATCATAGCAAAAGCCAACAAGAATAAGATCCCCGTAATAATGGTGACCAATCAAGCAGGTATTGCTTATGGCTATTTTGGTTGGGAAGAGTTTGATGCAGTCCAACATCAAGTTCATAACGACCTAGAGAAACTCGGTGCTTGTATCGATGCGGTCTTTGCCTGCCCCTTCCATCAAAAAGGCGACACGTTATGGGGGGGACATCCCGATCACGAAGCACGGAAACCTCTACCCGGAATGTTATTGCGCGCAGAAAAAATGTTGAATATCGATTTTGCAAATTCTTGGATCGTTGGCGACCGGGCCTCTGACATTGAAGCGGGTCTTCACGCTGGCCTTGCTGGCGGCCTCCACGTTCTCACGGGTCACGGTAGTCGCGAAGGCGAAACAGATTTAGCCAACGCATTAGAAACGCCTCAGTTTAAAGTAAGGTCAGGAGCTAACATCATAGACGCCATGCAGTTACCAATTTTTAACGCCTAACTTTAGGCTCAAGGCTCATCCCTTAAACGGGTTTCCGTAACCCCACATAGGTAATGACCAACAGCGATATGCATTTCCTGAATGTGGTTGGTTGTATCTGAAGGAACTTTGATACAGAGATCACAAGCATCCGCAAGCTTACCGCCGCCCTGCCCTGTAAAGCCAATCACTGTGATCCCCATTCTCTTGGCGACCTCAGTTGCAGCAACTATATTGGCGGAATTACCACTTGTGGTGATACCAACAAAGACATCGCCCTCGTTGCCAAGACCACTTAGTTGACGGGCAAAAACCTGATCATATCCGTAATCATTGGCAATCGCCGTTAGAGCAGAAGTATCTACGGTTAAAGCAATTGAGGGTAAAGAATCCCGTTCTATAATATAACGGCCAACGAGTTCTGCTGCGAGATGCTGAGCATCAGCGGCAGAACCTCCATTGCCACAGAATATAATTTTGTTACCCCGTTTTAACGCCTGAACCCATATATCCGCGCCATTATCCATGACCTCATCTAAAGCACTCAAGGCTTCAAAATTTTTAACAACGGTCTGACAATACTTTTCAAATGACACGGTTGGCCCCTCTATAACGTCAAAATTCGGCACGGGAAATCGGTGCTTTAACGATGTAACACTCGTAGCAGGATCTTTCCAGTAATCAGCTTACGATTTTTCACGAATAACAGACAGGCAAGTACCGAGTTCGCGCAATCGATCAAGGTATGCTGTCAAACGTGTAACTGTCGCCTCATCCGTAAGCTTTAAATTGGCATCAAATTTACTTTTATAAAGAGGCAGCACAAAGTCAGGCGCGGAAAGGGGATAGGCACCAAGACCACCCAAGGATTGTTTTAACTGCGTCTGCGCTCTTGACGTTCCAAGTACACCAGGGCTCGTCCCCATAATACCTACGGCTAGATTTTTAAATACGGATGGTGATCCACGAGAAGCCCAATCTATCGCGTTTTTAAGGACAGCTGGCAGGCCAGAGTTATATTCAGGGGTAACGACCAACAAGCCATCAGCCTTACGAATGACTTCCTTAAAAGCCAAAGTGGTCGCAGGTGTCTCAAGAGTTTCGATATCTTCGTTAAAAAGCGGCAGGTCAGCCAGTTGATCAAACACTTCGATTGTTACGCCTTCAGGAACAGCTTCAATGGCCTCTTGAAGTAACGCCCGGTTATAAGATCCTTTGCGTAAGCTCCCTACCACAGCCACGATATGAAATGGTTTTTTTTGATCTACCGGAACAGCCATTAACTTCCCCTGGGGTTTAACCCTTTAAATTTTGAACAAACCAATACTCATTGATCTAGGGTCATGACCCATTAATTCAACAGCGCTGGCAATTTTGTTGCGAGATATCAGAGTTTTGAACACCGCTGTCAATATCGGGGATATTGGCAAGGAGGCAGAACCTCTGAGATGAAGTAACAAGATTGTCCGTAGAATTAATGGGTCCTGACCTTAGGGAGAAACACTCCTCAGATCAAGTGTTCAAACACGAGTAAACTTATTCTAAGAAAGGCGTCTGAAGGAATTCGGCGTCATACCAGTGGCACGCCTAAATCGTGTAGTGAGGTGGCTCTGACTACTGAAGCCACATTCTTGAGCAACGTTTGCAAGAGAGGGATCGCGCTCACCTAAGAGCTCTTTTGCTTTTGCTATCCGTCGACTGAGCACGTATTGGTGGGGGCTCAAGCCGATCGATTGTTGGAACATTCGGGTAAAGTGAAAAGGGCTTAACTCAGCAATACCCGCCAAGTCTTCAACCATTATCCCCTGTTCCAAAGAAGCCTCAACAAAATCACGCACCTTTTTCAACACGAAAGGCGAAAGACCTCCCCGACTTGGGGATGGTTCAAGTTTTCTGTTTGTATAGTTACGCAACAGGTGCTGTATCAATAATTGCCCAGCGTGTGACAAACTCATCTTATCTGAAGCGCTGTTCCAATCGAGAGGCAAGATGATATCTCGGAACAATCGCTCTATGACAGGGTCACTTATGAAAGTGAGGTCATGGAGTTCGACATTGGCCGGATCTACATCGCAGCTTTCGATAATGTGACGATCAAATTCTGTCCGATCGAAGTATAGGTGCATAAACCGGAAAGGTGCCTCAATACTCCATTCAGAAACCACACCCGCCGGCATCACACAAACCGCCCCGGGATGTCCTTTTCCAATCGAACGTTCCCCGAGGTGCCGTCGTGTCTTTTTACCACCCTGTAGATAATAACTTAAGGTATGGTGATTGGCGCGTTCATACTCGGCATAGCCATCATCGTTTTGCCAAGTCGCCAAAGACAGACCACGCCCAATGTCAGTAGACTGACCGGACATCGCCCCTAATCCAAGCAGGGTTTTATATACATAAAGTTCTTTGGGCTGCATTTCATCTATACCTAAACTTACTTCCCTCAATTTAACTGAGACACTCAATTAAGAGAAGTGCCGTTATACAGATAACCGCAAGAATGTGAAATTTAGGCAATAAGGTGATATCACTAATTCTAAAACCAATCTACGGTGTGCTCAATTAATCGGCCCATGGCCGCGCCAAATTTTACTCTAAAAAGAAATAGATATCCCCCCGTGAGTGCTCTCTTATATCTTGGTACTGTTATGATCTGGGGAACGACCTGGTTGGCCATCGCCTTTCAGGTCGGTGATGTCTCAGTTGAAGTTTCAGCTTTTTATCGCTTTGCCTTAGCCGCCATACTTCAGGTCAGTGCTATGGTAATCCTCGGCCGATTAAAGTGGATACCTGTAGCGCAACAAAAATGGTTTATCCTTCAGGGATGGCTCCTTTTTTGTGTGAATTTTCTCTTCTTTTACAATTCAGCCACTCACATCTCCAGCGGCCTTATTGCAGTTATCTTTTCGTTGGCAACCGTTTTCAATATGGCAAATAACCTTTTGTTTAATCGAGTGACGCCAACATTCAGATCAATTGTTGGTGCGACATTCGGCGTTACAGGCATTTGCGCTCTATTTTGGACGGACCTTTCCAGCGGAGACTGGAATGGCTCCAACATCACGGGTCTATTACTTGCAATCGGTGGTACTTATTGCTTTTCCCTCGGCAACATGGTTTCGCAACATCAGCAAAAACAGGGAAGAGATGTGCTAACGGCAAATTCCTACGCCCTTGTATACGGCAGCATTACACTGGGTGCTTGGTGTTTACTCCAAGGATACACCTTTGATATAGAGCTCACATCGAAATACCTGGGCTCTCTATTCTATCTCGCAATACCCGGTACCATTATTGGTTTTGCCATGTACCTCAAACTCGTTGGCCGTGTTGGCGCTGAAAAAGCGGCCTACAGCACAGTACTTTTCCCGATCGTTGCCCTGTCGCTTTCGACGATTTTTGAGGGTTATATCTGGTCCCCGCTTTCACTTACAGGCGTCGCCTTGGCGCTTGCAGGTAACGTTGTGATTTTTGCCAAAAAGAACCCTCTACCCGTTCGGGGAAATGCAACGACTTAAAAGTTGTTCCCACACATAAAAAAACGCTGGCGCACCTTACAATAAAGGAGCCCCAGCGTTTTTTATTTTAAACTAAGAGCTTTGCCCCACAAGGCCCATACAACTGTCAAACTCACGAAGGAATTCATCCGCATTATCCATCGAGAAACAAATCGGTGGTTTGATTTTGACCACATTATCCAGGGGCCCATCTGTGGAAAGCAAAATACCACGGTCTTTCATCAAATTAACCACCTGACTGGCCTCTGGAGTAGCGGGCTCTAGGGTTTGGGGATCACGAACAAGCTCGGCTCCGATAAATAACCCTCTTCCGCGCACTTCCCCAATCAAAGGATGCCGATCAGCCATTTGCCTTAAGCCGTTCATCATATGCTCGCCTACGCGGGCAGCATTGTTTTGCAAACGCTCATCGCGAAGAACCTCAAGGACTTCAAGCCCGATCGCACAGGAAACCGGATTACCGCCAAAAGTGTTGAAATACTCCATCCCATTAAAGAATGCATCGGCTACAGCCCGTGTTGTAATTACTGCCCCTAAGGGATGGCCGTTTCCAATTGGCTTGCCCAGAGTGACAATATCCGGCACCACATCTTGTAGTTCAAATCCCCACATGTGACTTCCTACGCGCCCAAAGCCAACCTGAACTTCATCAGCAATACACAGGCCTCCGGCTTCACGAACGGCATCATATACTTTGGAAAGATACCCCTCAGGTAAAACAATTTGTCCCCCGCAACCCAATAATGATTCCGCGATAAAGGCTGCGGGTTTCCTGCCTTCTTTTTCTAATGCCCTCAATTGCTCTATCGCCATGTCGGCATATTTACTTCCGCACTCAGGATCATCCCACTTGATCGGCCCACGATAGCCGTCTGGCATCGGGCAGATCTTCACATGATCAGGACAGCCTTTACCTCCCTTTCGATTGAACTTGTAGGGACTGAGGTCGATCAAAGACGTCAAGTTACCGTGATAGGCGTGATCCACAATTAGCATATCGTTGCTATTGGTATAATTACGGGACAATCGAAGCGCGAGGTCGTTTGCCTCACTGCCAGAATTGACAAAGAAGCAGACTTCTAAAGGCTCTGGAAAAGTCGACAGCAACTCCCGTGCGTAATTGACAATGTTGTCGTGCATATAACGCGTATTGGTGTTGAGAACAGGCATCTGTTCAGTTGCTGCTGCGACGACGCGAGGATGGCAATGCCCGACATGGCAGACGTTATTCACCATATCCAGATAACGTTCATTCTTATCCGTATACAAATATTGCCCTTCTGCTCTGATAACCTTTAACGGATCAGAATAAGAAAGGCTGAGATTGGGGCTGAGATGACGAGATCTTTCGGCACGGATATTTTTTGAATTGCGAACGATTGAACCTTGGCATTTGGTTTTCATCCCTAAAATAAGGTTCGGGCTTGGGCATACTGAAGACCAGACGTTGATTTCACTGCGCGCAGCCACACCACAGACATTATTGTCCATATCCATAAGATCAAGAAGCAATTGGAAATGCACGTGTGGCGCCCAATTCCCGTTCTCTGGATAGGGGCCGAGATAACCAATGACGTCGCCTTTTTTGAACGCCTTACCATCTTCCCAAAGTTCAAGTGAGGTTCGGCTTAAATGCCCGTACTTGGTATAGAAAATTTGCCCTTCACCTGTTTCGTGTTCCAGGATAACCACAGGCCCATAATCATAATCACGGGTGTTATCATTGTGGACACGCACAATACCATCCAAGGGAGCGTACAGAGGTTCATAGGCTGCCAAAAAAAGATCAATACCCAAATGCACCGTGCGTTTTTCATCAGGATCGACCGTTTCAAAAAAATCACCCTTATAGACATCCCGGTCTTCAAGATAACTCCCGACACCAACTGCGGCACCCGCGTCTTCCATCATCTTAAATATAACGTTGGTGGCATCTTCAGCACTTCGCGGGATACCTTCGTCATTCACAGATATGGGAGAAAGATCGAGGACTAGAACGTTATCCGGGGAAAGATCATGCTGAACGATTGGACCAATTTTATCTGCGTTAACAGACAACCATTGCACCAATTTTCGGGAACCCGCGCAGGCCTCAAGGCCACAGACATCTCTAAACCGATAGTGAACAACTTTAGAATTTATTTGCTCCATACGCTGAAGCAGATCCCGAATATCCTTTTGGCTGATAAGCAGGTACTCATTATCGGGGTTTGCTGCATATTGCTGTGCCGCCATGCATGTTGATTCAGCCAGACGTACCCGAATGAGATCATAAAGAAGCGCAATTTCGTCTTCTGACAACGGATTTTCAGCATGATAACCCGATACCACATCGCAAGCACGGCCGACAGGATCACTCTGCCCAAGCATGGCATAAGCACAAGCAACAGCCAGTTCGCAAACCCTATGGCTTTCTATGAAATCCCCAAAATCAATTAATCCGCTAATATGGCCTTTGCCATCCACTAAAATATTATAATCGTTGGCATCGTTGTGAATAACTTGATAGGGCAGCCGACTTAGTTTACCGGAAGTATCTTGTTCGAACTGATCAAGAATGTCTGTCACAATGGATTTGATATTTTCATCTTCGATCATCGGAACAAAGACCCTATGCGCAGATGCCTGAGCAACGTCCCATAAGAATGTCCGTTTTGCTCCCTTATGGGTAAAAAGCTTCAGCGCAATATCCATGCGCCCCATCAAAGAACCGATTTGAGAGAAATCAAGTTCTTGCTTCTGGGCAGCCTTACTCCAGACATCGCCTTCTAACCATGTCAAAGCCCGGATGAAACGGGTCTCCCCTTTGGGATCGACAAGCTTTTCCGTTATTGAGCCCTTGTTATTCAGCAAAACTCTTGGCAGGGGAAGGCTTGGATCTCTCTTGGACAATTGCTCTAAAAGCTGATCTTGAGCATCAAGCCAATCGACATCGGTTTCGGGTGCATAAAGTTTGAGAACATACTCTTCACCCACCCCAGAAGTGATCCGAAAATTTTGATCCCTCTCACTCGGCAAGGTGGACGCCTTTACCGATAGTCCATAAAACTCCTGAAATAGGAGTTCCGCCTCTGTCGTATCGTATTTATGGAGAGCACTTACAGACATTAGAAAATACCTTCTACCAAATCTTTGATTAATTGAATTCAGTATAGGGAATATTCTTGGCGGTATCTTTCGCCATTTTGCGCGTTCGATTGTTTTTATGATAGGTGCCTGATAGGCTCCCGCACACAACAAATATCTCATCATCCTGAATAAACATTAAGATGAATTTCTATGCGTGAACTGGACGACACAGACCGACATATACTTCAAGTACTCCGAAAAAACGCACGCGAAACCATAAAAGGAATAGCAACTCAGACAAACCTTGCGCGCTCAACAGTTCGTCACCGTCTGCAAAAGCTGGAAGAAGACGGGATCATCACGGGGTATCGTGTTGAGTTGAAGAATGCGTCGACAAACGGGTTTGGTGCCTTTTTATTTCTCAAGTTAAAAAAGACACCCGCAATAGATCTCATAAATGAAATCTCGAGTTTTCCAGAAGTTATTCGATGCTATTCGCTCGCAGGGAACCCAGATCTTTTAGTCGAAGTTCAGACTGAAAGCCCCGAAGCCCTGAACGAAATTAGAAACAGGCTGTCTCAAAATCCTGTTGTTTCCGATTTACAAACATCATTGGTGCTCAACAGAGAACTTGATGCTTAAGATAACTATTCGTCATCCTTTACCAATCGGCCTTCTTCAGCTTTGAAAAAGAACTGACTTGCGATCAACCACCCTTTGAGCGGGCGCAAGGGAAGCACACAGGTAATCAAAATCATCGGGAATGTGGTAAGTAAGTGCGCCCAAAGTGGAGGTTCGATCTTAACCTCGAACCAAAGTACAAAGATAACAACAGGAATACAAAACAGCATCTGAATAAAAAATGCAGGTCCGTCAGCAGGATCAGCAAATGAATAATCCAACCCACAAGCATCACACCCTGGAGCGACCGTCAGAAAACCCTTGAAAATTTTTCCCTCACCACACCGAGGACATTTGCCACGGGTACCCGTTTTCATTGCAGGCAATTTTGGATAAATTTTATCGTTCGTGTTTTGCATGTAAATTCCCACATTTTTAATCAGTCTCTCGAAAAACCGTGTTATCGGGACTGATTTTATAGGCTATTAGATAGTGGGGTTTCACGATTTATACGAGAACTATTGGGCGCTACACAACGTCGCAGCGCCCAATAGAGGTAATTTCATCCGAGCTCAAATGACGTAACACCATAAATTTTCTGCAAAGGAAGCTCAGGTTTTTCCCCTTTGTACATCCGTGCAGTTTCAAAACTTTGCTCCAGTCCAAAACGCTCTGCGAGTTCGATGCCCGCTGCATTGACCTCTGGAACATCAAGAATGATTTTCCCACCCTCGACCTTGCTACACAGAGCTTGGAAAAGGATATTCGCAATTTCTGGATTTTCAGCAAACAAAGGGCCCGTTTTATATCCATCCGCGTAGGGCCGGATAAGACCGTAACCTTTGATATTACCCTCTTCGAGATAAGCAAACCCCATATGCCCTTCTTCACTCAGCCAAGCCTGCATAAAGCTCTGCCGTTTATCAAAAAAACACCCCTCATCATAGCTAATTATCTGCTGCTCGGGCAAAGACCGAATATCAACCAAAGCATCGGAGATTGGTAAGGTTGCTTCCGGGTTACCCTCAAAGCGAATATTTCTATGAGATAGTTTAAATCCAGATTTAATATAATTATCCTGCTGATCGACCACACCGTCTAGACCGATTACCCGCCCTTCAAGGCTCGCCAAAGCATGATTCCAAATTTGGATACCATAACCTTTACTACGCCAGGGTTCGCGAACAATATAAAAGCCGACAAAACCATAATCGTTTCCGTATTTCACCGCTGATATACAGGCAATCGGCTCTCCATTGAGAATACCAACATAAAACCCCGTTTTATCTGCCTGATAAAAACACTGAATATCGCGTAAGCCGGGGTTCCATCCTTCACCTGCCGCGAGATCACACAAGAACTGAACTTCGTCTTCGACGACCAACCTCATTTCGAAATGATCTTTAGATATATCTTCTGTCACGAAATTAACCTTTTAGAATAGTAGATTACGGTGCTACGATAGAGGTGTGCTAGACTTGATGCCATGCAGAAAGTAGCAAAAAAATGTGTCAAAAATTGGAACCAACTCGATCATGACTCCCGATGAAGTAATTCAGCTTTCCCATTACAATGCCTGGGCGAACAAAACTCTGTACGATGCCTGTTCCGAGCTTTCTGATACAGAATACAAATTAGAACGGAAAAGTTATTTTGGGTCGATCCACAATACACTTAACCACATCCTTGTTGGTGATCGCATCTGGTTTGGCCGCCTAGAAAATGTCCCCGAAAACCTGGCACTTGAAGACATACTTTACGATGACTTTAACAACTTAAGATCAGCCCGCGAAATAGAAGATCAGCGAATCATTTCTTATGCCGAAGCCATCATTCAGAAAACGATTGATGGAAATCTCGATTATCAAAACATCGCAGGTAACTCACATAGTGATCCCATGAGCACAATTATTCGACATGTTTTTAATCATCAAACGCATCACCGCGGCCAAGTGCATTGCTTATTAAGCCAAACGGATGTCGCGCCTCCCTCACTTGATATTATGTATTTCATACGCGCAAACGACTAACGACCAAAACCTTCATGTGAACAGATCCATTTGTCCTGATGACTTTTTTGGATTTTGAAACTGCTTTGGTACGCTAAAGCTCTCGGTATCGAGCTGCCTAAGAGATCTTCGGTTGAGACCATACCTTTGCCGAGATAGAGCAAAACGATCCGAAATCAACTTGGCAAAGACGCCTTCGCCTCTCATACGTTTGCCCCACCGAGAATCATAATCCTTCCCCCCACGCATGGACTGTAAGGTATTCATCACCCGATTAGCCCGATCAGAATAATGCATCCGTAACCATTCCATCCAAAGATCACGAATTTCGCCTGGCAGACGCAACAGGACATAGCTGCAACTAACAGCACCTGCACGGGCAGATAATCCCAGAACGCGCTCTATTTCATGATCATTTAATGCGGGTATTATCGGGGCCATCAAAACCGAAACCGGCACGCCCAAACCTGTAAGTTCTCTAATTGCATCGAGACGTCGCATTGGGGTTGATGCCCGAGGCTCCATCGTACGCGCCAATTTACGATCGAGCGTCGTCACAGAAACAGCTACCGAGACAAGGTTTTTCCGTGCCATACGCTCCAGAATATCTGCATCGCGCATTACCAAATATCCCTTGGTAATTATGCCAACGGGTTGGTTAAAAGCCTCACAGACTTCCAATGCCTGACGCGTGATATTCTGTTCACGCTCTATTGGTTGATAAGGATCAGTATTGGCGCCAAAAGCGATTACTTTGCAGCGATAGGATTTCTTCGACAACTCTTGTTCTAAAAGCCGCGCGGCATCATCTTTGGCAAAAATTAATCGCTCGAAATCCACCCCAGGAGACAACCCGAGATAAGCGTGAGACGGCCGAGCAAAACAATAGATGCAACCGTGCTCACAGCCTTTATAAGGATTGAAAGAAAGATCGAAGGGAATGTCTGGGGATGAGTTTTTAGATATTACCGAACGGCTCGGATCGGACATAATTTTAGTTCTCGATTTTTCTGCTTCATCCAAACTACCCCATCCATCATCGACACGCAGACGTTCTTCACGCTCAAACCGCCCAACCCTATTGGTAACCGCCCCTCGTCCACGTATTGCAGTGGGATGTAGGTCACCTGTAAATTCAACGTAACTATTACTCTCGTCACTAACTTTTTCTTCTGCCATATCCTAATTTATCGCACAAAGAACAAATAGTGAACATAATTTTTAATATTCTGAAAATATTTTTTACTATCAAATCATTATGTCTGAAAATACAGTCACAATAAATTAATCTCGGGTCAAGACTCCAAGCTTTTCTCCTCACCCTGCCAATAATAGAGCCTACGGCATAATGAGAGTTACTTAACCTGAAACTGTAGGGGTAGAAGATCGGTTAAGAAAATAGCGGTAAAAAAGCCCTCCGACCATAGGAGTAAGATAAATTGGCACCTGATATAGGGCGAGGAAAGGAAGTATCTGTTCAAGGTTTGCCAACGGGATCGCTGCGGCGAAAAGTCCAAGGTTTCTATTTCCTGCAACCATCCCGAAAGACAGAGATTGCCTTCGTGACACCCCCGGATAAACCTTTTCTATCATCATCCCTAGAAAAGAGAAAAATACCTGAGCGCCAAAATTTGCTAATAATACGATCCCAAGCAGGTACAAAACCTGTATGGGGTTCGTTTCCAGTATACAGCTTACGCCCCCCATAGCGGCAACAACGAACAACACCATGATCATGGTACTCACGCCATCTAGTGCAAGCCCATTTTCTTTAATACGCTTATGGCCGAAAACCTTTCGGGCTAATACCGCAAGAAAAATTGACGCGCCAACGGTAATGAACAAACGAGAGAACAGAGCCCAGCCGTCAAAACTCATACTATTACCAAGTGTTACACTGACCATAAGCGGGGCAAGCATGGGCAAAATTAAAGTGCCTGCAATCGTTATATTAAAAACAAGTTCTGCATCCAGTTTTAGGAGGTAAGCCAGATTAGGCGCTGATCCCAAAGGAGGTGCACAAACCATAAAGACCAATGCCATGTGTAAGGGTAACGAAAGCGCCAGGAACCCAGCTAACCAATTCATCCCCAAAGGCATAATAACCATGAGAATTATTAACGAAGCACACAAACTAAATGGTCTACTGAGGTGGTGTACCACTCTTCCTAAATCGACCCTGATCATGGCAACCGTTATCAACCCCACTATTATATGAGGGAGATAGGGCAAAAGATTTTTGCTAATAACTTCGGGTAAAAGCGCACCAATTGGCAGGCTTATAGCCAATATCACAGATGCTCGGCTTCCTATTTTCGAAAGTGCCGCGAGAACCACAGAAAGGATCCCAGAAAAGATCCCAGAAAGGATCAGGGACATAATATTTTCTTCATCAAATCAGTATCAAGTCTGTGAAAATAGATCCTGCGCTCATCGAAATCGTCTTCCCTAAATGGGTTCGACCAACTTGGCCCGGCGGCTTTTACGTACCGAAAGCCAGACCCCAAATCCGATCAACAACGCGCCTGCTCCATGATAATATTCCGGCTTCTCCCCCAATAATAAAATGGCCAGAGTTGCTGCAAATATAGGGAGAAGGTGAATAAATTGCCCCGCCAGGCTTGCACCAACATGCTTAACCCCTTCGTTCCAGCAGAGAAACGCGATAATCGAAACGGGTATTCCAGCATAAAATACGGCGAGCAAGTTGTTGCGATTAAACTCGAGTGGCGCAGCTTCAATCCATCCTGGCATATAAAGCAAAGTGAGAACCACTTCACCAATCAGGACATTAAGAAGAATGAAAGAAAATGGTGAGACACCAACAGGCTTCCACCGCATTAAGGCTGAATACAACGACCAGCTTAGAACCGCCCCAAGGATAAAAAAGTCACCACTATTCAACGTCAGGCCGACTAAATTTTGAGGGTTGCCACGAACAAGAAGGGTTAAAACTCCACAAAACGAAATCGCAATTCCAAGTATCTGCAGCGGCCTAATGCGCTCGCGAAATACCATAAATGATACCGCGATGATGATAACCGGGATCATAGAGTTAAAAAGCGCGGCATTGGTCGCCGTTGTGGTTTGCAATCCGAAATATAAAAGCGTGTTAAAGCAGGCGACACTCAATACTCCAAGAACGATCATCTTTCCCAAGACCGGGCGATATAAATGCCAGTCTTTAATCAGTGCTGGCACCGTAAAGGGTAAAAGAAAGACAAGGGCGATCGTCCAACGCCAATAGGAGAGGGTTAGCGGCGAAATCTCAGCAGAAATGGCACGCCCAACAATAAAATTTCCAGCCCATAAAAGCTGCGCTGAAATCAGGAACACAAAAGCCCAGCGTGGAGAAGACATACCAACCTCATTTTAAAAGAATATTTGAGCGACCAAATCAACCAAGACTCAAATTACAGTGAAGCTACGTCAAACCCAATTGGGCAGCAAGACAGGAAAAGTATGTGGATTGATAATTTTCTATAAAGCCCAAACAACACCCAGACAACAAACGCTTAACTAAGGGCAAATTAATGCTCTCACAAACAGGCAGGGCTTTGACTTCTAGAAATGGGGTGTCACTTAATGGCTTTAACCAAATCTTGTCCATAATCAACAGGCAAGACCGTACGCTCAGCTGGGAAGACACAAGTAATCTGGGTCCCTTTTCCAAGTTCACTGTCGATGTTTAATCTGCCATCATGTAGCTCAAGGAAACTGGCTGTAAGAGGTAAGCCAAGGCCAATTCCCCGTTTGCTCCTCATCAGTGCAGATGAACCATGGGAGTAAGAATCTACCGCCTGGTTCAAAGCAGCCTCATCCATTCCTTGGCCTGTATCACTCACTGACAAACAAACATTCCCAACGTTATTCAATCCCCCCCAGAGAACAATCTTGCCGCCGGAAGGTGTAAATTTTAATGCATTGGACAAAAGGTTAAGCAGGGCTTGTTGGATGACCCTCATATCACAAACCAAACCAAGGTTTTCAGGAACAACCTGCGAAGACAGCGTTACCCCAGCTTCTCGCGCGCGGTTGCTTACAACCTGTCTCTTATACACATCTCCGAGCCCACGAGACCGAGGCTGATCTCGTAT